>NZ_CP109486.1:0-600000 GCF_035918235.1 Streptomyces sp. NBC_01445 | reverse complement strand
GGGTGGCCCCGGCAGGTTGGTGGTTGTTGGCAGGCGCCAGCAGACGACGCTGAGGGCAGCGCGGTCATGCCGGGCCGCATCCGGACCGGCCTCCAGCGCCACCAGGAGGGCAACATGACGCCCGAGATCGAGGAAGGCGCGGCGTCACCGGCCGCTACTTCGAGGACTGCAACGAGGACTGCAACGAGGACTGCACGCGGGAGCTCGCTGCGCTCCTCCCTGCCTCCTATGCTCTTCCAGCTCCTGGACGAGTTCGCCGCCGAACAGGAAGTCTCGAAGAGGGCTGCCAGGGACCAGGTAGGTGCAGTTCCTCTGCGGGGAATCTCGTGATCAAGCGGTGAGGTCGTAGTCCTGCTGCTCCACTGGGTAGAGGCGCTGGTGCTCGCGGTGTGCGTGGAATCGCCAGTACGCGTCAAGATCTCCGTTGTCGATCAGGGTGCGGAGTCGGAGAACGGCTTCGGCGCCGGTGAGTCCCCAGCGGGCGCCGGTCATGTCGGCGGTCTTCCAGGTCGTCCACCCGCTCCCGGGCCGCCGTCTCCCGGGCCTCCAGCTCCTCGAGCAGTGAGCCCATTGGTGTCGCCTCCTCCACCGTCACGGTAGAGGCGAGAGCTCAGCCCATCCACCCACGCCTCATCGACGTGAAGAACAGTCCTTGCTGGAAACCTCACGATGCGGATAGGAACCGTCCGGGATGGTGCCGTTCAACCAGTCGGTGAGCCACTCGGCCAGCGACTGCCCCAGCGGGGCCAGCGCATGCTCCGTGCAGCAGAAGTTGGGGTCCCAGTCCCACATCTGACCGTCCGCCGTCCTGAAGTCGATCAGCGCCCACATCGCACAGCCCCGGTCCATGAGCGCAACGATCCCTGGCGGGAGACCTTTCTCCGGGTCGGCGAAGTCGCGGTACGCCTCCGTGATGTCGGCGCAGTCGCTGAACCAGTCGCCGGTATCCGTCAAAGACACCACGTCCCAAGGCCCAAAGCCACCGTTGGCCACTTCGCGATACAACCTTCGCAGTAGTTGGGGCATCGGGTGCCCCACCATCTGCTCCACCGCCCGTACATCGTCCGCCAAGGCCGGCTCCGGCAGCTCCCGGCTGGCTATCTGCTCCCGCACGGCCACGATGAGTTCGTCATCAGTCACAGACAGATCTTCGACCACGCCGGACTGCTTGTCGATGGGCGAAGTTCCTGCTCAGCGCCTTCCTCCAGAAGGAACTGCACCGGGACCAGGTTGACTGAGACGAAGCCGCCAGCCCTGTCTCAGTGCACATGAGCCATTGCTGGCCACAGAGTTGACCTCACTGCGACGAGACACTTCTCCTTGAGACTGATCGTCCCGATACCCGATCACGGGACACCCTCGGTAGTTCGGAGAAGGCACATCCCGCGCATTTTGAGCGGTACTGGCGCAGAGCACTTGTTCTGCGGCTGTCGTATTCCTGGGGTGGCCGCAACGAGCTGCGAAGGTTCGTCAGCACGATCGGCTGCCGAGAGAGTCCTGCGGCATCAGGGATGCGGCCTGCTGGGTGACGAGGGCAGATTGGGGCCGTGGGGCTTTGAGAACATAGATTGACGGCATGGTGCAGGGGGCGGACTCCGCGGCGCAGACCATGCCGCAGGAGCAGCAGGCAAGGGGGCGGCATGCCGCCCGGCAGAAAAAGGACAAGGGCGGGCTGACTCGTTCGTCCTTGCTGATGGCTGTTGGCACGGTGGTGTCCCGGGCGACGGGACTGATCCGCCAGGTGCTGCAGGCCGCAGCGCTTGGCACGGGCTTGCTGGCCAGTACGTACAACACAGCGAACACCGTGCCAACGAGCTTGTACACGCTGCTGATCGGTGGCGCCCTCAACGCCGTGCTGGTGCCGCAGCTGGTGCGGGCCAGGACGACGCAGCCTGATGGCGGACGTGCCTACGAGCAGCGTCTGGTCACGCTCGTGGTCTGTGTACTGGGTGTGGGGACGGCGCTGGCGGTGTGGGCGGCGCCGCAGATCGTGGGCCTGTACATGCGGGACACCCCGGACAGCCATGAGGCGTTTCAGCTGACGGTGACGTTCGCGCGGTTCCTGTTGCCGCAGATCTTCTTCTACGGGCTGTTCAGCATCTACGGGCAGGTGTTGAACGCGCGTGAGAAGTTCGGCGCGATGATGTGGACCCCGGTGCTGAACAATGTTGTGCTGGTCGGCATGTTCGCCGCCTACCTGGGGCTGATGGCGGTGCCCGATCAGGTGGAGGACATAACCGCCGACCAGGTGTGGTTGCTGGGGATCGGGACGACGGTGGGTATCGCCGTGCAGGCCCTGGCGCTGATCCCGTTCGCGCGGGCGGCCGGTTTCCGTTTCCGCCCGCGGTTCGACTGGCGGGGCACCGGTTTGGGCAAGAGCGTCCACGCGGCGAAGTGGACACTGCTGTTCGTCCTGGCCAACCAGGTCGCCCTGACAGTGGTCACGAACTACGCCAATGCCGCAGACCAGGAGCTGCCGCAGGCCGGCGCCGGCTACTCGGCCTACACCTACGCGCAGACCATCTGGATGCTGCCGCAGTCGATCGTGACGGTGTCCCTGGTGACGGCGCTGCTGCCGCGAATGAGCCGAGCCGTCGCTGAGGGGCGCATCCCGGATCTACGCGCGGACCTGTCCCGGGTGCTGCGGATCAGTGGCGTGGTCATCGTGCCCGCCGCGTTCCTCTTCCTCGCTCTGGGGCCGCAGATCTCCTCGCTGCTGTTCGCCCATGGGGCGGCGGACGCCGCCTCGGCACGCCCGCTGGGGTACATGCTGCAGGCGTTCGGACTCGGGCTCATCCCGTTCTCCACCCAGTACCTGCTGTTGCGTGGCTTCTACGCCCTCGAGGACACCCGCACTCCGTTCTTCATGGCGGCCTGGATCGCGGGCGTGAACATCGCCCTGGCCACCGCCTGTCATTTGCTCCTGCCCGCCCGCTGGGCGGTCGTCGGCATGGCCGGCGCCTACACCCTCTCCTACGTGGCCGGTCTCGCCCTCACCGCGCATTTGCTGCGCAGGCGGCTTGGGGGTCGCATGGACGTCGGCGGCCTGCGTCGCACCTACGTGAAACTGTTCTGCGCCGCGGGCCCGGCTGCTGGGCTGGGCTGGGTCGTAGCGCGTGCGTGCGCGGACCTGGGACGTGGAACGTGGGCTACGGCCGTCGCACTGGCTGCCGGGGCGCTCGCAACAGCCTTGGGCTACTTGCTTCTTGCCCGGCTGATGAAAGTCAACGAGTTGCGTCGCCCGCCCGGAATGCGTTGAGTTCAGCGGTCTCGGCGGGTGGCGCACAGCTTGCAGCGCAGGATCGCTACCGGGCCTTCGTTGCCGCCCGGACTCAGGCCCATGCCCCGCAGCTCTCGCCGCGTGGCCAGCCCTTCTGGTACGGCGCCACGATAGTGCTGTGCGGCAGGCTGAATTCGGCTGTATCGAAGGGGGAGTGGCGGCGCCAAGTGGGGGTTGACGGGAAGGCCGAGCACGTAGCTGATTCCGCCGGGCGGGAGTATGACGGGCGGAGGATGGCCGGCAGTATTGGCCTGGCGCATGCGGCTCACCGGGTCGTAGACGATGCAGAGGCAGGTGGCGTGGAAGCCGTCCCCCAGCCCGCTGACGATTTCGTTGAGGTGGAAGAAGAGCTCATCCAAGGGCTGCTCGAGATCGAGGAGCGTACGGCCCGCTGTGCGCAGCCGACCCATCGTGACGGCCTCTGACAGACCGTTTCCCATCACGTCCCCGATCACCAGAGCGACCTGCTCGGCCGACAGCGGGATGACGTCGTCCCAGTCGCCGCCGACAGCCGTGCCTTCACCGGCGGGCTGATAGCGGGCGGCGGTGGTCACAGCGGGCAGGAGCTCCGCCCCTAGCTGTCCCCGCGGCTACCGAGCATTAGGTCGCCCGGATTGCATCGGGTGGCGGCCGTGGGCGGCCCAGACCGCTTCGATGGGTCGGCTCTGCGTTAACGGCAGAATGGGCGATCCCAGCCAGTGATCGAAAGACACACACCGTGCAGCGATGGGCGCAACGCTGCACAGTCCGGGAAGTCGCAGGGCGGGAGGACCTCCAGCGCATCCGGTCTCTGCGGGCAAATAGAGGGCGAAGTCCACGACGAAGAGGCCGCCAACGATGTACGCGATGAGTCGGAGCGAGCATGACCGCTGCCACGCCCGCCGCAGATCAAAGGGAAGGTCGCCTCACCACGGAATGGCACCACCCTCGCGCTGGTTATCGGGTCGGCAGCCAGGTGTCGACGACGGTTGCCAGTCCGTCCTGTCCGGTGAAGATATGCCCGTTCATGCCGATCGCCTGCGCCGCGCGGACGTTCTCCTCCCGGTCGTCGACGAAAAGGAAGTCGGCGGGAGCGGCCCGCAGGGCGACGACGCAGTGCTGGAAGGCCGCCGGGTCGGGCTTGGCCGCTTTGATCTTTCCGGAGAAGGCGATGTGGTCGAGGTGGTGCAGCCAGGGCTGTGCGGCGAGGAAGGCATCCGCGTGGTCGGCGGGGATGTTGGACAGCAGGGCGACCTCGGCACGGTGCCGCAGGGACTGCACGTAGGTGACCATGAGGGCGTCGACGCGGGACCAGCTGTCGATGTCGGTGAGCCGCAACTCCTCGATCGTTTCGGCGTCGACGGACCGGGACAGCCCCCGCAGTACGTCCGTCCAGTACGCCGAGGCGGACTGCTGTGCGGCGTCGTAGGGCGGGCGGTACGTCCAGTAGGCCGTGGTGAAGGCGTCAACGGATACGTGGCAGCGCGCGGCCATCTTTTCCAGTGCGCCCGGACGTTGGTGGCGGGCGATGACTCCGAAGAGGTCGAAGAGCACGATGCGGCGGTCGGTGGTCATAGTGATGGTCTCCTCCGGATCCCGCGTTTCTGGTTCAAGGGCGGGGCGGCAGGGCGCGGGCGAGCGAGTCGAGGGCGGCCAGGGCGTCGGGGCCGGCGGGGGCAAGGACGACGCTGGTCGCACCGGCCGCGTGGCGGGCCTCGATCGCTTCGCGAGCCTGGTCTGAGGTGCCGGCAATGCTCAGTTCGCGGACCCAGGCGGCGGGCATGGTCCGGGCGAAATGCCGGGCGTTCGGGGAGGCGACGCGATGGGCGCGCAGCGCGGCGGCGAAGGGCAAGGGGTCGATGTGCGCGGCCCAGTCCTTCTCGCCGACCGAGTCCAGGGCGGTGCGCACGCGCGCGAGGGCGGCTTCTTCGTCCTCGTCGACGGCTGCGGCGTCGTAGGTGACGATCTCCGGCTGGCTCGATGCGGTGACGGGGCTCAGGTGCTCGAGGGAGGCGGCGATGTAGGCGGGAGCGGCGGGCTCGGCCAGTAGCAGCCCGTCGGCCACTTCGCCCGCAGCGGCCTGCGACTTGGGGCCGCGAACGCCCAGGACGACCGGCGGCACGGCATCGGGGACTTCCGTGAGGACGACGCCATCGCAGCCTACGTAGCGGCCGGCGGCCGGGCCGGGATCACCGCGCAGGAGCAGGCGCAGCGCGGTCGCGTACTCCTTGATCAGAGTCAGTGGACTGGCGGGCCACGATCCGGCCTGGCGCATCCAGTCGGGCATGCCGTGGCCGATGCCGGCGAGGAGGCGGCCGGGGTGGAGCTGAGCGAGGGTGGCCAGTTCCATCGCGGCGAAGCACACGTTGCGGGCGCCCGCGGGCAGGATACCGATCCCCACGGTGATGCCGGTGGTGCTCGCCAGGACGGAGGCGGCCTGGGCGACGCCGCCGCGCCAGCCGAGGTCCTCCACCACCCAGATCTGATCGAACCCCAGCTCTTCGGCCCGCCGCGCGTAGGGCAGCACGTCACGAGCGGGAAGGTCGCGGGGCAGCATGACACCGACACGGCCCTGGGCGGGGGCGGCATGCACCTGGGTCATCTCGGAGATCTCGGACATCGAAGGCTCCTTGCGGGTCGGGGGTGAGGGGAGCCTGCGCGGCGCGGGGTCAGGGGCCGTGCCGCACAGGCGGTCAGTGGCTGCTCGACGTCAACTCGCGTGTGCGGCCGGATCCGGTGCGCAGAACTCCGGCGGCTACCGCGGCGGTCAGGCAGAGCAGGGTCAGCAGGACGAAGGCGTGGTTCAGGGCGACCAAGTGGGTCAGCCAGCCGATGACGGCGGGGCCGGCGAGCATGCCGACGTAGCCGAGCCCGGCGACGCGCGAGACATTCGCGCCGGCGGCTGCGGGGTCGGCATGCCCGGCAGCGCTGAACAGCTGGGGGACGCAGCCCGACAGGCCGAGTCCGAACAGCGCCCAGCCCAAGAAGGCGGCCCACATCCACGGAGAGAACGCGACGACCGTGATACCGACGGCAGCCGTCGCCGCTCCGTACCGGAGGATCGCCATAGGCCCGAACCGGGCGACGAGCCGGTCGGCCAGCAGCCGCCCGATGGTCATCGTCGCCGCGAAGGTGCCGTAGGCGAAGGCGGCGACGCTCGTGGGGGCACCGAGGACGTCCTTGAGATGCAAGGCGCTCCAGTCGTTGGCGGCTCCCTCACACAACATGATCATCAAAGCCAGGGCGGAGAGGAGCCAGATGCGCCCGCGTGCGCTGCGGCCCTTGGCGGTCGGCGCGGACTCGCCCTCCTCGATCACGTCGGTGCCGGCGGCGGTGGGTGCGGCCGGCAGCAGTGCACGCGCCGATACGAGAGCGATCACGATGCCTATGGCTCCTATGGCGGCCATGCCCGCGGCCGAGCTCAGCCCGGCGCTCGCGGCGCCCGCTCCGACGAGTGCGGCGAGGACACCGCCGACGGAGAACGTGGCGTGGAACCCGGACATGACGGGCCGGCCGTACGACTTCTCCACGTGCACGGCGTGGGCGTTCATGCTGACGTCCAGGCAGCCGTTGCAGAAGCCGAAGATCAGCAAGGCGCCCGCCAGTGTCCACGGATCCCGGGCAAGGCCGGGCAGCACCAGCGCAGCGCCGCACAGGACGCCACCGGCGGGCACCACGACGCGCGCGCCGAGGCGGTCGGTAAGTCGCCCGGCCACCTGCATGCCGATGAAGGCCCCGAGCCCCAGCAGTACCAGCAGGCCGCCGAGCGTGGCGTGGCTGATGCCCACGCGGTCCTCGATGGCGGGAATGTGCACCACCCAGGTGCCCATCAGAGTGCCGCACAGGACGAAATAGACGAAGGTCGCCACTCGGGCGGCTCGCAGCGAATGTTCCATGCCAACCACCGTAACGAACATTATCAATGTTTGAAAAGCTTGCTACTGAACAACTTGAATGTTCGTTTCGAGGTGGTGTTCAATCTCGGCATGAGCAACGCAGACCGGCACGGACTGATCGCCCAGGCCGTGAGGGACAAAGGCAGCGCCACCGTCCAGCAGCTCGCGGAGCTGACCGGGACCTCCGAGATGACCATCCGGCGCGACCTCGACACCCTGGCCGCGCAAGGCGTCCTCGTACGCGTACGAGGCGGGGCGCGCTCCCTGCTGCTACGCGGAGAGGAGCCGCCCTTCGCGCTGCGCGCCCACGAGGCGGTCGACGCCAAGCGCCGTATCGCCGCCGAGACCTCCGCACTCATCGCCGACGGCGAGAGCATCCTGCTCGACAGCGGCACCACATGCCTGGAGGTCGCCCGCCTGCTGCGCGAGCGGCCCGTCACCGTGATGCCGCTGTCGCTGCAGGCGATCCACGCGCTCAGCGACCCGCCGGGAACGGCCGCGCTGATGGTCCCCGGCGGGCGCCCCCGTAGCGCGGAAGGGGCTCTGACCGGCCCCCTCGCTCTCGCCTCCCTGGCAGCCTTGCGCTTCGACACCGCGATCATCGGCTGCTGCGGCCTGAGCGCGGCCGAGGGCCTGACCGCCTACGACCTCGACGACGCGGCTGTGAAGAAGGCCGCGATCGCTTCCTCGCGCCGCACCGTCGTCGCGGCCGACGGCAGCAAGCTCGGCCACACCGCCTACGCCCACGTCGGCCCCGCCACCCTCCTACACACCCTCGTCACCGACACCACTGCACCCGCCAACGAGGTGACTGCACTAGAAAGCGCCGGCACCATCGTTAAAACCGCCTGAACACCCCGCTGCTCGGACGCACCGCGCCGGCACGTAACCGGCTGCGTGCCGGTGAGGACCGGGTCCATGACTGACTTGAGGAACTCATTCGAAGCGGCACCGGCTGTGAGGCGTCCAGCCCCGACGCGCTCCGGCCGTAGCTGGTCTATAGTTACCCTATGGCAACGACGACGATTCAGGTGCCGCGCGAAGTCCGTGATCATCTGGCCGAGCTCGCCCAGGAGCGGGGCCTGAGCCTGGGGCAGCTGGTAGAGGCGCTCGCAGCCGAGCAGCCAACCGCGGCGCAGCGCGCCGAGAGGCTGGCCGCGGACCGCGAGGTCGTACGGCGCCAGATCGGGATCGACCTGACTGACGAGGAGTTCGACCAGGCCCCCGATGTCCTCGGCAACATCTACAAGATTGCCGCCGAGAAGGCCCGCGCCACCCGCGACACCGCCGCGTGATCATCCTCGACACCGGCGCGGTCAAGGCCCTCGCAACCGGGCACAAGGCGCTGAACCTGCTCGCCGGCAACATGGCCACCACGCCAGGCGACCAGCTCCGCATCCCCGCCCTGAGCCTGATGCAGGCCGAAGCCGACGAGGAACACCTGCCCCACCGCGTACTGGCGTTCTCCTCCGTCGTCGTCGACCCGCTCGACACCATGGCCGCCGCCACCGTCGGAACGATGATCCGCGACGGATACGGCGGCCCCGACACCTGCCACGCCCTGTACTGCGCACTGCCCCGCGCGGAGTTCACCGGCATGTCGATCCTGCTCACCGAGGACGAGAACCGATATCCGCCCGGCGTCGTCACCGTCGACATCAACTCGCCCGGCATGCTCGGCTTCCACTGACCTTGAAATCCTCGCCCACCTAGAGGAGCGTGATTCCCGCCTGGCTGCCGGATGCCCGGCTCGCCTTCGGGTGGGTTCCTGCTTCTTCGCGCTGTGCCGGGACAAGTCCCCGTCTTACCCGCGCTCGACAGGCTGACACCGCAAGTCCTGCGGCCTTGGCGACGTTGACCGCCGTGTTGATGTCTCGATGCCCATCAAGCGGCGCACCCAGTTCCTGGAGTTCTGCCGCTACCTACGCTCGCTCTACCCGCGAGAGGTGCGGATCGCGATCGTCTGCGACAACTTCTCACCCCACCTGACCACGAAGAAGCGCCAGCGCGTCGGCAGCTGGGCGGCAGCGAACAACGTCGAATTCGCCTACACCCCCACCAACTCCTCGTGGCTGAACCGCATCGAGGCCCAATTCACCGCGCTGCGCTACTTCACTCTCGACGGCACCGACCATGCCGACCACGAAGAGCAGGGCAGCATGATCCGCCGCTACATCATCTGGCGGAACAAGCACACCGCCGATATTCGCTTGCGCACCATCGTCACGCGGATCAACATCGCCTGACACGTCACGAAGGCGGAGACGATGACCACGCAGACCCATCAAGTCGACCACGAACTCATCGAGGCCGCGGCCCACGTCGCACGCACTCGATGCCGGGGCGACAACCACACCATGGCGGCCGCAGCCCGTGCTCAGGACGGCCGGATTGTCACCGCAGTGAACGCCTACCACTTCACCGGCGGTCCCTGCGCAGAGCCGGTTCTCGTCGGCACCGCGGCCGCCCAGGGCATCTACGAACTGGACACGATCGTGTCCGTGGGCGACCGCGACCGAGGGGTCGTGCCCCCATGCGGACGGTGCCGCCAGGTCCTTCTCGACTACTTCCCGAACCTGCAAGTCATCGTCGGGGCAGGCGAGCGGCTCCGGACCGTCTCCATCACCGATCTGCTTCCCGAAAGCTACGTCTGGGCCGACCACCAGCTCGACACTGGGGAGACCGAGCCACTCAGCACGAGCTGACACCGTCAGACATAAACGGGGCGAACGTTGCCTGATCCGGCACTAGCCTCCGATCCCGAACGACAGTCCCTTGTGATCACCACTGAGTGAACGACGTATGGCGTTGACCAACCTCACTTGCGCCAAGGCAGGTTCCTGTCGGGCCAGTTCGAACTCCTCTGGACTGAGCGGGTTGCGCAGTGGGGTGCGTTCCCCTCGTTCCACTCGGTCCAAGAAGGAGTTGATGGCACGTCCGAAGTTGTCGATCTCTGTGGCGACTTCCCGAGGGGCGACCAGGCTCACACGCATCAAAGCCGCGCTCCACTCGCCCCAGTCATAGTTCCAGCCCCGGCCATCACCGTGCGCTCGCCTAAGTTCCATTGTGAACTTGGCGTAATGGCTGAACAGTTCCTGATAGGCAGCGAGTTGCTGGTCTCGTATCCATTGCTGGTCCTGGGCGCGGCGGGTAACGGCACCGCCAACCACCACCCCCAGGGTGGCGAGAAGGGCACCAGCGACCGTCGTCACCAAACTCTCCAGCACTACGCCCCCTGCGTCCCGATGTCCTAGCGTTCGGGGAGACGATGCTACTGATCGCAGAACCTCAACGCGGCGCCTCGATCGCATCGACCGAGCTGCCGGACTCCGGCTGTACTGCACCGAGGTACAGCCACCACAACAACCGGCCCTGTCCGCTGGCGTCTACCTTGGCGACGACCAGCAGAGGACATCGGCCGCCTCAGCCACAGGCCGCTGTGTTCCTTGGTGTCAGCCCTGAAGATCGGCTCTAACCAGGTGCTGATTGCCGTACCGGGCAGGGGTCAGAGGTCGCCCCGTTGGAAGGAACGAGCCGCGGCCATAACTTCCTTGAACCTGCCCTCGGCGATGGCCTCGATGGGGGAGTCGTCGTCGAGTTGCGGGTTCATGCCCAGCATCCAGGCCCGGGCGATGTGGCGGTTCTCGCAGTTGGAGATGAAGGTGAAAACTTGGCAGGCGGCACGCATCCGACTCTCGGAGTCGATGCGTGGTGCGTTCTGCTGACGGGCCCATCGTCCGACCTGCTTGGGGTCGTCAACGCCTGCGATGTGGGCGGCGACTCTCTGGCTGAAGGTGTCTTGGAGCAGGCGGGCCATCTCGTCGGGCTTAAGTTCTGTGGTCGCGCGCAATGCGCGTGCCTCTGCCTCGGCGGCGGTCTCTCGCTGAGTCTGCATGGTCTCCTCGATTCCTCGCCTGCCCGTAGGTGTCAGCGAAGGATGCATGGCGCTTAGCGCGCTAAGGCCGGGATGGTGGTGTGGGAAGAGCGAGGGCTGCGGCTGGAAGGAATGCCGCGCGCGCCCGGGGCTGGCTCGCTGGCCAGGGCAGCACACCACGTCGGCTGGGAGGAGACGTTCACGTTCGTGTACGTCAGCAGTGCGGCCAGTTGTGACCGCAGTGGCGGCGCCGGTAACAGTCGGGCTATGCGCGGACTGTTCGTCAACATGGGTTCTCCTCAGGTGAGTTGATTGCAGCCTACCCGCTTAGGGATTCCTTACTCCACGGCTTTGCCAGTTCAAAACACACCTAAATCCCACCGTCTGGCGGCAGTGAACGGCCCTGAGCTGCGAGTTCTCCAGTGCGAGGCAAGTTGCGCAACTGTGACGGCTTTTGAGGCGGGGAACCTGAACGGGCGACAGACTGTACGGCTGGACGATGCAATCGCCTCACCAGACGGTGAGCCCGTACTCGTCGGCCACCTCGCGTAGCGCGACGTCCTCCTGCTTGATGGGCCGGCGCTCCTGTTCCTCGAGTTCGGCATCGCGCAAGATTGCCCAGCAGCGGTGTCCGCCGTAGCTGGACCGGTACGTAATGCCCTGCATCAGCTGGTGCCCTGCCGCGTTGCGCTGGGCCACGGCCCAGGCCGCGATCTGCCGGGTCACCGTCCGGTCCTTGCCCTGGATGTCCTTGTCGGTCAAAAGCCCCTGTACGCCGAATGCCTCGAGCTCGTCCCCGAGTTCCTCGGTGAGTGCGGTGCGCGTCTGGTCGGCCTCGAGGTCGAGGAACTGGGCATGCGCAGAAGCAGTGAGGCGGACCAGGATCCGCAGATCGCGCCAGCTGGAGGGGATGGCCCCTAGGGCCATCTGGTCGTTGTTGGTCGGGGCGTCCTGCATTAGGGCCCGCATGCGGGGTGAGACGCGGTAGAGGGCGAGGGCCTCGGCGTAGCAGCCTTCGGGACTCGAGGCGCAGTAGAGCGTTTCGTAGGCGAACAGGCTGAATCGGCCTGCGGACGAACCGTCGAACGTTTCGGGTTCCACCTGGTTGTACTTGAGGGGGGCGTGTGCCCAGCCCAGGCGCCAGACTCCCTGCGAGGGTGCGCGCATCAGGACGGGTTGAGTAGTCATCGCTGCAGCCCTCCCTGTGGTGCGGCCTGGTGTGCAGGCGCGCAGTGCAGGCGCGTGGGGCAGGGGCGTCCTAACGCAGCGGTCATTGATCCTCTTTTCGTATCTGGCGGGTATGGGGCCCCGAAGGGGGCGATTGGGTGGAGCTTTGGATTCTCTCGTCCTGCGTCTGCTTTGGCATGTGCCACACGCAACTTGTGGGGCGCATGATGCGTGGCGTTGCAGCACGGGCGGGGCGCACAGCGGTCACAGCAGGTTGTGATGCAGCCGGACGGCCATCGGTCCTGCTACGCCGGAGGCCAGCAGGATCGACGAGGTGGCCTCATCGGTGTCCTGGACCGTCTTGAGCGATGCGATGGGGGAGCCCGTCACTATCTGCAGCAGTGGCTGTGCCGTGCTTGCGTCCCATAGATGGATGCTGGTCTTGCCCGCAGCGGCTAGTACGGTGCGCCCGAGCGGAAGCCGTACGGAGGTGACTGCGCTCAGCTCGCCGTCACTGCAGGTCAGTGCGCGCACGGACTGCCCGGTGTCCGGGTCCCACAGTTTCAGCGTCCCGTCCCGGCCGGCCGCGGCGATGAGCGGCCCGCCGCCGTCCGGGGTGACGAAAGCCAGGTCATTGATGAGGCCCTGGTCGCACTTGATGGTACGGGCGTGCTGCTCGAGCGTGTCGGAGTTCCAGATCCTGATGTTGCCGTCGCCGCCGCCGGATGCCAGGAAGCGGTGCTCGGTGTCCTGGTGTGTGGCCAGAGCGCGCACGGTGAGGTCGTGGTCGCCGAAGAGTGCCAGGCGTTCGCCCGTCGACGGCTGCCAGACACAGACGCGTCCGTCGGCCCCGGCGCTGGCCAGTCGCTCACCGGCTGCGGAAGGAACCGTCACGAGCGCTCTGATCGGCAGGATGTGGCCGGCCATCGGCGGACCGATCTCGAGACTGCTGTCCGGGTCCACGCAGATGATGCTGAGGTCGTCGAGTGCGGCGGCCAGCAGCCGGCGCCCCGTGACCTGCGGCCACGCAAGTGCGGTGATGCGGCGTCCTTTGAGACGGGTGGTCTCTGCCCCGGTTGCCAGGTCCCTGAGGATCACTCGTGATGCGCGGGCGATGGCCAGCCGATGGGGCGCGGAGGGGGACACGGCGCTGGCCGTGACGCGGTTCCAGGTCTTGGGTTCTTGTCCGAACGTTGCTTCATCGACGGCCCAGCTGCGCACGATGCGGTCGGCGCCGCCCGACAGAAGACGGTTCGAGCCGGGCAGGTAGGTCATGGCGTTCACCGGTGCGGTGTGAGCGGTCAGTACACCGGCGATGGGTCGCAGAGTCGGCAGGCGCCACAACTGCAGGGTGCCGTCGCCGGCTGCTGACACGAGGGCCGGCCGGTGTTCGAAGGACACCAGCTGCAGGGACGTCACCGCGGCAGGCGTCGCACCTGCCGGCACAGCGTCATGCCTCCCGACGCTGACAAAATCCTCCGCGCCCAGATCGCACAACGTGACCCTTCCGCGCTCGTCACCCACAGCGTATTGACCGGGCTGCGGCAGAGCGACCAGGGCGCGGACCCGTCCCCTATGACGGGAGTGGACCTTGGTCGTATCCCCGTCAAAGCAGTACACGGTGTCGTGCACACTGAACAGCAGCCGGTGCCCGCCTTCGGCCGTCCGGATGCCGCACAGCAATGCCGATGAGTCCTCCAGCCGGCTCATTGACAGCGGCTGTGGATGGAAGCGGCCGAGGCTGACGGCCTCGACTTCGCCGTCGCTGAACGCTGCGAGCAGCAGGCGTGGGTGCCCGTCGGGTTGGTAGGTGGTCAGTGAGCTGACCCAGGTCTGTTCCCGGTGAGTGATCAGGCGGTGGGTGAGCTGGCCATCCTCTTCCTTGACCGCCATGACACGGCCGTCGGTGCCGGCGGTGATGAGCAGCCCGCCGTGCAGGGCCAGCAGGTGGGTGATGGCCCCCGAATGCAGATGCAGCGGGATGTGAGTGAGCCGACCGTCCGTGCGCAGCAGACGTAAGGTCCCCGCATCGTCCCCGGTGGCGATCTTCGCGGCTTTGCCGGCCGGGGGGCGCAGTATGGCGAGCGAGGTCACCTGGGTAGGGCTGGTGGTCCACGCGGGCGTGGGAGCGACGCGGTCGCTCCACAGTGGACTGATCGGGACCGGGGAATTCAACGACGGCGCTGGTGCAGGTGCTGCGCCCTGGGACGGCAGGCGGGTGGTGGCCGCGTGCCGGGCCACCTGCAGGCTGCACAGTCGTGAGAGCGGTCCGGCGTTCAGGGCGAAGGGCTCCAGCACCGCCCAGGCCCGCAGCCATTGCCGGCGATCGCTCGCAGTGTCCTGGGCTGCCAGCAGCCTGCGTACCTGCGAGCTGCTCTCCCAGGCCAGCAGCGCGGGTGTCACGTGATCGTCGTCGAGAACCTCCCCCAGCGCAGCGTGCTCGGCCAGGTGCCTCCGCAGATACGGATGCGGTGGCAGTGCGGGATCTCTGGGGACCAGATCCTTCAACCGCTCGGCGATCTGACGGTGGATGTCGCGCTGGTACGCCTCAGAGGATTCAGTCATGGAAACCACCGAGATCGTGCAAGTCTGTATCCGGGCGCAGGAGTTCGGCGGCCAGCTCCTCGTGCGCGGGACGGTACACGCGGCGGTCGTCCTCGATGGCCTGGGCCAGGTACCCGCTGAGCCGGCCGCTGAGGAGCTTCCCGATCATGGTGTCCCACTCCTGCGGCTCCAACTGTTCGGGATGCAGGAAGACGCCGGCGATAGCTGGCCACACTTCGCCCCAGGGCACGCCCTGCCCTTTGGCATAGGCCGAAGCCTTCATCAGGGCCAGCGCGACCCGCGGTGGAAGACCGTCGTCCTGCACCATGCGCAGATCGCGGCGCAGCAGTCCGCGGATTCCCTGCGTCAGCGTGGTGCGATGCCAATCCTCATTCCGCGCCAGCTCCAACGGGTCTGCGGCGTTCCGCAGTTGGTACCCGGCCAGCCGGGCGTCGATGAAAGAAGGCCACACGGCTTCCACCACGGGCGGGATCACTTCGGCGAGACTCTCCTCAGCGACCGCATCGGCGACCAGCGCACGCAGGTACAGCTCCATGTCTTCCCTGCTGGAAGCACCGTCTGTGCGTTCAACGCGCGAGGCCGGAAAGAGGCGTCGCAGAGCATGCAGCAACCCCGCGTCATCCTCGGCGGCAGCAGGAGAGGTGTCGTCCGCAGGCTGGCTCGAACGCACACCGATCAGGAGCCGCACCCCGGGATCTGTGTCGTGATCACCCTGGTCCTGTCGCTGGACCGGAACCGGCTGACCGCACAGCGGCACCAAAGGGCCCAGCACGTCACTCATGATCCTTGCCTGCTCCTGCGCCTCATCCAGTGCATCCAGCACGATCGTCACGGCGCCGTCAGACCCTTGCACGTGCTCGAGGATCTGACGCGACCATACGGCCACCTTGTCGTCCGTGGGGTCAACCGGACGCAGGGGTAAGCCAAGAGCCTTGACCAGACCTGCGGCGACCTGTGCCGCATCCAGGTTGCGGGCCAGCAGAGCCGCGCAGCGTGGGTTCTCCTCGGGAATGGTGCCCGGTGCCGAGGTGTCCTCGGCCTGCTTGTACAGCGGATCACGGCGAAACTCCGGGTCGCTGAGCATCACGGCCCGGGCCAGAACTGCCGACTTCCCGCTGCCCGCACATCCCGTGATCACGAGTACACCGCGTTTGGAGTCCGGGCCCAGGAAGCGGGCGACGGTCTCGTTCATGGTCTCGCGCCCGCGGAAGTACCAGCCCGTGTCCTTCTCCCGCGGGCGGCCGCTCGCCCGGTCCAGCCAGTATTCCGCTGCCCAGGGCGTGTGCCCCGTCAATGAACCAGCTAGTTCCGGCAGACGGACGTACCCCGGATTGGGCAGGCAGACCGAGGGCTGAAGGGTGCCTCCCTCAACCAGGTGGTGCAGCTTGAACTTCTTCTCGTCCTCAGGGCTCAGCCCCAACGCGTACTGAGCCATGAAATCGGGGACACTCAGATACGGGGTGGTGATGCCGGCGGTGTGACGCAAGCGCTCCAGCGCGGCCCGTAACAGGGTGGGGAACTTGGTGACCTCGATCTTGGACTTCAGGCCGCAGGTCACCAGGACATCTAACTGACAGTTGTCCCGCCGGTCGGGCCGGATCTCCTTGTGCGCGGCGGCCAGGTCCGAGTTCATATTGCCCGCGAAGCACGTATTGACGATCACCAGAACGTTCCTGGCGTGCGAGTCCAGCGCCGCGGCCACGATATCGACCGTCCGCACTGCCGTCGCCAGGGGGCGCTTTGGATTGGTCTCCGGAAGCCGCAGGAAATGCGTGTCGGAGGAACCCGCGAGGCCATGACCGGTGATGAACACCACCAGCGCCTCGCCCTCTATGTCCCGCACCTTCTCCTCGCGCAGGAACTCCTCGACCGCGTCCCGGTTTTTCAGCTCATTCTTCGGCTCCACCGGCCGGAACGCCAGCTCCGGATCAGGGGTGCGCCACCACCAGTCACCGACCACCTCCATCTGCTGGTCGATGCCCTGTGCGAACTGCTCCCGTGTCGCGTCCTGTGGGTAGTCGCGTACGGCAAGAGATAGCAGCACGCGCTGTGTTGACGTGCCATCACTCTGTGCCGGTACAGGGTTTTGCCGGACTTCGCCCCCCGTGTGTTGCATGTCATTAGTGTGACAGCCATGAACCAGCCTCGGGGGCAAGTCCGACCCGCTCCAGCTCCGCACACCCAGCCCGGTCTGACCCACCGCGTCACCCACGACGCGATCGTCGTCGTCCCCGGAATCATGGGCAGCGAGCTCTACGACACCACCACACACCAGGTGATCTGGGGGATCGCGAACCCCCGCTGGCTCACCCGGGCCTGGCTGAGCCCGAAGGGCCTCGCCCCGCTTCACCTCACCCCCGAAGAACGCATCGGCGACTACAGCCGGGTCAAGGCTCGCCGACTGCTCCAGACCCCCGCCTGGAGCCCCTTCCTCAGAGGCATCGAGCCCTACACCAAACTCGTGAACCTCGCCGAGGACCGCGCCGCACACCCCGACGCCGTGATGACCTTCCCCTACGACTGGCGCCTGCCCATCGCCGTCAATGCCCGACGCCTCGCGCGCGAAGCACGCGACCACCTGCAGAACTGGCTTGCGCACCCGGCCCATACCGACGCCCGCCGCCAGGCGCTCGAGGACCGGCCCGCTCGCCTCGTCTTCATCGCCCATTCCATGGGCGGACTGGTCACCAACGCCGCTCTCACCCTCGGCGGCGACAGCGATCTGACAGCCGACACCCGCGGCATCCTCACTCTCGGCACCCCCTTCCAGGGATCCGTGGTCGCCGCCAACATCCTCAACGCACTGCAGGGCGCACCCCTGCCACTGCCTCACAGCCGCCTAGCGGCCGCTGCCGCGACCATGCCCGCCGTCCACGAACTCCTGCCCCGCTTCCGGTGCCTGGAAGACGGCATGGACGTGCGCCGCCTCACCGTGGCCGATGTCGACGAACTCGGCGGGGACAAGGAACTGTTCGCCCAGGCAGACGGCTTCTTCACCACCCTCTACGCCCGGCCCCTGCCCCAGCAACAGCCCGTCGTCGGCATCCGCCAGGACACCGTCCAGTCCCTGACCCTCGCCCAAGGCATCGTCCGGGCGTCCGACTACTGCTTCATTCCCACCGCGGGCGGTGAACTGAGCCGTGATCCCAACGGCGCCCCACGACGCATCCCGATCTGGGGAGACGGCACCGTCCACCGCGGCTCCGCCGCCGTGACCACGCCAACAATCCCCATCGCCGCCCAGCACGGAACACTCGCCAGCAACAGGAAGGCGCTGCCGCTCATCGAGGACTTCCTCCTCGACCACGACGCGCTCATCCGCGGCCCGGAACAAGGAGACGACGGCATCGGCCTCAACGTCCCCGACTACGTCACCCCCGATGCCGGCTGGGAATGCGTCGTCACCGGCACCGACGAGCCCGCCGACATCGAATGCAGCATCGCCGCCGTCGACGGGACCTGGAGCAGCGAGGACTTCTCCTTCGACATCGCCGGCGACGACCGCCTCAGTGCCCGCATCAGCCTGCCCGACGCGGGCTTGTACCGGATCACCGCAAGGGCCGACTACGGGCCCGAAGTGACACAGCTCGTCTTCGCCGGCCCTGACCAGGTGGACGACGAGTAGCCGCACCGTTCTGGTCAACTACCCGGTCGTGAACGACCGCTGCGCGGAGTGGGCAACGGTGAGAGCCCACGACAGTTCCCGGGGAACTGGCAGGCGTCAGACGCGAATTGGCCTCCTAACTGCGTCTTTGATACCGGTAGGAAGCCCGTCACAGTGTGCTGGGCCGTCTCTGGGCCGTCAGGCGCCCACGTCTGTCTTCGCCCCGGCTGGCCGCGCCCGGCGGCGCGCTGCGTGCATGCGGGCGGAAGCGAGAACGTCATCCGCGGGCCAAAGACGTGCCTCCGGCGGGGGCACTCAGGCTCTGGGGTGGGCGGGGCGCCGTGCGCGAGTGCCGGCCGGTTCGTGGTGAGCGTTGTGGGCTCCCATCCCGTCCACCGCCGACCCAGGCAGAGCCGAGCAGTCGCGGCCCAGGGCGTCAAGGTCGTTCGTACAGTGGCGCGCTCCACCTTGACGCCCTGAACCACGCCCGTTCCACGGTGTGTGGGTCGACGGCGGACGGGATGGGAGCTGGGGAGGGTGGTGGGTTGGGGTGAGTTGTCAGCAACGCCAAGCTGGCAGGATGCGGCTATGCCCGAGTACACGATCAGCACCCAGAGCGGCAGCGACTGGCCCGACATGCCCGCTGGCGGCCTCTCCAGTTACCTCCTACCGAAATCTCTGCAATGCAAGATCTTGGACGACAGCGATGTGCTGGTCTTTCGCGCTGGTAAGGCCACTGTCAGTGTTTCTTGGGAGCTCGCCGGTACCTGGTACGTCGACATCGAAGGCTGCGAGTCGTCCGGGTCGGCGGATCTGATCGCCGCTGAGATCGCACAGCAACTTGGTGATGCGACTGGAGAGCAGGCCGTTCACTGCAAGGTCACTGATTGAAGGTCGTCGAGGGCGACGGGGTTGCCGTTTAGTTCGGCCACGCGGCCAGTCTTTCAGCCGCTGACGGTCTGCCAACACCCCGTTAAGCAACCAAAGTTCGGATTAGTTCGGTGCGGGGGCGGCAGGAGTACGTACTCGTGGCACCTCATGACTGAACCGGCGTTGCGCCTCGTCCAGGAGTACGGAACAGGCGCGCCGGAGATCGGGCATCCTCAGTGGACGTTAAGTCCGATCTTCCTCGGTTCGTGATCGCTCGATCGTGGTACTGATCGCTGCGCAGGCCGCCTGCTGGGCATGTCCATGTTGAGATGCGAGGCGTGAAGAGAGAGCCGTACCTCAGCGACTTATCGGACGAGCAGTGGGCGTTGATCGAACCGATGATCACGGCCTGGAAGCGGGACCGGGTGGCCCGGTCGGCGACCGGAGATCCCGGGTCTTGTGACCTGAGGGAGGTCGTGAACGCGATCTTCTATCAGAACCGGACGGGCTGCCAGTGGCGCCTCCTTCCGCATGACTTCCCGGCCTGGTCAGCGGTGTTGTACTACTTCACGCTGTGGCGCGAGGGCGGGCTCGACCAGCGGATTCAGGAACTCCTGCGCTGCCAGGTACGGGAGAAGGCCCGCCGGTTAGAGGACCCGTCCCTCGTGATCATCGACACCCAGTCCGTGCGCGCGGCCGCGGGTGTCCCGAAGACCACGACGGGGCTGGACGCGAACAAGAAGGTGTCGGGGCGCAAGCGGGGGCTGGCCGTGGATGTGCTGGGGCTGGTCATCGGCGTCGTGGTGCTGGCCGCGTCCGCCCACGACAACGCCGCCGGCACCGCCCTGCTTGACCAGGCCGCCGAGCGGTGCGGGAACCGGTTGGAGAAGGCCCTGGTGGACCAGGGCTTCAAGGACCAGGTCATCATCCACGGGGCCCTGTTGGACATCGACGTCGAGGTCGTCCGCCGCAATCCCGACGATCAGGGCAAAGGCTTCGTTCCACAGCCGAAGCGGTGGATTGTGGAGCAGGTCAACGGCACGTTGATGCTGCACCGGCGCCTGGCCCGCGAGTACGACCACCGCACCGACACCTCCACCTCGCGCGTCTACTGGGCCTCCATCGCGAACATGACCCGCCGCCTCACCACACCGAGTCCGGCCTGGCGCGACACCCTCGAGCTGGCCGCATGAACATCACCGAGCTCCTGGCCAACCTCCAGGTCCAGCACGACGAGACCACGGCCCGGGCCGGTGAACTACGCGGCCAGATCGAGCACTTGACCGCTGCCCTGGCCGAGACCGAAGCGCGGCTCGCGGAGCTGACCACTACCCAGAAGGTCATCGCCGACCTCGCACCGGCAGGAGACGAACCCGAACCGCCCGCGACGAACACCGCCTACCAGGCCATCGTGAACGCCTTCAACCAGCACCCCGACCAGGAGTTCCGGGCCCGTGAGCTGCACGAACTCCTCGGCATGCCCACCGACGAGGCATCGGTCAACGTCACCCGTGCTCGTCTCGGACGCCTCGTCCGCCAAGGCTTCCTCACCCAACCCGGACGAGGCCGCTACCAGAAACGGACTTAACGTCCACTCAGTACGTGTTAGCTCTACGTCATACACGCGATGATGCCGGAGCACGTCAACGGCCCCAGGGCGTGCCACTCCCGTGCCAGAACGGACGGGGACTCACGGGGAATCGGAGTTCGTCAGGGTGCGTACCACCCGACGCTGCCCAAGGCAGGGATTCCCAGGTCGCACCTGTGATCGCCCAACCTCGCTCCTAAAGCGGGGATCTCCAGACCGCCGCTGCACCGACCTCCGCTACCGTGCCTACCACCCCTTCTGTGGCATACGAGTTCTGCAGAGAATCGGAGACCTTTGTGCTGGTCGGAGCGGTAGACATCTACGCGAATCACGCAGTGGTTTTCATCGGGTCCACTGATCCACCGGAGCTGGAGTGGGATGATGCTCCGGCGTGTGGGGACGGCAAGCACATCGTTGTCCAGACTCGGGGGCAGACTGCGCTTACGCGGGTATCGGTCTGGAGCCGTGCAATGCCCCTCATCGGCGACATCGTCTTCGACGGAGTGCTGAACGTGGAGGAGTCCCGCGTGTGCGTGGCCGACCTGGAAAACCTCACCCGGTGGATCACCCGACTGGTAAGGCCCGGTCCGCAGCGCGTCGTGGTGTGCGCTGACGATCCCGGCCGCGCCTCACGCGTGCATGTCGGCTTCGGCCTGGGTGATCAAGTACTTGAGCTGACCTCAGTCGCGCGTCACCCGCTGCCGCCCATCATCGCCGCCTCGGATAGCGCACTCTCCCGGCCAACGGAACTCGGTCTGATCTTGGACGGTCATGACTCACCGCTCGCCCGCCTGGCGGCAGCAATCAAAGTCCTAGCGGCGCCGATCGAGGACGGTCCCTGGCCGCGCCCGTACTACGTCTGCCTGGTAGCAGAGTGGCTGCGTGGACTGGCCAGCCATATTTCTCTCGCGCAGGCAGAAGCCATCGGGCACGAGATAGCCGACCGCTTGATGGCTGCCAATGCAACCGCCACGGACGGCTTTCAGGAGGAGGCTGCGTGGGCGCTCGCCACCCACATCATGGAGATTCTGGCCTCCCCTGAGGGTCACTAGGGACCTGACATCCAGAGCTGACATCAACGACGACGTACAGCGACAGACTTGGACACCCCCTCGTGGAACCGGAAACCTGCACAGGACCTGGCTCACAGCCCCTGGCCATGAACTCCTGAAGCGCTACCGGGCGCTGAAGCGGTAGCCGTCGTCTAGCCGTGCCCCACCCGTGCCCGATCGGTCGGGGAACCACGGGGAATCACGGTCACCACCGGACAGGACAACGCTGAAGGCCTCCGACCGACTTAGAGATCATCTCAATTGGTGAGTCTGCGGTAGCAGATGAGGGTGCAGGCGATGCTGGTGAAGGCCAGGAAGTGGATGGCTTGCCGCTCGTAGCGTCGGTGGAGACGTCGGCAGCCGGCGAGCCAGGCCATGGTGCGTTCGATGGTCCACCGGTGGCGCCCCAGCCTCTGTGACGTCTCAACTCCCTTGCGGGCGATGCGGGGTGTGATGTGGCGGAGGCGGAGCCATTGCCGCAGGTGACGGTTGTCGTAGGCCTTGTCGGCGTGAAGCTTCGCGGGGCGTCGGCGGCGTGGACCGCGCCGGGATCTGATCGGTGGGATGCCGCGCACGAGTGGTTCGAGGGCCTGGCTGTCGTGGAGGTTGGCGCCGGAGATGCCGACGGAAAGCGGAAGCCCAGTCCGCTCAGTGATCAAGTGGATCTTCGAGCCATACTTGCCCCGATCTACAGGATTCGGACCCGTCAGGTCCCCTTTTTCAGGGCGCGCATGTTCACCGAGTCGATCGCGCATCGCGACCAGTCCAGGTCGCCTCGAGCCCCCAGCTCGTCCAGGACCAGACGATGCAGTTTCGCCCAGACCCGTTGTCGGCTCCACTCCATGAACCGGCGGTGAGCCGTGGCCCCCGACGGCCCGAACACCGGCGGGACCTGCGACCACGTACAACCGGTCGTGGCCACGAAGACAATGGCCGCCAACACCTCACGGTCCCCATGACGGCGCCGACCACCTCCTTGCGGACGCGTCGGCGCCTCTGGCACCACCCGCTGGAACAACTCCCACAACCCGTCAGGGACCAGACGCTCAGTCAGCAACACGTCACCAGGCTACCGGCATCTCCAATTGAGATGATCTCTTATCTGGTCAGAGGCCTTCAACCTGCGCGGTGGGTGTGGGATTTGAACCCACGGCGACTCGCGCCACGACGGTTTTCAAGACCGCCGCGGCCCCAGAGAAGAACCCTGGTTCGACCTGCACAAACCTGGCCGTGTTCCGCTTGCGCTCAGGGCCTGGCCCACACATGGCTCACAGCGCGCTCAATCCACGCAGGGCGGTTGCAAGTTCCGGGGTCGTGCGGCCACCCCGAACTCCTCATCGGTTTCCTGGCCGGAACAGGCCTGGAACTTGTCGCCCCCGCGTCAGCCCGTAGTCAGAGATCAGCATCAGCGGGGGTCTCGTCACGCGATCAGCCGTGGACGGTCTGCTTCACACCGTCCTTGGTGGTGATGTCCACGGACATACGCCACCTCGTACGCTTGCCGACCGTGACGGTGACCGTGTCCGCGAATCTTCTGCCGTGCAAATCCTTCGCCTTGATGCGGGCGCCGAACGTGGCGCTGTCGTCGCAGCCACCGACCTCGGCGCTGAGGCCGGTTCCGCTAGTGACAGTGAGACCGCCAGGTCCGAGACAGTCGTAGCGGACGCCTAGTTCGGCGATCCGGTCAGCAGAAACAGGAAGTTTGACCGTCCCGGGTCCGAGATGGCCCGGCGTCTCCTTTCCGCTGTCAGGACGGTCCGGATCAGACACCAGCACTGATTTCGACGGGCTGCCCACAGGAGCCCGATTTCCCCCTCCCCCACACCCGGCGGCCAGGATGACGATGACTGGCAGTACGGCCAGATGTCTTCTGCGCATCAGCTCTTTCCGTGCCAGGTTTCGCGACCCTTGTAGACCAGCCGCGCTGATCCACTGCGCAGCACCTTGGTGGTGCAGTTGGGCTGCGTCTGGTTGTAGTTCCACTTCGTGTACTTGACCTTCACACCCGCGTGCAGGTAGCCGTGCCTCATGTTGTTCGGCACCTTCCAGACCACGTGTAGGTCGAGCTGTTCGTCCACTGCCATGCGAAGTGGTAGTCGAACGACGCCAACGCCTTGACGAAGACCACCTTCGCTTCGCCCGAGATCGATCCGCCCACGGTGGACGTCGTCGTCTTTCCCTTGTGGAAGGTGATGCTGATTGTCGTACCGCTGTCGCCGCCGGAACGGGGTTCCAGATCCCGGTAGTAATTGTGACTGCCGGAAAAATCGTGGCCCTTGGTCATCGGGCAACTCATGGGCACAGCGGACGCAGGTGTGGAGCTGATGACGGCCAGTGCCGCTGCGACACAGCCTGCCGACATCGCGAAATTCGGCGCACGCGTTCCCCTCGGTTTTCCTTGGTCGACAACGGCCTCTACAGCCGCCGAGGAGAGACCCTAGCGCCGACTCCCACCTCCGTTCGCACGGTTGAGCGAAACCTGAGGTGCGGCGACAGGCGGGACCGGGTCGCTGTGCTGGGCCACCACATGGATGGGCAACGCCAATCGGTGGATCGCTCCGGTGCTCGGCCTTCCCGAACTTCCCTTCGTTGACTTCGGCGACGCTCTGCTCCAAGAGCGCCCCGACGGGGTCCACTGGAAGACTGGTCCCCTCGTGGACTATGCCAGCGGCCGTCCGTTCGCCTGGGTAGACGACGAGCAGAGCAGGCTCGACGAGCTACACGTAGCCGGACACCACCGGGGGCCTGGGTTTCTCCACCACGTCAACCCGCGAGTAGGCCTGCGCGAGGACGACTTCCACAGGCTCGCCGGGTTCGCCCGGTCACTGGACGCCTCACAAGCCGCCAGCTGAGGTCGTCGTATCCACCAGACTCCGCACACGTCCCAGTGATCATTGCGGGACAGCCCTTTAGCCCTTAAGAACTGCTGACCGAGAGCGGGGTCCGGGCGTCGTCGTGACGGACCCGCCCCGGGGGTGGGCGATTACTGGGCGGTGTAGCCGCCGTCGACCGGGAGGGCGATGCCGGTGACGTAGCTGGCGCCGTCGCTGCACAGCCACAGGACGGCCTGGGCGATCTCCTCGGCGGTGCCGAGCCGGTCGATGGCCTGGCCCGCTTCGGCCTGGCTGCGGTCGAGTTCTCCGCCCTCGACCATGGCGTCGACCATCGGCGTGCTGATCGTGCCGGGACACACGGCGTTGATCCGGACACCGCGGGAGCCGTACTCGAGGGCGGCGCTCTTGGTCAGGCCGATCACGCCGTGTTTGGTGGCGTGGTAGGCGGCGCGGCCGGGGTTGCCGACCAGACCACCGAGCGAGGAGCAGTTGACGATCGCGCCGCTGCCCTGCTCCCGCATGTGGCGCAGTTCGTGCTTCACGCTTGCCCAGATGCCGCGCAGGTTGATGCCCTGGACGCGGTCGAACTGCTCGGCGCTCTCGTCGGCGGCGTCGGTGGGCGGGGGCATGATCCCGGCGTTGTTGTAGGCCATGTCGAGCCGCCCGAACGCTTCGACGGTGCGGTCGACGGCGGCGGCGACCTGGTCCTCGTCGGTGACGTCACAGACCAGAGCGAGGACCTGGTGGCCGTCGTCGGCGAGCTGCTTGGCGGCGGCGTTGACGGCGTCCTCGTTGATGTCGGCGAGGGCGACGGCGGCCCCCGAGGCGGCGAAGGCGCGGGCGGTGGCCAGGCCCATGCCGGAGGACGCGCCGGTGACGAAGGCGACCTGGCCGCTGAAGTCGTAAGCGGGGTTCATGACGGTAGCTCCCAACGAAGTTGTACGGAGGTGGAGTTCAGCGTGCGCTCGTGACGGTGGCGTCGGCTGCCTGCTGCGGTTCGTCGGTGTCGGTGGTGTGGCGGGCGAGGATCCGCGAGGGGCCGGGGGTGCCGCGCAGCGCGAGGGCGATCAGCGGCAGCAGGGTGAGCGCGGCGAAGACCGCGCCGACCAGGGCCGGACCGGTCAGCCCGAGCGAGGAGTCCAGGGCCCGGCCCGCGACGAGCGAGCCTGCGGCGATGCCGGTGTTGTAGCCGGAGGTGGTCAGCGCCGAGGTCAGGGTGGGAGCGTCGCCGGCGAAGCGGACGGCGAGGGAGGTGACGACCGGGTTGACAGTGAACCCGGCCAGGGCCATGCCGAAGACCAGGACCACGGCGGCCACTGGACTGTTGGAGGCCGGGATCAGGGCCAGCAGGATGAGGGAGGTGGCCGCCGACGCGGTGATCGTCGTGACCATCGGGCGGCGGTCCCCGAGACGGCCGCCGATCGCGGTGCCGCCCAGCGCACCGATACCGAAGGCGATCAGCACCAGCGGCACGGCACCGGCCGGGATGCCCGCCCGGTCGGTCAGCAGCGGCGTGACGTAGGTGTACGTCGCCAGGACCCCGCCCATGATCAGCACCGCGGCGCCGAGCGCCAGCCACAGTCGGCCCTGCTTGAGGGCCCGTACCTCGGCGCGCACCGACACCTCGGCCCGCTGCTCCGTTCGGGGGATGAACCGGCCGACGAACGCGGCGGCCAGCGCGGCGAGGACGGCCAGTGCCCAGAACGGGCCGCGCCAGCCGGTGTAGTGGCCGACGAACGAGCCGATCGGCACGCCGACGACGTTGGCCAGCGTGAGGCCGCCCATCATGACGCCTACCGCCCGCGTTGCGCTCGCGGGCTCGGCGGCGGTGGTGGCGATCACGAAGCCGACGGCCCAGAACGCTCCGGTGGCCAGGGCGGTCACCACCCGGGCGGTCAGTACGACGTTGAAGGAGGTGCTGAGCGCGGCAACGGCGTGCCCGAGGGCGAAGACGGCGAGTGCGCCGATGAGGGTGTGGCGCTGTGGCAGGCGCAGGGTGGCCATGGCCATCGTGGGCCCGCCGACGATCATCCCGACGGCGAACGCGGTGATCAGGAGACCGGCGTGGGACACGCTCACGTTCAGGTCGGCGGCCATCTCGGGCAGCAGTCCGGCGATGACGAACTCGGTGGTGCCCATCAGGAACGTGCCGGCGGCTAGCACCCAGACGACGAAGGGCAGCTTGCCGCGGGCGGACCCGGTGGCGGAGGACATGCGAAAACTTCTTCCCGTACGAGGAGGTGAGGAGGTGGGGTGGGCGAGGTCAGGAGGCGGCCTCGATGGTGATCCGGTCGGCTCCGGACAGCAGGTCGGCGTCGGCGTCGATGTGGCCGAGGACCAGCAGATCTTCGGAGGCGGAGGGGCCGTCCTTGCAGAAGATGGCGAGGTTGCCCCACGGGGCGTAGTAGGTGAGGTCCCCGGTCTTCGGCGCTTGCGGTTCGGGGGCGTCCTCGGTGGTCAGCTTCCTCGGCGGGTCGGCGATCCGCTCGGTTCCGTGGAAGTCCTCCAGTTCCAGCGTGAGCGGAAGCAGGGAGGCAAGGTCCCGGGCGGCGGGGCTGTCGTTCAAGGTCGCATCCTCGGGCTGCCCGTCGATGGTGACGCGGATGTCCATCGGAGTGCTCCTGTCTGATCCGGACGGGCTCGCCGAAGCCGAGGCCGGCGGCTGCCCGGACGCCGCGGCGGAGGACGAGGGGGAGGCGGTGGAGGGTGCCTGCTCGGCGGGTGAATCGTCGGAGCAGGCAGTCGCGGCCACCAGCAGTAGACCGGTGGTGGCGGTGGCGGTCAGGGCCCGGCGCAGGGTGAAGGTCATGGGGTGCAGTCCGGCGGGTCGGGCATGGGCTCGGCGTAGTGGCGAAAACCCTTGCGGTCGGTGTGCAGGCCGTACAGCAGCTCGGCCAGCGCCTCGGGGCTGGAGTACTCGGAGTCGGGGCTGATCGCCCCGGGCACGATGAGCTGGGCTGCGTGGATGTTCTCGTCGGCGAGCGCAGTGTGGAGCATCGCCGCGTAGGCGCTCTCTGCGGCGAACGCGATCGAGGTCCCGGCCACGCTGGCCTTCGGGCGTACCGCGCTGCCGCCGTTGACGAACAGCAACGTGCCCCGGCCCAGCTCCCGCATCCCGGGCAGAACGGTGTTCACGCAGGTGAGCGGCCCCTTGACGGAGAACGCCAGCGGGTCGTCCAGGTCGGCCGCGGTGGTGTCCAGGACCGGCTTCATGAAGTCGCCGCGGGGCACCGGGCTGAACTGCAGGATCTCGACGGGCCCTAGCGTGTCCGCGGCCTCTTGCAGGGCTGCGGTGAGGGAGGCGGGATCGAGGACGTCGGCCGTGAAGCCACGGGCGTGGATGTCCTCCCTCGCCAGCTCGGCTGCCAGGTTGTCCCGGTGCTCGACGCTGCGCGAGAGGAGGGCGACGCGGTGGCCCGCTTTCCCGAAGCGGCGGGCGGCAGCCAGCCCCAGGCCGGGGCCGGCGCCGACGAGGGCGAAGGTGGTCACGGTTTCTCCTCGTGGTGTGTGGGCGGGCGGCATCAGCGCCGCCCGAGGAAGGTGGTGGTTCAGGTGCGGCTCGTCCTGGTCTGGTAGTCCGCGGCGACGTAGGCCGGGACAGGGCGAGGGTCAGGGTCAGCCGGTGGCCGGGGCGGTGGCGTACTCCTCGTCGGTGACGGGGTTCAGCCAGTGCACGACGTCGTGATCGTCGTCGCCCTCGTTGATGGCCAGGTGGACCATCAGCCGGTTCGGTGCGGCACCGTGCCAGTGCTCCTCATCGGCCTCGAACAGGACGCGGTCGCCGGGCCGGATGACTTCCACCGGTCCGCCCCGGCGCTGGCACAGTCCGATCCCTTCGGTGACGAAGACGGTCTGGCCCAGCGGGTGGCGGCGCCAGTGGGTGCGGGCGCCGGGCATGAAGTGCACCAGGTTGGCGGTCACCCGGGACGGGGCGGGGGCTGCGGCGACGGCGTCGATGTAGACGCCGCCGGTGAACCAGTCCGCCGGACCCTTGGCGGTCTCGATCGAGCTGCGGGTGATCTGCACGGCTGCTCCTCGTGCGGTTGACGGGGCCGGTCAGGGAGTGAGGAGGGTCTTGATGGCGCGGCGTTCGTCCATGGCCTTGTAGCCTTCGGCGACCTGGTCGAGGGGGAGGGTGAGGTCGAAGACCTTGCCCGGGTCGATCGCGCCGGTCAGGACGCGGCCGATGAGGTCGGGCAGGTAGCGGCGTACAGGGGCGGGGCCGCCGCGCAGGCCGACGTGGGAGAAGAACAGTTCCTGGCCGTCGACGGCGACCTCGTGCGGGACGCCGACGAAGCCGACGCTCCCCCCGGGGCGGGCGGAGTGCAGGGACTGGCTCATGGCCTGGGCGGTGCCCACGCACTCCAGGACACTGTCCGCGCCGATCCCGCCGGTCATCTCCTTGATCCGGGCGACACCGTCCTCGCCGCGCTCGGCGACGATGTCGGTCGCGCCGAACTCGCGAGCGAGCCTCTGCCGGCTCTCGTGGCGGGACATGGCGATGATCCGCTCCGCGCCGAGTTCCTTGGCGGCGATCACCGCGCACAGGCCGACCGCACCGTCTCCGACAACGACGGCGGTCGAGCCGGGCTTGACCTCGGCGGCCTCCGCGGCCCACCAGCCGGTGCCCATCACGTCCGAGACGGCCAGCAAACCGGGCCAGAGCCGTTCCTCCGGCACGCCGTCGGTGGCGACGAGGGTGCCCTGCGCGTTCGGGATGCGCACGTACTCGGCCTGGCAGGTGGACATGAACTCGACGTTCAGACAGCTCGACTGGAACCCGTTGCGGCAGTTCGCGCAGACGTTGTCCGAGGTTGCGAACGAGCCGATGACGAACTGGCCGGGCTTGACCGAGGTGACCTCGGACCCGACCACTTCCACGAAGCCGACGTACTCGTGGCCCATCGGATGGGCGTGCTCGGTCGGCTCCGCACCGCGGTAGGGCCACAGGTCCGACCCGCACACACAGGTCACGGCCGTGCGGATGATCGCGTCGGTCGGGTATTCGATCTTCGGGTCATCCAGAGTCTCGAAGCGGATGTCGCCGGGGGCGTGGATCACTGCGCCGCGCATGAGAGGTTCCTTTGCGTACCGGGTACAGGGTGCGGAACCCGGAGCCTCGGACGGCGGACCGCCCGGGCCGGGTGCGGGGCTCCGCCTTCTGCCTTCGTGGCCGGAAGGAGAAGCACCACGCCTTCCAGGAAACGACCTCTTCACACGCGTAGCGAGACACTGATAAGGGGTGTACCAGCAGTACATCCCTATGGCCGCGTGCCGGACGTACCGTCGAAGGCATGGACAACCGTGAGGAGGTCCGCGAGTTCCTCACCTCGCGGCGCGCAAAGATCACCCCCGACCAGGCCGGACTACCCACCGGATCCCGCCGCCGTGTGCCGGGCCTGCGTCGCAGCGAGGTCGCGGCCCTCGCCGACATGAGCGTCGAGTACTACTCCAAACTGGAGCGCGGCAACCTCGCCGGAGTCTCCCCGGCCGTCCTCGAAGCCCTCGCCCGCGCCCTGCAGCTCGATGACGCCGAACGCGCCCACCTGCTGCACCTGGCCCAGGCCGCCGACGGCTCCGACGCCCTCACCCGCCCCCGCCGCCGTGCCGCCACCCGGCAGTGGACCCCGCACCGCAGCCTGCAATGGACCCTGGACGCGATCACCGCCGGACCGGCGTTCGTCCGCAACGGGCGCATGGACATCCTTGCCGCCAACCAGCTCTTCCGCGCCTTCTACACCGACCTCTACACCGCGCCAGGCAACCAGCAGAACCTGGCCCGCTTCACCTTCCTCGACCCCGCCGCCCGCCACTTCTACCCGGACTGGGATGCCTTCGCCGACATCACCGTCGCCATTGTGCGTGCGGAAGCCGGCCGCAATCCGCACGACAAGGAGCTGCACGATCTGGTCGGGGAGCTGTGCACCCGCAGTGACGAGTTCCGTACCCGTTGGGGTGCGCACAACGTCCGCCACCACGGCACCGGCACCAAGCACTTCCACCACCACGCCGTCGGCGACCTCTCCCTCGCATTCGAGGGCCTGGAGATGGCCGCCGCACCCGGCCTCACCCTCACCATCTACACCACCGAGCCTGGCTCACCCTCCGAAGAGGGACTGTGCCTGCTCGCCACCTGGGCCGCCACCCAGGAAGCCGACCCGGACACGGAACGGTCGGCGACCAGCTGACCGTCAACAGGGCTGGCCCCCATGGGGCTCGGCACTGTCGGGTGTGCAGCCTGCTGACCTGGGACGACTAGGTTGGATGTCAGAGAGGCTGCTTGTGGTGACGCCGTTCGGGGTCGTGTGTATCTCAGGTAGTGGCGGATGCTGTCGTAGGTGACCAAGTAGTCGTGGTGGTCCAGGAGTTCGGTCCAGATCTGCCTGCCGTTGAGCCTTCTGCTAATCATGCTCTCGATCAGGTCGGCGAGTTCACCTGTGATGGGATGGGTCAGCGGACCCGTCTCTGTGGTGGTCAGGCGTGGGATCTCCAAGGCGAAGCGGACGTCCCAGGAGCGGAGGTTGTAGCGCTTTGCGAGCACGCGGATTTGTATGCCTGTAAGGGCGTCTTGGACAGTCCCGAACCTCGACGCCGAGGCGTGGGTGTCCGGTGGTTGGGTCGTGGAGGGCACCGAGCAGGGGTTCGGTGAAGAGGGTGCCGCGGTGGTCGATATCGGTGTCGGGGGTCAGGCCAGCCATGTACGCGTCGCGGTCGGTGTCGGCCAGGTGAGCGAGGCATGCGTTGTGATCAGGGACATGGATGCCGCGGCAGCCGAGCGGGTCCACGGCAGTGGTGCCGTGGCCACAGTGCGGCCATGCAGGCGCAGTTGAGGGCGGTTCGGGGTTCGGGTGTGGCATGCCCGAAGGACGATCGAGCACGGCCGGATAGTTGCATGCCCCGCCTCCGAGGCCGCAAGACCGAAGTCTTCACTCTGGCACTGAAGAGCGTCGGAGATGAATCGAGCGCTACTGAGGTCTTCCGTGGAGTCCGACACCGTCCCTGCCCGGCCCGCGCCGTCCGTCCCGGATAACCTCCCCGTTTCCGGATTCCACACCCCCCTGAGCTGAGAAGCTGTGAACGAACCCCCCACAGACGGCTCCTGCGGCTGCCGAGCAGTTCCGGTCATTGGGCGTCGCAAGGGAAAGCGGTCGAACGAGGAACGCTGAACGTCCGGTCCGGACACAGGAGGCTTCGGTCGGCTCTGGTGACCATGGGGACGGACGAGCCGGACACGTCGTTTGCGTTCCCCTGGCCGATCTCATTCCCAGTGGACCGTATCGATCAGCTCCTCGGCCGGGGCGCGCGGGTCACGCCCTGCGCACACAGTCATCGATGGGAGGCCACCACCTGCCCCTGCGGGCGCGCGTCACTTGGTAGCCGCCTTCGGCGACGGGTCCAGCTCCCGCGCCTCGATCAGTTTCCTCAGCTCCGGCAGGGTCTTCTCCGAGTTCCGCTCGATGTAGAGAGTGCCGCCGGCCGGATGGTCCACGGTTACGGCGTGGACGGGGTCCACGCCTTCGATCGCGTACACGGGTACCGGCCTCGAAGGCACTTCCTGGTCCTCATCGTTCGGAGTGTCGTCGCACCCGGGTGTGGTGCCCGTGCCGAGCCGTCTGCCCGCCGTGACGCCGACGCCGTCGCCTTCGTCATCGGGATAAAGCCCGTGCCCCAGGTAGGTGTGGCCCCGGTACACGAGCAGGGCCGCGCAGGAACCATCCGCCCCGCTTTGCGTGGTGCCCGTCCCCGCGCAGGCCACGGACAGGCTAATCAGGGTGGCCGCGAGCACCGCCCGTACGCTCGCCAATCCAGCCGCCCCCGCGCTCGCCGTTCTATCGGCCGTCCGCTTGCCCGCCATGTACCAACCTCCCCCGGCCGCCGGCACCTCCGGCATGCCGGACCTTGGACGCCAGAGGGCCGCGAAAGGTTCGCTCTCTGGTACGTGATGGCACCGCCCGGGAGCCGTCAGCGCCCGGCCATAACAGTTCATTCACAGGCTCTGAGATTGAGGAGCGGTCGCGGAAACTGACGATGTTGTTCGATTGAGAGGGCGGTCGCGAACCCGGCTGCCTGACTCAATCGCCCATCGCTCAGCCGCGAGCCAGCGCCACGAGGAATTTGGTCTCGGCGTCGTTCCGACCCGCGCAGAGCCTGGAGGCCGCATCCATGACAGCAACAGCGCGGCACCAGGCCAGTACGCGACCGGAAGACTGGCCGGGAACCAGCGCCGCCAATTCCTCGACCCTCCGCTCCAGCTCGGCGAGTTCCTCCACTCCCGCCATCACCCAGTCCACAGCGTCGAAATCAGGGTCACCGAGCGCAGGCCGGGGATCGATCGCGACCATCTTCTGCCCGGGCCCGGACAGCACGTTGGCCGGATGAAGATCACCGTGCACGAGTCCCACCGTGCCGCCGCTGGCGAGATCCAGGGCGGCTGCGCGAGCCCGGTTGAGCACCGCCGGGTCAAACACTTCGCTCAGACCGGCACCCGCCAGCCGGCGGTCGGTCAGCTCGAAGAGGAAGTCCACTCGGTGCGCAAGCGGCTGCAGCACAGAACCTTGACCGCGAGCAGGGGAAGGAATGCGCAGTTCCCGCAGCAGGGCTGCGACCTCCGGAAGACTCCAGCTGAGCTGCCTCACCGGGACTCCCGGCTTCACGTCCTTCAACAGCAGGGCCCCGACAGCAGGATCCTCCGCCAGCAGTTGGACAACCGACGGCGTGCCGGCCCAGGCGCGCAGTGCCTCTGATTCCGCGGAGGCGATCTCGAGGTCGGGGGTGAGCTTCAGCCACACGGTTGCCCCGTCACCCTGCTGTGTGCAGCGGAACACCCGTGAGGTGCCGCCTCCGCCCCCCGCGAGCACAGTCAGGTTCCAGCGAGCCGCCAGCTGATCTACCAGAGCTGGCAGTTGATCACACCAGCCCAAAACTTCCGATCCGAAGCGCACGACAAGCCGGCTACGAACCTCCGGCGGTACAAAAGCTATCCCGTCCACCGAATCCCCGTTCGTCGCCGCAGGTCACAGAACGTATCAGGACGCCCAGCAGCGCTTCGACGGAAATAGCAGAGCGTCGAGATGAGCAATGGGCCCCCCGACCGCGGATGACGCCGTTTGGAGTTGCTGGAGTACCTCGCTGAGACGGGAATAACCGATGCGTCCACAGGTCCACGGACTCCTATGATCACCGGATGACGGACCCTCTCTACCCCAGTAAGCCCCGCCCCGGAGACCTGGTCGCGGTGCTGTCCCCCTCGTCCGGTCTGCCCGGTGCCCTACCCCTGCCCTACGAGTTGGGGTTGTCCAGGCTTCAGGACGACTTCAGGTTGAAGCCCGTGGAGTATCCGACTACCCGGAAGATGGGCTCGACGCCCGAGGAGCGGGCTGCGGACATCCACGCGGCCTTCGCGGACCCTGACATCAAGGCAGTGATCGCCAGCATCGGCGGTGACGATCAGATGGCCGTCCTGCCCCACCTCGACCGCACGCTACTTCGCACCAACCCCAAGCCCTTCTTCGGCTACAGCGACAACACCAACCTGTTGTTGTTCCTGCGGAACCTGGGCATCGTCGGGTACCACGGCGGCACAGTGATGGTCGAGTTCGGGCGTCCAGGTGCGATGCACCCGATGACGGCGGATTCTCTCAGGGCGGCGTTGTTCACCTCTGGCGAGTACGAGCTCACTGCGGCAAGCACGTACGGGGACGTCGGCCGTCCCTGGCAAGACCCGCGCACCTTCGAGTCCGAGCCCGAGATGGAACCCGCTGGCGGGTGGTCCTGGCACAACGGCGACCGGGTAGTTGAAGGGATCAGCTGGGGCGGCAACCTGGAGATCATCTCCTGGCTGCTGATGGCCGACCGTGCCGTACTGCCGGTCGGGGCCTACGCCGGGAACGTGCTCTTCCTTGAGACGTCCGAGGAGATGCCGCGCGCCGAAGAGGTCTACAGGATCCTTCGGAACATGGGCGAACGCGGTCTCCTCCAGCAGTTCCCCGCGCTACTGATGGGTAGGGCCAGGAGCTGGTCGTTCGAGAACCAGCTCGGCCCACAGGAGAAGGCGCACTTCCGCCGGCAACAGAAGGAGGCCGTCCTCCGGGCCTTCCAGCAGTATGCCCCCGACGCGATGGTGGTGTTCGACGTCGACCTGGGCCACACCGACCCCCAACTCGTCATTCCCGTCGGTGGACGGATCCGGGTGGACGGCCCGGCGCGTCGGATCACGGTCACCTATTGAGGCAGCTCCACATCCATGCGGTGTCAGCCTGGGGCGGCCGCCGCGTCGTCCCGGGGTTTCCGTCTCCTGGACGACCTGGCTCTAACGTTGATCGTCATCGAAGCGAGCCGCGAAGCGGCACCTCTGGCATATGCCGCAGGTTGACTATCTGGACTCACTTGAGACGACATGCAACTGGCTGTCTCAGCCAAGTTCGGGCACTGCAGGTCAGGGCGTTGGCCTACCCAGACTTATTTGAGACAGGACAGCTTCAGCTGGCGAGTTTCGCCAACTGAAGCACTCAGCGTCCCGTGCGTCCCCGGCTGCGGGGCATACGGGAAGCCATGGTGCGACGGTGGCGCCCCCACCCCCTGGCAGTCGGCCGCGCGCCGTGAGATCGTCCGCAGGTGACCGACGTTGCTGGTGGAGAAACGACCTCGGGACGACCGGACGACCGAGCCGCGTCCGCCCTGCGCTTCGCGACGGAGCTCGTCGCGTGGGTGGCCACCCCCTGGGCCTTGGCCGGCCACTCATGGATGCTTGCCGCCGTGTCCGTAGTGGCCCTGATCGGCCTTCCGACGCTTTTCTCCACCCGGAGGGACAAGGCCAACGTGATCATCGCGGTACCGGGCTGGGCCACGATCCTGCTGGTGCTGCTCCAACTCGCCGCAGCTGTGATCTCCTCGTGGCTGGCCTGGCCCGCCTGGGCGGCGATCCCCGTGACCCTGCTGGCCGCCGGCACTCTTGTCACGGAGCGTCGGCGCTGGCGGTGGCTGGTTTCCGCGAACCAACTGGCCAAGTGAAGCGCTCAGTCACAGCCGGGACTCGGCGCTGTAGGTGGCCTCACCGGCCAAGTGCGCACTCATCGACCACCCGACAGACGCAGCCCTCGGCGTGCCGAGGTCTTCGCCCCGGCGAGCGGGTACCGGGGCCGGGTTCCGCTGCGGATCTTCGCCTGGCCTTCCGCCACCCACGGGTACTGGGCGCGTCCGCGTCCCGGTAGCGTCCGTTCCATGATCGCCGTCGATGCGCTCGTCCGCCTCTGCCCTCCGCCCGTCAATCCGCCACCCGCGGTCGACTGGGCGCAAGCCGAGCGCGCCCTCGGTGCGGCTCTGCCTGCCGACTACAAGCAGCTCGTCGAGATATACGGCGACGGCATCTTCGACGAGACGATCTGGCTGCTCGTCCCCGACTCCGCCTACGACGACTGCGACCTGCACGCGCAGATGACGGAACGGGACGAGGTCCTGGCCGACCTCTGGGAGTTCGAGGACAAGCCCGCCGGCCTGCAGGAGGCGGGGGCCAGGGTCCTGCCGTGGGCATTCGAGGAGGGCACGGGGGCGTTCCTGTACTGGTTGGCGCGGCCCGGTCAGCGCCCCGAAGAGTGGACCGTGCTCTACAACGAGGGGCGCGGCCCCCTGTGGGAACACCACGACATGGGGTGCCTCGCGTTTCTGCTGGCGGTGCTGACCGGTACGGCGGAAACGGAGTACTTCGGCTACCTCTACGAAGTGCTGAAGCCGACGGTGCACCGCTTCGCGACGGCCGACCAGATCCTTGGAACGGCCGGGTAGTGACGCCCTCGCCCGCTCTCGACGACCTGGCTCGCCGCTGGCACACGTGACTGAGTGCGGTACTTGGCCAGACCGGCCAAGTACCGCACTCAGTCACAGCACGACAGTTTGCGAGGGGAGCACGACAGCTTGCGAACGTGTGGCCAGTGACTGATCTCTCGCCAGGAAGGTTGAGTGGCGAGATCTTCCGGAGAGTGAGAGCTGCCCCGCCTGCCCCGATACTGTGGCTTCGCATGACCAACTCCGAGATCGAGATCACCGCAGACCTGGTCCGTGACCTGCTGCAGGAGCAACATCCAGACCTTGCAGGGCTGGCCATCCGCGAGGTGGCGGGCGGTTGGGGCAACCAGATGTGGTGCCTCGGGGATGAGTTGGCCGTGCGCATGCAGCGCATGGACCCCACTCCGGAGCTCCAGTTCAAGGAGCGGCGGTGGCTACCCGTGCTGGCTCCGCGCCTGCCGCTGCCGGTGCCGACCCCGGTGCGGTTCGGCGAACCGTCCGAGCGCTTCCCCAAGCACTGGACTCCACCTCCGCGGTGACAACAACATGGTCTCAACCAACCTCGTCACCTACGAGGTGCCCGCCGCCTCGATCCGGCCCGCCGGGGGCCACGCCCGCCCGCCCTGGTCCGTGTCGCGGCAGGGGACGGCAACTTCGTCTCCAACAACCACATGGTCAGCAACGTCGCATGCAACCATGTGGTGCTCGACTCGACGACTACCGGAACGAAGGTGCTGGACAGCGGCCCGGCCGGAGAGATCAAGGCCGATACGCAGAACTGCGCCATCAGACCCACGCCGTAGCCGGCGCGCGGTCGGGGAGCGATGGCCGGTTCGCGCGGCGCTCGCGTTCCGCGGCTTTCCTGCTGCCCGTCACTCGGACACCGAGTGACGGGCAGCAGGAAAGTGGTTCACCCCTGTGTGACGTGCCTCAGACGGTGAACTCCCGGATCATGGTGTCGCGGAACACCGCGGCGCCCCCGGTGGTGAACAGCGAGACCCCGATGTCGACCAGGTAGGGGAACGCCTCCATCGAGTGCACGTACCGCCCGTCGTCGAAGAACACTTCGACGGTCGTCCGGTCCACGAGCGCGCGCAGCCGCACCGACCGCGTGGCCGTGTCGAAGGGCGTATGGCTCTCCTGGTAGTTCCCGGAGGAGTCCGGATTCGGCACGCCACGACGGTTGACGAAGGCGAAGTCGTCATAGACGCCCGCGTCGATGTGCCGCCCTCCGTCGACCGACTTGCGCAGCTGGACGCCCGCTCCGGTGAGCGCGCCGTCCCAGGTGATCTCGCAGGTCAGCTCGTACGAGATGCCGGTGTACGACAGCGCGAGCTCCCCGTCGACCGTGAGATCGCCGAGGTCCACGGTCTTGGAGACGTGGTCGTCGAGCGCGGTGACCGGGCTGGTGGCGAGATACAGCGTGCCGGAGGGGTCCTTGCGCAGGGTCACCTCGCGGACGATCGAGTCGGTGCCGTTGAAGCCGTCGGAGTCGATGGTGGGCGTGGTGTTGGGGTAGTCCCAGTTGTTCATCCAGCCGATCGCGTACCGCATGGCCGGGTCGACGGAGCCGTCGGCGCGGTGCTTGTCGAAGGTGACGGCGCCGTAGAAGTCGAAGCCGTGGTCGAGCCACTGGGGGGCGGCGGCGTCCGGAGTGAAGGTGGTGCCGTCGAAGGAACCGGTCCAGTACGCGTATGTGTTGGGCAGGCCGGACGCCTTGCCGTTGGCGCTCACACCGAGCACCCAGGTGGCCGTGCCTCCGGTGCCGGTGATGTGGAACAGGTCCGGGCACTCCAGCGTGCCGAGGCCCTCGTGGGTGAAGCCGCTCGCGTATGTCCAGGACTTGAGGTCGTCGGAGTGGTAGATGCCGACCTTGGTCTTCTCGGCGAGGGCCATCACCCAGCGGCCCCGCTCCTCGTCGCGGATCACCTTCGGGTCGCGGAAGTCCTTGACGCCCGGGTTGGCCAGGACCGGGTCGGTGCCGTGGTTGGTGAAGGTGTGGCCGCCGTCTGTGGAGTAGTACAGGTACTGCGCCTGGGAGTTGGCGGTGCTGTCAGGCTCCATCGTGACGACGACGATGACGGCGCCCGCGCCGAACCCGGCCGTGTTGCCGGGGTCGACCACCGCGCACCCCGACCACACGTCCCCGTTCGCAGTCGTGTCCTTGGGCACGGCGACACCCCGGTCACGGAAGGACACCAGATCGGTGCTGGTGGCCAGGCGCCAGGTGGTACCGGCCTCCGTCCCGCCCGTGAGGTAGTCCGGGTTGTAGAGGTAGTAGTAGTGGTACTCGCCCTCGATCCAGATCGGCCGCTGCGGGTCGTTCTTCCACTGGTCGGGGACCGTGAAGTGGTACGTGTTGCGGTAGCCGGTGGCCGTCGACGTGGACTTCGCCTTCGGCTTCGCCTTCACCCTGTGCGCCGCTGGGGCGGCGGCCTGCGCGGGCGCGGCGACGGGCAGCAGCGCCGCGGCGGCGCCGAGGGCGGTGGCCGTACGGAAAAGGGTCCTGCGGTTCAGGCGCGGCTCAGGGGGCGTCATCGGTCCTCGGTTCTCCCAGCTTCACTGACGGGGGGCGACCAGGACTGTAGACCTAACTCGTTAAAGGTGGAAAGGGGCCGGGTTCACTTTCCTGACACGATTTAGGTCGCTGCCCGAAACGAACCGTTCCCGGCAACCGGTTCTCTGGGCGCCCGGTTACCGTCGCGCGCCCGGCCCGTTTCCCACCGACTCCCGCACGACCACCGGGCACTCCAGCTTCAGCACCCGCGCCTCGGGCGCGCGCCGCGCGCCGATGGCGTCGAGCAGCAGTCGCACCGCCTCCTCGCCCATCGCGCGATGAGGGAGCGCGACGCTGGTCAACGGCGGATTCAGGAACGCCGCCATGTGCTCCTGGTCGTCGTACCCCACCAGCGACACCTCGCCCGGTACGTCGATCCCGAGCCGGGCGGCGGCATGCAGCACCCCCGCCGCGACGCGGTCGTTGTAGCAGACGATGCCTGTCGGACGGTCCGGGCGCGGCCGGTCGAGGACGCCCAGGCCCCCCTCGTACCCCGCCGAGATCTCGCCGCCCGTGCGCACCACGTCCTCGGCCGCAGCGCGCAGCCCGGCCCCGCGCAGCGCGTCACGGAAGCCGCGCAGCCGCTCGGCGGTCGCGATGTCGTCGAGCCCGCCGACGAGAGCGAGCCGCCGGTGCCCCGCGTCGAGCAGCAGCCGTGCCGCGGCCCGCCCGCCGGCCCGTTCGGCGGGCACCACGGCGGCGTGCGGACTCCCCTCCGGGGGAAGGCAGTTGGCCAGCACGAACGGCGTGCGGTCGAGCCCCTTCGGCAGCCGGTCCGCGCGGCGCAGCGACATCGCCGCGTACACGATGCCGTCGACCCGCCGGTCGAGCAGCTCGGCGACGGCGGCGTCCTCCTTTGCCGCGTCGCCCGAGGAGTCGACGGTCAACAGCAGATGCTCATGCTCCCAGGCCGTCTCCATCGCGCCGCGCAGCAGCGCGCCCGCGAACGGCGACGACGCGATGTGGTCGGTGACCAGGCCGATCACGGCGGTACGCCGACTGCGCAGACCGCGTGCCACGGCGTTCGGCCGGTAGTCGAGCTCCGTCGCGGCCTCGCGGATCCGGCGCTGGGTCTCGGCGGAGAGATTGCCGTCGGCGCGGCCGTTGAACACGAACGACACGGCGGTGTGCGAGACGCCCGCGAGCCGTGCCACGTCACGGGAGGTGGGCCGCGCGACGGCACCCGGCTCGGCTGCCCCCGCATCACCCCGGGCGCCGGCGCCCGAAGTGCCACCGGCACCGGCGGCGTCCTGCCCCCGCGCACCGACCGCTTTGCCGCCCGAACCGCCTCTGCCCACCATGAGAGCACCCTACCGACGGCACTCGTGACCTCGTACGGAGATACTGGACGCATGCACGGGCCGCGTACAGGAACGGGCGCGACCCAGGGCCCCATGAATCGAGGACGACACCGTGAACCGCCGCCCCACCGCCCGCGACGTAGCCGAACTCGCCGGGGTGTCACGGGCCGCCGTCTCCTTCGTCTTCAGCGGCCGCGCGGCGGGCAACCTCTCCGCCGGGACGCAGGAACGGATCAAGAAGGCGGCCGACGAACTCGGCTACCGGCCCGACGAGGTGGCCCGTTCCCTTCGGCGCAAGCGGAGCGCGGTCATCGGGTTGCTCAGCGACGAGATCGCGACGAGCCCGTTCGCCGGGCGGATGGTGCTCGGCGCGATGGACGCGGCCCGCGAACGCGGGCACCAGGTCCTGCTCCTGGAGTCACGAAACGATCCGGCCGCCGAAACGGAGGCCATCGCCGAACTGCGGGCCCGCCGGGTCGACGGCGTGGTCTACGCGGCGATGTCGATGCGCCGTACCCAGGTCCCGGACGGCCTGGATCCGGCCCGCACGGTGCTCGCCAACTGCCTCCCGCAGCAGCTGAATTCATACGCGTACGTGGTGGCGGACGAGCGGGGCGGCGGCCGTTCGGCCGTGGACGTGCTGATCGCGGCGGGCCACCGCGACATCGCGTTGCTCGCGGGCGAGGCCGGCAACATCGCGGCGTCCGATCGTGCCCGCGGATTCACCGACGGCCTGCGCGCCGCCGGACTCACGGCGCGCGAGGGATGGACGGTGCGCGCGGGCTGGCAGATCGACGAGGGCTACGCGGCGGCCCTGCGGATCCTCGACCGGCCCGGTGAGACCCGCCCGACGGGCATCGTCTGCGCCAACGACCGCGTCGCGGCGGGCGCGATGCTGGCGGCGGCCCGGCTCGGGATCGACGTCCCCGGCGAGCTGTCCCTCGTCGGCTACGACGACCAGGACCAGATGGCGGCCCATCTGGTCCCGGCACTCACCACGGTCGCGCTGCCGCACTACGAGATGGGCGCGGAGGCGGTCCGTGCTCTGCTCGACGCGGCGGACGCGGGGCACGACGTCGACCGGTCGGCGGGCCTGCTGCTCGACTGCCCGGTGGTGGAACGGGAGTCGGTGGGCAGCCCGAGCTGAACCGCGAACCGGCGGCGGCGCAAGCGCACAGGGCGCCGGACAGCTCCGTGATGCCGTGACCCGTCGTCCTGCTGGTGCGCAGGCCGCCGATGCACGTGCCGAGCGCCATGGCGGGACCCGCGGCGACCACGACGGGGTGGGGCGACGAGCCGGGGGTGGGAAGGGCCTCGCCCAGGTGTCGGAAGGGCGACCGGGCCGTCGCCCCGTAGCGCTCTCGCCGCCCGCCCGCGGGCTCAGCGACCGGTCAGCTCCCAGGCCGTCACCCGGACCTCGGCCGCACCGCGCACGACCGCGACGCCGAGCCTGCCCTCGGGCGCGGGGTAGACCTTCTCCGTCAGCATGGCCCGCTCGTCGACGAACACCTCGACCAGCGGCCCGTCGACCAGAGCCCGCAGCCGCGCCCGGGACCCGCCCGGCACGACGGCGGTGACCTGCGCGGTCCTGGGCAGCGGATGGTGCGAGCTGGCGGGCGCGCCCGTCCGGTCGAGGGTGGCGAGCCCGCGCGTCGGGTTCAGACGCAGCGCGATGGTGTCCCCGAGGTGCAGTTCGACCTCGGAGTCGGGGTGGCCGACGGCCACGTCCAGCTCGATCTCGTACGCGGCGGGAAGCACGTCTCCCACGGCCAGTTCGGCGCCCCGCAGCCCCGTCAACTCCCGGGCGGGCGCGAGCCGCAACGTGCCGTCCTCGTGCACGCCGATCTCGCGCGGGTGCGTCAGACAGCCCGCCCAGCCGACGGTCACGGACTCCTCCTCGGTACGCGACTCCCAGCTCCAGCCCCACAGCAGGGTTCGGCCGTCCTCGACGAGGGCGGTGGGAGCGTAGAAGTCGCGGCCGTGATCGAGCATGCCGCCCGAGGACGGCACGAAGGTCAACCCGGTGCCGGACGGCGCGAGATCACCGATCAGATACGTGGTCGAGTACGTGATGTCGGCGGCCCACAGCGACAGGAGCAGGATCCAGCGGCCGTCACCGGTGGGCAGCAGCGCGGGGCACTCCCAGGCGTCGGCGGGCGCGGCGTGGCGGGCCGCGAGCGGGTGGGCCGCGTCCAGGAGCGAGCCGGCGTAGGTCCACTCGTTGAGCGAGTCGACGCGGTAGAGCAGCACGTCGGGGCGGCCGCCCGCCTCCGGCGCGCGTCGGTGCCCGGCGCCGATCACGGCCCAGCGCCGGCCCTCGTACGAGAAGAGGAACGGGTCGCGGAAGGCGAGCAGGTCGAGGCCCGTCGGCGGGCCGGGGACGACGGCTTCCGGCTCGGCCTTCAGCGTCGATATCGCCTCGTCGGCGGCGCGCGCGAGCATGACCGAGCCGATGCCGTCGGTGCGGTCCATTGCGGTGTAGACGGCGGTGGGCACACCGTCGTCGACGACCGCGCAGCCGGACCAGGCGCCCAGCTCGTCGCGGGTTCCGGGCGTCGGGGTGAGCGCGATGCCCTGGTCGGTCCAGGTCACGAGGTCGGGGCTGGAGGCGTGGCCCCAGTGAATGTCGCCCCAGACGGGCGCGCCCGGGTTGTGCTGGAAGAAGAGGTGGTAGCGGCCGTCGTGGAAGAGCGGGCCGTTGGGGTCGTTGCACCACTGACCGGCGGCGGGCCGTACGTGGAGGCGGGGTGTGTTCCGGTCGGCCATGGCGGCGTCACTTTCTGTCGTAGGGCCCACGGGTACTGCCGTAGGGCCCGGAGGTCGGGCCGTCGCGGGCGCGCCGTTTCGGGTGCGCCGTGTCGGCGGTGCGTCGAGGCGGGGGCGCGCCGCCGTCGGTGTGTGGTTCCGCCCGGCGCACGGTGTCGGGCGTGTTGCCGGTGCGTGTCCTGCCTCTTGCCAAACGGAACCTAACACGTGATAGTAATCCCGCCCTAGCACGTGTTAGGGACTAGATTCGGAATGAATCATTCCGGCATGATGAGGCGGCTCCGCGCGTACGACGCGGTGCCTGGCGCGAGGGAGCGCACACATGACCATGCAGAAGGAAGCGGTGACGGCCACGTCCCCCGCCGCGGGCGGCCCCGGCCGGCAGGAGACGGGCGCGGACCCCGGCGGAGATCGGCCCACCGGTGCGTCCGGGGCCGCGCCCGCTCCCGGGCACAGCCGGCGCAAGGTGAACTTCACCCTGGCCAGCGCCGCGCTCTTCATGTTCTTCGTGACGTGGTCGCTGTCCTGGTCGCTGTTCTCGATCTGGCTGACCCAGGACATCGGTCTGAGCGCCGGCCGCAGCTCGCTCGTGATCAGCGCCAACGCCATCGGCTGTCTGATCACGATGCCGGTCTACGGCTACCTCCAGGACCGCCTCGGCCTGCGCAAGAACCTCCTGTACTGGATCGGCGGCCTGATGCTGCTGGTCGGCCCGATGTACATCTACGTGTACGGGCCGCTGCTCAAGCACCACTTCGCCCTCGGCCTGGTCGTCGGCTCTGTCTACCTGGCCACGGCCTTCGCCGTCGCCGTCGCGACCTTGGAGAGCTACACCGAGCGCCTCGGCCGCTTCCACGGCTTCGAGTTCGGGCGGGCCCGGATGTTCGGCTCGCTCGGCTGGGCCGCCGCCACCTTCTTCGCGGGCCGCCTGTTCAACATCAACCCGAATCTGAACTTCTGGGCCGCGTCCGTCGCCGCCGCCGTCTTCGTCGGCCTGATCGTCGCGATCCGGGTCGCGGACGGCCGCCGCGCCGAGGCCGTCGACGAAGCGGCCTCCTCAGTCTCGCTCTCGGACGTGAAGTCCCTCTTCGCCTACCCCGCCTTCTGGGGCCTGCTCCTCTTCGTGGTCGCGGTGACAGCTACCTACAACACGTACGACGCGATGTTCCCCTCCTACTTCACCTCGCTCTTCTCCACCGAGGCCGAGGGCAACCGGATGTTCTCCGACCTGAACTCCGTGCAGGTCTTCCTCGAAGCGGGCGGCATGGCGCTCGCGCCGTTCCTGGTCAACCGCATCGGGCCGAAGAAGTCGCTGCTCATCTCCGGCTGCGTCATGGCGGCCCGGATCCTGCTGTCCGGCCTGGTCACCGGCGCCCTCGCGATCTCCGCGGTGAAACTGCTGCACTCCGTCGAGCTGCCGATCATGCTGATCGCGATCTTCAAGTACATCAACCGCCACTTCGAGCCCCGGCTGTCGTCCACGATCTATCTGGTCGGCTTCCAGCTGGCCACCCAGCTCGGCGCCGCCGTCATCTCCCCGCTCGCCGGCCTCGGCTACGACAGCATCGGCTACCGCGGCACCTATGCGGTCATGGGCTGTTGCGTCGCCGCTGTCACCGCCGTCTCCGTACTCACCCTGCGCCCCGACTCCAAGGGGATCACCCTGACCGGAAAGGAAGCCCTGGCATGATCGTCGTCGCCGGTGAAGCCCTGATCGACCTGGTGCCGCAGAGCGGCACCGGCGACCCGCTTGCCCCCTTGCTGCCCGCGCGCGGCGGCGGACCGTACAACACGGCCGTCGCGCTCGGGCGGCTCGGCGCGGACGTCGCGTTCTGCTCCCGCGTCTCGACCGACGCGTTCGGTACGGCACTCGTCTCGCACCTGGAGAAGGAAGGAGTGGCGGTCGACCTCGTCCAGCGCGGCGCCGAACCCACCACCCTCGCGGTCGCGTCCGTCGCCGAGGGCGGCTCGGCGACGTACACCTTCTATACGGAGGGCAGCGCGGACCGCCTGTTCACGGCCCCTGCTCAATTCCCGTCGGGAGTAAGGGCGTTGTCCGTCGGTACGTGCTCGCTCGTCCTCGAACCGGGTGCGAGCGCGTATGAGCACCTGATGCGGCGCGAGTCCGCGCGGGGCGTCTTCGTCGCCCTCGACCCGAACATCCGCGCCGGCCTGATCCCGGACGCGGACGCCTACCGGGCACGCTTCGAGAGCTGGCTGCCGTACGTCTCCCTGCTCAAGCTCAGTGAGGAGGATGCGGAGTGGCTCGGCGGCGGCATCGAGGGCTGGCTCGCAGCCGGGCCGTCGGCCGTCGTCGTGACCCGCGGCGGTGCGGGTCTGACGGCCTTCACCGCCAAGGGCGACGGCCCGCACGCGGTGCCCGGCGTGGACGTCGAGGTCGTCGACACGATCGGGGCCGGCGACACAGTGAACGCGGCGCTGCTGCACACCCTGGACTCCCGCGACCGTCTGTCCCGTGACGGGCTCGCAGGGCTCGGGCCCGCCGACTGGAGCGATGTCCTGAGGTTCGCGGCGCGAGCGGCGGCCGTCACCTGCTCGCGGGCCGGGGCGGAACCGCCGTACGGCGTGGAACTGTAACGAGTTGGTGGACATCGCCTACCTGGCATCGCTGACCCCGCCGCAGATCGGCGTCGTCCTCAACGTCGGCTCCGCCCACGTCGGAGAATTCGGCAGCCGGGAGGCGGTCGCGACGGCCAAGGGCGAGCTCGTCGAATCCCTTCCGCCGGCGGACCAGGGCGGGGTCGCGGTCATCAACGCCGACGACGAACTCGTGGCTGCGATGGCTGGCCACCCGGACCACGGCCGCGGTCATGACGCACGGAACCGGTGAAAGCGCCGACATCCGCGCCACCGGCATCAACGTGACAGGCGCTGCCCCTCGTCGCCATCGATCTCGCGAACGCGTACTCGCTCCGTCATGCGCACACGATCTCGTCCACTGCACGGTCATGCGGGCATCCCGGGCGGCGCGTAGTGACGCACGTAGTCACGCAGCGGAGGCTCGAGTTGGGACAGGTCATTGCCGTTGAGGGCATGCCAGAGACGGTTCTCGATCCAGAACCGAGCGGCGAACTCCTCGAACGAAGGTGCACACCAGAGGATTGCGGCCCCTTGCTCCTCCGGATCGTCGAGATCGGTCTCCGTGTCTTCCCCGTCGCGCCGCGCCTCGTACTCGTACTCGTAGTCGAGATGGGAGTGCACCACGAACACCTCACCCGAAGGACGGAGATAGAGGTACCAGATGACGCAGTCCTGTTGATCCCGCAGGAATCGCACGAGGAAGGCGCCAGGCTCGACCGGACTGGGCAGGGGCTCTGAGATATCGGTCCAGCAGCAGGTCACCGAGACCTCATCCAGCGAGCAGTGCAGCTTCGAGTCGGCCTGGAAGGTGACGAAGTCCCGAGGCAGCGTCAAGCCCTTGGCCGCAAGGTTCTCTGCCAAGCGATTGAGCGCCGTGACCTGTTCGAGAACCGGTTCGCCGGTACCACCGAGCCATTGAAAGACGCCCGTGAACTTGGTGGAGTCGAGCGGCGGCAGGCTCTCGTAGGGGTAGTACTCGTAGGTGTAGCGGCAGGGTCGGTATTCACCCAGGTCGGTGGCACACCAAGCAGAGTCGAAGCAGACCGAGGACAAGTCAGCCCTTGATCGTTCACCAGGCATCGGCCCCCCATTGATCACCGTGAGCGGAGTTGTTGGCGTCAGCATCGCACTGCCTACTGACGCTCCCTGCGACGGGTGGGCCAGGCTAGCTCTCCCTGGTGAGGGCGAACGTTGCCTGTTGCGTGGCTAGTCCCCACACCACCGACTCATCGGATGGCGTACCCGTCCCACAACGGGCCGCCGGCTTCGTCCAGCACCTCCGCCACGGCTGCGGCGAAGGCGCTCGTGTGCCCGGCGATTGCTTGCGCGGCGGCCTCGGTCAACGCGCGGTGCAGCCTGGGGTCGGCCGCAGCCAGTCGCCGCGACAACCACTTGCCTCCGCCAAGCCAGTGTCCGCCGACCAGCAGGGCCAGCTCCGAGGCACGCTGGAGCATGTGCGAGACCACGTGCACCCGCTCGGCGGGGTCCGCGCAGCCACGCAGGTCGTCGAGCAGGTCGGTCAGGATGTACCGCTGGTAGTCCCGCTCACGGTCCGAGAGCGGCGGCGGGCCTGCAGCCCACCGTTCGCGCGCCTCAGCCTGGAGCGAAGCGCCCAGCCCGTTCGCGTCCACGAGGAGCATGCCCTCGGAGCACATGGCGAGCAACGGCGAATTCCGCTTCGCGGTCTCCTGGTCGGCGAAGCTATGCCAGACGGCCTCGGTTTGCACGAACAGCTCCACCGGCCAGCCGCGGTACAGCAGGTTCTCCCGGTTGGGCGCCGGCGGCCCGTCCAGGAGGACCACGATGTCCAGATCGGAGGTCGGCGTACGCCGGTCGGTCAGCACACTGCCGGCCAGAAAGGCGGCCCGGGCGGCAGGAAACCGATCCCGCACCAGTTCGCGGGCGGTGAGCACGGGGTCGTCCATGACCGCAGGGTATGCCAGCAATTTAGCGGTAGGGGATGCCGTCGACTGTGATGTGTCGGGACCCCTTCTTCACCAATGCCATTGTCACGTCCTTTCCCGGGGAAGAGTATCGACTTGTGGCTGGTAGCTCGCTCGCGTTTTCCTGCGGAGGAGATCAGCCTCTTCGCATCGGAATCACGTCCGGACTTGCTGCAGGAAGGGTGGGCCGGGCTGCTTCTGGGGTAGCCAGGAGAGCGACGATGGTGACCGGCTTGTCGCAGTGAGGACAGCTGCGAACAGCGGTCGGCGTCAGCGGTGTCACGGGCAATGTCGGCTCGGCTGGTTCTGTCTGAACGTCCTCGTCGGCGTCCGTGCGTTCGCGTTTGCGGCGGCGGGCTGCTTCCGCTTTGCAGCGGGGTGTGCCGTGCGGCTGCTTTGGGGCTGACCTGGAACTGTGTCCAGCAGAGGGGGCAGTCTCGGAGCTCAGCCAGCACGTCCGGTCACCCCCTGAGCGGCCACCGGAGGCGAGGTGGCAGATGAGCAGCACCTCGTCGGCGTCGTTGGTGACGATGCCCGAGGTCGTCACGTGCCCGTCGAACTGTCGGCGGTCGGTCACGTTGTGCCCGGCGGCGGTGCGGTCAAGGAGCGGTTGCTCCTCTGGATGCTGGCGGAGGTAGGCCGTCACGACGTCGTGGAGGTACGGGGCGGGGAATGGTCATGTCTCTCCTCGTGACCTCTGCGCAGGGGCGGCTGCGCGCCGCGCGGGCAGGGGCGTCGCTGGAGGAAGTTCGTTGTACGCAGCGGCGGCTCTGCGGGTGCAGGCACGGGGCGCGCGCTGGCCTTTCGGGCGTGTGGCGACCGCGTCGAAGGTGCTGATGCTAGCCGTCGTCGTGCCCGCTCACCGGGCTGGCGCTCCGGAAGGTCATCCGGCCTGAAGTCAGATCCAGCCACATTGTCGGGCGCCGAATTCCGGGCCGTAGCCGGTGGGTTCGAGAATCCTTTCTTCCGGCTTCGCTCCAGGTCACCGGCCCCGGCAAGGTGATCGTCTGGTCGCTGCCCGGCCCGCTCGAAATGACCGGATCACGGTGCCGTCCGCCGTCGATTGTCAGTGGCGGAGGCGAGGGTGCGCCGCAGAGCACATCCACCCCTCGCCGAAGGAGTCCGGTGCCCTCGACACCGTTATGCAATCCGCCGCTCGGGCTACGGCCGCGTCCTGTCCCCCGTGAGGCTGAATCGAACAGCCCGTGCCATACGCGTACGCCGACAGCACTTGCCCGCGGCGCCCGGAGTCGAACCTTTACTCGACTCGTCGCCTGAGGTTGACCGTGTCGGCCCTGTGATCAGGACCGTTGTCCGGGTGCTCTGCCCGTTTGCCGCTCTTGAGGAGAACTCCGTGAATCCCGTCCGCGTGCTTGCCGCCCTCCCTGTGTTCGAGAACCCCCCTGCCCAGGTCGCCCAGGCCATCGCGTTCCGGTGCCCGGTCGACGCCCGTCGCACGCTGTTCGCCTTGGCATCACGACCGTCATCGGGGTGGGGGGTATGACCAACCCGAGCACGCCGTCGCCCGCCCTGCTCGCGTGGGCCAGCCGGGCCCTCGGCGCCCGCCCTTCTGCGAAGGACGTCTCCCACCCGCGCGAGAACTCGCGCGTCTGGCAGCTCGACCTGCCCGGGTCCGTCCGCTTCTACCTGAAGATCTCTCCCAAGGCCGTGATGTACGAGCGCGAGACCCTCGCGCTGCGCAGCGCTGCACCAGCCCTCGGGGCCGGCGGCGCACCACAGCTGCGCGCCTCGAGCGCGGAGTACCTGGCGCTGCTCCTGACCGCCGTCCCGGGGCGGCCTCTCAAGCAGCTGACGCTCGCGCCCGCGGAGGAAGCCAGAGTGCATCGGCAGGCCGGCGCCCTGCTGGCCCGCCTTCACGCGGCTGGTGACCTGTCAGGGCCCCGACGTGCGGAGGCGGAGCAGGCGCTGCAGACCGCAGCCGATGGAGCCGAGGGGCACCTGGAGAAGGCCGGCGACCGGCTGACCGCGCCGGAGCAGAAGCTGGTGCGCGACCTAGCCGGGCAGCTGCGTACCCTGCCGCCGCTGCCGCTCGCGTTCATCCACGGCGACGCATGGGACCGCAACCTGATGTGGTCGCATGTTCAGCAGCAGGCCGGGTGGATCGACTTTGAGAGATCCCGGTTCGCGACCGCGGTGCAGGACTTCGTGCTGATGGCCTGCTCGACGTGGACGGATCGGCCCGACCTACGGGCCGCGTGCCTCCAGGGCTACGGCCGCAACCTCACGCCCAAGGAGCAACTGGCCCTGAAGGGCCTGGCGGCGCTCGACGCGGTGAGCTGCTTGGTCTGGGGGCCGAAGCTCGACGACCCCGACGTCACCGCGCGCGGGCGGCGCACCCTGGACCGGCTGATGGCGGGGGTGTTCGCATGACCGCACCGCACGACAAGACGGCCCCCGCCCCGGCCCTCAACAAGGCGAGCGGGTACCGCGAGGGGGTGTCCCTGCCGGCGGCTCGGGAGGGCGCTCCGCAGCCCTCGGCGCCGCCGGAGCTCGACTACAACGGACGCAAGCACCGGCGGGCGATGGACGACGCCACCTTGTGGGACATGGCCCGCCGGATCCCCGCGGCCCTGATCCAGACGGCCCGCCTGGCCTGGTCGGTCGACCGGCGCATGGCGCTGACGATCGTCGTGTGCCAGCTGCTGTCCGGCCTCGGCACGGCCGTGATGCTCAGCGCCGTCGCCCAGGCCCTGCCGCAGCTGATGGTCGCTGACCCCCGCGAAGGCCTGTCACGGGCGTGGCCGGCCCTGACTGTCGGCGTCGTCGCGATGGCCACCGGCGCGGCCATGTGGATCCTCGCGGACTGGGCGACCCGACGCCTGAACCCGAAGATCGCCTCAGCGGCGGATCTGCAGCTTGTTGATCTTCACATGCGGGCCGAACTCGCCGCCTACGACGCGGAAGGGTTCGGCGACCGGAGCCAGGCGGCGGAGATCGGCGCGCTGCGCGCCGTCGACATCGCCAACGACGCCAAGACCCTCACGAACGGCCTCGTTCAGCTCGCCTCGGCGGCCGCGGTGCTCACCTCCCTGCACCCGCTGCTCCTCGGTGTCCTGCTGCTGTCGGTCGTCCCCCGCGGCCTCGGGGGCGTGATTGCCGCGCGGGTCGACTACCGCGTCCACGACCAGACGATCTCCGCCCGCAATGTCCGCGGGATGATGCGCTGGTGGCTGACGACGGCCGATCTCGCCGACGAGCTGCGGGCCAACACGATGCGCGGCTACCTGCACTTTTGGTACCGATCCATGTGTGACCGGGTCGAGTTGCGGGAGGTGGCCGGAGCCCGCCCGTATCTGCGGATCACGCTGCTGGCTGCATCCCTCGGTGGCCTGTTCACCCTCGGCATGTGGGCCTCGCTCGCCGGACTGGTCCTCGCCGGCGCGATGTCGACCGCAAGCGCGGGTACCGCGGTCGTGGCCTCCCAGACCGCTGGCCGCGCCCTGAACTCGATCATCCGGTACTCAACGGTGATGTTCCACCACGGCCTCTACCTCTCCGATTACTACACCTTCATCGACGAGGTCCGCGCCATGACCACGGCCCGCGGCACCGCGCAGGTCAAGCCCCCACAGCAGATCCGCCTGGAAGGCGCCTCGTACACCTACCCGAGCAAGGACACGGCGGCCGTGCAGCCGATCACGCTCACCCTGAACCGCGGCGAAGTCGTTGCGCTGGTCGGGGAGAACGGTGCCGGCAAGTCGACGCTGATCCGGATGCTGACCGGGCTGACCGTGCCGACCGACGGAACGGTGCTGTGGGACGACATCAATCTCGCCACCGCGGACGCGGAGACGGTATGGAGGCACGTCGGCCTGGTCCCGCAGAAGAACGGGCACTGGCCGCTCGCCGCCCGGGAGAACATCACCTTGGGCCAGCCCCGCGAGCACGGCGACGAGCGAATCTGGGACGCGGCGGAGCGGGTCGGCATGACCAAGGCCCTACGCGACCTGCCCGATCAGTTGGAGACGCTCCTCGCCCGCTCGGTGTGGGGCGGCCACGAGCTGTCCGGCGGTCAGTGGCAGAGACTGGCGTGCGCGAGAGCGATGTACCGGGAGCCAGCCGTGCTCGTTCTGGATGAGCCGACCAGCGAGATGGATGCCCGCGGGGAGCACCAGATCTTCCGGGAGCTGCGGGCCACGGCCCCGGACCGGATCACCGTGGTGGTGACACACCGGTTGGACAACGTGAGGATGGCCGACCGGGTCATCGTCCTTGACCAGGGCACCGTCCGGGAACAGGGCTCCTTCGACGAACTCGTCGCCACCGAGGGAAGTTTGCTGGGCGAGCTGTACGCCCTCGCCCAGGACCGCTGAACAGCCCGGATATCGGACCTCAACGCGGGTTCGCGCAGTCGGCGCGGCCCCGCTTCTCCCCCGACAATCGAGGAGCACCATGCACAGCACGGAGCCTGAAGCCGCCAATGCCCGCGCCTGGGTCCAGTACGGGCACCACCACCTTCAACGCGGAACCGTAATCCCGGACGTGGACCGCATCTCCTGGGGATTCTGGCCGACCGGGCCTGGCGCCGAGGTGCTCGGCGACCTCGCCGGACTGCGCGTTCTGGACCTGGCCTCTGGCCTGGGCAGGCACGCCGCCCACCTCGTACGCGAGCACGGCGCCACGGTCGACGCAGTGGAAGCATCCGCCAGCCAGCACGCGCGGGCCGTTGCCCGGTACGGCGATATGCCAGGGCTCACACTCATCCACGCCGATGCTGTCGAGCATCTGCAGTGCTCGGAACCCTACGACGTCATCTACTCCATCCACGGCTTGGGCTACATCAACCCTCATCGCCTGCTGCCTGCCCTACGCCACGGCCTCAAGCCCGGCGGGCGCCTCGCCTTCTCCGTGCTGCACACCAACTTTCGTGGCCGCGGCCCCTCGTCGAGTGTCGCCCCGCGCACGGAGACGCTCCCGCTCGCCGACGGCGAGGACCAGATCGTCGAGATGTGGGTGCTCACGCCGAAACTGTGGGAGGACCTCTGCGTCGACAACGGCATCTTCCTCGACGGGATCGATGTGCTCGACGCGCCCGAGGAAGACAACCCGGTCGCCGTCCGCCTCTACCGTGCCCGCAGCCGCGCGCTGCCGTCTCGGCCTCCTGCACTTCCGCAGCTTGGCGAAGTCGCCGGGGGTTGAGCTCCGCACTCATGGCACGACGTTGTACAACTCGCTCTACCGGGCGGATGACCAGCCTCTCGTGAACGCGCACGTCTGGGGCGTGAACGCCTACGGTGCCCCGGTGTGGCATCTTCGGCGCGCCGAGGACGGCGGCATGTTCGACGCCTAGGTGGACAGCCGCAACGCCGGTGTGGGACACGGCCCGCCCGGTGGAGGAGTAAGCGATGGCACGCACTGAGTACTACGACGATCCGGAAGCGCCCCGTCACACGTACCCGCCAGCGCCTGGACATGGACGGCCTGCCGTGGATTGACCATCACCCGGATGGAAATCCCACAGCCGGGAGTGGCCCCCCATGCCTGGCCGTAATAGTGATGAGAGGTAGCTCCGGGGCCGCCAAATGAGCATGGAAGATCCTCAGGTCGGGCACGGCTCTCCTGCACGGCAGCAGCCCGGCCATGAAACCTACAACGCAGTGCTCCGTGATCCGCGGCTGTTCACTCCTACGTCCAAGTCCCGGTCTGGGCAGAGAGCCTGCTCTACGTGACCGACGAGGCATAGGACTTCTTCGGTGCGGCGCAGTAGGAAGACTCGCTAGTTGGCGGACAGCTGGGCCTTGGCGGTGTCGGCGATGGTCCGTGCCGGGTGTCCGGTGAGGCTGGGCACGTCGTCGTTGACCTCGAGGGAGGCCTTCTGGCAGATGTTCAGCAGGTCGGCGATCCACCAGTCGGGGCGGCCCGCCTTGCGCAGCTCGGTCCAGGCGCGGTCGGCGTCGACGTAGTCGATGGCGATGTCGATGCGAAGAGCTGAGGAGATGGCGTCGGCCGCGTCCTGGGTGGTAATCGTGGCCGGGCCGGTGGGCACCACGATCTGCCCTGTCAGTGGTTCGGCGGTCAGCAAGACCGCGGCCGTGTCGGCAATGTCGGAGGCATCGACCGCGCCGACCGGCCGGCCAGGCGGGATGTAGGTGAGCAGCGTTCCCGAGCGCAGTGCGGCCTGATCCAGCAGCAGATTCTGCTGGAAGTACTGCGGGCGCAGGATGGCAACCCGCTCCCGGGCGGCGCACACGGCGCGGCTGAGGTCTCCCTCGTCCGGGACTGCTGTGAGCACCAGGCGGCCGGACTCGGACGGCTCTTGGCGGTCTCGGTCCTCCACGACCGGCGTAACGGATCCAGCCGCGACCTTGTGTTTTACCAGTCCGCATGCGCACCAGCGGCCGTGTGCCGTGGCTTGGTCGGAGTTGAACCAGCCCAGCGCCACAGGAGCGCCTGCAGCCTTTGCTGCTGGCCGTGTACTCGTCCAGTCCGAGCCCATCTCTGCCCGCCCGTCTGCGCGCCTCGCGGTTCGCCCTGTACGCCACACACATCGGCTCGTACAGCCGGCTGTACGGATCGCTCGCCGGGCTCGTCGTCTTCCTGGTCCGGGTCTGGTTCACCAATCTGGCTCTGCTGGCCGGTGCCCAGTTCAACGTCGAACTGTTGCGGGTGACGTCGGGCCGCTCGTGACGGCGTCACCCGCACCGGCTTTGTGACGGCGTACGCTCCGGAGCCGGGTGCTCCGGGACGTATGCGTCCGTGGTGTGTCAGTGACGCGGCGCGGGGTAGGCCTTGGGCAGGCGCATGCCGCGGTCGGCCATGATGTTCCGCACGCGGTTGGGGTAGTCGGTGATAATCCCGTCGATGCCCATGTCCATGAGCGCTTCGATAGTGGCGGGGTCGTCACAGGTCCACGGGATGACCTTCAGACCCCGCTCATGGGCCTCGGAGATCATCTTCTTGTCGGGGTAGAAGCGGAAAGCCGGGTCCGCGATCGTGCCGTTCTGCGGGAAACCGTAGTTCGGGGACAGGGCGGTGACCCCGGGGATGGCAGCGGCGGCCTTGACGAAGTCGCCGTCGTAGTCGTCGGCGTCGATGCCACCGAGCCACGGGGAGGCGCCGGGCTTGCCGACCTGGAGGAAGTCGTAGTTTGTCAGCGCCACCAGCGGGTAAGACGGCGCGAGCTTGTGCATCTCCTTCAGCGACCCCCAGTCGAAGGACTGGATGGTGACCTGCTTCTCGATCCCGGAACGGTGGATCTCCTCGAAGACACGGCGGACGAACAGCTCGCGTGGTGCGGTCTGCTCGGGCGCGCCGGCCTCCACCTTGGTCTCGATGTTCAGCTTGACCTGCTTGGCCTTGTAGCTCTTGACCAGGTTGAGGACGTCCTTGAGCTCCACCATGCGGAAGCCCTTGATCTGCTCCTGCTCGGGGAAGCCGGGCAGCTGCTGGTAGCCGCAGTCCATGCTCTTGATCTGGGCCAGCGTCAGGTCCTTGATGTACTTACCGACATACGGGTACATCGGGTCACCGGGCGTCACCGGACCGGTGTCCTTGCACTTCTGGGCGCTGATCTGCCGGTCGTGATTGACCACGACCTTCTGGTCCTTGGTGATGTGGGTGTCCAGCTCCAGGGTTGTCACGCCGAGGCGCAGAGCTTTGCCGAAGCCCTCCAGGGACTCCTCGGTGGTCAGGCCAAGGCCGCCGCGGTGGGCCTGCAGGTCGAAATTAGTCTTCTGGGACGGTACATGGTGATTTTGTTGGGTCGTGGCCGCCTGGGCGGTCGCCGGAACGGCGAGCACGGGCAGGACGGCTAGGCTGGCGACTGCATGACGCAGGGACATCTATGCCTCGTCTATTTCGGGCGAACTGGACCTTGTGAAGCTAAGCCGCAAGCCCCGGATCGCACGAAGCTCAGGCATGAGGTCATCGTGAACAACCGGGAAACGATCGCTCCTTCGGACTCCGGGGCAGAACAGAGAGTGCTAGTGCCAGGGGGCCATCGCGGTGCCGCAGGCGCAGGAGATCGTTGGGCCCACAAGGCCAACGGCCGTGGACGGAGGAGTGGGTGGGGGCGGAACGGCTGACCCACTTCGCACAAGGACCCCGCCACGGGACTGCAGGTGTACACATCTTCAACTGCGTCTCGTAAAGGGCGTGTTGTGTGAGGCGGCTGGGCCGAGGATGCTGGCCTGAGGCATAGCGGGAGGCAAGTCAACAACCGGGGGAGTGCATGGCCGCGTCACGGGGGAGCGACGTGCTGGAGGCGTCGCAGGTGCGGGTTCGCTCGGCCGGGGGCGAGGTGGTCGGTGCCGGGTTCCTCGTTGCCGCCGATGTGGTGTGTACCTGTGCCCATGTCGTGGCTGAGGCGCTTGGATTGCCGGAGAGCGCGAAAGAGGCTCCCGGCGGGGCCGTTGATCTCGATTTTCCGCTGTTGGAGGGCCGCCCCACGGTGCGAGCGGTGGTGGTGTCGTGGCGGCGTGGCGGGCAGGACGTTGCCCTGCTGCGGCTCGAGGCGCCCCTCGAGGACGCGCGGCCGGTGAGGCTGGTCGACGGGACCAGCGTATGGGGCCACACATTCCGGGCTTTTGGCTACCCTGTAGGCGCTGATCACGGCGTGTGGGCCTTGGGCACGCTGCGGGCCGGCCAGGGTTCGGGCTGGGTGCAGATGGAGGCGCAGGGGCCGGGGCCGCGGATCTCGGGAGGGTTCAGCGGGTCGGCAGCTACGCGGCCTCTAGGAACTTGCGCCACGGCTCGGCGCGCGAGGCGCACTGAGTGTCTAACTGCGTGACAACCACGTCGCACAACGCGAAGACTCGTGGACGTCAGCGGACCATCAGCCCAGGTGGCAGACACAGCAGCCCAAGAACAGCGAGCGCCCCGAGTTGCTTCGGGACGAAGAGGTCCGAGCACCACTTTCGCGCCAGAACGAGCGGGGGACAGCCTGGAAGTACGGTGCCGTCGGCGGCACGCTTATGGCCGGGTACTTCGTTTGGCTGCTCGCCGAGAGCTGGCTTCTTCGGATGTCCTCGACGGCTACGAACTGACCGCGTCGGCCTTCTCGCGCTTGTTGCTGTCCTGCTCGGTTTGGGGCAGCGCGGGAGCCGGGGCCTTCTCAGTCGCGGTCTGCACGGCAACTGACGTGTAGAAGACCGAGCCGCCCTGCTTCGAGCGATGAGCCTGGCTCTTGGCGACAAGATTCTCGAGCGTGGTGCGCACGACGGTCGACTTGATGTTGCGCTGAGGGTGGGCCTCAGCGAGCGCTGAGGTGACCTCTGCCGCGGAACGGGGTGCTTTCTGCTGGTCGAGGTGGGTGCGGATGAGCGCGATCAGCGTGGGCTGCGCCGATGCCGTAGCCGCCTTCGGCTCCGCGCCCTGGGTCTTGTCCTTCTTGGCCGGCGGAGTGGTCTTCTTCGTGCTGGGGGCCTTGGCTGCAGTCTTGGACGGGGCACGCCGGGTAGTCGTGTTCTTGCCGGATGCCTGCTGGGGGAGGGACGTCGAAGGCTCCGGGGTTGTCGGCGCAGATGCCGGTCGGCTGCCGAGCGTCTTCTGGATGCTGTGCAGCACGCTCTGGTCGTCCTGCAGGATGCGCAACTGCGCCTGCAGGGCGGAGAGCTCCGCGCCGATGCGTTCCTGCTCTTTGGTATTGAGCTCGAGGTCCTGTGCGACCTGAGTGGCGTACTGAGATGTCACGCTGGTGATGGTGACGGGGTTGTCAGTCATGGTGTTGGCCTTTCTTCAATTCGGCAGCAATGGCGCACCACCGTGAGTGCTACCGAGGTAGGGGAGCCGCCTGTTCATGTATTGCGGCGGCGAACGGTGGTGTGGCGGTGTAGCGATAGTACGCATGGGTGATGGCTCATGTTCCCATCGAGTGATGGTTGCACCCTGCATTGAGGGTTGAGCCTTTGTGCGGGGCAGCTGGGGCCTCCCCCTGAGTGGTGGACACGCTGATACTGGATCTGCTTGATCCGGAGGAAGCGAGAAGACCGCCGATGGCGATGAAGGACTACTCGGACGAGTTCAAGGCCGATGCCGTGGCCCTGTACGAGTCCACACCCGGGGCGACCTACAAGAGCATCGCCGCTGACCTGGGCGTCAACCGGGCGACCCTGCGTGAGTGGGTGCTGCGGGACCGCGAACGCCGTGGCGCCGGCGCCGCGGCTGCGAAGCCGGGCACCCGGCCTCGGGAGGCGGTGCCGTCCGCTGATCCGGACGAGCGGGTCCGGCAGCTGGAGGCCCGGGTGGCCGAACTCGAGGCGAGTGAGCGCAAGCTGGCCACCGAGCGGGACATCCTCCGCAAGGCGGCCAAGTATTTCGCCGGAGAGACGAACTGGTGAGGAGCCGCTTCCAGTTCGTTGACGACCACCGGGACACCTACGAGGTGAAGCGGCTCTGCCAGGTCCTGGACGTGAACCGGTCCAGCTACTACAAGTGGCTCGCCGGCGCCGAGGCCCGGGCCACCCGGCAGCACCAGGACCGGCTCCTGGCCGAGGAGATCCGCGAGGTCCACGGCGAGTCCGGCGGCGCCTACGGCTCCCCGCGAGTGACCGCCGAGCTCCGCGAGAAAGGACGGCGGGTCAACGAGAAGCGCATCGCCCGGATCATGCGGACGTTCTCCATCACCGGTATCCGCCTGCGCAGACACGTGCGCACCACCGTCCCGGACCCGGCAGCCTCACCGGTCCCGGACCTGTTCCAGCGGGACTTCACCGCCACCGGACCCGGACTGAAATACATGGGCGACATCACGTATCTCCCCCTGGAAAACGGGCAGTTCCTCTATCTGGCGACCGTGCTGGACTGCTTCAGCCGCAAGGTCGTCGGCTGGTCCATCGCCGACCACATGCGCACCAGCCTGGTCGCCGACGCACTGCGGATGGCAGCGGCGACCCGCGGCAGCCTGGAGGGCGCCGTGTTCCACTCCGACCACGGGGCCCAATACGGCTCCCGGGCCTTCGCCGGCCTCTGCGACCAGCTCGGGGTCACCCGGTCGATGGGCGCGGTCGGCACCAGTGCCGACAATGCGGCCTGCGAAAGCTTCCACGCCTCCCTGAAACGCGAGACCCTCCAGGGCGCCCACGACTACGGCGACTCCGGCACCTGCCGCAGGACCGTCTTCGCCTGGCTGACCCGCTACAACACCCGCCGCCGGCACTCCGCCAACGGCCACCTCAGCCCCAACGAATACGAACACCGACACCACACCGCTAAACTCACGCTCGCCGCGTGATCAATAACCGCGTGCCCACCTTCACGGGGGAAGGCCCGCTGTTTGGGGGCTGGGGTGCATGCGGGTGGCCCCGGCAGGTTGGTGGTGGTTGGCAGGCGCCAGCAGACGGCACTGCGAGCCTTCCCTCGTGGAGGTGGGCGCGCTGGAGGGTTTCGCGTTTTAGCGGATTCTTGCGAGGAACCCTGGGCGTTCACGCCCGGGAGGAATCGCATCCACGGGGTGCGACGCGGAGCGTCGCCGTGATTCACCGACCCGCGCCTCTGCGCGCCCATCGTCGACCGCCTCACTTCAACGGCACCATCATTGAGATTGGCACCGACTTCTGCCGCCTCGCCAGCACACGGGCACGAGCCGAACAGACCACAGCGGGCTGAACAACCGCTTCAGTGCCTGGCCGGCAACCGCTGAAGACCGGCCAGGCCGACGTCATCCGGGCGGGACACGCCCTGGGACCAAGGGTCCGGCGTCCAGGTGAGCTGCGATGCGCGTGATGGTCCGGGCGTTTTCCTCGAACAGATGCGTCTGCATGCCCGCCGCCCGGGCGGCTTCAACGTTGTCTGCGACATCGTCGATGAACAGGCAGTTCCCCGGCCGCACGTTCAAGCTGGCGCATGCCGCCTCAAAGGCACGCAGGTCAGGCTTCTCAATGCCGATCTCGTGCGAGTAGACGATCTGCTCCACCAGTTCGTCGAAGTGATACAGCGTCGTCTCCCGCTCCCGGGCGCCGACAAAGCTGTTGCTCAGGATGCCGAGCCTGCAGCTTCCGCGCAGTCCTCGCACATAGCCGATGAGTTCCTCGTTCGGCGTCCCCAGATACTCCGCCCAGAGATCGGCCATGAAGTCTTCAACCTGGGGCGCGTCGAGCCCCAAACGGGCCGCTACCTGCTCGTGCACCTCTCGCTCGCTGACGCTCCCGACGCTCCCAGCCCGCCACACGTCGCGCATCCGCTCTTGGACAGTGCCCAGGGGCAGCTCCAGCCGCACTTCCCACCGTTGCACCCATCCCGTTTCCGGCGTGATTTCCAGCACGCCGCCGATGTCGAGAATGACGCAGGTCTCGCTCACGCGAACTCCCCCTCTTCGGCCTGGCCTGACCAGCGAGCACAGATCGCCCGCTCATGTGATCGACATGGACACCGTCGTCTCTCCCCCTGGGGCAAGGTCAAGTGATCTTCGAAGCCTGTGACGGTCCTGTCGCCCGCCGACCCAACTCGCCTCAATCAGCAGGTGCCTTCAAAACTCGTGACGATCCGCGAAGCCCTCGGCCGGACGATGACGCCAAAACTCGTGAACAAACGCTGTCGCAAGAAGTGAGCTCAGCCCTGTTGTGATGTGAGAGGCGTCGGCATCCGGCGTGAGCACCGCGCGGGCCTGTCGACGCGGGCCTGCGCCGCGCAGCCACCGTCGGTGGACCGTCGTCACGGGACGATTAATCGGTGGCGCCATCCGGTGGGCTGTGGAAAATGCGGCCATGCATATCCGAGCCGTACGCCTGGACGAACTGCCCCTCCTCCAGGACATCGAGAGGGCCGCCGGGCAGTGCTTCCGGGACATCGGCATGCCGGAGATCGCCGACGACGAGCCACTCCCGCTCGGTGAGCTCGCCCGCTACCACCACGCCGGGCTGGCCTGGGTCGTGGCCAGCGACGCCGACGCGCCGACCGCCTACCTGATCGCCGACCGCGTCGACGGCAACCTCCATGTCGAGCAGGTCTCGGTGCACCCGGACAGCTCGCGTCGCGGTATCGGACGGTTACTGCTGGACCATCTGGCGGCCCACGCCACAAGCACGGGGGCACCCGCCCTGACCCTCACCACGTTCACCCAGGTCCCGTGGAACGCTCCCTACTACGCACGCTGCGGTTTCCAAGTAATGGACGACAGCAGCCTTACTCCCGGTCTGTGGAAGATCCGCGAGCGCGAAGCGGCACATGGCCTGGACCGGTGGCCGAGGGCCTGCATGCGCCGGGCACTGTGACACCCGGTTTCCCAGCTGCAGCCTGCCGGCCGGTTCGTGGTGAGCGTGGTGGGCTCGCATCCCGTCCGCCATCGACCCCAGGCAGAGCCGAGCAGGCGTGGCCCGTGGCGTCCAGGTCGTTCGTTCGTACAGTGGCGCGCTCCACCTGGACGCCATGAACCACGCCCGCTCCACGATGTGCGGGTCGACGGCGGACGGGATGGGAGCTGGGGTGAGTGGTGGGTGGGGGCGAGTGGGATCATCGCGTATGAGGCTGGGGGAGGACATGACGAACACCAAGGAAGATCGATGGTGGTTGCAGGGTCTCGGGCTTACGGCCGGAGCGGTCTGGGCCGGCGCCCGCGCGTTGGGTGGTGGCCGGCCGCCACTGCTGCGGTTGGGCCTGGGCATAGGGGCGATCTGTTTCCTGGCTGGACTTGCGGGACTCATCGTCGACCGAATTCGGGCAACCAGGCGAGGCCGCAGAAGTTCCGCGGTTGATACTGCCGTGGGCGAGCCGCAAGAGCCTTGATAGGTGCGGTTTCGAGGGTGCCTCCACTCCTATTCGGTCACTGTCAAGCGGCCGTTGATGTCTGACATCAACGCCTGACACCAACAGCGGTGGACGAGGGCGGATCCGGACGGCCCCCTGTCCACGGACAGTGGTCCGCCCGGATGGGCGGACAGTTTGCGGTCATCGCTGGCGGACAGCTCTTCCCCCTGACCAGTACTACGAATGATCACCTGTGCGGGCTGGCGGACTGGCGCTCTAGTCCCGGCTGCTTCGACGCTTGGCTGAGTCATTGAGCTGACCCTAGACTCCGCACCGTGCCCGCCCTCCAGGACAATCTCAAGCGCGCCTTCTGGTCCATAGACCGGATGCTCGGCGGACAGCAGCCACCGACTCGATCCCAGCGCTTCTCCGCTCGCCATCCAATCGGCATCGGTGTATGCACCGGGGTACCGATCGCGATCCTCGGCGCGGCGGCCACACTCGGGGATCATGGACCGTGGGGTGAGGTGTTGATCGCGGGAGGCTTCGGCGCAGCTATAGGGACTGTCTTCGGGTTGACGGACTTGGGAGAGCGCTACAGGCAGCGCCGTCTCCAACGTCTGGGCCTCTGGAGCGCTCCCCGCCATCGATCGCCAGGAGGCGGCTAGCCAACTGCCTCCGGAGGCGTTGCAGTACAGCAGCGAAGTACAGCAACCGTGGCGACCGCAGGCGAACGTCCCGAGCCTCTGCAACCCCCGTGATCAGGTCCGGAGACCTCAGCGACCCATCGTGCCCGTAGTTCGCATCGACGGGTCGGGCACGGTCCCCGGGCCGTGCCACTCTCGTGCCAGAACGCACGGGAACTCACGGGGAACCGGGGTTCGTCACGGCGGTACGGCCAGCCTCTACCCGAGGCAGAGAATCCGCAGGTCACGCCTGTGATCGCCCAACCTCGCTCCTAAAGCGGTGGTCGACCGCGGCTATGTCGCTCATCATGGCGCCATGATGTTCCGAGGCGAACCCGTAGGTACCGGCGACCTGATCCGTTGCCCTGGCTGAACGCCTGATGACCCGGCCGTTTCAGCGGATTCTTGCGAGGAACCCTGGGCGTTTACGCCCGGGAGGAATCGCATCCACGGGGTGCGACGCGGAGCGTCGCCGTGATGTGCCGCAGGCCATGACGGCCGCGGAGCGGCCCGGGGCGTTCCGGCGGAGCCGGGCCACGGCGGTGTGCGCGGGCAGGGCCGGAGCGGGTATCGCTCGTTCGGGTGAGGTGGGGCGAACGTGTGGTGGGTCTTCGTCCAGGTGTATAGGTTCGCTGATCGTGAAGCTGGTGGTGAGGGTGAAGCTGCTGCCGACGCCCGTACAGGCGGCGGCACTTGAGGCGACCCTGCACGCCTGCAATCAAGCGGCGACCTGGGCGGCCGGGGTCGCTTTCGAGGAAAACGCGCGACGTCCGCTGGAGCTCCGCAAGCACACCTATGCCGAGATTCGGGTCAGGTGGGGGCTTGGCGCGCAGGCCGCCCAGCACGCGATCAAGAAGACCTGCGATGCCTACACCACCTTGAAGGCGAACCTGCGTAACGGCCGGTACGGGCGGCCCGGCACGAAGCGGCACGCCCGCGCCTCGGGCAAGCCGGTGGTCTTCCGACCCGAGGCGGCGCAGCCTTATGACGACCGGATGCTGTCCTGGCAGCACCAGGCACGCACGGTGTCGATCTGGACCACAGCCGGCCGCCTGAAGGGCGTGGCGTTCACCGGGCAGGCCGAGCAGCTGGAGGTCCTGGCCGCGCACCGCCAGGGGGAATCCGACCTGGTGTGCCAGAGCGGGAAATGGTTCCTGATCGCCACCTGCGAGATCCCCGAAGCCGCCCCGAACTCTCATCCGGCCGGGTTCCTCGGCGTCGACCTGGGGATCGTGAACATCGCGGCCACTTCCGACGGCGAGCGCCACTGCGGCAGGCGGATCAACCGCAAGCGCGAAAGCGACCGCAAGCTGCGGTCCAAGCTGCAGAAGAAGAACACCAAGTCCGCCAAGCGGCGGGCGAAGAAGCATGCTGGCAAGGAAGCCCGGCGGAACAAGGACATCAACCACAAGATCAGCAAGCGGATCGTGGCGGAGGCTGAACGCACCGGTCGCGGGATCGCCCTGGAGACACTCACGGGCATTCGCGAGCGGGCACGGCTGAGAAAGCCCCAACGCACCACGCTCCACTCCTGGCCCTTCGCGCAACTCGGCTCCTTCATCGCCTACAAAGCGAAGCGGGCCGGGGTGCCGGTCGTGCACGTCGACCCGGCCTACACCAGCCAGGAATGCTCCCAGTGTCATCACACCGCACGCGCAAACAGGCCCGCCCAGGCCCGCTTCGCGTGCCGGGTCTGCGGATTCGTTGAGCACGCGGACCACAACGCGTCCCACAACATCCGCCAACGCGGCTGGATGGTGTGGGTCTGCGGGGCTCAGTCAACGGCCCCTGAACTCACCCTCATAGCGTGAGTCCTGGACGCAGCCGAACCCATCACAGCCAGTGATGACTCGAGCAGCAAGCCCGGTCGTTTCACGACCGGGTAGTTGACGCCACCCCGTCGCGCCGCGGTCTTGGGCAGACGCGACCACGAGCTCGCCGAGCTGGGCTTGTTGACGATCCAACTGCCGCCGCCAGCGATGGGTGCGCCGGTGCTGGGGGAGGGCGCGGTCTGGATCTGCCAGACGTTACCGGCGGACGCCGGGGCGGCGGCCAGGGCGGTGAGAACGAAGCCGGCGATGAGCGGGGCGAGGTGGCGCAGGCGGGGAAGGGCGGGGCGGCGGAGGAAGGAGCGGCGGAGCATGAGTACTCCCTGGGAGGTGGGGAGCTGGCCGGTGTGGGGGGTGCTGATGCGTCGGAGCGGCGACGCGCTGGCCGGAGGGTCACCCGCGGTGGGTGGGCCCGGATCGCCGCGGGGCCGTCAGCAGAACCAGCCGTCCTGGACCCAGCCGCGGCGGTTGATGTCGCCGTAGGCGAAGCCGTAGACCCAGTCGCCCTGCTTGCTTTCGACCAGGAAAGTCTGGCCCTTGTAGAGGGTGCCCGTCCAGGCGCCGAGCGGGGCGGTGCGGACATAGAGATCGTTGGCGCAGACGGTTTCGCGTTCGCCGATGGTGCCGTTCGCGGCGAGGGCGGGGCCGGTGCCGAGCAGTATCGCGGCACTCGCCGTGGCGATGACGGTGGCCGCGCGGCGGAGACGGAGAGCCGACATGAGAGTTCCCATGGACGTCCTTTCGCTGCCGTTGGGGGAGGGGAGGAAGCGTGATGAGGGAGCGGATGCGTACGGATCTGTGGGAACTCACCAGGAGTCGTAGCCACCGATGCACTCGTAGCGGACGTAGCCCCAGTCGTTGGGTCCGTAGTCGAAGGTGGCAGCCCAGCCGTTGTAGACGGGGTGTGCGCCGGGAGTGTGGCCCACCTTGTCGCCGTAAGGGAGGGTGCGGAGGTAGCCGGTGGGGCCGGTGGAGCTGTTGTAGTTGGCGTAGAAGCTCGCGCTCTGGCAGACGATGATCGCGTGTTCCGGCGGGACCGCTGCCTGGGCCGAGGACTGCCCGAGGGTGAGGGCGGCGACGGTCGCCGCGACGGCGAGTGTGCTGTGGAGGGATGGCACGTTCTATCAACTTCCCTAATCCGTATAGAGGTTGACGCGCGTAAACCGTAGGGCACACCTGGAATCAGCCGCAACGGTGCCTTGTTCTTGTCACAGCGAACAGGCAGCGTCCCTCTGGTGACCACGAGGGGCCGGCTCCGTCTTCCAGGGCTGCCTCGGAAGAGGACCAGTCGTCACTCTGAAGCGCCCCGGGTGCGGTAGAGACCTCAGATTGTGGTTTTGACCTGGGGTTTCGCAGTGGTGAGGTAGTAGGACTCGGGTCTTGGCTCGGCTGCCGGTCAGCATCCCATCGGGCGGGGGTGGGGCTCGGTGGTGGGGGCGGTCGACCCTGCGTTGGTCAGGGCCGCAGGAGCCTGACCGCAAGGAAGCACGGAGCCTGATGGAGCTTGTTGTAGGCCGTTTCGTCGAGTTCTCGCAGGCCAGGCATAGGGCGAGGCTCGATGAGTTTCTCAAGCATGAATCCGGCGGCCAGCAGCTCGTTCAGGAACGTTTCCAGCGGCATGCGCTGGTAGTGGACTGCCAACGGCCCCCCGGCGAGCGGGAGGTCAACCCAGTCGTCGGCGTAGTACGAACCACCGAATTTCCTCCAGTCAGCCGTCGGGTGGGTCGTCGAGACCAGCAGCCACCCTCCAGGACGCAGGACGCGTCGTAGCTCGCCCAGGAGACGCGGCCGGTCGGTGATGTGGTGGAGCATCAATGCGCACACGACGCCGTCGAACGAGGCGTCGTCGATGAAGTCCAGTGGCTTCTCCGCGTCGTGCATGCGCAGTTCGGCCCGGTCGCCCAATCGCTCCCGCGCGTGACTCAGCAGAGTTGCGCTGCCGTCGATTCCCACTACCTCGGCACCACCCGCCAGGAGTTCGGCCGCGTAATGCCCGGCCCCGCAGCCGACATCGAGAATCTTCAGCCCGGCAACGTCCCCCGCAAGGGCGAGCATCGCGGGCCGGTCGGTGTGCGCGTTGTAGGGGCTGGTGTCGGCGTTCTTCGCGAAGTGGTCGCCGAGTTCGTCGTGGTAAGCGTGCTCTGCAGGCATCGTGACAGCATCGCGCCGGTGGCTGCCAACAGCGAGCGGATTTGTGCAAACCAGGGCCCGTCCCGTCAACGGCTGCCTCGGCCTTGGGTCTCCAACTCCTGACAGCGGCGGGGGGCTCGACCCGGAGAAGCCCGATCTTGATCTCTTGGAGAAGCGAGCACGCACGGCGTACCACGCCTTCCTGAGCGCGGCTGCCGCCGACCTCGGGGAGAACGGACTCCCGTCCTGACGGCCGGAATCTCCCGGGGGGACGGGGACAGAACCCCGGACCAAAGACCGGCCCTAATACTCCAGCCGCACTTCTCCATTACCGCTGGTCAACGGCTTGGGAGTGGGGAGTGTAGTGAGGTGGGGCAGGATGCGGGGCGGTCTTGGCGGACCGTCCCGCGAACGTGTGACCACGCCGCATGTAGTGACAGTGTCGGGCGCGTGCTTGGTGGCGGCGTCTCCAGTGCGACCACCTCACTGCGTGATCGCGTCGTGCAGGACGGCGGCGGGGTTCAACTGCCAGCAGACGGCGGATTTCTGCCGGTGTGAGGTCCACGAGGTCGGGTGTGTTGGCCGTGTCACCCCCTTTTCGCGTTCCCGGACGGCCATGGCCGCGAGGAAGGTGTGCGCGAGCATGACGAGGGTGATGTGCCGGTACCAACCGACGTAGCGACGGACTTCGTACTGGTCCAGGCCGCACTCGTTCTTCGCGCTCTGGAAGCACTCCTCGATCTTCCAGCGGCAGCCCGCGATGCGGACCAGGTCGGCAACAGTGGCGTCCAAAGGGGCACTGGCCAGGTAGTAGGCGATCTCTTCGGGTCTGGTGATGCTGCGGCGGGCGAGCATCCAGCGTTGCCGCGTGGGCTCGTCGCCGTCGAACTCCCAGACGGCCGGCAGCCGGGCCGCCGCCCAGTCGTAAAACCGTAGTCCCTTGGCGCCGTCTCCGCAGGACAGACGTTGCCACGCTTCGGGCGGGGCCTGGCCGACGAGGTAGTCGATGCGGGGGCCGTGGACCTGCTGGGACTCGGGCACCGCCACGACATAGGACAAGCCGGCGTCTTCCAGGAAACGGCGGAAGCGGGAGTCCTGTCCGTAAGCGGAGTCCGCGGTGACCCAGGAAAAGACCAGAGGGGAGCCCATGGCCCGCAGGATCATGGAGCGGGCGAGGTCGTTCTTGGTGGTGAAGCCACGCTCGTCGGGGATCCGGGCCGCTCGGCAGCGCTCACGGTCCTCGGCCCAGGACTTGGGCAGGTAGAGCTCGCGGTCGACCAGCGCGTGACCGCGGGTGGTGGCGTAGGCGGCGAAGACACCGATCTGGCAGTTCTCGGTGCGGCCCGCCGTTCCGGAATATTGCCGTTGCACCCCGGCCGAGGTGGTGCCCTTCTTGATAAAGCCGGTGTCATCGATGATCAACACACCGTCTGATGCACCAAGTTGCTCCGCCGCATAAAACTGCAGGTCGTCGCGGAGACGGTCGGCGTCCCAGCGGCTGTGGGACAGGAGGTGCTGGAGCCCGTCCGGGGTGGCATGGCCGGCGTACTCGGCGAGTTGCCAGCCGTTCTTGCGACCTACCGGACCCAGCAGACCGCGCACGTAGTCCCGCATCCGGCGTCGGGGTTCGATCCGGGCGAAGCAGGCTCCGGCCCGCAGGAACAAGTTCTCGAGTTCATGGCCCCAGGCACTCGTGGGCACATCATTGATCACGGCTACGACTGCTCGATCCACTGTCACTACATGCGGCGTGGCCACACGATCGCGGGACGGTCCGCCAAGACCGCCCCGCACCCCATCCCACCCCGCTACACTCCCCACACCCAAGCCGCTGACCAGCGCTAATGGAGAAGTCCGGCTGGAGTACTAATACTCCAGTCGTAGATCGTGATCTTCGTGCCTGAGTGGCTTGTTGCCGGTAGTGGCTGGCCTGGGATCGGGCCTGGTGGCGGCGCCGCCAGTCGGATCAACCAAGCCGGTGGGCGGCATCGTGGACGGGTCGGACAATGAGGGTGATGAACAGGCGCTGGATCTCGTTGCAGGTGAGCGGAATGAGGGCATCGGGTGCGGGGCGGGTGTGCTCGTCTGCGCGTACGACGGCGAGGAAGGCGTGCGCGAGCATGGCGAGGGTGACCCAGCGGGACCAGGATGCATAGCAGCGGACCTGGTGCTCGTCGAGTGCGGCCAGGCCCTTGCCGGACTGGAAGAACTCCTCCACTCGCCATCTTGATCCAGCGACTCTGACCAGCACGGTCAGTGGCGCAGGTGCGGGCGAGTAGCAGCGGTAGTAGGCGAGTTCGCCGGTGCTGCGGTTGCGGCGGATCAGCAGCTGCCGACTCCCGGGGCGAGGGTCGGCGAGGTCGATGACTGCCCAGTCGTAGAAACGGTGGCCCTTGGCCCCGGCCCCTGCGGAGATCTTCTGCCAGGCCCGTTTGGGCACCTTCTTGACCAGGGTGTCCGCACGGAACTTCCCTGCACCGGTGGTGACTTCGTGCGAGCAGGCCACGGCGAGGACGTACCCGGTGCCGCGTTCCTCCAGTGCGGTTCGCAGCTTCGGGTTGCCGCCGTAGACCTCGTCGCCGGCAATCCATGCGGCCTGGTGGCCGGCGTCCAGGAACCGGGCGACCATACGAGTGGCCAGTTCCGGCTTGGTGGCGAAGGTGGTGTCCTCGGCAAGGCCCGCGGCGCGGCAGCGGTCGGGGTCGGAGGTCCAGGAGCGCGGCACGTAGAGTTCCCGGTCCACTGCGGCGTGGCCGCGCTGACCTGCGTAGACCAGGTAGACGGCGACTTGGGAGTTTTCGATCCGGCCGGCAGTACCGGTGTACTGGCGCTGGACGCCGACCGTGCCAGTGCCCTTCTTCACGTCGCCGGTCTCGTCCACGACCAGTACCGCCTGGTCGTCGCGCAGGTGCTCCACCGCGTAGCTGCGTACGTCGTCGCGGACCTGATCGGCATCCCACTTGGCCCTGCCCAGCAGGTGCTGCATGCCGTCCGGGGTCGTGTCGCCGGCCCACTCGGCGATGGTCCAGCAGTTCTTGCGCGGCAGGTCGGACAGCAGTCCCAGCACCAACTTCCTCATCCGGCGCCGGGGTTCGACCCGGGCGAACCGACCCGCGACCCGGCCCATGAGGTTGTCGAACGCCTCCTGCCAGCGGGCGAGGTTCCCGTTGGGCCCGGCGGTCACCAGTTGGCCGCCAGAGACAGGAGGTTCTTTCACAGGCCCAACTGGTCGCGCATCGCATCGGCGTCGCGCAGGGCCCAGTGCTCGACGATTCGGCCGTTGCGGACGCGGACCATGTCCATGCTGAGGACTTCGTAGCGTCGGCCGGAGTCTGTGTGGGTGCCCCTGCTGGTGTACCGGTTGACGGAGGTGTCGCCGGAGACGACGTTCTGCTCAATCGTCACGGAGACGTCGTGGAACGCGCTGCCCGCGCTCATCCGCTCCCACTTCTGTCGCCAGGCTTCGCGTCCCGGGTGATCGCCTTGGGTGCCTCCCCGGTGGTCGACGACTTCGGGGTCGATCAGTTCCAGGGCGTCTTCGAGCCGGCCTTCCAGGATCTGCGCGTAGCTCTCGACGATGCGCCGGTGAATCTCTCCCGGTCCTGGGTGCGCGGTGTCTTTTGTCCCCTGCGGCATGCGGCATCTCCTCTGGTGGGAATACGAGGCAGCAAGTGGGGAGCTCCCCGTTTGCCGCGTTCGGCTACCGTAACCGGGGAAGTCCCCGATTAACAAGGAGGGTCATGCCATCGCAAAGCGCCGGACCTGCGCCGCGTTCGGAACCCCAGCGTCGTCGTCGCGCGGACGCCCAGCGCAACTACGACCTGCTCGTGGCCGCGGCCAGAGACGTCTTCCACGACCACGGCGTCGACGCCCCGCTTGACGACATCGCCCGCCGGGCCGGCGTCGGCAACGCCACCATGTATCGGCACTTCCCGACGCGTCGCGAACTGATCATCGCCGTCTACTCCGAGGAAGTGGCCGAGCTCTGCGCCCGGAGCCAGTCCCTACTGGCCGAGGATCCTCCCGGCGACGCCCTCTTCGCCTGGCTTCAAGATTTCATCGCACACGTGGCAGCCAAGCGGGAACTGGCGCTGTCGATCACTGATGACCGCACCGGTCAGCGATCGGCGCTGTTCGACCGCTGGCACCAGTCGATGCACACAGCCGCGTCCGCACTGCTGACTCGGGCGCAAAGCGCCGGTGCTGTCCGCGCCGACCTCAACGCATCGGAACTACTTGCCCTGGCCAACGGGATCGCCTTGACCACCACCGACGCCACTCAAGCAGAGCGACTGGTCGTCCTGGTCAGACAGGGCACGGACACTCGCTCGACACCGGCCGACAGCATCCGCTGAAAGCGGCAAGCACGACGCCGACTTCCGCCGCGTCCTCGAAACACGCGCTCTGGACCCTACTGCGAGCCACTCGGGCATGAAGATCACGATCTACGACTGGAGTACTAAGCCTCGGGTTTACTTCCGGTAGGTAAACGTCGCGCATCGCTCCTCCGCGAATTATTGAGATCACTGGGGAGCGGCTGTTGAATCCGGTAGAGGACGTAATGGTTGAAAATCCCTGGACGCCCGCGCACCAGGCAGTTGAAGCTAGCAATTTCGAGGAGTTGTCGAGGCTCCTCGACGCAGGCGTCGACCCTAACGAGGTCTGTTGCGGTCAGACCCTTCTAGCGCATGCCATTGAGCTCGAAGGAGACTCCGCAGCGCAGTCAAGGGAGCCGATGAACTCGGCACTGACCGCGATTTTGCTCGCCTACGGAGCGGATCCGGAGTTGACTACGCCTGGTACGGATACGCCACTCGAGATGGCCACCTTTTATGACCACGAGATGGCTCAACGGCTGCTGGCACGTTACCTGCGAACTTGATGATTGAGTTGCGCCTCGCCGGACCAGCACAGCGAGCTCTGTGGAACAGTAGCGGGGGTCTTCAAAGTTGATGATCTCCGAGTCGCCTGGGGCGTGCTCCGTCGTGTGGCAGCCGGCTGACCTATCCGGCGAGGGCGAGGTTGTGCATCGGGCGATGCCGAGCATGGCATGGCGGACTCCGTCGCCTTTGAGGCGGCTGTTGCGGAGGAGCCCAGGTCTTCATCCGGGCGAAGACGTGCTCGACGCGGGCTCGGACGGCATCGAGACCGTCATCGAGGCCGACAGCGCCCTCACCGACACGGTCGAGTCGGCCTTCCCGCGCTGGAGCACTGACGGCGACAGCACGAGATCCCGGGTCGTGCGCCCCGTGTCTGGCTGTGCGTTGGTGTCTCCGGCCGGCTCCAGCGGCCAGCAGGCGCGCCTACGCCCATTCCATGCCGAGCTCCGCGAGCGCGGCGCGTTGTTCGGGGGTGAGTTTGTCGCGGCGGGTTTCGGCGTTCACGAGTCGTGGTTCACGTTCCGTGGGCAGCATGCTGCGTGACGGTTGTCGGACGAGTGGGCTCTGGGGATAGTTGCCTGAAAATGATTCGTCCCCGGTGCGCTCCGTTTGGAGGGTTTGCTGTTTCTGGTGATCGCGGTCGTGGCGGTGCTGTCGGTCGGCGTGAAGGTTGAGGCGGTTCGGTTACCGCGCGACGGGCGGGTCCTGATCCTCGTCGAGGAGTTGGTCGAGTTCCGTGTCGGCCTGTCTCGTCTGTGCCTCGCTGCCGAACGGCATCATGGCGTGGCTGCGCTGCAGGTAGAGCAGCAGCGCCTGGTGGTCGATGTGGATGCGGGCCTCGCCCACCTTGTTGCGGATTCGCAGCAGGACCCTGAGCGGCGCGCTCTGTTCGGCCACGGGTTCCACGGTGATGTGTCCTATGCCCGCTGTACCGGTGAGGCCGGCGGACAGCAGGTCCCGCGAGATGACCCAGTCGGTGCTGCCGTGCCCGGGCCGGGACACGATCAGGCCGACGACGAGCGGGTCGTCGGTGGAGTACCTGAGCATGATGTCGCACCGTTCGCGTTCGCCGCCGGATAGGGTGACGAACCCCGGTGTGATGCCCTCGAGTTGTCTGTCACTGTCAGGACTCACCCTGGCCGCCCTCTTCCCTGTTGCGGCTGCACGCCGATGACTCGTGCGTCATCGCACGTACGTCTCGACGATCGAACCTAGCCATGCAGCCGGGCATGTCCTCGACACCGGCCGGGTTGGGCGCCAACCCTTCGCAACGTGTTCGGAAAGGTTCACACACCACCTCACAGTCGCATCCCCAACGACGTGTGAACTCGGGCACGACGGCAGAGCGATCCGGTGCGTGGATGCCGCGCGTCGACGCACTGGCTCTGCCTTGGCGAGGGTGCGTCATGCCAACTGCGGTGCGCTGCCGGCGCGGTGCGTAGCACCGCGCCGCTCAACGCCTACCCGGCGGTGGCGGACGGTGCGGTTACGGCAGTCCGGTCGTGGGGTTCACGGCAGGCCCCGTTATGCCGCCCGCAGGGCCGGCGTCCCCGTGGTCTTCGTCGATCCCGCCTACACCTCGCAGCAGTGCTGCGAGTGCGGCCACATCGACAAGAAGAACCGGGCAAGCCAGGCCCTCTTCACCTGCCGGAACTGCGGGGTCGTTGCCCACGCAGACCAAAACGCTTCCCACAACATCGCCCGCAAGGGCGAGGCTGTGTGGACTGCGGGGCGTGAGTCACGCGTCCCTGCCACCCCATAAGGGTGACTGGACGGAGGAGCCCACCCAGCAGCCAGTTGGACGCTACCTCCAAGCCCGGCCCTTCAGGGCCGGGTCAAGTTGACCCTTCCAGAAGGGGAGGGGGTGGCCTGGACAGCATGGCTGGCTAAGCTGCCCCTCCTGAATGTTTGCCACAGCGGCGGCGTGCGGCATTGCCGGGCGCGCCAAGACGGGGACGGAAGACGCATGGCAGATCGCCAGACGGTCCAGTTGTTCGACCACATGCGCAGAGGCATGCCGTTCGAGTTCACGACCAAGATGTCGATGATGAAGCGGCTCGCGACGCTGGTGTCCACCGCCGAGCTCTTCGGCTATCAGTACGCCGGAGCCCGGCAGGAGATCTTCTCCATCAAACTGCTCTTCACCCCCGACCCGAGCCCGCAGGCGCAGGCACGCGCCGCGCAGTGCTGGCCGTACGCGCCGCAGATGCCCGGGATCCCGCCGCAGACGTTGGAACTCAACAAGAAGCGCGTGCTGTTCGACCTGAGCAGCAAGGCCGCGCTGCTGAAGCGGCTGCCGGTCATCGGGGTGATCGTTCTCCTGGCGTTCCTGCGCTCGCTCACCTTCCTGGGCAGCTCTCCAGGCCTCGCCCTCGGCTATGGGTGCGGCATGGCCGTCCTGGCCGGCGTCGGCATATGGATCAACTTCCTGCGCCACAAGAAGGCCGGCGCGTACCTCCAGGCTGCGGGCTTCGTACGCCACGAGCCCGCCCCCGGCCAGGTCTTCCACCTGCCGCCGGGCTCCCAGCCGCAGGTGGGCCAGTCACTGCACCAGTACGCACAGCAGGCGCCCGGGTACGGCGGCCAGGCCCAGCCCCCGCACGGCGCACCGCAGCACCAGCAGTACGGACAGCAGCAACCTCCGCAGTACGGACAGCAGCAACCTCCGCAGTACGGACAGCAGCAACCTCCGCAGTACGGATAGCAGCAACGTCCGCAGTACGGACAGCAGCAGCCCCGGCGCGGTGAACACGCGCAGCTTCCCCGGCACCGCCAGCAGCGACGCCGGCAGCATCGGACTCGCGGGCATGGCTTCCCCTCCCCGGGTGCGGTCGCCACAACGCCGATGCTGCCATCGCTTCGGCCCCCCCACGGGCGTGAACAGCAGGCCCGTCACCCGCCCGGGTGGGAACCGCTGTTCGGCTCCCGCGCACCGACCGCTACCAGCGCGGCCCGAACAAGCGACGCCCCCGCGACGGCTGCTCGGGAAAGGCGACCTCGAAGTGGAATCCGTCGTCGCCGACCGCGCGCCGCAGCGTCCGCAGCACCGCCTCGGGATCGTCATAGGGGCCGTTGACGAAGAAGGGCTTGCCGTCCCGGCCAAAGCCGATCGGGCCGGGGTCCGCAGGTTCGCCGAGCAGCGCGGCGGCCTCCGTGAACTCCTCAGCGAGCCCCCCCTCGGGTTCGAACCCGAAGCCGCGCGCGTAGGCGGCGGCCCCGAACACCAGAGCGCGGGCGAGGTCGGCCGGAACCTGCACATGCCCCTCGTAGGCGCTGAAGTAGAGCCCCCGGTGCCCGGCCAGCCGACTCTCACTCATCGGCTCCGGGGCGAGCGCGTTCTTCACCCCCAGACACCACACGTCCAGCAGGAACCCCCCGACCTGCGCCTTCGTGGAGCGCGTGCTGTCCGCGGCGACGAGTACCGCGACCAGGCCGCGCACTTCCTCCGCGTCGCAAGCTCCGGGATCAAGGCCCGCCCACTGCGGCGCACTCTCAAGATCCACACTGCGGCTCCAGCCGGCGTTCACCCAGCATCGAGGCTCGCCGCGACCCGGCCCCGAGGCCGCGACCGCGTCATTCAGCACCTCGACAACGTCTCCGGCACTCATCCTCAGCGCCCTGGCGATCGCTTTCACCGACCGACCCTGCTGATCAAGGAGCCGCACCCGCGCAACAAGCAACTCATCCACAGCCGCACCCTACGGCCCATGCCCAGCATCCAGGAGCCGAACGCCAGCAGTCCCACCCACCCGGGCGACCTTGCGAAAACGGCGAAGGTCGAGCGGGACACAGGGGCGCAAGTAGTCCGCCGGTAGGTCTCACGGGTTCGTGTTTGGCTTTCCGAGCCCGCGAGAAAGGGGCGACGGATGAGGGGGTCCAGGAGGCAGGCCGCCGGGTTGTAGGGCTCCGCCGGCCTCGGAAGGTCTACGTGCGCCCCGCGGCGGAGCCCGCAAGCGGCCCGTTCGGGAGGGTGTCTGTGCATGATCCGGGCGTGGCCGGCGGTGCGGAGCCACCCTCACATAGTGTGCACTAGGTGTAATGTAGATGCATGACGGCTTCATATCCGATCACTGAGGCGCGGGGCCAGCTCGGAGAGCTCGTCCGCCGCGCTGCCCAGCACGAACGTGTGATCCTCACCGACCGCGGCCAGCCCGCTGCCGTCCTCATTTCCCCGGCCGAGCTGGAAGACATGGAGGACGCCCTGGCCGTGGCCCGCCTCGAACGCGACCGCGCGCTCGGGGCGCAGCTCGCACCTGTCGCCGACACCGATGCCCGCGCTCTGTTCTGGCAGGCCGCTGAGCGCGGTGCCGCCCGGTGAGCTGGACTGTCACCTGGGAGCCGTCTGCAGTCGACGCCACGGTGCGTTTCCTGGAGGGACGCCCCGACACGCTTGATGAGGTGTTCGCGGCAAGCGACATGCTCGCCGAGGACCCGAAAGCGGCGGGCAGCACTCCGTGGGGGACCAGCCACCGCCGTCTGCGCGTCGGCCGCCGGCGTCTCCTCTACCGCATCGACGACGCGAACGGCGCCCTCCACATCGAGCACGTCGGATTCACGGCATAAGCACCAACGCGGACTGGTGTGAACGGAGTCACCTGCCGTGCGCACCAGTCCGGTTCACGTACTTGGGTAGCCGGTCCGCAGGTGCGGTTCTGGCGTCGAGCCAGAACGGAGCCCAGTGTGCATGCTCATTCCCAAGACCACACCGGTGTGCGCATAGCGCGTCTGCGGCGCGCCCGTCATCTGACGCAGGCCCAGCTCGCCGACTTGGCCGGACTCTCCGTGTCGATCATCAGCAAGATCGAGCAAGGGCGCGAACCAGCCATGCCGTTCGTCATTGCGCAGGTGGCCACGGTGCGTCGCTTGGACATGCTCGAGGCCGCGCACCGTCGCCTGCCGAACTCATTCCTCTCCTACGGATCGTGGCTTGGCCCCGTCGCACGCCGAGAGTCGAAGCACGCCAGCCCCGAGGTATTCACTCCGGTATACTCGCGGTATGGATACGACGATCAAGATCGGTGCCGAGACTCGGGACAAGCTTGCGGCCTTGGCCGAGGCCCGCAACATGTCGATGCGGGCGTTGATTGAGGAGTTCGCCGCGACTGCGCTCACGCCCGCGCAGCTGCAGGAACGGGCCGAGCGCACGGACGCATTCCTGGTCTCGGAGTTCGGCCATCGGGTCAGCGAGGATGATGCCGGTGCGCTGCGTGGGCGAATGCGTCAGGCGCAGGCCGCCCACCAGTCGCGGGTGCGGGGCAAGGCAGCGTGATCGTCGAGCACTACATCCTGGACAGTGCCACCCTCCTCGCCCTGGGCGGACACAAGCAGGTCTCCGGGCTCGTTCATGTCGCAGCCGGTGATCCCACCGTGCGGCTGTGGGTGCCGATCGTGTCCGCGCTGGAAGCAGAGCGGGAACGGACCGGGATCGTCGACTACCTCGGCATCCTCGACGTGCTGCACACCTTGGACACCGACTACGAGGCCGCCCACGCCATCGCCGACCTGCACCGCCGCAACGTCCCGTTCGGCGTGGCAGCCGCAGTGCACGCCGCACGTCCTACCCTGGACCGTCCCGACGGTGCGCTTGTCGCCACCATCGCCCCCTCGGACTACGAGGGCCTCGGTGCGCCGGTAATGGACCTCAACTCGTAGGCCCGACAAGGATGTGGGGGTGCCGCGGCGAGCGCACTACGCGACGCTCAGTCCTTTTGAAGTGCTCTCCTCCCTTCGCAAGCTCAGGAAGGAGATTCCTGCCTACCTTGCGGCGGCGGGCTTGGCGCCACGGGTGCGCCTGACGACTGCCCTCCCGGCAGCCGGGACGAGCGCGTGGCCCATCCGGTACAGGTGCAAGATGTTCCGGGCTGCGTTCCAGTCGGCGTTGCCGGACCATCCGCAGTCGGGGTTCTTGCATACGAACGTGGCCTGGTCTTCCCGGCTGCCGGGCGTGATGAAACCGCAGGCGGAGCAGCGCAGGGAGGTGTTCGGGGCGGGAACCTTGGCGAGGGTGCCGCCGTTGCGGGCAGTTTTGTACGTCAGCATCGTCACGGTGCGACCCCATGCCTCCTGGCTGATGGAGCGGTTCAGACCGGACTTCTGCGCGACGTTCTTCCCCGGCTGGTCGGTAGTGCCCTTGGCGGACTTGACCATGTTCGTGATGTTGAGCTGTTCCACCACGACCGTGCCGTACTGCTCGGCGATAGCGGTGGTGGCCTGGTGCTGCCAGTCAATGGCTCGGCGCGTGGCTCTTGCGCGGAGCTGCTTGATCTGGTCGTAGGTGCGGTGTAGCCGGTTCGAGCTGCGCTCTTTCGGCTTGCGGAAGGACTTGCGGTGCGCGGCCCGCTGTTCCAGGCGAAGCAGTCTGGCTTTCTCGTCCGGGTTCAGCCACTTGTCCCGGTCGGCGGTGCCGTCCGGGAGCCGGGGCGGCCGTCCGTGGTCTTGGTGGCTGCCGTCGGACAGCGCGAGGGGCAGGTTCACCCCGGCGTCGATGCCGACCTCCAGTCCGGTGTGCGGTTCGGGCTTGACCTCAAGAGTCTGGACGCGGAAGGCGATGTGCCAGCCGAGTCCGTCTTTGACCAGCCGTGCCCCGGTGATCCGGTTCTCCTTGTTGGCGTGCTTGCCGACCGGGAGGTCCTTGGTCCAGCGGAAGCAGACACGGCCCACCTTGGGGATGTTGACCAGGCCCCACCGGCGGTGCACCCGCTTGATCTGCAAATCCCGGCCCTGCGGGATGTCCACCGACAATGCCGTGCGGAAGCGGGCCTTGAAGTTCGGCTCGTCCGCACGCCCGTCCCAGCAGTTCCGCCACGCCTGGAAGTACGTCTTGAGGACCGCCTGCGCGGCCTGCGCGGGCAGCACCGCGTACCAGTCGATCTCCTTGCGGGCCTGCCGCAACGCCTGATCCATGCGCGTCAGAGCGCGCTGACACTTCGGCGTCATCCGCCACAGGTCGTGGAGCTGATTCCACATCGCGCGTGCCGCGTGCGCCTGGTCATCCATGAGCCGGACCTGTGCAGGCGTCAGCGCCAGCCGGGCGCGATGCCCCAACTGCCGCTTCTCCCACACGAGTTCGCCCATGACAATCACCCTACTACAGTTGGCTTATGTCACCACGATGGGACCCGAATCCTGACGTACGCACCGGCCGTCACGTCGTCTACAACCTTCACGTCCACTTGGTGTTCGTCACCAAGTATCGGCGTAAGGCACTCACCGACGCCATGCTGACGCGCACCGAGGAGATCATGCGCGACGTCTGCACCGACTTCGAAGCCGACCTGAAGCAGTTCAACGGCGAACAGGATCACGTCCACCTGCTTGTGCACTACCCGCCCAAGGTCCAGCTCTCCAAACTGGTCAACTCCCTCAAGGGCGTCTCCTCCCGCAGGCTCCGCCAGGAACACAGCGCACACGTGCGCCGCTACCTGTGGGGCGGACACTTCTGGTCCGGCTCCTACTTCGCCGGATCCTGCGGCGGCGCACCGCTGACCGTCGTCAAGCAGTACATCGAGAACCAGCAACGCCCCACCGGCTGAGAACAACACCGCAGACCCGTGCGAACCGCGCGGGTCAGAGCAGCCCTGAGATGGCCTTCACCCCCGCCGTAAACGGCGGAGCACTGGCCAAGATCAGAGGTAGATGACGCGGACGTGGTCGAAGTGCCCGCCGGTGGCCGAACCATGGCTGCGGCTATACGTGCAGCTTCTGGAGCATGTCTGGTGTGCGGAGGCGGACTGACCGGGGCGGCAGCTACTGCTCCCAGAGGGTCGTCTTGAACGTGTAGTCGACGGCCCATTCCACGGAGGGCTCGCCCAGGCGCGTCCACTGGGCTTCCTGGACGACCGCGCGCACTATGACGCTCCCGTGTGCGGGTGACCAGCCACTTCTCCTTGCCGGTGTCCGGATTGAGAGTCATGGGTGGCGTCGTGCCCCCTGGAGGCGGAGGCATACCACCGAATCGGCGGCCTCGTCCTGGAGCAGATCCCCATCGACGGCTCGATCACCAAAGCACCCGGAGGCAGAGAAGCCGCCGGACGCTCATCTGTCGCCCGAGGCAGACAGGGCTGACTTTGTTCGCGAGTTTCGGTTCTGGCTCAACTTCCGTGAAATCCATGCCGACCGGGCTCGTGCCAGCCTCTGGACGAGCCGCTGACCTGCCAGTTCGCCAGGGCCGCCAGCCTCGGACACCGAGGATCGGTTCGACTCCACGGAAGTTGTGCCAGAACCCGAGTTTCGGCAGCAGATTTTCACCAGTCTCGACAGCAGCTGTCCTGGGTGGTGTTCGATTCGGCTCGGTCATCTGCCGGGCGGCGGTGGGGGTGGTTGGAGCGGCCGACCCGCTGGCAGAAGCGCGCCGCGGCCCGCTGGCAGACAGTGCCACCGGCCCGGTGAACGCTCAGCGGGGCCCCAGGGCAGGCACGCGGTGGCAGGCCGGAAGGCGGCAGAGGATGGTGGAGGGTGTGGAGGACTCCGTGCTCGGCCCGGTGCTGGCCCGCCTGCTGGAGCGGTCGCACGACACCGCACCGGGCGAGCTCGCCGCGCTCATCGACCATGGCGCGCGCGACCTGGGCCTGGCCGGCGCGACGGTCTACCTCGCCGACGTCCAGCAGACCCAGCTCATCCCCCTGGCTCCGTCGGACGGCGGCGCGGACGCCGCGCTGGCCGTGGACGGCACCCTGGCCGGCTGGTGTTACCGCACCCGCTCCCAGCGCCTGGCCACGGACACACCCCACCTGGTGCTGTGGCTACCTCTGGTCGACGGCATCGAGCGCATGGGCGTGCTCCGCCTCACCGCACCCCACCTGGACCCCAACACCCTGGAGCGCGCCAAGGCACTGGCGTCCCTGACCGCCCTGCTGGTGGTCTCCAAGACCTTGTACAGCGACACCCTGCTCACTACGGTGCGCACCCGCCCGATGACGCTGCAGGCCGAACTCGCCTGGGCGTTCATGCCGCCCCGCACTTTGGGCACCACGGCGGTCACGTCCAGCGCCGTGCTGGAACCCGCCTACGAGATCGGCGGTGACGCGTTCGACCACGCGCTCGGCGAGCGGAAACTGCACCTGGCCGTGGTTGACGCCATGGGCCACGACACCGCCTCGGGCCTGTGCGCGGCACTCGCCCTAGCCGGCTGCCGCTCCACCCGCCGCGCCGACGGCACCCTCGCTGACATTGCCCCCGTCGTCGACCAGGCCCTGCGCTGCTGGGTTCCGGACCGGCTTCTGACCGCCGTCTTCGCCGACCTCGACCCCGTGACCGGGGAACTTGCGTGGGTCAACTGCGGCCACCCGCCCCCGCTGCTGATCCGCCGCCAGCGCGTTGTGGCCGGCGCCCTGGCCCGGCACCCCAACCTCCCCCTCGGCCTCGGCCTCGGCCACCCGGACTCTGCCCCTCCGGTCGAGCGCTTCCAGCTCGAGCCCGGAGACCGGATCCTCATTCACACCGATGGCGTCACCGAGGCCCGCTCACCGGCCGGCGGGTTCTTCGGCGAAGACCGCCTGGTCGACACCGTCGTGCGGGCCACCGCCGCCGGCGAGCCCGCGCCCGAGGCCCTGCGCCGTCTCAGCCGCGACATCCTCGACCACAGCGGACACCTGACCGACGACGCCACCATCCTGCTGGCCGAATGGCATCCCCTCCGGACCCCCGACTGATGCGAGCCGGACCCGTTCGATTCCGCGGGCCCCAGGGGTGCTGTCAAAACTGGGGTTCTGGCACAACTTCCGTGGAGTCGAACCGATCCTCGGTGTCCGAGGCTGGCGGCCCTGGCGAACTGGCAGGTCAGCGGCTCGTCCAGAGGCTGGCACGAGCCCGGTCGGCATGGATTTCACGGAAGTTGAGCCAGAACCCTTCAACTGACAGCGTTTGTTCATGGGTTCCGGCGGCGTTTGGCGATCGTCGGACCTCTGGATGTTCGCAGCACCTCGTCCGCCGTGCTGGAGGCAGTGAAGGGCGTGGAGATGAGTGCGTGAGTCATGGCGCCAGTGTCCGGACAGCGAGCGTCACTTCCGCCCCGGCAGCGGCCAACACACGAGCTGTCTCGATCCCGAGTCCGGAAGAACACGACTGCGGGTGACGCCGTCGCCGAGACGATCGAGAAGTCGACCGAAGGCCGGACAGGCGGCGCTCACCGGACGTACGGATGATGAGGTCGGGGTCCGGCAGTCCGCTGGTGGAAAGGTAGTCGCCGACGGCCCGCTCCGCGCGAGGGTCGTAGTCGCTGGCGCGCATGGCCTGGGCGACGGCCTGGCGGACGTCGGCGCGGCCGTTGATGAGGATCTCTGGAATCGGCTAGGGCTACTCGGGGTGCCGGTAAGAACTCTGTCACCAGCCGCAAACGGCGGTGATCAGTCCTCGGACCTGGCGGGTTGGGGCAGTTCCGGCGTGCTCGTCGCCTCAGCGAGTGCGAGGCGACCGCCCTTCAGCTCGGGCACGTAGTTGCGGGGGAACCGGATGCGCACCACCGGCCGTCGTTCAGGCCCGGGTGTAGCCGCCGTCGGCGAAGAGTTCGGCGCCGGTGACGAACGACGAGGCGTCCGAAGCCAGGAAGAGAGCGGCCTCGGCGATTTCCTTGGCGTCGGCCAGCCGCCCCAGTGGCACGACGGCCTCGGCGAACCGGTCGACGTCCGGCCCCGCGGCGCGCAGCAGGGCAGGGGTCCGCGTGGGTCCCGGGCTGAGGACGTTGACCCGGAATCGACGCTCCCGTGACTGCCGGGCCCAGTTGTGCACGAGGTTGCTCAACGCTGCCTTCGAGGCGCTGTAGACCTCGAGGTGCTCATTGGGGCGCACGCTGTTGCTTGAGCCGATGACCAGGATGGAGGCGTTCTCCGCCAGCAGCGGAAGCGCCTTCTGAACGGTGAATAGTGGGCCCTTGACGTTGACGGCGAGCGTCAGGTCGACGTTCGCCTCGGTGTGGGCGCCGAGCGCGGCGTCCGCGACGATTCCCGCGTTGGCCACCAGCACGTCGATGCGTCCGGCCTCCTCGCGGACTCGCGCGTAGAGCGCGTCCAGGTCGGCCAGGACCGAGACGTCGGATCGTACGCCGGTGGCCGCAGGACCAATCTCCTTGAGTGCCGCTTCGAGGCGGTCGATGTCCCGGCCGGTCACGAAGACCCGTGCGCCCTCCCGGACGAAGCGGTGGGCGATGGCCAGCCCGATCCCGCTGGTCCCTCCGGTGATCACGGCCACCTTCTCCTGCAGCACGCCTGGCATGTCGAACCCCTTCAGTTGTGGAATGGATCGTCCACAACGTAAGCGGTAATGGACGATCGAGTCAAGAATGGATAGGCTGAGACCATGCCGAGACCACGCGCATTCGACGAACGCCAAGTCCTGGAGCGGGCCCGGGAACAGTTCTGGGCGACCGGCTATGCAGGAACCCGGATGGACGACATCGCCCAGGCGACCGGCCTGGGCAAGGGCAGCCTGTACGGCGCATTCGGCGACAAGGGCAAGCTGTTCCACCGCGTGTTCGGCGACTGGTGCACCGCAGTCGTTGAGGTGGCCGAAGGGCGGCTGGCAGGTGGCCCGGACGCAGAGGCCTTGGCCCGGCTGTCGGGATACGTGCACCTAATGGCGGAGAACACCGCCTCCGACACCGAGCGCCGCGGGTGCCTGTTGGCCAAGGGTGCGGCGGAACTGGCCCAGCACGATCCGACGGTCGCCGCACGGTCGGCCGAGACCATGACGGCACTGCTGACCCTGCTGCGGACGGAGATCAGCGCCGCCCAGCGCCACGGCGACATCGATAGCGCTGCGGATCCGGAGCGGTTGGCGGCACTGCTGCTGACGGTGGTCCGCGGTATCGAGGCGGCAGGCAAGGCCGGCCTGGACCCGGAGACGCTACGGAACATTGCAGACACCGCACTGGCAGTCCTCCCCATGCCCGAGGGGCAGAAACGCCTCGCAACCGGGCGCAGTCCGGCCCGCAAAAACTAACTTGGCGCCATCACGGCCACATGATCCGCCGGACAGTGCCTAGGACCAGGGCCAGGCTCGCCCAGATCTCCGGGGGGCCATGCCGACGCCCTCCCACAGATCCGCGATCCTGAGCCGCAGGCGTCGGTCTGGTCGCCCCCACGGCCGGCACCCGCACGGCAAGCCGCTGCTGACGTTCAAGCAGATCGCCGTGGTGGTCGCGTGGACGTATGGGTGAAGCGGCCGGACGGCGCCGACTACGACGCTCCGCACATGTCCAGCACGGTTCGCGCCAGCTCGCGCAGCCAGGCGTGGGCGTGGTCGGTGTCGTAGCGCTGATGCCACGACAGGTATATCGGTGCCGACGGCAGTTCGAGCGGGAGGGGGAGCACGACCAGGCCGAGGTCGGCGACCGCGGACCGCGTGGTGGCTTCGGGGACGCTGATCAGGAGATCGGAGCCGCGCGCGAACTCCAACGCGGCCGCTTCCGTGGGCGCGGTCGCCACCACGCGGCGGGTGAGGCCGAGCCGTGCGAGGGCGTCGTCGAGGGCATTGCTGAGGTTGCCACGTCGCGAGACGGTCACGTGCTCAGCGGCGGCGTACCGCTTTGCGGTGACGGTCTTGACGCGGGTGAGGGGGTGCCCCTGCCGCACGACGATGACGAGGCGGGTCTCGCCCACGTTCTCGGCACGGATGTCCGGTGCGCTCGGGCGGTTGGCGTTCGCCTCCAGGTCGACCTCGCCGCGCCGCAATTCGGGGGTGTCGACGCTCGATTCCGCGACGAAGCGCAAGCGCACGCCCGGCGCCTGTCCGCGGACGGCCGCGAGCAGTGCGGGGCCGCTCAAGGCGACCAGGGAATCGTGCCAGCGGAGGGTGAAAGTGCGCTCTAACGTTGCCAGATCGAGTTCACGGCTCGGTGCCAGCACCCCCTGGACCTGGTGCAGCAGCTCGTGCACCTGTTCCCGGACGGCGATCGCATACGGCGTCGGGGTCATCGTGCGGCCGGTGCGCACCAGGATCTGATCCCCGGTCGTGCGCCGGATTCGGCCCAGACTCCGGCTCATCGCGGGGGCGGTGACGTGCAGGCGCGCGGCGGCCCCGGCCACACTCCCCTCCTCAAGCAGCGCGTCGAGCGCGGTGAGCAGGTTCAAATCCAATTGCATGTGAGTAATCCTAGCCGTGCTTAACATGCATTTGAAGTTAATGATGGGGCTCTATACCTTCGAGAGCAGAGCGCAAGACGGAACGCACAGCTCGATCCGACCGGCCTCAACACCCCTCTCTCACACGGGAGTACCGCCATGTCCGAAACGCTTCAGACCACTGACCACGCCGCCTCCGACGCGGACCTGCTCGGCCAGACCGCGATCGCCGTACGCGCGGCCGGTTCGGCGCTGCGCGAGCGCTTCGGCGAGGTGGTCCGCTCCCAGACCCGCGAGGAGCTGATGCGCGCGCTCGCCGTCAACGACGACACGGCCCTCGATATCCTGCGCCCCCGCCTCACGCGCCTGCGCCCGGACGCCGGCTGGGTGGAGGACGAGTTGGTCGGCGGGGCGCTGCCGTCCGGCGAGTGGTGGGTCGTGGATCCGGCCGAGGGCAACGTCAACCACCTGCACGCGCTGCCGGATTGGGCGGTGACCGCCACTCTCGTGCGGGACAACCAGCCGGTGCTCACCGTGGTTCACCTGCCGTTGACCGGCGAGACCTACACCGCGCTCGCCGGTGCGGGCGCCCACCTCGACGGCCGGCCGCTGCGCGTCTCCCGGACCGAGGACCTCGGCCTGGGCATCGTGGCCACCAGCCAGGCCCGGCCGGACGAGGACGAGAAGGTCGTGCGGCGCGTCGGCTCCTCGATCAGCGCGATGCTCTTCGACGCGCTCGTCGTCCGCACCTCCGTGCCCGCGACCCTGCACCTGACGAACGTGGCTGCCGGCCGGATCGACGCCTTCTGGCAGTTCGCCGGTGCCCGCGCGGACCTGCTGCCCGGGGCGCTGCTCGTCACCGAGGCCGGCGGACAGATCTCCGACGCCGAGGGCCGCCCCTGGACCCCGCAGAGCGAGAGCTTCCTGGCCGCCGCGCCCGGCGTCCACGCCGAGGCCGTCGCCACGCTCTCACGCTGACCGCGCACCACAACCCGCACGCACGGAAGGACCAGATCATCATGACCACGATCGCCGTTCTCGGAAATGGCCGCGTCGGCGGCAACCTGGCCACAGCCCTCATCCGGGCAGGGCATGAGGTGACCGTGGCGGACCGCGCGCCGGGCGCCGCCGCCGACGCTGCCCGGACAGCCCGGATCGTCATCAACGCCACCCCGGGCGCCGGCTCGCTGGACCGGCTCGTCGCCCTGCGCGAGGAACTGCGCGACAAGATCCTCGTCGATGTCTCCAACGCCACCGTCGACGGACCGGACGGACTGCCCGCCGACCTGATCTACCCCGGCTCAAGCCTCGCCGAGCAACTCCAGGAAGCGCTCCCCGAGACGCGCGTCGTCAAGACACTCAACACCATGCTCTTCCCGGTGATGACCGCGCCGGCCACGCTCACCGAGGCGCCCGACGCCTTCCTCTCCGGCGAGGATCCGCAGGCCAAGCAGACCGTCCGTGAACTGCTCATCGACCTCGGCTGGCGCAAGGAGTGGATCACTGATCTCGGCGGGATCCAGACCGCCCGCGCCACGGAGGCCGCAATACTCTTCGTGCCGCATGTGATTCGGTCCAGCGGATTCGCGCCCTTCGCGATCTCGATCGCCCGCTGACCCGCACACAGTGCACCGCCCCCGGCGGGCCCACATCCAGAACGGATACGACGGCGCAGCCAGGGCCGGCGATTCAGTGCCGGACGGCGCCCCGTGGCCACCCGTCCCGGGGCCGTCGGCCTCGCACCGAGGAATCAGCCCATCTCACGGCGGACTCGCTTGCGGAGTTGGTCGCGAATCTGCCCGCCGATACGGCCCTGTTCTCGTATAGCTACGGCGAGAGGACATGTAGCTCAGCGTGATTTCAGGGCCTCTGCTGGAGTACGGGGCTCGGGACAGCTGCGTTGCTCATGGAGGCGAAGTCGGTGTGGGCCTGTTCGACGGCTTCCGGGTACGCCTCGCGCTTGGCGTGCTCGGCGAGCGCCCGGTAGATGCTGGCCACGGAGGGGTTCTGTCCCTTGCGCTTGCCGGTGGGGATGATCAGGTCGGGCTGGATCTGCTCGACAGACTCGCCGCCCGCGCGGCGCCGGAGCACGGTGTGGAGCATGTCGTCGGTGATGACCGGCGGCCGGCCGCCGTGACTGCCCTTGCGGGCCGCGGTGTCGAGCCCTTCCAGCGTCGACTCGCGGATGTTCTCCCGCTCCGTCTCCGCCATCGCCGCGAAGAACGCGAACAGCAGTTTGCCGGGGCCGGTGGGATCGTAGATGCCGGACAGGGGCCCGGCGAGCATCTCCAGGACCAGGCCGTGGGCGGTGAGGTGGTCGGCGAGGGCGGTGAGTTCGGCGGCGTCGCGGCCGAGGCGCTTCATCTCGTACACGGTGAAGATGACCCGGCAGTGCGGGGCGTGGGCCTTGACCTCCCGCGCCGTCCTCAACGCCTCCTCGCACCGGGGGCGGACCCGCACCCGGGTGCTGATCTTCTCGCTAAAGATCTTGTCCCTCGGGATGCCGTGTTTGCTGAGCGCGTCGAGCTGGGAGTCGAGTTCCCGGCGCAGCCGGTTACCGTGGGCCAGGGCGAGAACGAGTACGGTCACGCTATCTGGCCGCTGTTCCCGCGTTCGTCGCTTCGCCGCCTGCTGGGAGCGATGACCGCTGCGGCAGCGGATCAGCGAGGACCAGCAGCGGCGACAGCATCCGCCGCCAGTGCGCCGAGTACGACGACCGCAGCACGGTACGGACCCGGGCCTTGTAGCGGGCCTCGTTCGCCGCAGCCTCCGCCGCCAGCGCCTTGAGTGTCTTCTCCCCGCCGACCACGGGGAAGATCACCCGCCGCACCGTGCCCGACGGCTCCGACAAGGCCGCCTCCGCGACCCGCAGCAGCATCGCCTCCTTGCCCCGGACCTTCCTCAGCTCCGCCCCCAGTTCCTTCTCGACCCTCCGCTCCGCACGCGTGTTGATCTTCAGTACGAGCTGGATGAACAGGTCCACCAGCGAGTCGGTGATCTCCGTCTGCCGCACGTGGCACAACGTGGCCAGCAGTGTCAGGCGCCGCGGCGGCTTCATCCGCTCCAGGTTCGCCGGGTACTCCTTCGACGCCCGCGCCCGCCAGGCGTCCACGAGCTTCTCCGACACGTCCGCGAACAGGTCCGCGGGCAGCTCCAGGCGCCGCACCCGCTCCAGCTTGTTCACCTCAGCCAGCAGGCTCTCCAGGCCCGGAGCAGCGGGGTCGGTCTTCAGCTCGGTGAAGTGCGACCGCCCGCCCCCGGCCGCCGCGCCGTCGCCGTCGACGCCCTGCTCAGTTCCGTCGCCCGCGATCAGGGCCTCCAGCCGTGAGCGGGTCGCGTGACCGAGCCGGTCCAGCGTGCTGCGGCAGAACCGCTTTTCGAAGTCCTTGACCGCCTTGCCGACCAGCCGCCGCACCTGCCCGGGCGCCGGCGGTTCGACGTGGTCATTGCGGCACCGGGCCACCACCGCGGCCGCCAGCCGGTCCCGGGACAGCTCCACCGGACACAGCTCGGTCGCCAGCCACGCGGCCAGCCGGTCCTGGTCCTCCTCGGTGTTCGCCCGGAACCCGTACGCCGCCCGGATCTCGCCCCGATGCCGCTGGATGGCCTTGCTCTGCCAGTCGTACTCCGCCCACGCCCCGGCCGGGACCTTCACCTGCTGGGCCACGTACTCCACCGCGGCGGCCGGCACCTCCCTGACCGGCTCCGGGAACCGGGCCTCCACCTCGAAGAACTTCAGCAACAGGGCGAACCCGAGCCGGGTCGCCCCGGACTTGTTCCGCACCCGCTTCATGTCGTCTTCGAGCAGCGTCCAGACCTCGATCAGGTCCTCCGGCTCCCAGTCCTGCCGCACCCCGCCCCCTCCACCCCAACCGAGATCACTCGTTCAGCTCAACGAAGCGCCCAGCCAGGGGAAACGAGCACCAGGGCAATCACACGGCGCTACATGTCCGTTCGCCGTAGCTATACGAGAACAGGGCCATGTAGGGCCGTTGACCTCGGCCGGGACTCTGACCTGGCTCGCAGGCTCCAGGAACGCCTTCTGGACGCAGTTGACCTCGTCGTACAGGAAGACCTTGATCCGCCTGGCGAACTCGACGACCTCGAACTGCGGGTCGTCGAAGAGGAAGGTCATCGAGCAGTGCTGAATACATGCCCTTCGGCACAACGGACGCCGGTGCGGCCCTCGAACTTGGCGCCCACCTGGGCGATCTTCCCGACTGCCGGCATCAGGTCAGGCCCCTTGTAAGTGACGCACCGTCTTCTGCGCCGGCCAGGGCCCTCCTTGGCGCTCTCTGCAGGAACTTCGCAGCTCGTGTACTGGATGTCGGCCGTAGGCGACCTCCAGGACCTCCTGGTTCACGGCGATGTCGACGACGTCGTCCATCAGATGGAGAGCGACTCGAACTCCCGCAGCGACTCGGTGACGTACTCGGGGTAGGTCTGGCCCTTGTCGTACAGGAGCGCCTTGTTGCGCCGGACGGAGTCCATGAACTTCACTTCGGAGTTCGTCGATGAGGAAGGTCATCGGCAAAGGTGCTGAACATGTGTCCCTCGGCACAACAGACAACGTTGCGTTCCTCCGGCTGCTCCTCGAAGAGGGGCAACAGCTTCGCGTCCAACTCGCCCGGGGCAGCGCCACGTACGTGGCCTTCCTCCACCCCACGTTCGGCACCGCCCTCTTGGTGGGCGTCGCGGTCGTCACGCTCCTGCACCTCCTGCTGAGGCCGTGACCCCCGCATCGCCCGCATCACCGTCGACGGAGAGTCGGCGGCTTGTCGGTGGCGCTTGCGAGCATCCGGCGAACTGTCTCCGGGTGCCAAAGCTGCGGCTGGTCGGTGGATCGCGGCGCGGTGTGACGGTGTGTCCGGGAGGCCCGACCGGAGGGGTGTGCCTTGATCGTCGGGCGGTCCCGCGCAGGGGCCGGAGCATCAACCGACGGCCGTGGCGCGTCCTGGATGCCGCGGCCCTTGCCGAGGAGCACCGATCGTGACACTGATCTCGCACCATGCGGTATCCCAACGACGTGGTGCCGCAGCCGCAGACGAGCGGCCGCGGCGCCCGGTGCGGCGTGCCGCTCTCCTGCTCGCCACAGCGGTTTTGCCGGCAGCGCTGCTCGTGGTGCCCACCGCCACGCCTGCCGCGGCGGCGCCGACAACCGTCACCTTCAACGCGGGCGCCAACCAGCCCTTCACCGTCCCTTCCGGCGTCACCCAACTGACCGTCACCGCCACCGGCGCCGCGGGCCAGAACGGGGGGGGTTATGGTGGCGCAGGCGGGAGCGGGGCCACCGTCACCGGCACCCTGACCGCCACCCCGGGCAGCACCCTGTTCGTGAACGTCGACACCGGCGGCGCCCCGGGATCCGGGGACTTCCCGGGCGGCGCCGGCGGCGGTTCCAGCGACGTCCGCACCTGCAGCTCGGCCAACGTCAGCTGTGTCCTGACCGGCAGCATCGGCACCGACCCCCGCCTCATCGTCGCCGGCGGCGGAGGCGGCGGCGGCTTGGGTCTCGATGGTGCCCCCGCCCCCGAGGCCACCGGCGGGGACGCCGGAGACATCGGCCAGCCCGGCGGCGACAGACCGCTGAGCGGTGTCGGCGGTGGCGGAGGTACCCAGACCACCGGCGGCACCGGCGGAGCCGCATGCTCACAGCCCTTCTCCGTCGCCGGCACCGACGGTACGGCCGGCGTCGGCGGCACCGGCGGGGGCAGCAACGGCTGGGGGGGAGGCAGCGGGGGCGGCGGCTGGTTCGGAGGCGGCGGAGGCGGTGGCTGTTACGGCAGCACCAATAACGGCATGTACGGTGCCGGTGGTGGCGGTGGTGGGTCGAACCTCGTGCCCGCCGCCGGTACCTCCGGCCCCGCCACCGGGCCGGCCGAGGTCACCATCACCTACGAACCGGCGCCGACCTGCGCGACCGCCACGGCCACCATCACCGGCACCAACCGCAACGACGTCCTGACCGGCACCCCCGGCAATGACGTGATCTTCGCCCTCGGCGGCAACGACGTGGTCGACGGACGCGGTGGCAACGACCTGATCTGCGGTGGTGACGGCAACGACTCCCTCACCGGCGGTGACGGCAACGACCGCGTCGAGGGCGGGAATGGCAACGACTCCCTCATCGGCGGCAACGGCAACGACATCCTCATCGGCGGCAGCGGCAACGACGCGCTGTCCGGCGGCGTGGGCAACGACGCCAACGATGGCGGACCCGGCAACGACGCTCTCAACGGCGGACCCGGGACCAACACCAACAACGGCGGAACCGGCCACAACAGCTGCACCAACCCCACCACCGGAACCGGCTGCAACACCTGATCAACGATCACCAGAAACGGGCCCCAGCGTCCGTCCTCGCCGCGGCAACCACCACGTGGCCCACCGCTACAGCTCCTCAGTACGCAAGAAGGCCTGTGCCCCTGCTGACCGCAGGGACACAGGGCCTTCTTGGGCGCTCCGCGCTGCTCCCGGCACACCCCGAAGGCCTCGCAATCGCGTTGGTCTGCAGCGGAGCCGCGGACTTGTTGTCCGCGGACGCGGACAACAAGTCCGCCCACGAACGGGGCAGTGAGGTTTCCTCAATGAAGATCACTTCCAGTGCCCGTTGAGGACGAGGGCGGCGCGAGCAATGTCACCGATCCGGCTCGGGCTCAGCGTGATGTGCAGTAGAGCGCGCCATCGTTGCTTGAGTTCGGCGGCGGTGGGCTCGCCGAGGGCGCGCACATGCCGGAGCAGTGCGTTGGTCACTTGATCGTGGCGTCCTTACGCAACGGTCCGCGGCTCGTTTTGCCGGTAGCGGTCAAGTTCGACCGGGTCATGGGCGGAGAAGATTTCGACCTGATCGCCATGGTCTTTGGCCAGTTCGCGCAGCCGGGCCTGGTTGCGGTGGCGGGCGGGGCCATCGACTTGGACCAGGGTCTGGAAGAAGCCCAATCCTGGCGTGGAGCGGGGAGCGAGTGGATCGATCTCGCCATGGGAGAAGTAGGCGTCCCCGGCGTGAAGCAGCCAGCGGGGGCTGGTTACGCCTTCCGGTCCCTCGTGACGGCGCACCGCCACACCGGCGTGGCCGCGGGTGTGCCCAGGTAGCGGTATCAGCGCGATGTCGGCTGAGATTCCCTGGAGTTGTCGTACGCCCTCGAAGCCGAACCAGTGGTCTCCGCTGGTGGGGTTGTAGGTGACCCAGTCGGGCCCATGGGCCCATTGACCGGCTCGGTATCGGAGACGTTCAGCCCTCGTGGCGGCCTTCATTGCGGCCTGATGCTCGGTCGCGTGGAGGTGAACCTTTGCCCTGGGGAAGTCGGGCAGCCCGCCGGCGTGGTCGAGGTCGAGGTGGGTCAAGACGATGTGCCTGACGTCGTCGACGGCGAATCCCAGCCCGGTCACCTGGCGCGCCGCTGTCTCGGCGAGGTCCAGGCGCGGACGGGTGAGGAACAGGAATTCGCGGCCCAGGGATTGCTTGGGGTTGGCGATGTCGCGTAGGCCGACCCCGGTGTCCACCAGCACCAATCCTTGGTCGGTCTCGATCAGTAGGCAGTGGCAGATCATCCGAGCGGTCTGGAACGGCAGCCGGTTGCCGTTGATGAGCCGGCCGCCGACCGGCTGCATCGTGCCGCAGTTCAGGTGATGGATGCGCATTATGGTCCCCCTCCAGGTATGCGGTTAAAAATCGATGATTGACAGTCAGTTCGCGTCGTGGTGCGCCATCTAGTCCTCCAGGTGGGCCACACGCTGGGCGAGCGAGCGCACCATGGTGGTGTCGTGTTGGACAGCGACGCTCACGCTAAACAGTGGAGTACGGTCCAAGGTCAAGCCGCGATCGGACGGAGGGGCATGCGTATCGGAGAGCTGGCCGCCCAGGCGGGCATCACGAAGGACACCATTCGGTTCTACGAGAAACTCGGCCTCGTCACAGGTCGACGGCTGACCAACGGCTATCGCGACTTCCCACCTGAGACGGTGACCTGGCTGCACTACATCCGCACCGCGCAGGCGCTCGGATTCTCACTGGCGGAGATCGCACAGCACGGCGAGGAACTGCGCGACGCGCCGGATACCGCGGAAGCACTGTCTGCGTTGCTCAAGGGGAAGATCCAAGTCATCGACACGCGCATGGCCGAACTCGCCGCACTTCGAGCGGACCTTGAGGTGCGCGTCGGCACCGGATGCCCGTTGCAGGCGCCTCATTGAGAAAACCTCAGTGATCAGCCACGCCGCTCTGTTGCCCGCGGACAACAAACTCAAAGGGGCGCCGGAAACGCATGAAGGGCCGTACCCACCTGCCAACAGCAGGTGGGCAGGTCCGCGGATACCAAGCGGGTATGGCACCACGGCTGGTGATGTTGTTCGAGGGCTCCTGGAACGCAAAAAAGCGTCCCCCACTGCCCGGATTTGAGGTCCGGGACAGCGGGGGACGCTTCATGTGTGCTCAGGCGTCCAGGTCGATGCCTGGCGGGGTTTCCCGTTCAGGATCAGGGAACGGCAGCTGGTGGAGCGCGGCCGGGGGTGCGGACCCGGGCGCGGCGGGGTGGGTGGCTCGGTGCGGATGAGCGCGGTCGCGGGGAGGAGTGCGAGCTGTCCGGCGGCGGTTGCGCGGGCGGCGAGGGTGAGTGAGCGGGTGACCTTGTGGTGTCCGTGATCAATCCGCAAGTGGCATAGCTGGCAGGCGGCGAGCAAGTTGGTCTCTCGCACGTCTTCGGGGGTGTGGTTGAGGTGGGCGGTGGGTGAGGCCGACCACGGACCCGGTGTCGGGGTGGATCTGCTCGTGGACGGCTGGGCAACGGCCGCCGGGATGCGTCAGGCCGCAGTGGCCCGTGCACTCGCAGCGGCCACCTGCCCACTCGAACCGGATCCGCGCGCTGATCTCATTCCAGTCGCGCGGGTAGCGGTGCAGATCCCTGTCAAGTCAGCGTGTTGAGATCTTGAGGGTCTGGCTGTGTGGTTGCGGGAACCGGGGAGGTGGGCAGGTGCCAGGTGAGAATCCAGCCGGCGGCAAGCGCCGCCGCGCCGCCTGCCAGGGCGATTGCGCCGCCTGTTCCGATGCCTGCGGCCACCGCGCCGAAGCAGGCCGGCCCGACGCCCTGCAGCGTCATGCTGCCGGAGCCGAGCAGGCCGAAGGCTTGGCCCTGGCCATCCTGCGGTAGGGCGTCCAGGAACGGCCGTTGCAGGCCGAGACCGTAGGCGTATCCGAGGCCGCTGAGCAGCAGCAGGCAGGACGAGACGCCCACTCCGGGCTCGGCAGCGAAGCCGATCAGCGGCAGTCCCATCAGCGCAATCAACGGGACTACCAGTCGCTCCCGGGTGCGTGGCCGTAGGAGTCGGCCCACCAGCAGGTCACCGACAAGCATGCCAACCGGCAGACAGCCCATCAGCACCGCGTACCAGCCGGGCGCGAAGTGGCGTTCTCCCGCGTAGGCGACGATCAGGCCTTCCGCGCCCGCTACGAACGCGGGCGGTAGCCACTGGGCCAGCATCAGTCGTCGCACTGTGCGTCCGCGCAGCAGCAGGCCGGCACCGTGCAGGCTTGCCCGGACGGCCCCGCTATCGCCCCGAGCGCTGCCGGGTGTGCCGCCGAACTCTCCCCACTGCAGCCGGGGTAGCCGGATGCGGATGGCGAGCGCGCAGCCGAGGTAGAGGGCGGCGCTGACCGCGAGCGCCCGGCGCGGGCCGAGTGCCGCGACGGCCGCACCTCCCAGCGCCAGACCGAACAATTGCGCGCCGGAGGCAGCGATGTTGTTCAGTGAACGGCCCAGTACATAGGCGTCGCCCTCCAGCGACTGCGCGACCAGCCGACTCGACGCGCCGTGAAACACCGGTGTGGCGAGGGCGACCAGCGCCACGACACCAAGGCTTGCCGCGATCGGCATCCGCACCAGGGCGAGCAGCAGGGCGGCGGCGCACTCCAAGGCGTAGCCGCCGGTAATGAGCGCGCGGGGCGGCAGTCGGTCGGCCAGTGAGCCCAGCAGCAGCGAGCCGAACAACTGCGGGAGGAAGCCGATGCCGAAGGCCAGTGCGCTCAACAGCGCGGAGCCGGTGCCCGCGAAGACCAGAACCGAGAACGTGGTGATCCGCAGCGCGTCCGCAGTGATCGCGACGGTGCGGGTTGAGAAGAGCAGCCGGAATCGCGGCTCGGCCAGCACCTCCCGGTAGGTGGCACGGTGGTTGCCCTGCGCGGGCTCGGCGGTTGGGGTCATGACGCGCAGCCTCGCCGTGCGCCGATGCCACTCACCAATGATTCGTCGCTGGACGAATCGGAGCAGACGTCCTTCGGTAGCATGGCTGGGTGCTGCGCTTCGAAGTCTCCGTCGAGGACCTGCTGCGCAGCCGCTTCGCGCTGTCGCCCGCGATGGACCTGTGCTCGCTGCTGCGCTCGCTCGCCGGCCACGACCGGCCGCTGCCGCGAGCCTGGGCCACCCGGCTCCTGCCGGCCTTTGAACGCCTTCGCCGCGAGAGCGAACTGAACGCCGCCCTCGCCCTGCACACCCTGCAATCCGGACCGAACTTCGTCGCCCCGCCCCCGCGCGGCCTCAACCAGACCTGGGCAGACGACCTGGCCATGATCCGGGCCACACCGCTGGAAGCGGCCCGCCACGAATTCGCCACCACCGCGACCGGCCCGTTGGCCCGAGACCCCCGCGTACGCGCAGTGCTGGACTCGACCGACGCCGTCTCCAGGATCGCCGAGGCGATGGACCAGGCGTGGCACGAGCTACTCGCCCCGGACTGGCCGCAACTGCGCACGATTTGTGAGCGCGATGTCGTGCACCGGGTGGGTGTGATCGGCCAACACGGCTGGGCCACGACCATCGAGAGCCTGCACCCGAGCATCGCCTGGCGCACCGGCGGTATCGAGATCGGCCACTTCCGGGACGGAACAGTCCGCCTCGCCGGCGACGGGCTACTGCTGATCCCTTCGGTCTTCGTCGGGAATATCGCCGCCCACCTGGAAGACCCCTGGCCCAGGACCTTGGTCTATCCTGCCCGCGGCACCGCCGCCCTGTGGGGCGAACAGGAGACCGTTCCCCAACCGGACGCGCTGACCGCTCTGGTCGGCCGGGCCCGAGCCCGGCTGCTGGTGGCGCTGGACGCCCCCGCCAGTACCAGCCACCTCGCCCGGAGCCTCGCCATGACACCCGGCGCTGTAGGAGACCACCTCGCCATCCTGCGAGGCGCGGGACTGCTCGTCCGCGCCCGGTCCGGACGGTCCGTGCTCTACCGGCGCACCCCGCTCGGCGAGGCACTGGTCGCCGGTTCGGGCTGAGGACTCAGGTCAGTACTGCTTCTTTGAGGCGTCGCCAGTAGCTGATTGCGCAGCCGAGGGTGAGGCGCGCCGTCACTCGTCCGGGGGGAGTCGTTTCCGCTGGATGGGGACGACGTTCGGGTGGGGCCTGGTGAGTGCGTTGCGGAGTTCTTGATTCTCGAGCGTGAGCTGATTGATGACTCGGACGAGCGCGGGGACGTCGGCTCGCAGCCGATTCAGTTCGTTGTACTTGTTGGAGATCGTCTCTTTGAGCTTCACGATCTTATGGCGGAGGTGGGCTTCGACGTCCGGGGTTGCTCCGCGGGCTACCTGATGGAGGTCCTCGCCGGCCGCCGCACCCGCACTGAAGTGATCACCGCCCTGCGCGCCTACGCCCGAGCGGTCACGGGCCACGAGGTGGCCGATCCTGTCTGAGGCGCTACCCGCGTGATGCGGCGGCGTCCGCCGAGCCGGGCATCGCGGTGAGCATTCGCCAGACCCCGCGGACGTGGTCCGCCATGTCGATGTCGGGGTCGCTCAGCCACTGGAGTTGGATGCCGTCGGTCGCCGCGACGAGGGCTGAGGCGGTGAAGTGCGGGTCGAGCCCGGGGCTCGCTCGGCCGGCCCGCTGCTCGGTCGTGAGGTGCTCGGCGATCGTGGTGCGCAGCAGGGCGAAGCGTTCCCTGAAGTACGTGTGGGCCGGGTGTGCGGGGTCGGTCGAGGCCGCGGCAAGAGTGACGTAGAGGCGTACGCGGGCGGAGTTGGCAGCGTTCGCCGTCAGGGCCTTGGCCAGGAATTCGCCTGGATCGCGCGCGACGTCCAGGTCGCGGAAGCGCGCCTCGGCCGCACGGTCGTTGGCGCGCAGGACCTCGGTGAGCAGGTGGTCCTTGGATTCGAAGTAGTGCATCAGCCCGGTCAGGCTGATGTGACTCTCCTTGGCGACCATCCGCAGGGTGGTGTTCCGCTCGCCCTCGCGGCCGAAGATCTCAAGGGTGACCTTGAGGATCTCCTCCCGCTTGGCGACCCCCTTGGGGTAGGAGTTTCTGACTGTCACGCGCCCACCCTATTCGGCCGCCATCGCGCCTGCGCAAAGCCTTGTCAGTAAAAACAGTACGCCGTACTGTTTCGTGCCAGTCGCAGGTGCGGCCCACCGAAAGAAGGTCCCGATGGCGAGACCCCCTGGGGAGTTCCGAGCCCCCTCCCTGCTCCCTGCCGATCCGGCGGGAGCGGCCTCACCGGTCGACGGCCGGGCGCTGCGCCGCCTCATGGCATGCATCGGCCCCGCCAACCTCGGCGTCGCCCTCGTATGGGGAGCTGTCCCCGGCACCCTGCTGGCACTCCAGGTCCAGCGCACGGTCGGCGAGGACGCGAAGGTGGGCACGCTCGCGGTCGTCACCACGGTGGGCGCGCTCCTCGCGATGGTCGCCCAGCCCGTCGCGGGAGCCGTGTCGGACCGGACCCGCAGCCGTTTCGGCAGGCGTGGGCCCTGGATCGTGGCCGGTGTGACGACCGGTGGCCTGGCCCTGATCGGCATGGCGTTCGCGTACTCCGTACCGGCGTTGCTGGCCCTCTGGTGCCTGGTGCAGATCGGCTACAACTTCGCGGTGGGCCCGCTCTCGGCCGTCATGCCCGACCGGGTGCCACCGGAGAGGCGTGGCCTGTTCTCCACCGTCACCGGCCTCGGCTCCATGTGCGGCTCGCTCCTCGGCCAGATCTTCGCCGCCGTCTTCGAGGATCGGATCACCACGGCATACGTGGTACTCGCCGCGCTCGCGACGGCCCTGGCGGTCGTCTTCGTGATCCTCAACCCGGACCGCCCGAGCCGGGACGCGCCCCAGGAGCCCTTTCGGGTCCGTGAGTTCCTGGCAGGGCTGTTGCCGAACCCGCGTAAGTACCCCGACTTCTTCTGGGTGTTCCTCAGCAGGCTGTGCACGAACCTGTCGTACTTCCTGGTCTTCGGGTACAAGCTCTACATCCTCCAGGACTACATCGGCCTGCACGACGAGGCGATCGACCATGTACCCGCCCTGGCACTGACCGCCGTCGCGGGCCTGCTCCCGGCCGCCGTGATCACTGGCCCTCTCTCGGACCGGCTCGGCAGGCGGAAGGTGTTCGTCGTCGCCTCGGCGGCCCTCATCGGCTGCGCCATGCTCATCCCGTTCGCCGTCCCCACCCTGACCGGCATGACCGCGATGGCCTTCCTGGTGGGCATCGGCTTCGGCTGCTTCCAGGGCGTGGACACGGCCCTCATCTCCCAAGTGCTGCCCTCCGAGCGGTCCTTCGCCCGCGACCTCGGCGTCGTGAACGTCGCGGCCACCCTGCCGCAGGTCCTCGCGCCCGCCATCGCCGGAGCCGTCGTCCTCTGGCTCGGCGGGTACCGGACGCTCTTCCCCCTCGCCCTGGTCTTCGCGCTGCTCGGCGCGGTGGCGGTCCTGCGCGTGAAGGGAGTCCGATGACCGCAGCCGACCACCGCACCCTCCGCGCCGCACATCAACCCGCACCACCCTCCAAGGAGAAGGCATGAACAACCCGAACCAGTCGACGCAGACGCCCGGCGAGACGGTGGCCCGGCTGAGCCTCGCCGAGAAGGCCGACCTGACCACCGGCGCGGGCTGGTGGCACACCACGGGGATCCCCGACGCAGGGATCCCGGCGGTCCGCCTCTCGGACGGCCCCCACGGGCTGCGGCTGCAGAACGACACCCACGCCGACCACCTGGGCATCAACGGCAGCGCTCCGGCCACCTGCTTCCCGCCCGCCGTCACCCTGGCGAGCACCTGGGACGCCGACCTCGCGGGGCGGGTCGGCGACGCCCTGGCCCGCGAGTGCCTCGCGCACGGCGTGCACGTGCTTCTCGGCCCCGGCGTCAACATCAAGCGCAGCCCGCTGTGCGGTCGCAACTTCGAGTACCTCTCCGAAGACCCGCTGCTCAGTGGGGTGTTGGGGGTGGCTTGGGTCAAGGGCCTGCAGGCGCAGGGTGTGGGGGCCTCGGTCAAGCACTTCGCCGCGAACAACCAGGAGACCGGCCGTATGTCGGTGAGTGCGGACATCGACGTACGGACCTTGCGCGAGATCTATCTTCCGGCCTTCCACCGCGTGGCGACCGAGGCCCGGCCCTGGACGGTCATGTGCGCCTACAACCGGGTCAACGGCGTGCACGCGTCGCAGAACCCCTGGCTTCTGACGGACGTGCTGCGCGGCGAGTGGGGATACGACGGCGTGGTCGTCTCCGACTGGGGCGCCGTGGTCGACCGGGCGCGGGCTCTTGCCGCCGGGCTTGATCTGGAGATGCCGTCCTCGTCCGGTGCCGGCCCTGCCCGAGCCGTCGCGGCCGTGGAATCCGGGGAACTCTCCGAGGAGGCACTGGACCGCAGTGCCGCGCGGGTCGTGGCACTCGCCCGCAAGGCGGCCGAGCACGCGCGCCCCGGTGCCGACTTCGACCCGGCCGCCCACCACGACCTGGCCCGCGAGGTCGCCACGCGCGGGGCGGTACTGCTCAAGAACGACGGCGCGCTCCTCCCGCTGGACCCCGCCGCACCCCAACACATCGCGGTCATCGGTGAGTTCGCGCGTACTCCCCGCTACCAGGGCGAGGGCAGCTCGCGCGTGACCCCGACCCGGCTGGACTCCGCACTGACCTCGATCACTGAGGCCGCGCCCACGGCGCACGTCACCTTCGCTCCCGGCTTCCCCGTCGATGCTCCGGACGCCGATGCGGCAGCGCTGCACGAGGAGGCTGTCCGCGCGGCCGAGAGTGCGGACGTGGTCGTGCTGTTCCTCGGTCTGCCGCCGAGTTTCGAGTCCGAGGGCTACGACCGCGAACACATCGAACTCCCTGAGGAGCAGACCCGGTTGCTCTCCGCCGTCATCGCGGTCAACCCGAACGCCGTCGTGGTCCTCTCCAACGGTGGCGTGGTCCGGCTGGCCGGCTGGATCGACGACGTACCGGCCGTCCTGGAAGGCTGGCTGTCCGGCCAGGCCGGTGGCTCGGCCACCGCCGACCTCCTGTTCGGCAGGGCGAACCCGTCGGGTCGCCTCGCGGAGACGATCCCGCTGCGGCTCGTCGACACCCCGGCGTACCTGGCCTGGCCCGGTGAGAACGGTCATGTCACGTACAGCGAGGGCCTGTTCGTCGGCTATCGCCATTACGACGCCCGGGACATGGCGGTCTCCTTCCCCTTCGGGCACGGCCTGTCGTACACCACCTTCGACTACGCGGACCTGCGGGTGGCCTCGGACGCGGGCGGGCTCGACGTCACCGTGGCGGTCACCAACGCCGGGGAGCGGGCCGGTCACGAGGTCGTCCAGGTGTACGTGGCCGCGCTGGGCACGCGGGCCCGGCGCCCCGTACGGGAGCTGAAGGGATTCGCCGCCGTGCGCCTCACGCCCGGCGAGACCCAGAACGTTACCGTCCGCATCGCCCGCGCCGACCTCGCCTATTTCAACATCGCAGCCGATACCTGGCTCGTCGAGGACGCCGACCACCGTATCGATGTCGGGGCTTCCAGCCGCGACATCAGGCTGACCACTACGGTCCCGGTCGACGGCGACGCCTACGCCGACCAGCCGGACGCCGACTCGACCGTCGAGGTATGGCTCGCCCACCCCGTGGGCGGCCCGGCCATCACCGCACTGCTCAGCCGGGTCCAGAAGTCCATGGGCGACGCCTACCCCCAGGAGGGAAGCTCCCGCCAGCGGATGGTGGCCAACATGCGCCTGAGTCAGCTCGCCGGGCTCCCGATCGTTCCCCTGAGCTTCGACGACGTACAGGAACTGGTCGAGACGGTGCGGTCGGCCGCGGGCACCGGGAGGGAGGAGGCATCCTGACCCCCGACGTCACCCCTCACCCGGCGACCGTGCGCAAGCCGCAGTTCCCGCTGCTGGACGCCGGCGTGTTGGCCGAGCGTGCGGCCACGCGGTAGCGGTGGCAGTAGGTGTGGTGGCACAGGTAGGAGCCGCCCCGCATGACACAGCGCTCGCCGCTCCGCGGCCCCCGAGGGTCGGCGGCAGGGGAATGGGCGTAGTAGTTGGAGGCGAACCAGTCCGCGCACCACTCCCAGACGTTCCCGGCGACCTCGTACAGGCCGAGGCCGTTGGGCGGGTAGGAGCGCACCGGTGCGGTCGCCAGCCAGCCGTCCGCACCGGTGTTGGCATACGGGAAGCGGCCTTGCCAGAGGTTGCACAACCACCGTCCGTCGGGGGTGAGTTCGTCGCCCCAGGCGAAGCGGCGGCCCGCGAGTCCGCCGCGGGCCGCGTACTCCCACTCCGCCTCGGTCGGCAGGCGGCGGCCAGCCCAGGCGCAGTACGCCAGGGCGTCGTCCCACGCCACGTGCACCCCTGGGTGGTGCGGCTCCGCGGTGGACAGCGGGCCGTGGGGGTGGCGCCAGTCGGCGCCCCGTACGTCCAGCCACCAGGGGGCAGCCGGGTCTGCCCCGAGGACGTCCGCCCGCTCGGCGGCGGCCGCCAGGTGGAACACGGCGGAGCTGCCTTCCCGTTCGGCGACGGTCACGTACGCGGTGTCGGTGACGAACGCCTCGAACGTCGCCACGGTCACCGTGGTGACGTCGATGGCGAACGGGGCGACGCGTACCGCGTGCACGGGCTGTTCACCGTCCGCCGGGTAGCCCTCACCGAAGGCGTCCCCCATCAGGAACTCGCCCCCGGGGAGGGTGACTTGGTCATGCGAGGGCGGCACATGGGCCGGCGCGGGCAGCGGTCCTGTGGAGCAGATCCGGGTTTCCGGTACGCAACATCCCATTGACGTCTCCATGACGTGAGTATATGAATTCTCACCTAGGTGAAGCTGCACATAGAAGAACGTCGCACACAGCTTCCGCACTGAGGGAGTCCACGTCCGTGAAGTTCGAGTACGTCCTGCTCGGCCTGCTGGCCCGTCGCCCTTACAGCGGGTACGACCTGCGCAAGTGGCTTGAGACCGAGGGGCAGTTCCTGTGGGCGCGGGCCCACCACAGCCAGATCTACCGCAAGCTCGGGCAGATGGAGGCCGACGGCTGGGTGCGGCACGAGGTCGACGCGCGCGAAGGCCGCCCGGACGCCAAGGTGTACCGGCTCACGCCGCCTGGGCGCGAGGTCCTCATGGAATGGGTGCGCTCGCCCTACGAGCCGCCCAGCCGCTTCCAGGAGATCGACTTCCTCGCGCGGTTCAGCGTAGCTGCGCCGCTCGACAAGGACGCCGCGATCCGGATCGTCGGGACCGAACTCGATTACCGCCGCGCGCAGATCGCCAAGAACCGGGACCGCGACCGCACTCTGCGCTACGAGGACCCGGCACCCGGCCTCGACCAGGACCTCGACCGGCAGGTCCACGACGCTCTCCATACGCTCGGCGCGGCCGCCATGGACCGCTGGGTCGCCTGGCTGGAGCGGACCCTGCGCAACCTGACAGAAGGGAAGCCCGTCCGATGAGGGCGATCATGGTGATGTTCGACAGCCTCAACCGGCACATGCTGCCGCCGTACGGAGGCGACTGGACCCACGCTCCGAACTTCGCGCGGCTCGCGGAGAAGGCCGTCACCTTCGACAACGCGTACGCGAGCTCGATGCCCTGCATGCCGGCCCGCCGCGAACTCCACACGGGGCGGCACAACTTCCTGCACCGCAGTTGGGGCCCCCTTGAGCCGTTCGACGACTCGATGCCCGAACTCCTCAAGCAGAACGGCGTGTACACCCACCTCGTCAGCGACCACCCGCACTACTGGGAGGACGGCGGGGCCACCTACCACGGCCGCTACAACACCTGGGAGTTCTTCCGCGGCCAGGAGGGCGACCCGTGGAAGGGGCAGGTCGCCGACCCCGAGATACCCGAGGACCTGAAGCGGATGCGCTTCGGCGCCTACCGCCAGGACTGGGTCAACCGCCCCCACATGGCGACGGAGGACCGGCACCCGCAGACCCTCACCTTCGACGCGGGCCTCGACTTCGTCCGCACGAACAAGGATGCCGACCGGTGGTTCGTGCAGATCGAGACCTTCGACCCGCACGAGCCGTTCTTCAGCCACCAGCAGTACAAGGACCTCTACCCGCACGACTACCAAGGCCCGCACTTCGACTGGCCCGACTACAAGCGCGTCGTCGAGACCGACGGCCAGGTGGAGCACGCCCGCTTCGAGTACGGGGCGCTCCTGTCGATGTGCGACCACTCGCTGGGCCGGGTCCTGGACACCATGGACGAACTGGAACTGTGGGACGACACCCTGCTGATCGTCAACACCGACCACGGGCTGCTGCTCGGCGAGAAGGGCTGGTGGGGCAAGAGCGTCCAGCCCTGGTTCAACGAACTGGTCCACCTGCCGCTGTTCGCCTGGGACCCGCGCAACCGCGTCGCGGGCGAACGGCGTTCGGCGCTCGTGCAGACCGTGGACGTGGCGCCGACCCTCCTCGATTTCTTCGACGTCGACCGCCCCGGCGACATGCAGGGCGCACCGCTCCCGGTCGCCGAGGACACCCCGGTGCGCGAAGCGGGCCTGTTCGGCATCCACGGCGGACACGTCAACGTCACCGACGGCCGCTACGTCTACATGCGGGCGCCCGCCTCACCCGACAACGCGCCCCTGTACGAACACACCCTGATGCCGACCCACATGCGGGGCCGCTTCTCACCCGCCGAACTCGCCGACCTGGAACTGGCCGAGCCCTTCGACTTCACCAAGAACATCCGCACCCTGCGCGTGCCGGGCCGCACCCTCGTCAACCCGTACCACCACGGCACGCTCCTCTTCGACCTGGAGACCGACCCCGAGCAGCACACCCCGCTGGTCGACGACGCCGCCGAACTGCACATGGCCGCCTTGCTGGTGGAGCTGATGCGCGCGGGCGACGCCCCGCCCAGCCAGTACGAACGCCTCGGTCTGCCCGCCCACGGCCCGGTCACGGAGAAGCACCTCCTGGTACGGGCCCAGCGCGAGCAGGCCGAACGGGCCGCCCAACCGCTGCCCCGCGCCCAGGACTTCCCCGAGGGCCGTCTCTCGCTGCGCACGCCCCTCGCGACGCTGATCTCCGACCCGGTCGCCGTCGAAGTGCTGCGCAGGCACCTGCCCGGCGTCGCCGACTCGGAGCTCCTGCAGATGATCGGGGCGACTCCGCTCATCGATGTCGCCGCGATGGCGGGCGCGCTGTTCCCGCCGTCGAACCTCCGCCTGGTGGCCGAGGAGCTCGCTCAACTCTGAGCACCTTGCAGCCACTTGAGCCGGTGACGGGGTTGCCGCCCCGTCACCGGCGACTGCCCTCTCCCTCCCGCAGATCTCCCGCCAAGAAGAACGCAGAGAAAAGAGAAGGCGCGATGCCTGAGCTTAGCCAGAGCCCCGTCACGCCCAAAGCCGAGGTCCAGGTCGAGGGGCGCTGGCGACAGCTGTCCCTGCTCGGTGGCACGATGCTGGTCGACAGCACCGAGGCGAGCCTGGTCAGCAGCCTCTTCCCGCTGATCCGGCAGTCCCTCGGCGTCTCGCTGGGCGCCCTCGGGATACTGACCGCCGCGGCCAAGATCGTGGGCGCCTTCACCGGCCCCTTCTGGGTGTGGGCGGCGCAGCGCTGGTCGCGCAAGAGCGTCCTCGTCGTGGCCACCGGGCTCTGGGGCGTCTGGGGCGTGGCCGCGGGCTTCTCACAGAACTTCACCCAACTCCTCGTCCTCTACACCGTGTTGGCAGCCGGCTACGCGGCCGCCAACCCCATCATCACCGAACTCATCGGCGACCTCTTCGGCGGCTCGTCCCGAGGCCGCGCGGTCGGCGTGGTCTACGGCGCAGTCTCACTGGTCACCGCTGTGATCGGCCCGCTCAAGGGCCAGCTGGCCGGTGTCGACGACGGCTGGCGCTGGGGCCTGTGGGGCATCGGCGCCTTCAACATCCTGCTGGGCCTCGCCCTTTGGGTGGGGTTCCGCGATCCGGGACGCGGCGCGTCCGAGGAGCAGCTCGCCGACCTCGACCGCGCCACCCGCGACGCCCAGGCGAAACTCACCTGGACCAAGGCGCTCTCGCTCCTCAAGATCCGCAGCCTGGTGATCCTGCTCGTCTCGCGCCTGCTGTCTGGACACCTCCTGGTGGGCACCTTCGGCGTGGTCTTCCTCGTGGACGCCTACGGCTTCAGCACCCAGAAGGCGTCGATCGTGCTGCTGCCCTTCGGCGTCGGCTACTTCCTCGGCACGCTCCTCGGCGGCGTCGCCGCCGACCGGGCCACCCGGCTCAGCCCGCGCCACGGCCTTGTCGCGGTCCTCCAGGCGGCCCAGTTCGCCTTCGCGCTCGTCGCCTACTTCGGCACCCAGTTCGGCTACGACAGCATCGCCCTGTTCTGTGTCTTCTTCGCCCTCATGGGCGCGACCCAGGGCATCAACCCGAGCGTCAACCGCCCCATGGTCATGGCCATCACCCCACCGGAACTGCGCGGGGCCGCATTCGCCCTCTACGTCTCCATCGTCGAAGCGATCGCCTGGGCCGCCTACAGCCTCGGTGCCGGCTTCCTCGGTGACGCCGTCGGACTGCGCACGGTCTTCCTGTGGGCCCTCGTCGTCCTGATGCTGATCAACGGCGCCTTCCTAACGCTCCTTCACCGCTCGTACGCCGATGACGTGGCCCGTGTCCAGAGGGAACTGCACGCGCGCCGCGAACAAGCCCTCGACCCCGCCACCTGACGTTTCGCCCTTTGCGCGCACACCCACCTGCCTGCCTCGCCATCAACAGCCGGGTCCGCCGACCCGCCGCGACCGAACCCGCACGCGGCCACACAGAAGAGAGAACCAGCTCATGACGCATGAACGACGACTGCCCGAGGGCTTCCTGTGGGGCGCCTCCACCGCCGCCCACCAGATCGAGGGCGGCAACACCAACAGCGACTGGTGGGAGTTCGAGCACAGTGGAATCCCCTACGTCAAAGAACCCAGTGGCGACGCCTGCGACAGTTACCACCGCTGGCGCGAGGACATGGACCTGCTGGCCGAACTCGGCTTCACCGACTACCGGTTCAGCATCGAATGGGCCCGCATCGAACCGGCCCCGGGCGAGTTCTCCCGCGCCGCCATCGCCCACTACCGGCGCATGGTCGAGGGCGCCCGCGAACGGGGCCTGCGGCCCATGGTGACGCTGCACCACTTCACCGCACCCCGCTGGTTCGCCCAGCGCGGCGGCTGGGCCGCCGCCGGATCGGACGAACTCTTCGCCCGCTACCTCACCGCAGCCGCCCCCATTTACGCCACAGACGTGGCGCACGCGTGCACCATCAACGAGCCCAACATCCTCGCCGTCATGGCCGCCGCCCAGGCCGCCCTCGCCTCCGGCCAGGCCGTGAACTTCGCCGAGGACCCGCCGGCCCCGGACGAAGCCACCACCGATGCCCTGGTACGGGCGCACGCCCGCGCCGTCGAAACGGTCAAATCCCTTGCACCGCAGGTGAGTACCGGCTGGTCCGTCGCCAACCTGGTGTGCCAGCCCCTGCCCGGAGCCGAGGATGTCGCCGCGGCATTCCGGCACCCGCGTGTGGACGTCTTCCTCGAAGCCGCCCGCGGCGACGACTGGCTCGGTGTGCAGGCATACACGCGCACACTCATCGGCCCGAACGGCCGGCTGCCCGTACCCGAGGGTGCGGAACGCACCCTCATGGGCTGGGAGTACTACCCGCAGGCCCTCGGCCACGCCCTGCGGCACAGCGCCTCCGTCGCCACCGGTACGCCGCTGATCGTCACCGAGAACGGCATCGCCACCGCCGACGACTCCCGCCGCATCGACTACACCACCGGCGCCCTGGACTCCCTGGACGCCGCCCTGCGCGACGGCATCGACGTCCGCGGCTACTTCCACTGGAGCGCCCTGGACAACTACGAATGGGGCCGCTACGAACCCACCTTCGGCCTGATCGCCGTCGACCGCGAGACCTTCGTCCGTACTCCCAAGCCCTCGGCCGCCTGGCTCGGCACCATTGGCCGCACTCGCGTGCTGCCCAGTGAAGCGTGAGGGCCAGGAGCGACGGGCGACGGGCCCTTGCCGGCAGCGAGAGTTGAGGGCACGTCCGCTTTTGACGAGAACGACCTGACGGAGGTCCCCGGCGCCCTCGGCCGACGGTGGTGCGTACGAAGACGATGCCGTGACGCTTCGCTGCGGCGGCACTACCCATCCGGAGCTGACGCCGGGGCCGCGCGTGCGGCTCTCGTTCAGGACCGGGCGACTGCGGCCGGGGCGGGCACGGCCACGTCGGGCCGGCGCGGGTCGGGGCCGGCCGGGATGACGTCGGAGGTCTCCACCAGCCAGCGCAGCACCGCGTCGTGCAGGCGCCCTTCCACGTCGGCGTGTTCGGGACGGCCCGCGAGGTTGGTGCGCTCGTGCGGGCCCTCGGGCCGTGGTACAGCTCGGGCTGCTCGTACAGCCGCCACACGTACGTCCACTCCTGGTCCCGGACGGCGACGGCCTTGCCCGCAGCAGCGGCAGGAGACTGCGGCCGAATCGGCGGTGGGGCGCGGGCACGCCCGCGAGATCGAGAACAGTGGGTAGAACGTCGACCATCTCCACCATCGCGTCGCACTCCTGGCCGTCCACCTCGTCGCGCCGAGCACTCAGGACCGCGACGGCGCGAAACGGCCGCTGCTGTGGACCAGACTCGACCACCCTGGGGTCCGGAAGGTCTGGGCCGACCGGGGCTTCGCCGGCCGCCTGGTCGAGTGGACCGCTCAGATCCTCGGCCGCGAACCGCGTCGAGGACCAACGCCGCGCCGAGTACGTCCGCTGACCCGCGCTCGGGGCGGCCCACGTCGGCCGCCCGGGGCCCCGGATGGCAGATCGCGTACCTCAACCTCGGTGGCCACCAAACCTCGTGGCACATCAGCCCTCGCGACGCCGGGCTGTTCGCCGACGTCGAGCACGTCCCCGCCGACGACCCGCGCGTGCAGTGGGACGGTCACACCGCCGAGGAGAAGTACGCCAGGATCGCCGCACTCAGCGCCGGCGATCCTCCGGCCACGGGTAGGCGCCGTGACGACGGCCGTACTCCGCCGCCCGCTCGGTGAAGCGTCGGCGCAGCCATCCAATCCAGAGCGCCAACGGGGTCACAACAAGCCCCAGCAGCAGCGCCATCCACCAACTGACGCCGTCACCCGAGAAACGCAGTGCCAGTACGGCGACCACTTGAAGTGCTCTCCTCCCTTCGCAAGCTCAGGAAGGAGATTCCTGCCTACCTTGCGGCGGCGGGCTTGGCGCCACGGGTGCGCCTGACGACTGCCCTCCCGGCAGCCGGGATGAGCGCGTGGCCGATCCGGTACAGGTGCAAGATGTTCCGGGCTGCGTTCCAGTCGGCATTCGCCGACCATCCGCAGTCGGGGTTCTTGCATACGAACGTGGCCTGGTCTTCCCGGCTGCCGGGCGTGATGAAACCGCAGGCGGAGCAGCGCAGGGAGGTGTTCGGGGCGGGAACCTTGGCGAGGGTGCCGCCGTTGCGGGCAGTTTTGTACGTCAGCATCGTCACGGTGCGACCCCACGCCTCCTGGCTGATGGAGCGGTTCAGGCCGGACTTCTGCGCGACGTTCTTCCCCGGCTGGTCGGTAGTGCCCTTGGCGGACTTGACCATGTTCGTGATCTGCAACTGCTCCACCACGACCGTGCCGTACTGCTTGGCGATGGCGGTGGTGGTCTTGTGCTGCCAGTCAGTGGCTCGGCGCGTGGCTCTTGCGCGGAGCTGCTTGATCTGGTCGTAGGTGCGGTGTAGCCGGTTCGAGCTGCGCTCTTTCGGCTTGCGGAAGGACTTGCGGTGCGCGGCCCGCTGTTCCAGGCGAAGCAGTCTGGCTTTCTCGTCCGGGTTCAGCCACTTGTCCCGGTCGGCGGTGCCGTCCGGGAGCCGGGGCGGCCGGTCGTGGTCCTGGTGGTTGCCGTCGGACAGCGCAAGCGGCAGGTTCACCCCGGCGTCGATACCGACCTCGGGACCCTGGTGGGGCTCCGGCTTGGGCTCAAGGGTCTGGATACGGAAGGCGATGTGCCAGCCGAGCCCGTCTTCGACCAGCCGTGCCCCGGTGATCCGGTTCTCCTTGTTGGCGAGCTTGCCGACGGGGAGATCCTTGGTCCAGCGGAAGCAGACACGGCCCACCTTGGGGATGTTGACCATGCCCCACCGTCGGTGCACCCGCTTGATCTGCAAATCCCGGCCCTGCGGGATGTCCACCGACAATGCCGTGCGGAAGCGGGCCTTGAAGTTCGGCTCGTCCGCACGCCCGTCCCAGCAGTTCCGCCACGCCTGGAAGTACGTCTTGAGGACCGCCTGCGCGGCCTGCGCGGGCAGCACCGCGTACCAGTCGATCTCCTTGCGGGCCTGCCGCAACGCCTGATCCATGCGCGTCAGAGCGCGCTGACACTTCGGCGTCATCCGCCACAGGTCGTGGAGCTGATTCCACATCGCGCGTGCCGCGTGCGCCTGGTCATCCATGAGCCGGACCTGTGCAGGCGTCAGCGCCAGCCGGGCGCGATGCCCCAACTGCCGCTTCTCCCACACGAGTTCGCCCATGACAATCACCCTACTACAGTTGGCTTATGTCACCACGATGGGACCCGAATCCTGACGTACGCACCGGCCGTCACGTCGTCTACAACCTTCACGTCCACTTGGTGTTCGTCACCAAGTATCGGCGTAAGGCATTCACCGACGCCATGCTGACGCGCACCGAGGAGATCATGCGCGACGTCTGCACCGACTTCGAGGCCGAACTCAAGCAGTTCAACGGCGAGCAGGACCATGTGCATCTGCTCGTGCACTACCCGCCCAAGGTCCAGCTCTCCAAACTGGTCAACTCCCTCAAGGGCGTCAGCTCCCGCAGGCTTCGCCAGGAACACAGCGCACACGTGCGCCGCTACCTGTGGGGCGGACACTTCTGGTCCGGCTCCTACTTCGCCGGATCCTGCGGCGGCGCACCGCTGACCGTCGTCAAGCAGTACATCGAGAACCAGCAGCGCCCCACCGGCTGAGGACAACACTGCGGACCCGTGCGAACCGCGCGGGTCAGAGCAGCCCTGAGATGGCCTTCACCCCCGCCGTAAACGGCGGAGCACTGGCCAAGATCAAAGGTAGAGCGCCACGACGATCAGAACATCCCGTGTTCTCTTCGTGAGGTTCATCCGGACCGGATACCCCGACAACTGCGAACACAACGAAGGGGCGCCCTCCAAGTCTCCCCAGACCAGGACGCCCCCACCGGTGAGATCACCGTACCGCCCCACGCGCCACAGGAGCCCACGATGACCACCACCGCCACACGCCTCCCCGCCATCGCCCGCCACTGGACCGACCTCCACGACGCCGTCGAGGTGGTCTGCGGCGACCGCGCCCTCGGCGACCCGAACGGCACCGCATTCGACAGGATCATCGTCACCGCGGGCGCCTGGGACATCTCCACCGCCTGGTGGACCCAGCTCGCCCCCGGCGCACGCATCGTCGTACCCCTGCGCCTCCACGGCAGCGGCCTGACCCGCTCGCTCGCCTTCGACCACACCGACGACGGGCTGATGGTCAGCACCAACGCCGTCGTGTGCGGATTCGTGCCGATGCGTGGCGCCGCCGAAATGGGCGAACGCCACGTCCGCCACGCCGACGACGTCATCCTCAAGCTCGACGCTGACGCCCCCCCGACGAGCCCGCCCTCGCCCAGGAGCAGTGGACCGGCATCGAGGTCCGTCACGACGAACCCGCCGCCTGGCGCAGCCTGGGACTGCGCCGCGAAATGCAGGGGCGTCATCCCCGCCTTGTCCGCAAGGCCCGGATCCGCCCCGTGCGCCAGGGCCGCCCTCAAGCCAGCGACGTCTCCGTTCAAGGCGCCGTAGTGCGCCAAAGTACGACCCATCCAGTCCAGACCCTGATCCCCATCTGCCATGACGCCCCTCCTCTCCGAGCTTGACGGAAGAGATAGGGGCACCCCCCCCGCACGCCGGTGACCCCACCTCCGACACTGCTCGGCGGGCATGTGGCCCAGCCCACAACGCAGCACTAGACGACCGGTCTAATGGTGCTATGGTGGTTTCACGGCCGAGAAACTGTCGACCGATTCAGCAGGCGACATCGGTCGCCCAGGCCAGAGAAAGAAGTCTCAAATGCCGCTCGCACGAATCGATCTCCTCGAAGGCAAGTCGGAGGAGTACAAGCGCACCATCGCCGACGTCGTCTACGACCAGATGATCATCCACCTCGGGGTTCCGGAGGACCGTTTCCAGGTCATCTCCGAGCACAAGCCCGGCAACCTCATCGCCGACCCCGACTACCTGGGAATTCACCGGTCGGAAAACGCCGTGTTCATCCAGCTGGTGTTCCTCGACGTCGCCACTCCCGAGCAGAAGGGCAACTTCTACAAGGGCGTCGTCGGCGAGCTGAACAAGCGCCTGCACATCCGCACGGAGGACGTCTTCTTCAACCTCCAGACGGTGCAGCCGGCCGACTGGTCGATGGGCAACGGCGAGGTCACCTACGGCAAGGGGGTCCCCGCCGACCGTCTGGACCCCAACAGCGTCCCGGCTGACTTCAAGTGGCCCGACTCCATCCGCGCCTGACGCCGCGTCGGCATGCTGGCGGGCCGCCGAACAGACCGCCAGCATGCCGGACCAACAATCCGACTAAACTTGGCGACTATGACAATCGAGCCTGCACAAATCAATACCCGCCAACGCATCCTCGACGAGGCACAGGCGATCATCAGCCGCAGAGGCTACACCGCGGTGGGAATCAGTGAATTCCTCAAACAAGCCCAAGTTCCCAAGGGCTCGTTCTATCACTGGTTCTCTTCCAAAGATGCATTCGGTGTCGCCGTCATCGAGAATTACTTCACCGGCTACCTTCGGGACGTCGACGAAGTCGTAGCCCAGCCGGCCAGCGGCGCAGATCGGTTGTTCAATTACTGGCAGCTTTTCTACGAGATGCAGTCTTTCGAGAACTGTCTCGGGAAATGCCTCGTCGTCAAGCTCGGTGCCGAGGTCGCCGACCTGTCCGAATCGATGAGACTGGCCCTGATCGAAGGCACCAACAACGTGGTGGACCGCATCGAGCGCATGATCCGGGACGGCATCGACGATGGATCACTCACTGCGATCGACGAGCCACGTGACACCGCACGGACGCTGTACGACAGCTGGATCGGCGCCAGTGTCCTCGCGAAGATAGCCCGTGATCCCCGGCCGCTAGATCTCGCCATGCAGATGACCCGCGAGCGGCTCCGCTAGAACGGGCACCCGGCACAGAGCGCCGGGTGTCAGCCCGAGGGTGGCCGAGGTGTCCGGACCCGCGGGCGGTGTTCCGGGCACCCGAGGAGACGGCGAGGTCGTACCAGTCTCCATTGAGCCGCTCGACGAGCCGTGGGGTGTCGTACCGGTGGGAGAAGCCGCCGGCCACGTCCTCGGCACGGTATCCGGCGACGAACGGCATCGTGCCGTCCGGCACGGCGTCCGGAATCACCTCAAGACCGGCCCGCCGCAGCGGCTGGTACACCTTGCGGTCGCGCTCTTGGGTACCCATCGGTCACTGTTTTACCAGGCCGGCGCGCCAAGAATCCCCCGGCCCGGCGCTTGCCCGTTTCCCGACCTCCCGGATCGGACCGGTGCCCGGATCGGCCGCATGATCGGCCGGACAGGCCCTAGCGGGTCACGCAGGGCGGGCGCCCCAGCTTCTGCCTGCCGTGGATCAGGATCGTGCCCCGCTACGGCCAGAGCCGGGGCCTGTTTCCGGGTTCTTCCCGGCGAGGATGCAGGTGGCATAGGGCTGGCGAATCGTGATGCCGCGGATTCAGTCGCCCTCGGGCAGGGTGGCGATGCTCATGCGGCTCGCGCCCTGATTCCGGTTCCGGGGCGGCCGGCGCGGCGCCCGTTGATGGACGTGTGCGTTGCGTGCCGGGCGTCGGCGAGGACTGCGTGGCCGGAGTGCTTGCCGTCGTACAGGGCAGCGTCGGCGGCCTGCTGGGGTACGGACAGGTCGCGGGTGTTGAGGATGTCGGGCGTCGCTGCGCCGAGGGAGGCGGCGGCGTCGATGGTCTGTCCGTCGTCCAGGTGCACCGGCGTGTGCAGCATCTTCATGAGCTGTGTGAGGCGGTCCTGGCGGCGGCCGCGGGGCGCCTGCAGGACGATCGCGAACTCATCGTCCCCGAGGCGGCCGAGGGCGGTGTGTGGGCCCGCCCAGGCGGTGAGCCGGGCTGCGGTCGCCGCGAGGACGGCGTCACCGGCCGCGTGGCCGAAGGTGTCATTGATGGCCTTGATGTGGTCCTGGTCGGAAACGCGTGGGTTCGCGGATTCCGGGAGCGGAGAGATGACGAACCCACTCGCCTGTCAGCCTTGGAAGCGGGTTCGACGCGGGTTGAGCTTCGTGGGTCGCATGTTGAGGTGCCGCGTATTCGCGTCTCCTGCCCGCTGTCGGCGTACGCCTGCAAGCGCTCAAGGAGGTACGAAGGTCTCTGGCCCTGATCTAGTCACGGTCGCAGTCGATGGGCATAAGGGGCGGCCGGTGGTGGTCGAGGATGATGCGGGAATGTTCCCACCGTGATTCCAGCGCTGGTGTTCGATCGGGAGCACGTACCCGTGCTCGGCGGCGGCTCGGTGGTAGCCGGGCGCTTCACGGTGGGGGGTGCCAGTGTCGTCATAGGCCCGGTCGGAATGGTGATCATCGTGGAAGCGAGTGACGCACCCGCCAAAAGCGGTGTATGGAGCGCTGAGGAGGTCCGCTTGATCGGGCCCGCACCGACACCGGTCGCAGAGCGACTCATGGGGGCGCCCTGGGGTGTGGACGAAGGCTCGTTGCCTATCCACATCGCGGTCCGCGTCGGAGGTGAAGTTCTGTACCTGGACACCGCCCAAGTGAGCCAGGCTGGCACCTCCGATGGCGTTCTCACCGACTGCGAACTGCGCTTTGAAGCGCCCTTGAGCAGAGAACTCCTCAACCGAGTGCGCCCACCACTTCCACCTGAGCACTTGCCGGGCTTGGACTGGCTGGGGAATGTGAACAGTGACCGTGCGGCAGCTCTCGAGCAGTTCGTCACCGGCTGGTACCCCACCGCAACCGCCACCGAATCGCCTATCAGCAACTCCGCGTCACGCCTTCCCGGTGGACTGAGACAGCTGTACCGGCTCGCGAAGCACCGGCCGGCCGCCCTCGGAATCCAGAACAGGATCCTGCCCGAGCCAGACCTGCACACCGACCATCTCGGGGAGATGCTCGTCTTCGGCGTCGAGAACCAAGGAGGCTTCTTCTGGTCACTCCTGTGGACGCTTGAGGGACCTGAAGCCGATCCGACCGTCTGGTTCCGTGAATTCGACGAGGAGCAGATCGCCGAACAGGAACCACTCAGCGGCTTCCTGATCCAGTTCTCCCTCTTCGAGGCCTCCATGGGCGCCGACTACCTCGCCCCTGCCCCGCAAACTCACTGCACCACAGGTCGAGCAACTCACCGAAGCGCTGCACCTTGTGCCCCTGCGTCCCTTCTGGCCCTGGGCACCCACCCACTTCTATGTGGCCCCCGGCCTCGTCGTGCATGTCAGCAGCGAGGACGGCGAAGCATTCGATGCCTGGGCCGGCGCCACCCACCGAACCGCCCTGGCACCACTGGCCGACCTCCCTATCGACTGGAACCGCTTCGATGGCTGATCGTCTTAAGAGATCATCTCAATTGGTGAGTCTGCGGTAGCAGATGAGGGTGCAGGCGATGCTGGTGAAGGCCAGGAAGTGGATGGCTTGCCGCTCGTAGCGTCGGTGGAGACGTCGGCAGCCGGCGAGCCAGGCCATGGTGCGTTCGATGGTCCACCGGTGGCGCCCCAGCTTCTGTGACGTCTCAACTCCCTTGCGGGCGATGCGGGGTGTGATGTGGCGGAGGCGGAGCCATTGCCGCAGGTGACGGTTATCGTAGGCCTTGTCGGCGTGAAGCTTGGCGGGGCGTCGGCGGCGTGGACCGCGCCGGGATCTGATCGGTGGGATGCCGCGCACGAGTGGTTCGAGGGCCTGGCTGTCGTGGAGGTTGGCGCCGGAGATGCCGACGGAAAGCGGAAGCCCAGTCCGCTCAGTGATCAAGTGGATCTTCGAGCCATACTTGCCCCGATCTACAGGATTCGGACCCGTCAGGTCCCCTTTTTCAGGGCGCGCATGTTCACCGAGTCGATCGCGCATCGCGACCAGTCCAGGTCGCCTCGAGCCCCCAGCTCGTCCAGGACCAGACGATGCAGTTTCGCCCAGACCCGTTGTCGGCTCCACTCCATGAACCGGCGGTGAGCCGTGGCCCCCCGACGGCCCGAACACCGGCGGGACCTGCGACCACGTACAACCGGTCGTGGCCACGAAGACAATGGCCGCCAACACCTCACGGTCCCCATGACGGCGCCGACCACCTCCTTGCGGACGCGTCGGCGCCTCTGGCACCACCCGCTGGAACAACTCCCACAATCCGTCAGGGACCAGACGCTCAGTCAGCGACACGTCACCAGGCTACCGGCATCTCCAATTGAGATGATCTCTAAAGACTCCCGCCGCCGGGTGCTTGGAGGTGACCGGCGGCGGGACAGGGCGGGCCGCTCGATGGCGAGCAGTGGGAGCGGCCCGCTCCTTCACTGTCAGTTCTAACCAACATCCCGGGCCTGTCGGACCGCCAACCGGTCTCGGACCTCACCTACCGGCGCTCTCACTTCTCCTATATGCAGCCAGCCTTCACGTTATTAGGGGAGAGACAGGGCGGTTCGCATGGTTGGCGGCGAGCGGCTGCCACCTGATGCCTGGCGCTCTTTCCTGGCATGGTCCGCTCTCCCGCCCGGTACGAGCTTCAGGTCGGCGGCGACGGTGTGCTCACGTACAGAGTCCGGGTGCCACTCGTGGGCGCCGGCTGATGGCCACCGAGCTCGGGGGACGAGTTGTCCAGGGCGACGGAGCCCAGCGTGGAGCGCCGCCGAAGCCAACTCGATTGCTATGCCGTCAAGCCGTGGCGACCTGCTCTGTGGGAAACGCGGCGCGTTCGTCGAGCAGTCTGCATTTCACCCTGTACGGACCTGTGTACATGAGCCAGTACTCCGACATCAGGGGGTGCTTCCTTCGTCGAGGTGGTGGTGCTTGAACCAGTACGCCGCCCACTTGGCCGACTCGCCCATCAGCGAGCTGCCTGTCCTGTTGTCGACGGCGGTCAACCCGGACCCTGATTCGGCGGGCGGTTCACGGGACGTGGTGAGTTTCCCGAAGAGCACGGACATCTGCGAGTCGTCGCGCAGGTCATGGCCGAGCCCGAGCAGCCCTTCACGGACAACGTCGTCAACGGTCCGTTCGCCGGAGTCGGCGGTGCCTGGGGTGAGCGAGGCAATGAGCTCCTCCACCGGAACCGACTCCGGGTCGATAGGTCGAGGGCCCGCGTACAGCACGAACGCGGCGGTGGGCAGGGCTTGAATGAAAGGGCCGTTGATCTCTTCCTGCGGCCAGGCCGGCTCGATCAAGGTCGCCGAGCGGCGCACTGCCGGGTTCCACCGGGGACTGCGCCAGTCATCCGCCGGCATCAGCGTGGCCAGCCGGCCCGCCGCCCACCACAGATCCCGCATGTCCACCATGATGCCAACCTAGGGTTCCCCGCCGTGATGTGTCTCGCCTTGGTGGATTCGCCAGGTGGAACGCGTTGAACTCCGAGCTGTCGGCGATTTCCTCCGCGATGCCCCGCAGCGTGGGGCGCCCAGCGTACGACCGCGGGCGGCGCGGTCGTCACCGGCGTTCTGTGGATCCAGCCGCGGTGTCGAGCAGGGCACCGGCAGTCAGGGCTACCCTGCCCCGAAGTGTGCGGTGGCGAGCACCGTGCCGTCGGCGGAGGTCAGGCGGGCGCCGGAGAGCGTGGACGCGTTCACGGAGGCTGGGGCGCCCCAGTAGCCATAGCCGTGGTGCAGGGTGAAGGTACCGACGCGAACGGTGCTGCCGTCCTTGTGTACCAGCACGCAGGAGACCTTCCCGCCGTACATGTTGCCGGCGTCCGCGAGGTCAACGGACATGTAGACCCAGGTCTGCGGCCCGCGATGGAGGTAGATCTCGCCGACTGGCCCCTGGCCGTGCCCCACCGCGGTCAGCTGCGCATGCAGCATTCCGGCGCCGACCTCGGCGGGACGGGAAGGAGCGGCCGCCTCATTCGAAAGGACCGTGCCGACGGCCCAGCCGCCGAACCCGAAAGCCAGCGCGAGCGCGGCCGCGGCGGCCGCGAGCCGTATCCGGGCACGGCTGCGGAACCCCTTGCGAGGGAGGAGCCCCCGGCCGTGCAGGCGGCTGCGGTCGTCATGTGCCGCCGCCTGGCGCAGCCGCCGCGCCACCCGGGTCTCGAACCCGGCCGGCGGCTCGCTGCCCGGCAGCAGACCGAGCAGACCGTCGCCGACGAGGGTCAGCTGCTCGACGTACTCCCGGCAGTCCGCGCAGCGGTCCAGGTGCTCCACTGCCCCGGCCCGCTGGCGGCCAGGGAGGACGCCCAGAGCCAGCTCGGCGCCGATCTCCCGCAGCTGTTCGCAGGTCACGTCATTACCCATGGTCGCCTCGCTTCGGAGACACGAGCGTGGACCGCAGCTTTCCCATGGCGGCCCTGATCCGTGTCTTGGCCGTGCCCAGCGGGATCTGCTCCGCATCGGCGATCTGCTGGGCCGTCATCCCGTAGATGCCCGCCATCACCAGAGCCCGGCCCTGTTCGCGCGGCAGCCGCGCCACGGCGGAACGCAGGGCCGCCGATGCTTCGTCGGCCAGGGCCAGCCGCTCGGGCGTAGCGGTGTCGGTCACGACGTCGAGGAGTGTGTCGAGGTCCTCAGGGGCCACAGGCACCGGTCGGCGCGCTCGGGCGACGTCGATGGCGAGGTTGTGCGCGATGGCCGTCAGCCATGTCGTCACCGATCCGCGGCGGGAGTCGTACATCTGCGCGTGCCGCCACGCCCGCTCGAACGTCTGCTGGGAGACGTCCTCGGCGAGCTGTGGATCGCCCAGGACCGCGATGGCGACGCCGAAGACGGTGTGCTGGAACCGCCGCACGAAGGTGGCGGCGAGCTCGGGGTCGCCCGTTGCCAGCCCGGACAGCAGAGCCTCGTCCGGGAGGCGGCCGACCGGGAACCGGAAACTCTGCATACCTAGATATACGGTCCGCCCCGGCCGGCGGATTGCCAGGCGGCCACGGAAGATCACCCTCACATTCTCTCCCGATCCCGCCGCCGCATCCACGGGCCGAGGCAGTCCCTCCCCCTGGCGGCGCCGGCGGACATCACCTTCGGTTCCTGCGGTGATGACATCCGCCCGGTCATCTGCCCGCGGGCACCGTGCTGCGGAACGGGGCGGAGGGGGCGTGCGCCGACCGAGTGCCGTACCAGGCGAAGAAGGCGACCAGATACATGCCTTCAGCGATGATCGACAAAACTCCGTACGGGGGGTCCCAGCCCTGTTCGTGGTAGCCGGGCAGCCCGATGGTGCGCGAGAGGGCGAAGCCGAGGATCATGCCACCGCTGACCAGGGCGCCGGCCCACCATGCCGTTACGGAGTTCCGTAGCGCCAGGGCGCCGGCGGTGAGGAGCAGCGCCACGCCGCCCGCAATGAACAGGATCCCTATGTACAGCGTCTCCGCAAGGTGCTCAGGGGCGATGACGAGGTGGACCACGGCGCTGAGTAGCGCGCAGCAGACGGCAACCCCTGTCGGCGCTGCGGCGGCGGAACGGGAAGACATCAGATACCTCCTGACCAGGAACCGTCGACGGCAGACCAACGCCGCGCAGGTGCCTGCAGGTGGGACCCCGATGGGGACGTAGACGTCGACGGGAACTGTGGGCTGGGGCCGCTGGCCGTCCGCCTGGACCGACGAGCCGGCTTCATGTGAGGTATACGGGACATGCTGGTGAACGGTTCATGATCGGCCATGGAGCCGGGCCGACTTCACTTCTGTTTCGGATGAATCATGAACTCATTTCGCGGTAGCGGCGTATATCCACTACAGCAATTCCTCTCCAGCGTTGTTCAACTAAGGAGGGCCGCAACCATGAGCGCCCCCATCCTTCGTCGCGGTGCCGCCGTCCTGGTAGCGAGCGCCATCGCCGGTACCGCCGGTACCGCCGGTGTTGCCCTGGCCGGTCCGGCCGCCGCCACCCCGGACCCCAACGGGCACCGGGTGATCGTGGTCGTCGAGCGGGGACACGAATTCTGCCGCTACGGCCACCGGACGGTCGTCATCATCGTGAAGAAGGACCACCGAGTCACCGTCATCCGCAAGATCGTGCGGTGTGACATCCGCCGGCACGATGACTTCTTCTTCCGGCACCACTTCGTCAAGCACGTCGAATTCCGCCGAGCCCACCGGTTCAACGTCGACAACAACCGCGTCCACGTCATCCTGCCGAAGACACCGCTGCGCGTCACCACACCGACCACGCCGCCGCAGGTTTCGGTACGGACCGGGCCGAGCCAGGGCTGACCGGCGGGGGCGCCAGCGTCCCCGTGTTGCGCTCCCTGATCCGATAGCCGTAAAGGGTCGGAGGGTTGTGCCTTATGGTCACCGGGGTCCAGGTAGGGTCGGCCCCCGGTCGCCTGGCACGAGAGCGTCGCGGCCGACCCTCACTTCGGGCACGTATTTGTACAGCGTCGTGCGGGAAGCGCCGAGCAGCTTCGCGATTGAGGTGACCGTGTTCTCCGGTTGAGGAGCGCGGGTGCGCCGGATCTGTTCCGCGTTCATCGCGGGCGGCCCGGCCGATGCGCTCGCCGCGGGCGCGGGTGCCCTTCAGTCCTCGTGGGCGTGACCCAGATACGCCACCTTCTGTGACATCCCAGGTCAGGGACAAGATTGTCAGTGGAGCGCGCCATCATGCGTCCATGAGGCTTGTGGGGTACATCCGCGTCAGTACAGAGCGCCAGCTCGACGGGTACGGGCTAGATGTCCAGGAGAAGAACGTGCGCCGATGGTGCCGCGAGGCTGGCCACCGGCTCGGCCGCACCATCTACCGGGACGAAGGACGCTCCGGAACCCTGGAGAGCGCCGCCCCCCCCGGCCGATGCGCTGACCGAGGTTGAGGACGGAACCGCGGACGGCATCGTCGCTCCGACGCTCGACAGGTTCGCCCGCACCCTCGTTGTCCAGGAGGCCACCCTGGCGCAGATCTGGAAGCACGGCGGCTGCGCCTTCACCGCAGACACCGGGGAGGTCCACCCCGACGACCCGGACGACCCAATGCGGACCGACATGCGTCAGATGATGGGTGTCTTCGCTCAGTTGGAGCGGTCGATGATCGCCGCCCGACTCCGCCACGGCCGACGCGAGTAGGCGGAACAAGGCGGGTACGCCTACGGATCCCCGCCATACGGCTGGCGTACCCACCATAAAGAACTCACTCCGGAGGAGCCCGAGCAAGCCTGATGCGAACGAGGCCCATCCAGACAACCAGTCCGCGTCGGTGAGCTGGTCTTTGCCGAGGCAGAAGTGGGCGTTGTTCGCTTCGCCGTTGGTCTCCATGACACAGCTGAAGGTGACGGCATACAGGCCGTCCTCGGGAGCCGTCAGGTTCCAGACCTGGCCGCTGCTGTTGGCTTTGGCCATCAGACCGACCTGGACGACCCGGGCGACGTCGCTGCCGTCACCGCCCACGGCCGGACATCGCTGGAAGCCGACATGGCAAAGGCCGGGTGCTCCTGACCCTGGTGAATTTGGGGGGCTGGACGCGGACCCGGTCACTGCGGCCTCCGTGCTCGCCTTCACCACGCTCCAGGCCGTCGAGCAGGCGCTGCCGGAGTACCGCGGCAGCGCCCTCGGCCAGCTGGGCCGGACCGAGGAAGCCGAAGCGGAGGCGCGCCGGGCGTACAAGACCGAGCAGAACCGCCGCTGGTTCAAGCACAACCCATACGGTGCGGATGCCGTCGCCGCCGCGACGAAGGCCGCCGACGCCGCCCGCGAGCGCACCGCCCAGCACCTGCTCGCGGTGCGGCTGGAGCAACTGCGCGAGCAGGCGCTGGGCGGTACGGAGACAACCCCGACCACACCGTGGATGGACCGCCTGCCAGAAGTCGCCGCCCGCCCACTGCACAGCGACGTTGCCACCGTGGCGTACGAGCCGGGCTCCGGCCAGCTCGCCGTGTGCCCGGACTCGGCGGCCTGGGCGACGAAGACCCGACTCGAGCGGGCCCGCGTCATCGAGGTTGCCAAGACGGCCGCGGTGCAGGGGTCGGCGGCGCCTCGGCCCACAGCCTGAACAGGGCCGAGGACTGGCCCGAGAGCAGCCACCACAACGAAGGAGAACGCATGTTTCATTTTTGGGGTAGTCAGTACGGCGCGGGCGTCGGATGGTTGGATGCGGGTGTCCGGTCATGCCGCGGTTCGTTGGCCTTACAGCGGGCAGCGGCCGTGCCGTTGACGGACAGGCACGGTTCGAGGGGATGGAGGGCCGGCCGATGACTGACCGCAGCGCGATCGAGTGGATCGAGGCGACGTGGAACCCGACCACGGGATGCGACCGCGTCTCCGACGGGTGCGACAACTGTCTTGCACCTGAAACGCTGGTTCTGTACGCCGACATGACATGGCGGCCCATTGGCGACGCCAAGGTCGGCGACGTTCTTGTGGGGTTCACGGACAACCCAGGAGCTGCCCAGCCAGACTCCCTCCCGATTCCAGGCGGCGCTTCATGACCGACTCCGAGGAACTTGCAGGAAATTGCAGCAAGTCACCGCCATGGCGGTGACCGTCTGCTCGCCGACGACGGCCCGAGAGGAAACCCATGACTACCGACGTCGACGTCCTTGTGCTGGGCGGCGCAGGTGTGGACACGATCGTGCACGTTCCCGAACTGCCGCTCCCCTTCGCCGACAGCTACATGATTCGGCCAGGCATCGAGACCCGCGCGGGACAAAGTGGCGACTTCGTCGTGCTGGGGCTAACCGCCCTGGGACTGCGCACCCATCACCTCGACATGATCGGCGATGACCACGAGGGGGACCTGGTCCGCGCCCTGCACCGCGACCGAGGCATTCCGCTCACGGCGATCCCCCAGCCTGCGGGCACCAAACGCGCGGTCAATTTCGTCGCCCCCGACGGACGGCGGCTCTCCTGCTACGACGACACCCGCTCCGGCGCCGACGACCGGCTGCCCGAGGAGACGGTACGCGAGATCGCCGCGGTCAGCCGCCACGCGCACGTCGCCATCACCCCCCCATGCGCGCATGCGCTGCCCCTCCTGCGGGAGGCCGGGCTCACGGTCTCAACCGACCTGCACAACTGGGACGGCGTCAACCCATACCACGAGCCGTTCGCTCTGGAGGCGGACCTCGTATTCCTGTCCACCACGGCCCTGGCCGACCCACAGCGCACGATGCGCGACATCGCCGCGCGTGGCCGGGCCCGGATCGTGGCCGCCACTGCCGGTGCCGAGGGAGCTTATCTGCTGGCCGAGGGAAAGCTGACACACGTTCCCGCCGTCACGCCTCCCGCGCCGGTCGTGGACTCCAACGGCGCCGGCGACGCCTTCGCCTCCGCTTTCCTGCTCGGCTGGCTGAACGGCGAGGACCCGCTGCGCTGCGCACGGAACGGCTCCATCGCCGGGGCCCATGCCTGCACCGTCCCCAGCACGCGCACCGACGCCATCACCCGCGCCGAACTCCTCGCACGCGCGACAAAGATGGAGCCCGCTCACATTGTGCCGACACCGACCGAGGGCGCCGAGCCCGCTGCGGACCTCGCATAACGGCCCTGACAGCCAGGGGCCCTCCGGATACGACGTGGTTCATCCTGTACTGGAATCCCAGCTGAGCGGGGACCCTGCCGCGGCAGCAGCGCCGAACCGGCAGCCCCCGGAGCAGGCGCCAGCCTTTCAGGGCGGCCATGGCCCGCTCGCCGATGCAGCGGATCTTGGCGTGTGGTGCCGTCGCTTCCATCGCTTGAGGCGGCGGCCCCTGAACGGGACTCGGACGGACCGCCGCCGCCCTGGTACGCCTTGTCTGCCCAAGCACTTCACTCCAGCCTCGGTGGGCGCGTCGATGATTCCGTGGCTGCGTGCGGCGGTGAGATCGTGGGTCGAGCCGGGCAGCGCCGCGTATTCCCACAGCAGCCGGCCGAACGGTCGGTGAGGACCTGGACGTTCATGCCGTGGCGCTTATGTTTCCCGGAGTGGTGCGGGGTGTCGGCGGCCACCCGGTCGATCGGCAGCAGGGTGCCGTCCAGGATCGCGAACGCCTTCACCGTGGCCGTCGTCATCGCCTCGGTCAGGTCCGGGGCAAGGGTGGCCAGGGCAAGCAGGGCCTGGCGTCCGGCCGCCTCCGAGCTGCTCCACGGCACCTTCACCGCCGCGCCCACACCGGAGGGCGGATACAAGGTCGCACTGCGGGCCACGTCCCGGCCCGACTGATCAGTGGGATTCCCTGTATACGTGTGCTGCGGCGAGCAGGAGATAGGCGGCGGCGGTCCAGGTGTACGCGCGGTCGCGCAGCCCGGTCCCGGTGAGGGCGTCAAAGTTCTCCGCGAAGCCGTGGGTCTCGCACAGGGTGCGGAAGCGGGCGCTGATGTCGTCCGCGAGCCGGAGGTGCCCGGCGCGGCGCAGCCCGTCCTCGACGAGGACCGTGGCGGGGGCCCAGATGGGCCCGCGCCAGTAGCCGTCGGACAGGTAGTGCGGCGAGGAGGGGCATTCGGTGGCCAGGCCGTGCGGGGTGAGATGGGCCTCGATGCGGGCGGCCAGTACGTTGCTGATCCGGGCGGGGAGGTGTTCGCCGACCACGATGGGCATCAGGTCGAGGAGGCTGGCGCTGGACCAGGTCTCGCCGCTGTTGACGCCCTGGGTGACGAAGCGGTCTTCGCGCCACAGCTGGTCGAGCATCGCCGTCTGGATCTCCTCGGCGGCGCTCGCCCAGCGTTCGGCGCCATCCGAACGGCCCAAGTCCTGGGCGAGGGAGGCCAGTTCACGCATCTGCAGGGCGAGGAAAGCGGCCAGGTCGGCGGTGACGACGACGCGTTCCGGGTCGAAGGCGGTGGCGTTGTCCCAGCCGCTGTCGTTGCCGTGCTGGTAGTGGGGGAGTGCGGCGCCGGGTGCGCGGCGGGCAGTGAGCCAGAAGTTCGTCCAGCGCTCCAACCGATCGTACGTGGCGGCCAGTTCGTTCTGCCCGAGGGGCATGGTCAGGCGGCGTCGAAGATGCCCGAGCGTCCACCCGTGAATGGGCGGCTTGACGAAGTTGCGCAGGACTTCGGAGTGCGTGACCGAGTCGGGCAGCGCCCCCGTCTCGTCCTGGTGGTCGAAGGGCAGGTGGTACTGGTCCCAGGCCAGTTCGGGGCAACCAGGCGCCAGGGCAAGGGCGTTGAAGCAGTGGTCCCAGCTCCAGACCTTGTCCATCCAGTGCTTGGACATCAGCACGGCGGGCCGGGTGACCAGAGAGGCGGGGCGTACGGTCGCGGACCACAGGACGTAGGCGGCGAGTTCGGCCGCGGGCGTGGCGGCCGAGCGCCACGGAGCCACCGTGTCGGCGAAGTCCGTGAAGGCGTTCTGCGCCGCCTCGACGATCTTGGTGAAGGCGGCCGACGCCACGTACCGAGGGCGGGCCGTGTCGATCTCCTCGACCGCGATCTCCCAGGGCCCGTCCCCCTCGGAGCCGATGGTCAGTCCGCGCTCGGCGGCGCCCAGGCTCTGGCTGCCGAAGGCGGCGACCGTGCCGGACAGCACGGTGACGCGGTAGCGGCGCCCGGTCTCGTACGACGTGAAGACGTGCGCGTCGGCGGCGGCGTCGTGGAAGAAGTAGGTTCCGTTGAACGGGGTCAACGTCCCTGCTGCCGCCGCGAGGTGAAGACTCAGCCCCTCGCCGCGCAGCCGCACGCTGTCTGGAGACTGGTAGGCGAGGTCGACGCGGCCCGCGGCGCCGAGCCAGCTCAGCAGGCCCGGGGTCGCCTCCACGCGGGTCTCCGCCCGGTCGCCCGTCGCGGGGTCGAGAGGCATCAGGCGCAGGACGGCGTGCATGCCGTTCTGGTGCGAGACGAGGTGGAGGTCGTCGGCGTGGGTCTTCTCCGCCACCACGGGGGAGAGGTCGAACCAGGACCCGTACGTGCTGAACGGGATGTCGTGGACGGAGAAGGCCGGGCCGGGACGGGCGGCGGTCATGTGGTGTCACTCGTTTCTCGGGCAGGGGGTGACCACGGCGTCGAGGGGCCATGGCGAAGGGGAGATCAGTCCTTGACCGCGCCGGCGGTGACACCGGCGGCGACGTAGCGCTGAGCGAGGACGAGGATGACGGCCGCGGGCAGCGAGGCCAGGACGGCGGTGGCCATGATGGCGTTCCACTGCTGGTTGTTGTTGCCGATGTAGTGGTAGATGCCGAGCGTGATCGGCTCGTGGGCGCCGCCGTTGGCAAGGGTGCTGGCGAACACGAAGTCGGACCAGGACCACAGGAACGCGAAGAGCGACACGGTGACCACGGCGTTGCGGCTCATCGGCATGACGATCGACCAGAACGTACGCAGCGGGCCCGCGCCGTCGGTCCGCGCGGCCTGGAGGAGTTCGCCGGGGATGCCGGACATGAACGCGGTGAAGATGAGCACCGCGAAGGGAACGGCCAGGGTGGAGTCGGCGACGATCAGCCCCGGCACGGTCCTGAGCAGCCCGAGCTGGAGGTAGATGGCGTAGAAGCCCATCGCCATGATGATGCCGGGGATCATCTGGGCGGCCAGCAGCACGAAGCTCAGGACGCGGCCGCCGCGCGGGCGCAGCTTGGCCAGCGCGTACCCGGCGGGCGCGGCCAGCGCCACGGTCAGGGCGACGGTCCCCAGGCCGATGACCAAACTCGTCCCCAGGTACGGCAGTTGCTCGTCCAGGACGGTGCGGTAGCCGGTCAGGGTGCCGTGCAGCGGGAGCAGGTCGGGCGGGCTCTTGCGCATGTCCGTGTCCCTGGTGAGGGACACGTTCAACATCCAGTAGACGGGGAAGAGCATGACGGCGGTCAGGACGACGCCGATCGTGGTCTTGAACCAAGTGGTCCTTGTGCGCGCATGAGTTCGACTCACGACAACGCCTCCTGTCGCCGCTGGACCCGGATGTAGACCAGGCCGAAGACCAGGGCTGCGACCACGAGCAGGTTGCCGACGGCGGCTCCCGGCCCGAAGGCGGGCAGCATGTTGCCGAAGCCGAGTTGGTAGGACCAGGTGGCGAAGGTGGTGGACGCGTCCGCCGGGCCGCCCTTGGTCATGATCCAGATGATGTCGAGGACCTTGAGCGTGTAGATCAGGCCCAGCAGCAGCGTGATCGCGGACACCGGGCGAAGAAGCGGGAAGGTGATGCGCCAGAACCGCTGCCAGGCGTTCGCCCCGTCGAGCGCGGCGGCCTCGTACAGGCCGGAAGGGATGGACTGCAGGCCGCTGTAGAGCACGACCAGGTTGAACGGGACACCGATCCAGATGTTCGCGATCACCACCGAAGTCAGCGACCAGGACGGCGACGTGAGCCAGTTGACCGGGTCGACACCGACGGCGTGCAGGGCGGCGTTCACGATCCCCGAGTCGCTGTTGAGCATCCACGACCACGTCGACGCCGACACGATCAGCGGCAGCAGCCACGGTACGAGGAACAGGGCTCGCAGGGTCGCGGCGAGCCGGAAGTGCTGGTTGAAGAAGACCGCGAGGGCCAGCCCGATCGCGTACTGGAAGGCCAGGCACACGAAGGTGAAGACGGCGGTGTGGAGCAGGGCCGGGGCGAAGGACGGGTCGTCGAGGACGGTGCGGTAGTTCTTCAGGCCCGTGAACGGTGCGTCGCCCTGGACGAAGGAGCGGACGGTGTAGTTGCGCAGGCTCAGGTCGAGGTTGCGGTAGAGCGGATACGCGTAGAAGAGGACGAGGTAGACGGTCACCGGGGCGAGGAACGCCCAGGCGGCCCACTGGGTGGAGGCGGGCCGTCGTCGCTTCTCGGCTGAGGGCGGGGGAGTGGGGGCCGGCTCGGCGGGGACGGGCGTGGGCCGGGGGAGGTCCGGCGGATGTGTGGTCTGCTTCATCGGCGTCATGTCACTTGACCGCGCCCTGCGCCGAACTCAACGCGTTCTTCGGCGACTTGGACCCGCTAAGAGCGGACTGCACGGCCTTCCACAACTGCTCGGAGATCTTGGGGTACTTGGTGCCCAGGTCGTCACTGGTGCGGCCCTTGGCCGCCTTGACCGCGGCGACCCACGGCTTCAACTCGGCGTTGTCTGCGACCTGTTTGTCCTGGACCTCGCTCGTCGGCGCCACGTAGGACAGGGTGGTGTCGGTGGCGTAGATGTTGGTGGTGCTGGTCAGGCAGGCCGCCAGCTTCTTCGAGGTGGCGTAGCGATCGGTGTCCTGCTGGACGGGGATCGTCACGAACTCGCCGCCGGTCGGTGCCGCGGCGGCGCCGCCCATGGCGGCGGGGATCGGCAGCACGCCGTAGTCGAGGCCGGCCTTCTTGGCGTTCGCGAGCTGCCAGGTGCCGTTTTCGCCGAAGGCGTAGTCGCCGCTCGCGAACTCCTGCCAGCTGGTGGTCTGCGTGTTGTTCAGTACGGAGTTCGGGGCGTAGCCGTCCTTCAGCCAGTCCTTCCACAAGGAGAGCGCCGACTCGGCCTGGGAGGAGTCGAGTTGGGTCAGCTTCGCGCCCGCGCCCCAGAACCACGGCAGGAACTGGAAGCTGCCCTCCTCCGTGCCGATCGCCGAGAAGGTGATGCCCTTCTTGCCCGCCTTCTTTACCTTCGCGAGGGCGGCCGTCAGTGACGGCCAGTCCTTGACCGAGGCGATGTCCACTCCGGCCTGCTGAAGGACCTTCTTGTTGTAGTAGAGGGCAAGGGTGTTGGCGCCGATCGGTGTGCCGTACGTCTTGCCGCCCGACTGCCCGGCGGCGAGCAGGTTGGCGTCGACCTTCGAGGTGTCCAGCTTGGTGTCGGCGGTCGAGGTGAGGACGCCCCCGTCGGCGAGGGTGGAGACCACCGGGTTGTCGACGACGAGGACGTCCGGCGCGTTGCCCTGCTGCGCGGCCAGCAGCGTCTTGTTGGCCAGGTCGCTGGTGTCGAACCCGGTCCGCTTGACCTTCACGCCGGCCTTGGCGCCGCACTGGTCGAGGAGCTTCACCCAGGCCGAGCTCTTGGCGAACTGCGGATAGGGATCCCAGACGGTGTACGTGCCGCTGTCGGCGTCCTTGGAACCGGCGCTGCCCGAACCGGAGGAACAGGCGGTCGCGCCGGCCGTGACGGCCAGGGCAGTCAGGGCCGCGACGACCAGGCGGCGTTGTCCGGAGGAGCTGTTCATGGCAGGGGTCCTTTGGTTTTGGGCATGCGGGTGCCGTGAGCACGGCGAACGGGGCCGGGCGGAGGGGATGGGTAGGTCAGTCGGAGGTGGCGGGCCCGGTGCTGGCCCGCAGCGAGATCGGCGGCGTGAGCAGATGGTGCCGGGCCGGTGCGTCGGGCTGATCGAGCCGCTCCATCAACAGATCGACGGCGAGCCGGCCCATCTCGGCGGCCGGTACGTCGGCGGCGGTGAGCTGCGGTGTCACGGTCTCCGCCCAGCGGCTGGCGACGACGCCGGTGACGGAGAAGTCGCGCGGCACGTGGCGGCCCGCCCGGGCGAGCCCGCGGTACAGGCCGCCCAGCGCCGCCTCGTTCAGTGTGACCAGGGCCGTGGTCGCCGGGTCGTCGTGCAAGATGCGCTCGACGCAGCTCTGCCCCGACGCGGCGTCGTCCCCGCAGCAGTACGCGCGGACCGTGAGCCCGCGCTCCGCGGCGGCCTTGGTGAAGCCCTCCAGGCCGTGGTGCGCCGACTCGTATCCCGAACGCAGCAGCTGCTCGGGCCTGTTGACGAAGGCGATGCGGCGGTGGCCGAGGTCCGCGAGGTGGTGCACGCACGCCTCCGCCAGCGCCGTGTGATCCAGGCCCACCCACCAGCCGTCGTCGTTGTGCGCGGTCCGGCCGATGGCGACCGCCGGGAAACCCACCGAGGCCAGGTGGTCCACCCGGTCGTCCTCGAGCCGGATCTCCATCAGGATCGCGCCGTCGACCCGCCGCTCCCCGAGCAGCCGCTGGAAGGAACGGTCGCTGTCCGCGCCGCTCGGGGACAGCAGTACGTCGTAGTCGCAGGCCGCGGCGGCCTCCACCACGCTGCCGATGAAGTCCAGCTGCATGCCGGTGTAGTGGTTCCCGGCGGGCGGGAAGACGAGACCGATCGTGCTGGTGCGCCCGTTGGCGAGAGCCCGCGCACTGGCGCTCGGCCGGTAGCCGAGCTCGTCGACGACACGCTGGATCTTGCGGCGCGTCTCCTCCGACACCGGGCGCTTGCCGCTCAGCGCGTACGACACGGTGCTGCGCGAGACACCGGCCAGCCGGGCTATCTCACCAATGTTCACGGCAACTCCTCACGGGACGAGCGGACACCGGCCACTCGTCGAACCGGTTCGCGTGGAGTGAACGTAGGGAGGGGCTGTACGCCTGTCAAGACCCCCTGCATGACCTACCAACTCGCCTGAAATGGCGGAAAGTTCGTTTTGCGCGAGGGATTGAAGGCGTCTTCGCCCGGTGCTAGCTTGCCGAACCGGTTCGACGAACTGATCCTTCCGGCGCCCGTACTGGCTTCAGCGCCGCAACAAGTCCCCGCACCAGGGCAGTTCCCCCACCTCACCCGCACCGGTCGAAGACGAGGACTCATCCATGTCATCCGCTGACAGACCATCCCGGCGCCGGGCCCCGGCCGCCGTCACCCTGGCCCTCGGCGCGGGCCTGCTGGCCGCCCCGGCCGCCCCCGCGCAAGCCGCCGACCCGCCCGGGCCGGCCGTCCACTACACCTTCGACCAGGACGACCTCGCCTCCGGAAAGATCACCGACGCGTCCGGCAACGGCCGCACGGCGACCCTGGTCAACGGCTCCACCGCCCAGTCCGTCACCGGCGCCGACGGCGGCAAGGCCCTCGCCCTGCCCGGCGGCGCGTCCACGTCCGACGGCGCATACGTCCGTCTGCCCCGCGAAGTCCTCGCCGACAGCGCTGACTTGACGGTCTCGGCGCGCGTGAAGTGGAGCGGCGACAAGGCCCCCTGGCAGCGCGCCTTCGACCTGGGCACCGACACGTCGAAGTACCTGTTCACGACCCCGTACAACGGCGACGGGCTGCTCCGCACCTCGGTGACCACCGGCGGAGGCGGCGCGGAGGCGCAGGTGTCCGGGTACGCCCCGCTCCCCGCCGACGCGTGGCGGACGATCACCGTCACCCTCGACACCGCGGCCCAGCGGGTCACCACGTACCTCGACGGCGTGCCGGTCTCCTCCGCCAAGTCGACCGTCAACGCAAAGGATCTGCTGGGGAGTTCGGCGACGACGGCCGGCTACCTTGGCAAGTCCTTCTACGCGGACCCCCTCTTCAAGGGCGCGATCGACGACTTCACCGTGTGGCATGCGGCGCTCAGTCCCGAGCAGGTGGCGGACACCGTCGGCGGACAGCTACCGACCCTCACGGAGTTGTCGAAGACGACCTTCGACGTGCGTACGACGACGGGTACGGCCCCGTCGCTGCCAGCGGCCGTCCGCTCGTCCTACTCCGACGGCTACGAGCGCGACGCACCCGTCACCTGGGACGCCGTGCCCTCCGACAAGTACGCGCGACCAGGCGCCTTCACGGTCGCCGGCACCGCGGCCGCACGCGCGGTGAAGGCAACGGTCACCGTGGTCCGCGAGGGCGCACTCACCGTCGACCTCGGCTCCAACACGGGCGCGTTCCACGGCGGCGCCTCCGGCACCCTCTACGGCGTCTACGGACCAGACGTCCCCACGAACAACCTCATCGAGGGCATGGGCCTGCGCACCGTCTCCACCAAGGCACAGGACGGCCCGCAACACCCGGGCGCCGACGCCCTCGACGTGGTCAAGCCGCTGGCCGACTCGACCGACGGCGACGTGTACATCTACATGACCGACATCCACCGCGGCTTCCCGTACCAGTGGCCGGGCGACACCCCCGAGGAGAAGCTGAAGCTCTACAAGGAGAAGATCGCCAAGCAGGTCGACCAGGTCCTCCAACTGCCGAAGCAGTACCAGGACAACATCGTCTTCGTGCCGTTCAACGAGCCCGAGGGCAACATGTTCGGCACCGGCGAGTGGAGCTACGACAAGGTCAGCTGGCTCAGCGACCCGGACGCGTACTTCGCCGCCTGGGGCGACGCGTACAAGCTCATCAAGGGCAGGATGCCGGACGCCCGGATCGCGGGCCCCAACACCAGCGTCCTGTACTCCCAGGTGAAGGGCTTCCTCACACACGCCCTGGCCACCGGCACGCTCCCCGACGTGATCACCTGGCACGAGCTCAGCCACCCGGAAGCGGTGCGCCAGAGCGTCGCCACATACCGCACGTGGGAGAAGGACCTGTTCAAGGGGACGGACAGGGAAGGCACTCAACTCCCCGTCAACATCAACGAATACGCTTTCAACTACCACACCTCGGTGCCCGGCCAGATGATCCAGTGGGTCTCCGCGATCGAGGAGTCCAAGGTCGACGCCGACATCGCGTACTGGAACATCGACGGCAACCTCTCCGACTCCGCCGTGCAGTCCAACCGCGGCAACGGCCAGTGGTGGCTGCTGAATGCGTACGCCTCCATGACCGGGCACACGGTGCAGGTGACGCCACCCTTCCCCGGCCAGAACTACACGATGCAGGGTGTCGCCACCCTCGACCGCGACAAGCGACAGGCCCGCCTCCTCTTCGGCGGCTCCACGGGCCAGGGCCACATCACGGTTGACAACATCCCGAAGAAGCTCTTCGGAGAGCAGGTGCACGCCTGGGTCCGTGAGATCGACTGGAGCGGACAGATCGGCGACAACACAGGCCCGAAACTGCTCACGGAAACGGACCTGAAGGTCTCCGACGACGGCAAGGCGACCGTGGACTTCGGCGACGGCGCGCTGCCGAGGCTGAAGGAGTCGTCGGCGTACGAGATCATCCTCGGCCCGTCCACCGGAAGGGTCACCAACCCCCAGTCCCCGCCGGTGAGTTGGCAGGCGTCGTACGAAGCGGAAGACGCCGCCCACACCGGGTCCGGGTACACGAAGAACGGCCCCGAGGGATCGACCTCCGACGTCTCGAAGTTCTACACCTCCGGCGGCTACGACGTCGGCGGCCTGCGCACCGGCTCCGACGTCACCCTCGACTTCACGGTGGACGTCCCCGAGGACGGCCGTTACGACCTGAGCGTCTTCGCCAACTCCCTCAACACCTACGACAAGGTGAAGGAACAGGGCCCCACGAACGTGTTCCTGAGCGTGGACGGCGAAGCGGCGAGCGAGCAGGAACTGAACCTGCCGCTCGGCTACAAATGGGTGGTCTGGGACCACGCCGACACCAAGGTGAAGCTCACCAAGGGCAAGCACACCCTGACGCTCGCCGCGAAGAGCCTCGACGGCAAGCGCGCCACCAAGGGCGACGCCATCGTCGACCGCCTCACCCTCGCGCTGCCCACGCCGTCGGCCACCACTCAGGTCCACGAGGGCGAACTGGCCTGGCTGGGCGGCGGGGCCCGCCCCGTCTACGACACCGGATCGGGAGCGGCCCGCCTCGCCAAGAACCAGACGGCCACGTTCTGGGTCTCCTCACCAGCCGACCGCGAGGCAACCCTCAAGGTCGACACACTCGTCGGCACCGGCGCCCGACTCGCCGTCAACGGGCACGACGTCCTGAGCCTGTCCAAGAAGCACCAGAGCGTGGCGGTGTCCCTCTCCGGCGGCCTCAACAAGGTGACGCTGACGGGGACTTCGACCCCGACCCTCCTCGACCGCCTCACCGTCACACCCACCGAGGGCACGCTCACGCCCCGTACGTACGAGGCTCAGGACGCGGCGCTCGCTGGCTCGGCCACACTGACACCGCTCTCGCACGCCACCGACGGCACGGTGATCACCGGCATCGGCGGCGACCCCGGCAACGGCAACACCGCGACCTTCACCGTCCCCGCCGATCGCGCGGGCCTGTACGCGCTGCGTATCCGCTACTCCAACCCCGAACAGTCCGAGGCCACCCACTACAACCCGGACCCTCTCGCCCGCCACGCCGACCTCTCCGTCAACGGCGGCGCGGCCCGGCGCGTCGGCTTCCCCCACACCTTCCACAAGAACAACTTCTGGGAACTGACCGTCCCCGTCCACCTCAAGAAGGGCGAGAACACCCTCACCTTCCGCTCCGAGGAACTCCCCAACTTCGACGGCACCACCTATGCCTCGGACACCTTCCCTGACACCCTGCTCCGCTCCCGCTACGCCCCGCTGATCGACCGGATCGCGGTTGCGCCCTACGCACGCGAGGTGTCGTGAGGTAGGTGCGCCGCGGCAGGGGAAGCGAAGCCGGGCGAGTCGACCTGGTCGCCCGCCCGGCTTCGCGTGCGCGGGCGAGTTGGGCGTCGCCGCGTCCATGGCGACGGTCGCCGGCGCATACGGCAGGGCCACCGGCACCATGCCAACCAGCTTCCCGATCAACCATGGCACGATCTCCTTCGACCCCAAGCCGACCGTCCCGGCCGTTCCGCAGTGGGTGCTGCGCGACATTCTGGGTGTCACCGGACCGAAGTCCGGCTGCGGCATCAACGTCTGCGAGGCCTGCACCAGCCGCCCGCGGCAAAGCGGTCAACCCCTGCGCCATCCCGGTTGAGGAGCTGACGTCCGACGACGAGGTCACCCCGATCGGACATCTCCCGACGGGCGAGGGGCGGCTCGGGGGCGCCTGCGTATGAGGTCAGGATGTGCGTGCTGTCGGCGTGGAAAGAGGGCGTGGGCCGCGTTCATTCCGATGATTCCGCCGACGGCCGGGGTCTCGGGCTCGTACGTGGCGGTGGTCCAGCTCTCGATGTGATGGCGCAGTGCCATGGCACCGAGTCGGTAGCTGATGGCATCGCGGATCTCGCTCGGGTCCGCGCCGGGGAGGGCAGGAAGCGCAGGCGCCAGCCGGGCGGTTTCCGCATGAACCACCACTGGCTGAGGAGCCCTTGGTCCTGGGCGGCGTGGAGCAGGGGCAGGAGGTGGTCGTGGACGACCTGGTCGGATGCCGACTGGTCGTGGAACCGGATGCGGGCCATGAACCAGCCGCGGTTGGTGTCCTGGTCGGCGAGGGCCATGCGGCCGGCCTGCTGGAAGAGGGCGAGGGCATCGTCCAGGTCCTGAGGCTCGATGCCGGTGGAGTGGGCGACGTCTTCGAGCGGCTTCCCGCTGAGGACGGCGAGGACGGCCTCGTACGCTTGTGGGGCGGTCACCGGTTGTCCCTCCGGGAGGGCGAGTTGAGCAAGAGGCTGGCGTCCCATCCGCTGCGCGGGGCGTTGTCGGTGGCGATGGAATGCAGGGCGAGCGTGAGTCCGGCATCGCCCTCCAGGAAGCCGTTGCCCTCGGCCCGCCGCGGTATTGCGTGGCTGTTTGGTTCAGCAGGGTGCGAAGCAGGTCGGGAGCGGCGACGAGTTCAGGGTCGGCGGCGTCGCGGGCGGCGTTCCAGAGCGTGTGTACGAAACCGGCCACCCATGGCACAGGCTTGTGTCGATGATCTGGCGCACCTGCCTTTCGTCGGCGAGGCACCCGATGAGGGCGCGCTCCGCGGTGGCTCGTCGGGTCCGGTTGCCGGTGGCGAGCGCGGCGAGTTGGAGTGCGCGGGCGATGCCGGAAGTGCCGTAGCACCAGGACGGCCGGGATGGTCCGGCCTGAAGAGGGCGGTGTTCGGCTAGCTCGCCCAGCGTGATCCACCGCGGCCACCAGGGACCGGCGGGGGAGGGCTGTTCCCATTCGTCGAACCAGGCGCAGATCCGTCCACTGGCACACTTCCCCGCTCTCACCGTTCAGGGAGAGGCCGTGGACGGTGTCGTCGGGGTTGAAGGAGCAGAACGGTATCCAAGATGGTTTCCACAGCACCAGCGTGTCCTCGGTGTCGTCCGCGCCGTTCTCCTCCTGGAACCGCATCTGCATCTGGTAGACCTCGATCACGGCGTCGAGCGGCATCAGGGCCCAGCCGCCCAGCATGAGATCCGAACCGTCTACGCCGCTCTCACCGACGGACAGCCGCCACAGCGCCTTCAACTCCTCTGGAACGCTCATGCCGAAGGCTTCTTCCAGAGCCACGATCTCGTCGTCGGAGGCGCCGGGCTTGAGGACCGCGTACGACGGCGGAGCGCCAATCGGATGTCGGACCTCGGGGTCACCTTCTCCGTCACGTTCCCGGACGGTCCTTCGGGCGATCGGGCCCGCGCCATCCTGCCGCGGGCGGTGAAGACCTCGCACGACCGGCTGCGCACGGTCAGCCGGACCGTCGAGGCGGGCACGCCCTGGTGGGGGACGGTGCGATCCGGCTCGATTCACCGGGCTGGATCGCGCGCGACCCGGACGCGTAGCAGGCACTCCGCCGCGTCGCGGGCGCAGTATCAGTGCACATGTGCCCGGCGTTGTCGCGCGACCGGGGCGGGCTCGGCCTTTCGCCGAGCCCGCCCCGCCGGCTCCCTACCGGGGCCGGACCCGTGTCACGCTGTCAGCGCTGCAGTGTCAGCAGACCCGGACGGTAGGGTAGGAGGCCGTAGTCGCCGCCGGAGTTGGGGCTGCGTCCCTGGTAGAGCAACTGCAGATTGCAGGGATCGACGGTCATGGTCTGATCGGCGCTGGTGCGGAGCAGTTCGCCGTGGCTGATGTCGTTGGTCCAGGTGGCGCCGCTGTTGGCCTTGCCGGCGAAGGGGTTGCTCTCGGTCGCGGCCTGGGGTGTCCACGAGCCGTTGAGGCTGGTGGCGGTGAACGAGCGGAAGTAGCGGCCCTGGGAGCCGATCGCCTCGACCATCATGAGGTAGCGGTTCTGGCCCTGGAGCTTGTAGACCTGCGGGGCTTCGAACAGGTTGTTCGTCGTATCGCTCATGACCACTGTCGAGTTCGCGCCGAAGCTGCTCGGAAAGTTCCCGATCGGCATGCTGGCCCGGTAGATCTTGCCGTTGTCACCGGCGAAGAACAGGTACATGTTCGTCCCGTCACCGATGAGCGTCTGGTCGATGGGTCCTGTTCCGGAGCCGGTGATGCTTCCGGAGAAGAGCACCTGCGGTGATGACCAGCCGTTCGGGTTGGTGGGGTCGCTCGACGTCCGGTAGGAGAAGGCGGTCCCGCCCCACTGGTAGGTGAGCACCCAGATGTTCTTCGGCGCGAAGTAGAAGAGCGTGGGCGCGACGGTGGCGGAAGACATCGTGTTCTGGCTGGCCGAGGTCATGTCCGACCAGTTGGTGAACAGGCCGAAGTTCATCGAACCCCAACTCGTCCCCGTGTCGTGCGTCGTCGCGTAGACGAGCTGCTTGCCGTTGTACGGGACGACGGTGAAGTCCTTGAGCGAGGCCCATCCTGGCTTGGGCTGCGCCAGTGCACCCGTGGAGGTCCAGCGGTACGTCGACGGAAGATCGCAGGCGCCGGGAGTGTCCCCGCCGACCTTGACGAGCTTCCACTGCTGGTTGGTGCCGCCCCAGTCGTCGTACTGGACGATGTTCGCGCTGTCGGCGGTGGAGGCGCCTTGTACCTCGAGGGCCTTGTTGCTGTGGCGCGAGATGAGCCTCACGTAGCCGTCCGAGCTGTCGGCCAGCCGCCACTGCTGATTCGTGGCGTTGAGGTCGGTCCACTGGACGATCGCGCCGCTGTTCGCGGCGGACCAGTTGTGGACGTCCAGCACCTTGCTCGAGTGGCGGGACTTGATGCGGTAGTAGCCGTCCCCGGAATCGACGAACTGCCACTGCTGCTGGTTCTGATCGTTCCTGGTCCACTGGGTGATGCGGGCGCCGTCGGCGGTCGCCAAGTTGTAGACATCCAGGGCCTTGCCGCTGTTGCGGTTGACCAGCACATACGAGGCGTTGGTGTCTACGGTCGCCGCGCTGGCGGGATGGGCACCGAGGAAGGTGGCCACGAGCAGGAAGGGCGCCAGGACGGCGAGTAAACGTCTCAGGCGGACCGAGGACGGTTGGCGGAACCACATCAGAGGGACTCCTTGAGGGGCAGGGCGAGGTGGCCCCGATGAACCGCGGAGCGGGCACGCCGGGGGTAGGGGGACGGGGGCGATCCCGAAAACTTTTCGGAAAGTTCCCGGATTCATTGACGCCACAAGCTAGGAATGAGAGGCCCTCCGGTCAAGGCCTGTTGCCGATCTGTCTACAAACGGCGCCACCCCGTTGGGCTCGACAGGCTGTCGTGCCGACTGGAAATACCGTGCACAACACCCCGAACCGGCCTTACGGCGTCCACCGGTCGTGGCGTCAGGAGTTCGCCGCTGACTCGCTGGGATTTCGGAAAGTTTCGGACGAGGAACGGAAACTTCTTCTGCGGGAGTATTGACGATCCATCGTCAATACCTCAATCATCCCTGTCTGAGACACCGGCCATCGTCCGGGATTTCGAACCATGTTGACCCTGGATGCTCTGTTCTGCACGGCAGATCCACGTCCACGCACAGCCGCGCGGCAGATCCGCGCACCACAGCACCTGCGCCACCCCGTTTCGTTCCGGTGAGGTTCGCACCCACGCATCCTGGCTCTTCGCGCAGTTGGAGAGGTACGCGACGCCGCGTGGTGGTTCCCCGGCTGAGCCGCGATGGAGTCCTGTCGTGCCGGTCGACCCCTGCGCTTCAGCCCTTCCGTGATTTCTACCTTGGAGGCACAGTCATGGGCTCGTACGCCCTTTCCAGACCCGACATCCGCCGGAAGACCCGCGGGCTGCTGTTGGCGTTGGTCGTCGGCGTCTTGGTTGCGGTCGGCGCCCTGGCCGCACCGCCGAGAGCACACGCCGCCGAGAGCGCGCTCGGTGCCGCGGCGGCACAGAGCGGCCGCTACTTCGGCACCGCCATCGCCTCGGGCGGGCTCGGCGACTCGGCGTACACGTCGATAGCGGGCCGTGAGTTCAACATGGTGACGCCCGAGAACGAGATGAAGATCGACGCCACCGAACCGCAGCGGGGCCAGTTCAACTTCACCGCCGGTGACCGCGTCTACAACTGGGCGGTGCAGAACGGCAAGCAGGTCCGCGGTCACACCCTGGCCTGGCACTCCCAGCAGCCCGGCTGGATGCAGAACCTCAGCGGCAGCACCCTGCGCCAGGCGATGATCGACCACATCAACGGCGTGATGGGCCACTACAAGGGCAAGATCGCCCAGTGGGACGTCGTGAACGAGGCCTTCGCCGACGGCAGTTCGGGCGCCCGGCGCGACTCCAACCTGCAGCGCACCGGCAACGACTGGATCGAGGTCGCCTTCCGCACCGCGCGCGCCGCCGACCCGGCCGCCAAGCTCTGCTACAACGACTACAACGTCGAGAACTGGACCTGGGCCAAGACTCAGGCCATGTACGCCATGGTCAAGGACTTCAAGCAGCACGGCGTGCCGATCGACTGCGTCGGCTTCCAGTCGCACTTCAACAGCGGCAGCCCCTACAACAGCAACTTCCGCACCACCCTGCAGAACTTCGCCGCTCTCGGCGTCGACGTGGCCATCACCGAACTCGACATCCAGGGCGCCTCGTCCACGACCTACGCCAACGTGACCAACGACTGCCTGGCCGTCTCGCGCTGCCTCGGCATCACTGTCTGGGGTGTACGCGACACCGACTCCTGGCGCTCGCAGGACACGCCGCTGCTGTTCAACGGCGACGGCAGCAAGAAGCCCGCGTACACCGCCGTCCTCAACGCACTCAACGGCGGCTCCACCACACCCCCTTCGGATTCCGGACAGATCAAGGGCGTCGGGTCGGGCCGCTGCCTGGATGTGCCCAGCAGCAGCACCACCGACGGCACCCAGCTCCAACTGTGGGACTGCGACAACGGCACCAACCAGCAGTGGACGTACTCCGCCGCCGGTGAGCTCAGGGTCTACGGCAACAAGTGCCTGGACGCCGGCGGCACCGGCAACGGCACCAAAGTCCAGATCTACAGCTGCTGGGGCGCCGACAACCAGAAATGGCGCCTCAACTCCGACGGATCCATCGTCGGCGTCCAGTCCGGCCTCTGCCTCGACGCCGTCTCGGCCGGTACTGCCAACGGCACCCTGATCCAGCTCTACACCTGCTCGAACGCCAGCAATCAGCGCTGGACCCGCACCTGATGAAGACCTACGGTGCGGCTCCCGCCCCTCCACGAAGACATCGCTGATGGTCCCGGGTCGCGCCAGGGTGGTGGCGACCTTCGGGATCGGCCTGCTCACCGCGGTCAACGCCGGCCTCCAGGGACTGTAAGAAGAACGGCCCTGTCTCACTTTCGGTGACGGAGGGTGTCACTATCCGAGGAGGATGCGGTGGCGGAGGGGGGTGAAGTCAGCTCTGCTGTATATCGGCCGTGCGATCAGCTTGGTCTTGGTGTTGACGCCCTCGGTGGGCCCGTTGCTGTACGGGAGCGTGAGAGCGGCGGTGATGGCGTCATGGTCTCGGTCGAGGCCCCGGGTGAAGGCGTGCAGGTGCGGCAGATCGGCTGTGCGGACCTGGGCGATCCAGTACTCAAGGGCATTGGCTTTCCCTGGGGCGGGTAGCAGGAGCTGGGCGAACGCCTTGATGTGGGCGGCTAGTTGAGTCATCTCGGGGGCAGACATCGGTGAGCCGGTCCAGGAGGTCTCGGTGCTCGGCCTTGAGGTTGTCGGGTCTGCTCAGCAGCATCCGGGTGAGTCGGCGCGGTGAGATGTGGCTGCGGTCTGCGTCCGCGCGGCCCTGGTTGATGTACTTGTGAAGGAGGTTGAGGGGGCCTGTGTAGCCGAGGGTTGTGATCTCGTCGAAGAGGTGCCCGACGGGGGCGGCAGGGTCTTCGGCCCGGCGTTTGCGCAGGTGCTCGCGGTAGGGGTCGACGAGGCTGGCGCGATATTTGTGGGGCGCGGAGCATCCGTTCGGGCTGGTCGGCGCGGGCGTATCGTTTGACGGTGTTCAGCGGATTCTTGCGAGGAACCCTGGGCGTTTACGCCCGGGAGGAATCGCATCCACGGGGTGCGACGCGGAGCGTCGCCGTGACGTGCCGCAGGCCATCACGGCCGCGGAGCGGCCCGGGGCGTTCCGGCGGAGCCGGGCCACGGCGGTGTGCGCGGGCAGGGCTGGGGCGGGTTTCGCTCGTTCGGGTGAGGTGGGGTGAACGTGTGGTGGGTCTTCGTCCGGGTGTATAGGTTCGCTGATCGTGAAGCTGGTGGTGAGGGTGAAGCTGCTGCCGACGCCCGTACAGGCGGCGGCACTTGAGGCGACCCTGCACGCCTGCAACGAGGCCGCCACCTGGGCCGCGTACGTCGCATTCGAGGAAAACGCGCTGCGTCCGCTGGAGCTCCGCAAGCACACCTATGCCGAGATCCGGGTCAGGTGGGGCCTGGGCGCGCAGGCCGCCCAGCACGCCATCAAGAAGACCTGCGACGCCTACACCACCTTGAAGGCGAACCTCCGGGCGGGACGTTACGGGCGGCCCGGCACGAAGCGGCACGCCCGCGCCTCGGGCAAGCCGGTGGTTTTCCGGTCCGAGGCGGCGCAGCCGTACGACGACCGGATGCTGTCCTGGCAGCACCAGGCACGCACGGTGTCGATCTGGTCCATGGCAGGCCGGCTGAAGGGCGTGGCGTTCACCGGGCAGGCCGGGCAGCTGGAGGTCCTGGCTGCGCACCGCAGGGGTGAGTCCGACCTGGTGTTCCAGGGCGGGAAGTGGTTCTTGATCGCGACCTGCGAGATCCCCGAAGCCGCCCCGAACACCCACCCGGTCGGATTCCTCGGAGTCGACCTGGGGATCGTGAACATCGCGGTCACCTCCGACGGGGCCCGACACTGCGGTCGCCGCGTCAACCGCAAGCGGGAACAGGATCGCAAGCTGCGTTCCAAGCTGCAGAAGAAGCACACCAAGTCCGCCAAGCGGCGGGCGAAGAAGCACGCGGGCAAGGAAGCCCGGCGGAACAAGGACATCAACCACAAGATTTCGAAGCGGATCGTGGCGGAGGCTGAACGCACCGGTCGCGGGATCGCCCTGGAGACACTCACGGGCATCCGCGAGCGGGCACGGCTGAGAAAGCCCCAACGCACCACGCTCCACTCCTGGCCATTCGCCCAGCTCGGCTCCTTCATCGCCTACAAGGCGAAGCGGGCCGGGGTGCCCGTCGTGTACGTCAACCCGGCCTACACCAGCCAGGAATGCTCCCTGTGCCATCACACCGAACGCGGAAACCGGCCCGCCCAGGCCGTCTTCGCGTGCCGGGTCTGCGGCTTCGTTGAGCACGCGGACCACAACGCGTCCCACAACATCGCCCACCGTGGGTGGTACGTGTGGGTCTGCGGGGCTCAGTCAACGGCCCCTGAACTCACCCTCATCGCGTGAGTCCTGGACGCAGCCGAACCCATCACAGCCAGTGATGACTCGAGCAGCAAGCCCGGTCGTTTCACGACCGGGTAGTTGACTGCCAGTTGGAGACGGCGTGCGCATTCGAGTAGGCCCACGCCCTGGTCGAGCAGGTCGTGGACCTGGCGCCGGCGTTCCAGGGTGGTATGTGCGCGGGGCCCGTCATACTAGGGTGCCTCCAGCACGGTGACCCAGCAGCTGCTGTGCGCCTTGACCGCGCTCAGGGTGGCTTCGCACAGGTTGTGCCACAAATGCCGCCGATCGGCGACCTGTGTTGCCTTGGGCAGGGCTCGGCGGATGGCCTCGGCGTAGGTCGCGGAGCCGTCGCGGCACACGATCTCGGCGCCAGGATGCTTGCGCAGCCACGCTTCCAGGGTGTCGGCCGTACGGTCGGGCAGTACGTCGATCCGCTCGTGGGTCTCGGCGTTGATCACGATGGTGGCATAACGGTGCCGCCGGCGCAGAGCAAAGTCATCGACACCGATCACGCGGGGCACTCGCGTGGTGGACAGCGGTATGCGCAGCAAGGTACGCAGGGCGGTGTGATGCGACAGCCACCGCGAGTGCCGCAAGCAGACGCACCGCTGCCCGGCCCGCTAACTCCTTGACCACGGCCTTGACTTGCCTGGTCAGACGGGCGGTACGTCGCTGGTATCGCTCCCGCACTCCGGGCACCTGCTCGCGGAAGGTGTGGCGGCAGCCGCGCGTGGGACACACCAGACGCCGCACCCGCACACGAACCACGACCCACCGCCCGTCCACCGACACATCCGCCACGGTTCGCAGGTAATTGCCATGAACACGGCCGGACGGCACCCCACAGCCCGGGCACGGAACCAGACCATCCGGCGTCCGAGCCCGCACCAGGATCCGCTTGCCCTCGTCGGCCACGTCCCCGATGACCAGCGGCGACAGCCCCGAAAACACCACGTCTACAAGCTCGTTGACATCCCGCACGTCATGCCAACGACACGCCACCACGTTCAGTCACCACCGAATGTGAGACAGGGCCGTTCTTCTTACAGTCCCCGAGGATCCGGATCCGGCGCGTGGTGTGTTCGATGGTGGTGAGGGTGTACTGCCGCTGGCCGGTCAGCGTGATGGTCTCGGTGAAGTCCATGGCGAGGAGTGCGTCGGCCTGGGAGCGGAGGAAGGCGGCCCAGGTGGCGGTGGTCCGCTGTTGTGCCGGGTCGATGCCCTCGTGGCGGAGGACCTCCCAGACGGTGGAGGCGGCGTTCTTGATGCCGAGGGTGGCGAGTTCACCGTGGATGCGCCGGTAGCCCCAGGTGCTGTTTTCGCGGGCCAGGCGCAGGGCGAGGGCTCGGATGTAGCGGACGGTGCGGGGGCGCCCGGGTTGCTTGTTACAGGAGGCTCTTGCGTGGTGCCGCCGGAGCAGGTCGCGATGTCATCGCAAGATGGTGTCCGGACGGACGAGCGGCCGCCGCGGGCGCAGCGCCGCACGGGGCAGCGGGGCCAGGAGTGCGGCGAGGGCGACCCGGTCTGTGGGGCTGAACTTCACTTTTGACGAGTCGAGTTGGCGTTCCAGAGCAGCGAGCTGGTGGCGTAGGGCGAGGATTTCGGCGAACTTGGCCTGGTCATTCGTGCGCAGCAGGCGCTGGGCGGTGAAGAGGTGAGCAGCGGTGAGGTAGGTGAGACGGAGCAGCACGAGTGACCATCCTGCCGCGCCGTGAGATCGACGCCATGACTGCGGTGACCTGCTCGGAGGCAATTAACGGCACACACAGCACCGGGCGCTGTAGTCCCCCTTCGCCGCGATGAACCTGCGATGCCAGGCAGGCAGTGTGCCAGGCGTGACCGGGAATATCTCGCGCCGGCGGCGACGGGTATCAGGCTGGAGAGGGTGGCCGGCCAGAACCGGTGCACGGGCTCGTAGCGGACCGGGCCGGCGATCTGACGGCGTAGCACAGCATTCTCATGGCGGAGGACAAGCAACTCGGCGGCCTGGGTGCTGTCGCGACTCAACAGCACCCCGGGGACGGACAGCAGCTTGCGGGCGACTTTGTACAGCAGTGAGACGATCACGCTGGCATGGTTCCAGTGCAGACCGCGCGATGGTCGCGACCTGCAGCGATGACTTTACGAGCCCCGCAGGCTCTTGCAGTCGCCACCAGGTGCGTCGTCGCGCAGGTGCAAGTACACCAGATGCAGTCCGGTCAGCCCGCCGATCCGCAGGCTCGTGTCGGACAGCCAAGTCACGGCCGTCTTCACCCCGTCCAGCCTGATCAGGTCGCGATGCCAGCGCGGCACCGTATCCGGCCGAACGGGCAGCCTGTGCCGTTTCGGAAGCCTCAGGCCGGATCTGTCACAGCCTGTCCGAACGACCGGTGCGCTACGCCCTCCAGGTGCGCGCGCATCGCCGCTTCGCACGCCGACGCGTCGCTCGCCTGGAAGGCCCGTAGCACTGCGGAGTGTTCGGCGAGCGCTTCCTCGGTGTCGTTGATGCGGCCGCCGGTGAAGCGGCGGAACCGCTGGATGTGGGCTCCCAGCGGATCGATGGCGGCGGACAGGAAGCGGTTGCCCGCGGCCTCGGCGATGGCCGCGTGGAAGGCGGAGTCGGCCTGCATGTAGCTGCGGAAGTCGTCCGTCTCCCGCTGGTCCGCCGCAGCGGTCATCTCCCGGTGGTGCTCGGCGAGGATCCGGGCCGCGCCGGACGCGTCCCGTTCGCACGCCTGGCGCGCGCTGTAGGGCTCGATGAGCAGCCGGGCCGCCATGAGTTCACGGAAGCCTCGGTCGTCCAGGAGCGGTGCCACCGTGTAGCCGCGGTGCGGCACCCGCTGCACGAGGCCCGTGTTCTCCAACTTGGCCAGGGCCTCACGGAGCGGTGTCGGAGAGACACCCCAGTCCTTCGCGATGGTGTCGATGCGCAGCGGTGTGCCCGGGGCCAGGCCCTCGTCAATGATGAGGGCCAGCAGGGCCTCGTACGCCTCGTCCATCAGGACGGTCCTGCCGAGCCCCGCCGGGCGCACCTGCCTGCCAACTGCTCCCATCGTCGCCTCTTTCCGCTGTGGCCGGTGCTGTGCGGGCACTGTTGCCCCAGCTGAGCGCACCCTGTGCGCCACCCGTCAGCTTAACCGGGGCGGCGTCCCGTCCTGTGTGGTCCGTCTGGCGTGGGCTTACCGAGCGGTGCGCGGGGACAGCAGCGTCACCAGTGCCGAGTCGTCCTGAGCAGCCAGGCCCTGGGTCATGGCGAGTTGGTAGAGCTGGTCAGCGGCAGCCGCGACCGAGGTGGCCACGCCGGCCTTCTTGGCGAGAGAGACGACGATGTTCATGTCCTTGCGGATGATGTCGAGCCGGGACCGCAGCTCGGGACCGCCGGTGCCGTCCTCCTGGACCTCGTACTGCTGGACCATGCGCGGTCCGCGGTCGGCGAGCATGAACGACGAGGCCGCTCCCTGGCCGAGGACGTCGACGGCACGGTCCAGGTCGATGCCGAGCGCGCGGGCCAGCGCGAGGGACTCCGCGGCGGCCGCGGTGTGGATGCCGCACAGCAGCTGGTTGACGGTCTTCATGATCTGGCCGTCGCCGATGCGCGGACCGACGATGTGCAGGGCGGACGCGAGCCGGTCCAGCACGGGCCGGGCCGCGTCGAGGGAGGTTTCGTCCGCGCCGACCATGATCAGCAGGTCGCCGGTGCCCGCGCGCACCGCGCCGCCGCTGACCGGGGCATCGACCAGGCGCACCCCCTGCTCGGCGAGGCGCGCGGCCACGGCCTGCACGCCGTCGACGCCGACCGTGGAGGTGACGACGACGACCGCGCCCTCGCGCAGCGTCGCCGCGGCGCTCTCCTCGACGAGGCCACCGCCGAACAGGCAGGACTCCAGCTGCTCCTGGTCGCGGACGGCGATGACGACGACGTCCGCGCCCTTCGCCGCGTCGGCGGGCGTCGCGGCGGGGGTGGCACCGGCCTTGTCGGCCAGAGCGCGGCGCTCTTCGAAGACGTCGAACGCGCGCACCGGGAAGGCACCGGCGAGGTGGGTCGCCATGGGCAGGCCCATTGCGCCGAGGCCGAGAACCGCAGTGATCGGGGCGTTGGCGGTGGCAGCGGCAGTGGTGTCAGTGGACATGAAGAGCTTCTTCCTTGCAGGGCGGCGGCCGGAGGGAGCCGCGGGAACAGTTTCTCGTTGCCTGGAGTGGGCTGCGCAGGGGCGGCAGTGCGGGTGTCAGACGAGGACGGTGTACATGAGGAGTGACATGGCCAGGCCCATCACGGCGACGATCGTCGAGAGCACCGACCACGTCTTGATGTTCTCGGTGACGCTCATGCCGAAGTACTCCTTCGACAGCCAGAAGCCGGCGTCGTTGACGTGCGAGAAGAACAGCGAACCGGCGCCGACGGCCAGCGCGATGAGAGACGCCTCCATAGGCAGGGCTCCCGCCGCCAGGGGCGCCATGATGCCCGCGGCGGCCGTGGTGGCGACGGTGGCGGAGCCCGTGGCCAGCCGGATCAGTACGGCGAGCAGCCAGCCGAGCACCAGGACCGGCATGTGCGCCTCGGCCGCGGCCTTGCCGATGGCGTCTGCGACACCGGTGTCCACGATCAGCTGCTTGAAGCCGCCGCCCGCGCCGACGATGAGCAGGATGCCGGCGACCGCGGGCAGTCCGGCCGTGACGACGGAGCGGACTTCGGCCTTGCTGCGGCCGAGCCCCCAGCCGAAGACGGTCATGGCGACCAGCACGGCTAGGAACATCGCCACGAGCGGCGTGCCCAGGAAGTCGAGCACGTGGTTGTACCAGGCGTCGCCGGGGAACGCGATGTCCGCGATCGACTTGGCGAGCATCAGGACGACCGGCAGTGCGATCGCCCCGAGGGAGGTCCCGAAGCCGGGAGTGCGGACCCGGGTGCCGTTCGCCTCCTGAGCGGTCATCAGCGACTCCACCAGTGCGGTGGGGGCCTCAGCGCGTACGTGCCGGGCGATGAACTTGCCGTACAGCGGACCGGCGACGATCACTGTGGGTATCGCGGCGATGATGCCGAGCCCGAGTGTGGTGCCGATGTCGGCCTTCAGCGCGCTGACGGCGACGAGCGGTCCGGGGTGCGGCGGCACGAACGCGTGCAGGGTGCCGAGCCCCGCCAGAGCCGGGACGGCCAGCAGGACCAGCGGCTTGCGGGTGCGCTTGGCCATGACCACGATGATCGGGACCAGCAGGACGAGGCCGACCTCGAAGAACATCGGCAGGCCGATGACGGCGGCGATCAATGCCATGGACCACGGCAGCACTCGCGGCCCGGAGCGCGCGCCGATCGTGTCGACGATGCGGTCGACGCCGCCCGAGTCGGCGAGCAGTTTGCCGAGGATCGCGCCGAGGGCGATCAACGCGCCGGTGGAGCCGAGCGTCGCGCCCATGCCGTCGCTGAACGACTCGACGACCTTGGCGAGTTGGGTGCCGGAGCCCACGCCGAGGATGACGGAGCCGCCGATCAGGGCGATGAACGGATGGAAGTCGAAGAGGGTGATGAGAGAGACGATCGCGGCGATGGCGACGGCCACCATGACGATGAGCCGAGTGTCGTGCCCGGTCCAGGGCGCGGCCGCCAGGGGCAGGGCGATCGGGGCCATCATGCGGGGTTGTCCTTACGTCGTTGCAAGTGGCGGCGGAGGGGGAGGGCGGTTCCCGCCCGACGGGGACGGCCGAGCGGGACCGCGCGCGGCGGGAGGCTCGCTCAGCAGCCTGAGCCGACCTCGTCGGTGTGGTCGGCGCCTGTGTCGTAGGCATCGAGGGCCTGGACCTTGTTGGCGGAGGGCGAGGTGGCGTCGAAGCGGTAGCCGAGCCACTCGCCGACCAGGCGGCGCGCCAGTTCGAGGCCGATGACCCGCTGGCCCATGGTCAGTACCTGGGCGTTGTTGCTGAGTACGGCGCGTTCGACGGAGAAGCTGTCGTGGGCTGTGACGGCGCGGACGCCGCGCACCTTGTTGGCGCTGATGGCGACGCCCAGACCGGTGCCGCAGAACAGCAATGCCCGGTCGGCGCGGCCGTCGGCGACGAGCCGGGCCGCCGCGACACCGATGTGCGGGTAGGCCGTGTGTTCGTCTTCGCCGACCCCGACATCCTTGACGGAGGCGACGCGTGGATCGGCCTGCAGGTCGGTTTTGAGCGCTTCCTTGTATGCGTAGCCGGCGTCGTCGCTGCCGATGACGAGGTGCAGTGGGGCCGGGGCGGTCTGGTCGGTGTGACCCATCGTCGGTTCCAGTTCTTGGTGGTGGTGGCGGAGCGTGTGGGGGAGAGCGGTGCGCTCGGATGCGGCGTGGAGTGCGGGCCGTCAGTCGGCGAGCACGTCGGCGGCGGTGCGCGCGCACAGGGCCAGGGAGAGGGCGCCGGCGTCCGGCGTCCCGACGCTGCGTTGGGCCAGCGGCCGGGCACGGCCCAGGCGCGGCGTGAACGCGGCGGTCGCCTCGGCGGCGGAGCCCGCCTCGGCCGCGGCGAGGGCGAAGGCGGACACGGTGTCGTCCCCGCGCCCGATGCCTGCGGTGAAGGTGTCGACGAGAGGGGCGAGGGCGTCCACGAGTGTCTTGTCTCCGGGGGCGGCGCCGCCGAGCGTCGTGACGGCCTCGAAGGCGGCTCGGGCACCGGCGGCCGCACGCGCTGCGTCGGTGGCTCCCGTGTCACCGAGTTCCTGGGCGAGGGCACGCAGCCCCACGCCCCACAGCACTCCGGACGTGCCGCCGGCCTCGTCGGCCCAGGCGTCGGCGGCGGCGCTGAGCAGCGAACGGGCGCCGGCCGACCGGGAGGCGGCCTGCTCGGCGGCGCGCACGGCGGCATCGACGCCCTTGGTCATGCCGCGCCCGTGGTCGCCGTCACCTGCGACCGCGTCGATCCGGCCGAGCTCGTCGGCGGCGTCGTGCAGTGCGTGTTGCAATGCGCGTAGGACGTCGAGAATCGTGGTCGCGGTGGAGCGCGAGGGCTCGTCGCCCCGGACGACAGGTGTCTCGGGCACCGCGTCGGGCAGCGCGCGCGGCTCGGCTGACGCCACGGGCAGCGGGAGGCGCCGGAAGCCGGGGGCGTCGGCGGGCGCGCACCACCAGCGCTCCAGGTCCTCGTCCAGCCACATCAGGGTCAGCGAGCACGCGGCCATGTCCAGGCTGGTGACGAGCTCGCCGACCTCGGGCCGGACGACGGTGAGCCCGGCCTCGGCGAGGGCCTGCCCGACATGGCCCCACAGCAGAAACAGCTCCTCGTACTTCGTGGCACCGAGCCCGTTCAGGATCGCGGCGACGCGGGAACCGGCCGTCGCCGGGCGCTCGGCGAGCAACCGGTCCACGAGGATGCGGGCGACGGTCGGGGCGTCGGCCATGTCGGCGTCCTCGACGCCTGGTTCGCCGTGGATGCCGAGGCCGATGGCCATCTTCCCCTCGGGCACGGTGAACAGCGGCGCATCGGCGCCGGGCATCGTGCAGCCGGCGAAGGCGATGCCGAAGGAGTACGTGGCGGCGTTGGCGTGGTGGGCCGCGGCTTCGACGGCGTCCAGGGTGAGGCCTTCCTCGGCCGCCGCGCCAGCGACCTTGAAGACGCTGAAGTCACCCGCGATGCCGCGCCGGTCACCGGACTGGTCGGCCGGCGCACTGGCCACGTCGTCGGTGACGAGGACCGTGCGGGTGTCGATTCCGGCGTCACGCAGTCGCGCCTGCGCCATGCCGAAGTTCATACGGTCGCCCGCGTAGTTGCCGAAGCAGTAGAGGACGCCGCCACCTGCGTCCGCGGCCCGCGCCACGGATTCTGCCTGCCGGCTGGAGGGCGACGTGAAGACGTTGCCGACGACCGCGCCGGCGGCGAGTCCACCGCCGACCAGACCGCTGAAGGCCGGGTAGTGCCCCGAACCCCCGCCGACCACGACGGCGACCTGTCCCGGCCGCAGCGGACCGGTGCGTATGACGCCGCCGGGCACGAGTGTGGCGTGCTCGGGATGGGCGGCGGCGAATCCGCGCAGCTGGTCCTCGCTGAATCGGGCAGGGTCGGCGTACAGCCTGGTCATGGCAGGTGGTTCCTTGTCGGGAGGCGGGGCGCGCGTCGGTGCGCGCAGGGGGCCGAGCGCGCCCGACCGGTCACCGATCGGGGGTGGGTGGCCGGTGGGGCGGCGTCGGGTCGACCCGGCTGGGGCCGGGCTCAGGCCGTGGGGCGGCCGGGCAGGATGCGCCGCAGGTACTCGCGGTTCGCGGCGGATACGCTGAGACCGTCGCCGCCGTAGTGCTCCACGCAGAACGCTCCGTTGAAGCCGTGGGCGAGGGCGATCTTGACGGCCTGCCGGTAGCTGACGAACCCGGACTCCATGGGAGCGGGGGACGTGAGGACGGTGCCGGTGGAGGGGTCCTCCATGCGGTAGTAACTCTTCACGTGCCAGTAGTTGGCGTGCGGCAGGGTCTTCGTGACCATCGACTCCCACGACTCGATGGGGCGCTGCATGCGGATGAGGTTGCCCAGGTCCGGATTGAGGCCGACGTTGTCGCGCTCGATGTCGGTGAGCAAAGCGACGGCCGAGTCTGCCGTGCCGAGGTAGGTGTCCTCGTACATCTCCAGCGAAAGCTGCACGCCCACCGAGGCGGCGTGGTCGGCGAGTTCGCGCAGCCGGGTCACGGCCTTGTGCCATGTCTCCTTGTCGCCGGCCGGGTCCTTCGGTCCCGGCACGGTCCAGAACCAGAGCACGGATTGCTGCTCGGGGGTGAGCGGCCGGTGCAGACCGACGGAGACGAGCGGGACGCTGAGGGCGGCGGCCGCGTCGATGGTGCGGTGCGAGTAGGCGAGGTTGTCGTCGCCGTCGACCGGGTCGATGACACTGCGGCGGATCGCGGAGATGGCCGGGGCGGTCAGGCCGACCTTGGCGAGCGTGGCGCGCAGCTCCTCGAGGCGGGCCGGGGCGAGGTCGCCGGGACGGAGCCAGCCATCGGTGAGGTCGACCTCGGTGAACCCGGCGTCCACAACCTCCTGCAGGGTCTGCCCCCACTGTTCGGCGGGCTGGTCCTGGGTGGGGACACCATCAGGTCCGGTGTTCGGGAACTGCAGGAGGGCGGCGGCGATCGGCCAGGTTTCTGCGGTGTGAGTCAGCATCGGCTCCCTTTCTCTATTTCATATATGATCTAGGATCTGGCGGGCTGTCAAGGGTGGTCCAGCTCACATGCGCCTGCCCTTCGTCGCACTCGGAATGTTTTGTTCCGGGCGGCCGGAAAAATGCACGCACCTTCTTGACCTGAGGCCTTGTCCGTGCGCATGCTTCCCGCGTTCTTTTTGTCAACGCCGTGAACTTATCCGTCGGCCGGCCTGCCTCCTCGTGGCCCCGCGGATGTGCAGGCCGGATGCAGGAGCCCCATGAACCCCTGGAACGACACATCGCTGTGCGCCGACGAGCGGGTCAAGTCCCTCCTGGCAGAGATGACCCGGGCCGAGAAAATCGCCCAGCTCGGCGGATACTGGGCCAAGACCAACGTCGGCAGCGGCGACGCCCGCGTCGCACCAATCGAAGAAGCCCTCGCCGCCCGCTCGAACGAGCCCACGGCCCTTGCCCACGGCATCGGCCACCTCACCCGCCCCTACGGCACCCGCCCCCTGACTCCCGAAGAGGGCCGCGCCGAACTCGTCCGCGTACAACGGATGTTGACCGGCAGTACCCGCCTAGGCATTCCGGCGATCGCACACGACGAGTGCCTCACTGGCTTCGCCGCCTTCGGGGCCACCGTCTACCCCACCCCACTGGCGTGGGCCGCCACCTTCGACTCCGCACTGGTCGAGAAGATGGGTGCCGCCATCGGCCACGACATGGCGTCGGTCGGGGTCCATCAGGGCCTCGCCCCGGTCCTCGACGTCGTACGCGACTACCGCTGGGGCCGCGTCGAGGAGACGCTCGGCGAGGACCCCTACTTGACCAGCCTCATCGGCACGGCCTACGTCCGAGGCATGCAGTCCCAGGGCGTCGTCGCCACGCTCAAGCACTTCGCCGGGCATGCGGCATCACGCGGCGCCCGCAACCACGCGCCCGTCTCCATAGGCGCCCGAGAAATGGCCGACGTGATCCTGCCGCCCTTCGAGATGGCCGTGCGCGAAGGCGCCGTGGGCTCGGTGATGAACTCCTACACCGACCAGGACGGGGTTCCCGCCTGCGCGGACGAGTCGCTCCTGACGAAAGTGCTGCGCGAGCAGTGGGGATTCACCGGCACAGTCGTCTCCGACTACGGATCGATCGCTTTCCTGCAGACCATGCACCGCGTCGCCGCCACCGAAGGCGACGCCGCCCGCCTCGCACTGACCGCCGGAATGGACGTCGAACTACCCAACACCCGCTGCTATGGCGACCCGCTCGCCCAACAGCTCGACGACGGCCTGATCGCCCCCGAGCTCCTGGACCGCGCCGTCGAACGCGTCCTGCGCCAGAAGCTCCGACTCGGCCTCCTCGACGCCGACTACACCCCGGAGGCGGACGCCGGATTCGGCACCCCCGTCGACCTCGACTCGCCGACCAACCGCACACTCGCCCGTACCATCGCCGAACGCTCCATCGTCCTGCTGGCCAACGAGGGTGCCGCCCTGCCCCTCGACGCCGCCTGCACCCCCACCATCGCCCTGATCGGCCCGGGCGCCGACGACGCCACCACCTTCCTGGGCTGCTACTCCTTCCCCAACCATGTCCTGCCCAAGTACCCGGGTCACCCGCTTGGACTCACCCTGCCCACCCTGCGCGAGGCGCTCACCGCGCAACTGCCGGACATCACCTTCGTCCATGAACCGGGTTGCAAGGTCAGCGGAGGCGACCGCTCCGGTCTGCCCGCCGCCGCGCGTGCCGCCGCCTCGGCCGACCTGGCCCTGGTCGTCGTCGGCGACCGCGCCGGAATGTTCGGCAACGGAACCTCGGGGGAGGGCTGCGATGCCCCTCATCTGCAACTACCGGGCGTGCAAGCGCAGTTGATCGAGAAAGTACTCGCCACCGGCACCCCGGTCGTCCTACTCGTCGTCTCCGGCCGACCCTACGCACTCGGTGGACTCGCCGAACGCTGCGTGGCCGTCGTGCAGACCTTCATGCCCGGCGAAGAGGGCGGCCCGGCTCTGGCGCGTGTCCTGTCGGGCCGGGCCTGCCCGAGCGGCAAGCTGCCCGTACAGATCCCGGCCACCCCGGACAGCAATCCGGGCACGTACCTCACCCCGCTGCTCGGCCGCCACAGCGAAGGCATAAGCGTCCTCGACAACACACCCCTGTACCCCTTCGGGCACGGCCTGTCGTACACCTCCTTCAGCTACGAGGACCTGCGGCTCGACGGCGGAGAGCGCGTCCCCACCGACGGGTTCGTCGAGGTCTCCTGCCTCGTCCGCAACACGGGACAGCGCGCGGGCCGGGAGACCGTCCAGCTCTACTACGACGACCCGGTCGCCCAAGTCGCCCGTCCCACCCTGCAGTTGGCGGCCTTCGACGTCATCGACCTGGCACCGGGTGCACAGAGCCGTGTGACGTTCAAGATGCACGCCGACCAGACCTCGTACACCAAGGACGCCTCCGGCGACGGCCGGCGGCTCGTCGAGCCCGGCACCATCCGCCTCATGCTCGGATCCTCCAGCGGTGACATCCGGTTGAGCGCCGATGTCGAACTCACGGGACCGCAGCGCTGGGTGGGCGCGGAGCGCCACCTCCGCCACGCGTAACCGGCGCCACGCAGTTCTCCCGGCCGCGACCCTCGCGGCCCGCCCGACGTGCGCCAGACACACCTCACCTCTCTACGTCCCCCCGCGTCCTGCCCGACTACAAGGAAGTAGCCTGCCGTGACCCCCGAAACCCTCCGCAGCGACACCGCCGCGCCCGAACGCGGCACGCCGCGCACCCCCTCGGCCGTCGCAGCCCCCCGACCCCGACTGGTGGCCGGTATGGCGGCAGGTCAACTCGGTATATTCCTGGCTCTGTTGACGCCCATCCTCGTCAGCCTGCAACTCAAAGTCCAAGCGATCGTCCCCGAGAGCGACCAGGTCTCGTCGCTCGGGATCGTCACCACCACGGGCTCGGTCGCCGCGATGCTGGCGAACCCGTTCTTCGGGCGTCTCAGCGACCGCACCACCAGCCGCTACGGCCGGCGTCGGCCCTGGCTCGCCCTCGGCATGCTGGGCCTGTTCGTCGGGCTGCTGCTCATCGCCACTGCGAGCAGCGTCGTCGTCATCACCCTCGGCTTCGTCATCGCCTCGGCGTCCGCCAACGCCGCGCTCGCCGCATTCGTCGCGACCGTCGCCGACAACGTCCCCGAGCTCAAGCGCGGCAAGATCAGCGGACTGCTCGGCATCATGCAGAACCTTGCCCCCACCGCGGGCACCTGGATCGCTAAGTACTTCACCGACCAGATGCTCCTGCTCTTCCTGGTACCCAGCGTCATCGGCATCCTCCTGGTGATCGGATACATGCTGGTCCTCCCGGACAAGCCGCTGGAGCGGAAGCCCCCACGGGAAGGCTTCAAGGCGGTCCTGCGCACCTACTGGGTGAGCCCCAAACAGCACCCGGACTTCGCCTGGACCTGGCTCTCCCGCTTCCTGCTGACGCTCGCCAACTGGATGTTTACCACCTTCCGTCTCATCTACCTCCAGCACGAGATGCGGCTCAGCGCCGCCGAAGCGACCGAGACGCTCGCCGTCGGCGTCCTCCTCTATGGGCTGGTCGTTATGGGCGCCTCACTGACCGCCGGCTGGCTCTCGGACCAGGTCGGGCGCCGCAAGCCGTTCATCGCCGTCGCTGCCGTGTCGTTCGGTGTCGGCATGCTGATCCTCAGTCAGGCCGACACCACTGCCTTGTTCTACTGTGCGGAGATCGTCCTGGGATTGGGTTTCGGCACCTACCTCGGTGTCGACCTCGCGCTCGTCATCGACGTGCTGCCGGACCCGGACAACCCTTCCAAGGACCTCGGCATCTTCAACATCGCGATGTCGGCCCCACAGATCTTCGCCCCCGCACTCGGCGCGCTGCTCATCTCGCTCGGCGGCGGGCACAACTACGCGATCCTGCTGATCACCGCCTCCTTGGTGTGTCTCGGTGGTGCGCTGGCCATCCTGCCCGTGCGCAAGGTGCGCTGAGCGGGACTTTGTTGTCGGGGATCTTGTGGTTTCCCGGTGCGGCAACGTGATCATCGGGCATTCTCGGGGCGTTCCGAAGGCCGATGCGGTTGTCGAGGTGCCTGTTGTCGCTCCATCCGCCTTCCGGTGAGTAAGTCCTGCCTCTGACCGCGCAGATCGCACGGGGAGCACCCCGGACGGGACGACGGCGATGGCTGGGGCAAGATGCCGTTGCGGGCGATGGTCTCGCGGATTGACTCCTCGTCCCTCACAGTTGAGCAGCGTGGCCTTCTCGCGCTGCCATGTGTCGGGCCCAGAGCAGTCCGGCCGACGGATCACCCCACTTCTTTGCACCGTTGGCGAAGATCCCCCGGTGGCAAAGGCGTTGGTGGACGGCCTCCACGATGCAGAACGCGTACGCCTACTCGTCCACCGCGTGGGGAGGCAGGTGAGGCGCTCGCATCGCCAACCGCCTGACCGAAGCCGCCTCACCGGAGGAGCGTGGTCGATTCGCGTACTGCGAATTGCGTGGCGAGTTCCACGCGGTGGGTGTCGGGTTGTTCGCCGCGGAATTGGCGGAGTACGGCGCGGAGGGCGGCGCCGTCGAAGCCGACCAGGCTCAGGTCTTCGGGTACGTGGATGCCGCGGGGTCGGGCCTCGCGCAGGACACCGACTGCGATGGCGTCGTTGCCGGCGAAGATTGCGGTCGGGGGATTGCTGCGGGCCAGGAGTGCGGTGAGGCCTTCGGTGTCGTGGTCGGCGCGGAAGCGGCCGTGGATGAGGAGGTCGGGGTCAGGGGATGAGGCCGTGGGTCGTGGGCCGTGAGAGCGGACAGGTAGCCGTGCAGGCGTGCCTGGTTGCATTCCGTCGACTCCAGGCCGCCGAGGTAGGCGATGCGGCGGTGGCCCATGCCCGAGAGGTGTGCGGTGGCGGCTTTCCCGCCCACCAGTTGGTGGCTCCGACGCTGACGACGTCGACGGGCGGCGGGTTGAACGAGTGTCTGTTTCCACCCCTGCCCGAAGGCAGGGGTGTCCACGGAGGAGCCCGATGACCACGACGGGGATGCGCTGGCGCTGGAAGGCGGCCAGGTCGCGCTCGCCGTACGCCGAGGTCACCGCGATGATTCCGGCGCGGCCTTCACTGCTCATGCGCTGTGCTATGTGGGCCGAGTCGAGTGGAGTGGACCGTGGACTTCCGGTGGTACTGAGGATGATCTCGACGCCAGCGCTCGCGGCGTGGTCGAGGATGCCTTTGGGCACCGTCGAGGGGTCAGTCCGAGCCAATTGCGTCGAAGGCGACCTCGACGACAGAGGGCCCTACGGGCGAGCGGCGCTGGGCCGGTGAGCGGTACCCGGCCTCCTCGAGTGCAGCAAGGCCCCTCGTGCGCGTTCCGGGAACCACGTCCGCCCGGCCGTTGACGACCTTGGACACGGTGGCGGTGGAGACTCCCGTGCCGCGCGCGATGGCGGCCGGCGTAAGCCTGGGCTTGGGCTTGGGTTTGGTATTGCTCGAGGAGGACGAGAGGGACATTTGGCTTCCTGACGTCTCGAAATATTTTCGGTAGCGGCAGCTTGGGGTGTGGCACGCGCGGCGTCAATCCTGGCGTGATGTCGGCTTTTGCCCACTCACCCTCCAGCGACCACGCTCAAATGTCACTGTGTGCACGCCTCTTGACCGCGATCTCCACCCCTCCCTACGGTGCCAATGTATCGAACAATCTCCGAAAGTTTTCGAACTTTTGCGAGGTCGGATCGCCTTCCAAGCCTACGTCTCTCAGCGTTGAGGACCGGAAGACCGTGAACTTTCGCAGACTACTCAGACGCCGCAGACTGCGTACCGCCGTAACGACGTTCTGCGGCACCGCCCTGGCCCTCGCGACGCTGCCGCTCCTCGGCGTGTACGTGATCGCACGCCGCCAGCTCGTCAGCTGCCTGACGGCCGGCTTCGGCAAGTAGGCGCACGTAGGCACCCATCTCGTACAGCAACAGCCATCTCGTACAGCAAAGGAGATCAGTGGCGACCACCAAGAAGGCCCTCGTCGTACGCGGCGGCTGGGAGGGGCACCAGCCCGTCGAGGCCACCGACCTGTTCATCCCGCACCTCACGGCGCATGGCTACGAGATACGGGTCGAGGATTCGCCCAAGATCTATGCGAACGCCACGTACATGGCCGGAGTGGACCTCGTCGTGCAGTGCGTGACGATGTCCACGATCGAGCGGGAGGAGTTCGCCGGGCTGCGGACGGCCGTCGAGAACGGCACCGGTCTCGCCGGCTGGCACGGCGGGATCGCCGACTCCTACCGCAACACCGCCGACTATCTGCATCTCATTGGCGGGCAGTTCGCCTCTCATCCGGGAAAACACCGGGACGAGCGAAACGGCGAGCAGTCCGACAACTACGTCCCGTACACCGTGAACATGCTTCCGGCCGCGGCCGAGCACCCCATCACCGAGGGCATAGCGGACTTCGATCTCGTCACCGAGCAGTACTGGGTCCTCGCCGACGACTACATCGACGTCCTCGCCACCACCACCCAGAAGATCCGCCCTTGGGACCCCTGGCACCGGGAAGTCACCTCGCCGGCCATCTGGACCCGCCGGTGGGGCAAGGGCCGGATCTTCGTGTGCACGCCGGGACACCACGTCGAGGACCTCGAGAACCCCAGCGTCCGTACCATCGTCGAAAGGGGCCTGCTGTGGGCCAGCCGCTGAACATCGGGATCATCGGGTGCGGCACGATCGTCGGCCAGTACCTCGCCAGCCTGCGCAGGCTGGGGGATGTCGCCCTGGTCGCCGTAGCCGATTTGGACGCGGCGCGCGCCCGGGCCGTTGCGGAGGAGTGGGACGGCGGCGATGTGCGCATCCTGAGCGTCGACGAGCTGCTCGCCGCCGACGACGTGGACCTCGTACTCAACCTGACGATCCCCGCCACGCACGGCGAGATAGCACTCAAGGCGATCGCGGCCGGCAAGCACGTCTACGGCGAGAAGCCCCTGGCCGCCACGACGGAAGAGGCCCACCTGGTGCTGAAGGCCGCCCGGCTGGCGGGAGTTGTCGTCGGCTGCGCGCCGGACACCGTTCTCGGCACCGGCATTCAGACCGCACGCAAGGCCATCGACGACGGACTCATCGGCGCACCGGTCGCGGCGACGGCGACGATGGTCACGCCCGGACACGAACGCTGGCACCCGAACCCGGACTTCTATTACGCCCCGGGCGGCGGACCACTGCTCGACATGGGCCCGTACTACATCACCGCCCTCGTCACGCTGCTCGGGCCCGTGACCTCGGTGATCGGAGCGGCGAGCCACACGCGTATGGAGCGCGAGATCGGCAGTGGGCCGCGGGCCGGTGAGCGGGTCGACGTCCACGTGGACACCCATGTCACGGGTGTCCTTGTGCATGAGTCGGGAGTGCTTTCAACGCTGGTGATGAGCTTCGACGCGGCCGCGACGCACTCCGCGAACATCGAGGTGCACGGACCTCTGGGCACACTGGCGGTGCCTGACCCGAACCACTTCGAGGGCGACACTCGCCTCTTCCGCCTCGGCGCCGGCGAGTGGGAGACGCTCCCGGTCTCCGCCGGCTACCTCGGGTCGGGGCGGGGCTACGGCGTCGCGGATCTGGCGGCCACGCCCGCGACGCGCGAACCCCGCGTCGGCGGTTCGCTCGCGTACCACGTGCTCGATGTCATGGAGTCGCTGCTGAATTCGGCGGAGAGCGGCTCGTCCGTCATGGTGGCCAGCCGGGCGGAGAGGCCGGCGGTGGTTCCCCTGGCGGAGCTTTGAGGGGCGGGGTGCGCGGCGGGGCGGCGGCACTGGTGGCCATGCCAGAAGGACCGCACGCCGCGCAACTAGGCCCCTCAGTCGACAGCTACTTCACCACCTTCGTGGAGGCCTGCACCGACAGCGACTTGGCCTCCTGGGACGACGCCGACCAACCCGCTCACGGCGGGCGCGGCGCACGGGATCGGACTGCTGCCCGGCGGCTGGTCCATCCCTATCACCCTGACGGCCGGTCTACTGATCGGGGCGGTGAACGCCCTGTACATCATCCGGTTCGGGCTCAACGGCTTCATTGTCACGCTGGGCATGCTGATTGTGCTGCGCGGCATCCTGACGGGCGTCTCCGGCGGCCAGACCTTCTTCAATGAACCCCCCTCGATGCTCTACCTCCGCACCGCCCAATGGCTGGGCATGCCTGCCTCTGGGTGGATCTGCCTGATCCTGTTCGTCATCGTGATGGTGGTGCTCGGCTTCACCAGCTTCGGTCGCTCCCTCTACGCGATCGGCGGCAACATCGACGCGGCGAAAGCGGCCGGCATTCGCACCGACCGGGTGCTGTGGATCACCATCGTCACCGCGAGCGTCCTCGCCGCGCTGAGCGGCCTGCTGCTCTCGGGACGCCTCGCCTCGGTGCTCTCCGCCCAGGCCAGCAGCTACGTACGTCTTCACCGTGTTCGCCGCCGCGGTCATCGGCGATATCAGCCTCAACTGCGGTAAGGGCACCGTGTTCGGCGCGTTCACCGGCATTCTGCTGCTGTTCCTGATCCAGAACGCCCTCACCCTCGGAGGTGTCCCCGCACAGTGGATCGGCTCCCTCAACGGCGCGATCATCCTCGGCGCCCTCGCGCTGTCCCGCATCACGGGTGGCAAGGCACAGGAATAGGCACCGCCGCCTTTCCCCGGCAGTCGCTCCCCCTTCGCTGCCGCCCGCGCCCGGCTGACCACGCCGTATCAGGTGGCGGTGCACCGGGTCGGGACGCCGACCTTCGTACCGGCGAGGTGAACTCTCACAGGAAGGACCGCTACGGCAGAACGGCCCACGTGTGAAGCCACGCGCGCGGCCCCTGAGTTGCACCACGCCCGAAGAACCGGCCCAACCCGCGATCGAAAGGCAGGCATTCCCATGGAACGAAGAGATTTTCTCGTCGCCTCCGCAACCACGTCCGCCGCACTCGCTGTCGGCCTCCCGCCCGCTGTGGCGGCCGCGGCGCCGCAGACCGCATCAGAAGCGGAGGAGGCCACCACCCCGGAGGCCGCCCGCCTCGCCCTGTGGTACGACAAGCCCGCCGGCCAGTGGCTGGAGGCGTTGCCGCTCGGCAACGGACGCCTCGGCGCGATGGTGTTCGGCGGAGTGGACACCGAGTTGCTCCAGCTCAATGAAGACACCCTGTGGGCGGGAGGCCCCTACGAACCCGCCAACCCCCAGGGTTTGGCAAACCTCCCAGAGATCCGGCGCCGGGTCTTCTCCGGCGAGTGGAACTCCGCCCAGGACCTGATCAACTCCACCTTCCTGGGCATCCCAGTGGGGGAGTTGATGTACCAGACAGTCGGCAACCTGCGCCTGACGTTTCCGGGCACAGGTGAAGCCAGCTCCTACCGCCGCGAGTTGGACCTGGACACAGCCATGGCGACCACGATGTACGTCCGCGATGGAGTGGCATACCGTCGGGAGGCGTTCGTCAGCCATGCCGACCGGGTGATTGTGGTCCGGCTGACCGCGGATACCCCCGGTGCCCTGTCGTTCACCGCCGCCTTCGACAGTCCACAGGAGGCTCAGACGTCCTCCCCGGACCGGATCACCGCCGCTCTGGAGGGGACCGGGCAGACGCGTGAGGGCGTCACCGGCCGAGTCCGCTTCCGCGCCCTGGTCCGTGCCCGCGTCGAAAGGGGCACCGTGCGCAGCGAGAACGGCACCCTCGCCGTGGACAGCGCCGACGCGGTGACCCTACTGGTGTCCGTCGGCACCAGCTACGACCACTACCGAGACGCCTCAGGCGACCACCGCGCCCACGCCGAGCGCCCGCTGAACGCCGCCACCGACACCCCGTACGGACAGTTGTGCTCCCGGCACGTACGCGACCACCGCGCACTCTTCCGCCGGGTCACGTTCGACCTCGGCACCACGGATGCGGCGAAGGCGCCGACCGATCGGCGGGTGGCCGCGTTCTCTCAGGCCCACGACCCGCAACTGGTGGCCCTTCACTACCAGTTCGGCCGCTACCTGCTCATTTCCTCGTCCCGCCCGGGTACACAGCCCGCCAACCTGCAGGGCATCTGGAACGACCAGCTGTCCCCGCCCTGGGACTCCAAGTACACGATCAACATCAACACGGAGATGAACTACTGGCCCGCGCCCACCGCCAACCTCCTGGAGTGCTGGGAGCCGATCTTCGCCCTGCTCGACGACCTTGCCCAGGCCGGACAGAAGACCGCCCGGGTGCAGTACGGAGCCGACGGCTGGGTCGCCCATCACAACACCGACGTCTGGCGCGGCACCGCGCCCGTGGACGGAGCCTTCTGGGGGATGTGGCCCACCGGCGGCGCCTGGCTGGCCACCTCCGTATGGGAGCACTACCGCTTCACCGGCGACAGCGCAGCCCTGCGCCGCCGGCTACCCGTCGTCGAAGGCGCGGTCCGCTTCTTCCTTGATGCGCTGGTCCCCGACCCCACCACCGGGTACTTGGTGACCTGTCCGTCCGTCTCGCCCGAGAACGCCCACCACCCCGACGTGTCCGCATGTGCGGGCCCGACGATGGACAATCAGATCCTGCGCGACCTCTTCGACGGCTACCTCGCCGCCTGCGACGCGCTCGGCACCACCAGTCCGTACGCCGATCGGGTGCGCCAGGCCCGTGCCCAACTGCCGCCCATGAAAATAGGCGCGCTGGGGCAGCTGCAGGAGTGGCAGCAGGACTGGGACGCGGGCGCGCCCGAGCAGCAGCACCGCCACATCTCCCACCTGTACGGCCTGCACCCCAGCAACCAGATCACCAAGCGCAACACCCCGGAACTCTTCCAGGCCGCTCTGAAGACTCTGGAGATGCGTGGGGACGACGGCACCGGCTGGTCCCTCGCCTGGAAGATCAATTTTTGGGCGCGCGCGGAGGACGGCGCCCGCTCCTACAAGCTCCTCACCGACCTGCTCACCGCCGACCACACAGCCCCGAACCTGTTCGACCTGCACCCGCCGTTCCAGATCGACGGCAACTTCGGCGCCACCGCGGGCGTGACCGAATGGCTGCTTCAGTCCCACGCCGGTGAAGTCCACCTGCTGCCCGCCCTGCCGCCGCAGCTCCCCGAGGGCCGGGTCACCGGCCTCCTCGCCCGCGGCGGCCTCACCGTCAGCCTCTCCTGGCTCGACGGCGCGCTGACCCACGCCCACCTGGCAGCGCGCCAGAGCGGCACCGTCCGACTGCGCACCGCCGCACCGGTCACCGTGCACTCAACCGGCGGCGCTGAGACAGAAGTGAAGCGCCCCGAAAGCACCGTCGCCGTGTTCAAGACCAAGGAAGGTGGGGAGTATGTGATCACGCCGCTCTGACACCTCGCGGCGCGGCCTGCGTCGAGCCCGTCTTGATGCATCAGGCCGGCATCGAGCCGGGCCCACAGGGCGGCGCCTCTTCACGAGACCAGCCAACGGCGCGTCTGCGGTATCGCGACAGTTGACAGAGGTACAGGGAAGGCGCTGCCTGATCCGGAGACCTGGCTCCGAGTCCCGCCAGGCACGCCTCGGCACGAGGCAGCGGCTTCTGCAGCGCCTCGCCACTGGCGTACGGGCGGATGGTTCGCGGCATGCTCGCGACACCGCCGGACGGACATGGCTCGGTTGCCTGGTCACCACTATGCGGTGGATATCCGAGGTGGAGCAGATCAGGTCATGTGGCAGGGCCTGTGGAGTCACGTACGTTGAGGGTGGTCGCCAGCTGGAGGTGTCGGGAGGCGGGCTGGACGCCGTTCGCCATACCGAGGGCAGTCTCGACGGCCATCCGGCCCATGCCGACGAGCGGCTGCCCGACGGACGTCAGCCGGGGGGTTGTCCATTGTGCCTGCGGCGTGTCGTCGAACCCGGTAATCGATAGATCCCCCGGGACGGTGATATGGAGTTCATTAGCTGCAGCGAGCGCCCCGACAGCGATTTCGTCGTTGCCCGCGACGATCGCGGTCGGCCGCTTGTCGAGCGCCAGCATTTCATGGGCGTGCTGAAGTCCCGCTTCGACGGAGAACGCGTCGTGGCGGATCATCACGCCGTCCGGCGTGATGCCCGCCGAGTGCAGCGCGGCCTGGTACCCGTGGAAGCGCTCTGCCGAGGGAGTGGAACTCAACGGGCCGCCGATCCAGGCGATCCTGCGGTGGCCAAGCCTGATGAGGTGCTCGGTCGCTGAGCGACCACCCGCCCAGTTGGTGGAACCGATGCTGACGACGCGCGAGTCGGTGGTGTCGATCGGGTCGATCGTCACCACTGGCAGCTCTGCATCCTCCGCGACGAGGAGCACCGAGTCGGGCACGGCGACGGCGAGGGCGATGATGCCGGCGACTCCGGACGCCAGCAGCTTCGCGATCCAGGCATGGGCCGCTGTACGGCTGGTGCCGATCCAATCTTCGGGCGGCCGGCGCAGGAGGAGCTCGGTTTGTGCAGCGCTCGCGGCCACGAGGATCCCCTGGAGCACCGTCCCGGCGTAGGGAGACTCGACGATGTCGAGCACGGTGACGAGCGTCCGCTCCCGCTGCAGATCCCGTCGCGCCGTCGTCGGCTTGTAACCGAGCTCGGCGATGACACTAAGGACAAGGTCGCGCGTGTTCGCCCCCACGTCGCTGCGGCCGTTGAGGACTTTCGAGGCGGTCGCCGGCGAGACGCCGGCCAGCCGGGCGACATCCGCGAGGGTGGCTCGTTCGGAATGAGATCGCCGACTCATCGTGACTCCGTTCGTGTCCGAAACTTTTTCGAACCCGAAGCGCACGTTACACATGTGCCGCTCCCGACGTCTATCTGCTCAAGTCCTTGACGTGAACAGAGGGCGCCGACTACCGTCCCACGCGTCTTCGAAAGTAATGCGAAAAAGTTTCGAGCCATCTCAAAGAGGAGGGCGGCTCATGAGGCTCCGCAAGAAAGCAAGGCTCTTTTCCGCGGCGCTCGCGCTGATGCTCGTACTGGGCGCTTGCTCAAGTGGGCCGGCAGATGGCGGCGGCAACCAGGTGAACCTCACGGTCTGGGCATGGGACGACACCGTCGCAAAGGCCGTGCCTGGTTTCGAGGCGGCGAACCCGAGCATCAAGATCAAGGTGGTCAACGCCGGCTCGTCATACGACGAATACACGGCACTCGACAATGCAATCCAGGCCGGTTCTGGCGTGCCGGACCTCGCGATGTTCGAGTACTTCGCAGTGCCCTACTTTGCCATTCCTGGCAAGCTCGACAATCTCGGGAAATTCGGCGTCGAGAATCTCAAGAAGGACTACGCCAAGGCCGCGTGGAATGACGTGACAGTCGATGGCAAGGTCTACGCGCTGCCTTCTGACTACGGTCCGTCGGTCATGTTCTACAACAAGGACACTCTCAAAAAGGCCGGTGTGAAGGAACCTCCGGCCACGTGGGACGAGTACTACGAGGACGCCAAGAAGGTTCGCGCGCTCGGTGGCGACCACTACATCGCCCAGGACACCGGGGACCTCTTCTTCCTGCTCTCGCTCATCTGGCAGGCAGGCGGCCGCCCGTTCAAGGTGAACGGCACCAAGGTGCACATCGACTTTACGGAGCCTGGCACAACCAAGGCCGTGGCGTTCTGGCAGAAGATGCTCGACGAGGGCTTGCTCAACACCAAGGTCACGGCGTGGTCTGACGACTGGAACCGCACGCTCAACGACGGAACCCTTGCCTCCCAGATCATGGGCGGCTGGCTGACCTCGTCACTGCCCCAGCGTGCGCCCAAGGCCGCCGGTGACTTCAGAGTTGCGTTGATGCCGCAGTGGCAGCAGGGCGGCGAGGTCGGGGCTGAGAACGGCGGAAGCGGCTTCGGTATCCCGGCCGCTGCCGCGCACAAGAACGCGGCGTTCAAGTTCCTCGAGTACTTCACGCACGGCGGCGGCCTCTCTTCCCGCGTCGACGCGGGCGCCTTCGTGCCGAACACCTCGGTGTTGGCGAGCACGGACTCCCAGAGGAAGACCAACAAGTACTTCGGTGACCAGAAGGTCGGCCCCGTGCTGGCGCAATCCACGAAGATCGTCGCGAGCGGCTGGCAGTACCCGCCGTTCTTCGAGTGGGCCCGATCGACGTACGGCGACCTCGTCTCGAAGTTCTACACCACAGGCAAGGGATCGCTCGCGGGAATCCTCGAAGAGTGGAAGCAGCGCATGATCAAGTACGGCAACGAGCAGGGTTTCGAGGTGGACTAGCGGCTCCCCGCCAGGGCAGCGTGTGGAAGCGAGCCCCGGGCAAGGCAATGCACCGAAAGGAACACCGGGAATGGGCCACGCAGGCCATCTCGACGTCACCGCTGTGATGTCGCCAGATACAACGCAGCACCGGGCACCGGGCGGAAAGCGCGGTAGGAAACAGATCGGACTGGCGTTCATCGCGCCTTTCGGGCTGTTGTTCATGCTCGTGTACATCGTGCCGATCGTCTACGCCGGCTATCTCAGCCTCTTCCAGCAAAAGCTCATCGGGGGCAATACGTTCACCGGGCTCGCCAACTACACCAGGCTGTTCCAAGATGCGCAGTTCTGGGATGGTGTGGGCAGGGTCTTCTGGTTCACGCTCGTCCAGGTGCCGATCATGCTGATCGTCGCCATGGCGCTGGCGCTGGCGCTGGACTCCAGGCGTCTGCACGGCACCAAGTTTATGCGGGTGTCGATCTTCCTACCCTATGCGGTGCCGGCGGTCGTGTCGGCTCTCATGTGGGGATTCATGTTGGGCGTCAAATATGGCCTGTTCGGCAGCCTCAATGAGGCTCTGGGTACGGATCTCAACCCCTTCGACCCCAGTACCACGCTCATCTCCATCGGAATGATGGTGACCTGGGCGTTCACCGGCTTCAACATGCTCATCTTTTACGCCGTGCTCAAGGCCGTCCCGCGTGAGTTGTACGAGGCTGCGGCCCTCGACGGGGCGAACGAATTTCAAGTGGTCCGCAGAATCAAGCTACCGGCACTGCGAAGGTCCCTGGTCATCTCGATCATCTTCTCGATCATCGGCACTTTCCAGATTTTCAACGAGCCGCAGATCCTGCCATCGATGGTGGCCAACAGCGGCATCACCACCCACTACACGCCCAACCTGTACGCGTACAACCTGGCCTTCACCGGATCTCAGCAAGGCTACGCGGCAGCCCTCGCGCTCGTCATGGCTGCGATCACGATCGCGGTCGCCTACGCCGTCCAAATCAGGGGTTTGAGGAATGCCTTCGAGCACTAGCACACGCGCTGAATCCGGGGAAGCCTACGTCGCGACCTCAGGCACATCGATTCGTCATTCCCGCAAGCGCCGTCGCCTCTACACCGTGGAGAACCCCAAGAAGAGCGTGACGCTTACTGCCATGACAGGGTTGTCTGCCCTGTACTGCCTGTTGCCGCTCGTATGGCTGGTCATCAACGCAACCAAGTCACAGGCCGACTTCGTATCCTCGTTCGGGCTTGCGCCCGGTCACAAGTTCGCCCTGTGGGACAACATCGTCGAGGTGTTCAGATTCCAGGACGGGATCTTCACCCGGTGGCTGCTCAACACCGTCCTCTACGTCGTCGTGGGCGCGGCCGTGTCAACGTTTCTGGCGGCCCTCGGCGGATACGCCCTGGCGAAGCTCCACTTCAGCGGGAAGCGCGTGCTCCTTTTCGTCATCCTGGGATCGATCGCGGTGCCGGGCATCGCCCTGGCGATCCCCCAGTTCTTGCTGTTCGCGCATTTCGGCCTCACCAACACCCCGTGGGCCGTTCTCATACCGAGTTTCATCAACCCCTTCGGGTTGTACCTGATGTGGGTGTTCACGGCCGAAGCCGTGCCGACCGACCTGCTCGATGCCGCAAAGGTCGACGGTGCCGGCGAGTTCAGGACCTTCATTCAGATTGCGCTGCCGATGCTTGCACCGGCAAGCGTGACGGTCCTGCTCTTCTCGTTCGTATCCATCTGGAACAACTACTTCCTTCCGTTGATCATGCTCAAGGATCCCAACTGGTATCCACTGACCATCGGACTCAGTCAATGGAACAAGTTGGGATCGACCGCGGGGAACGGCGCTCTCATCCAGAGTCTCGTGATCACAGCCGCGCTGCTGACAATCGTGCCGCTGATCATCGCGTTCCTCAGCCTGCAGCGGTATTGGCAGTCAGGCGTGTCGCTCGGCGCCGTCAAGGGCTAGGGGTGACGCCTCAACAGCCCCATGTCGACCTCGGACCGGGATTGACAAGCCGGTCGCGCGCGACCGGGTGTTCAGACTGGCGCGGACACCGGCACCGCGGCGAAGTCGGCCTCTTCCACAAACGACTCTGCGAAGAAATGAGACCATGACAAACGATGCCCTGAGCGAACCTCGGTTCCGGGTCGACGGCGAACTGCGCGACGAGAGCGCGCTGCCGCATATCTGGGCGGAGTGCGTCGGCGCCGGACGAGCGAATGAAGCACTACGCGCAGACTGGCAACAGCAGTTCGGCGAGGTTGTCGATGCCTGCGGATTTCGTTACATCCGCTTCCACGGCATCTTTCACGACGACATGTTCGTGTACCGGGAGAGCTATGGTCACGGGTTCGGCCCGAACACGCCCCTCCCCTCCCCGATGTACACCTTCAGCTACATCGACAAGGTGTTCGACTTTATCCTGGAATCCGGCGCCCGTCCCTTCGTTGAACTGGGATTCATGCCACGCGAGTTGGCGACGGCACACGAGACAGTGTTTTGGTGGGGTGCTCACTGCAGCCCGCCCAAGGACGTGGCGCGCTGGGTTGAGCTGGTGACGCGTTCGGTCGAACATTGGATCGATCGGTACGGTCTCGCGGAGGTGCGCGAATGGCGATTCGAGGTGTGGAACGAACCGAACCTGGTTCCGCATTTTTGGACGGGAACGAAGACGGAATACTTCGAACTTTACGAACACACTGTGACGGCGATCAAGAAGATCGATCCCGAATTGAAGGTGGGCGGGCCCTCAACGAGCGTCTTCGTGCCCGACGACCGCTACAAGGGCGAAGTCGAGGACCGCTCTGCGATGTACGAGACGGCCAGCGCGTCCGACGTGGACGCGCTCGACTGGCGCCCGGTGTGGATCGAAGACTTCATCGACTGGTGCGCGAAGCGCAAACTCCCAGTCGACTTCATCTCGACTCACCTGTACCCGACCGACTTCGCGTACGGCGCCGACGGTCAGGGAGTCCACATCGCCCGATACGTCGACGCGACACTCGACGACCTGGTCCTTCTCCGTAATCTGGTGGCGAACAGCGCCTATCCGAACGCGGAGATCCATATCACGGAGTGGTCGACCTCGCCATCTGCCCGCGATTTCATCCATGACACACTGTTCGCGGCCACGTTCATCACCCGCACGTACCTGAAATGCGCCACCCTCGCCGACTCGATCGCCTATTGGGCCTTCACGGACGTGTTCGAGGAGGGGGGCGCCGGGCTGGGGCCGTTTCACGGCGGGTTCGGCCTTGTGAACGAGGCCGGCATTCACAAACCCACTTTTCACGCGTTCACGATGCTGCAACGGCTGGGTGACCGGCTACTCCTCGCGACGTCCGACGGCGTCGTGACCCGGGACAGCCAGACATCGGCTGTGTCAGCGCTGTTCTTCAACTACCCCGATGAGATGGCCATGAGGGCTGTCGGCTCGGCGAACTCGTATCCAGCGACGCGTGCGCTGGCCGGGATGGGGCCGAACCGAAGGATCCGCCACTCGATCAGTGGACTCAAGCCGGGGGCCACGTTCCTCGTCGAGATCATGGACTGGGAGCACGGGAACGTCGCCGAAGCTTGGCACCAGCTCGGATCCCCCGTCAATTTGTCCCGGGCGGACAGCAATTACTTGAGAGCTGTCGCTGACTCACTCCGCACTTTCACGCTGACTGTGCCCGACCATGGCGTGCTCGAGATCAATGTCGACCTCTCGCCGTGGGCGGTGATGTCGGTGAGGCAGGCGGCGTGAGGAGCGCCCGCCGTCGGGTTTCCCTGCGAACACCGCGAAGCCGCCGCATATACGGCCTCGCGGTGTCACGTCACGCAGTTGCCTTCCCAAGCACCTCATCCTTGAAAGGAAACCGCATCCCCCACGCCCGCCTCGTCGTTGGTCCCGGGTTCGGTGTCGCTGAAGTCGACCCGCGGTTTTGCGGGTCGTTCGTCGAGCACCTCGGCCGCTGCGTGATTGGCGGCATTTGAAGACGGCGACCGAGGTCGCCCGGGACATCGGAGTGAGCCCACGGCGACCTTGCAGCCGGCGTCCCGGGCGACCGTGGGTGGGGGTTCCGATCGAGGAGGCCTGTACATCTCGGCGGGACAGCGGTCCAAGCGGGCCTGACGTCATGCCGCGTCGCAGGCCAGGCCGTGGGACTGCGCTGCCTATCTACCTTTGATCTTGGCCAGTGCTCCGTCGTTTACGGCGGGGGTGAAGGCCATCTCAGGGCTGCTCTGACCCGCGCGGTTCGCACGGGTCCGCAGTGTTGTCCTCAGCCGGTGGGGCGCTGCTGGTTTTCGATGTACTGCTTGACGACGGTCAGCGGTGCGCCGCCGCAGGATCCGGCGAAGTAGGAGCCGGACCAGAAGTGTCCGCCCCACAGGTAGCGGCGGACGTGGCTGTCGTATTCCTGGCGAAGCCTGCGGGAGCTGACGCCCTTGAGGGAGTTGACCAGTTTGGAGAGCTGGACCTTGGGCGGGTAGTGCACGAGCAGATGCACATGGTCCTGCTCGCCGTTGAACTGCTTGAGTTCGGCCTCGAAGTCGGTGCAGACGTCGCGCATGATCTCCTCGGTGCGCGTCAGCATGGCGTCGGTGAATGCCTTACGCCGATACTTGGTGACGAATACCAAGTGGACGTGAAGGTTATAGACGACGTGACGGCCGGTGCGTACGTCAGGATTCGGGTTCCATCGTGGTGACATAAGCCAACTGTAGTAGGGTGATTGTCATGGGCGAACTCGTGTGGGAGAAGCGGCAGTTGGGGCATCGCGCCCGGCTGGCGCTGACGCCTGCACAGGTCCGGCTCATGGATGACCAGGCGCACGCGGCACGCGCGATGTGGAATCAGCTCCACGACCTGTGGCGGATGACGCCGAAGTGTCAGCGCGCTCTGACGCGCATGGATCAGGCGTTGCGGCAGGCCCGCAAGGAGATCGACTGGTACGCGGTGCTGCCCGCGCAGGCCGCGCAGGCGGTACTCAAGACGTATTTCCAGGCGTGGCGGAACTGCTGGGACGGGCGTGCGGACGAGCCGAACTTCAAGGCCCGCTTCCGCACGGCATTGTCGGTGGACATCCCGCAGGGCCGGGACTTGCAGATCAAGCGAGTACACCGACGGTGGGGCCTGGTCAACATCCCCAAGGTGGGCCGCGTCCGCTTCCGCTGGACCAAGGACCTCCCCGTCGGCAAGCACGCCAACAAGGAGAACCGGATCACCGGGGCACGGCTGGTCAAAGACGGACTCGGCTGGCACATCGCCTTCCGTATCCAGACCCTTGAGCCCAAGCCGGAGCCCCACCAGGGTCCCGAGGTCGGTATCGACGCCGGGGTGAACCTGCCCCTTGCGCTGTCCGACGGCAGCCACCAGGACCACGACCGGCCGCCCCGACTCCCGGACGGCACCGCCGACCGGGACAAGTGGCTGAACCCGGATGAGAAGGCCAGACTGCTTCGCCTGGAACAGCGGGCCGCGCACCGCAAGAGCTTCCGCAAGCCGAAAGAGCGCAGCTCCAACCGGCTGCACGCCACCTACGACCAGATCAAGCAGCTCCGCGCAAGAGCCACGCGCCGAGCCACTGACTGGCAGCACAAGACCACCACCGCCATCGCCAAGCAGTACGGCACGGTCGTGGTGGAGCAGTTGCAGATCACGAACATGGTCAAGTCCGCCAAGGGAAACCATCGAGAACCCGGGGAGGAACGTCGCGCAGAAGTCCGGTCTGAACCGTTCCATCAGCCAGGAGGCGTGGGGTCGCACCGTGACGATGCTGACGTACAAAACTGCCCGCAACGGCGGCACCCTGGTCAAGGTTCCCGCCCCGAACACCTCCCTGCGCTGCTCCGCGTGCGGTTTCATCACGCCCGGCAGCCGGGAAGACCAGGCCACGTTCGTATGCAAGAACCCGGACTGCGGATGGTCGGCGAATGCCGACTGGAACGCGGCCCGGAACGTCTTGCACCTGTACCGGATCGGCCTCGTGACGATCCCGGCTGCCGGGAGGGCAGTCGTCAGGCGCACCCGTGGCGTCAAGCCCGCTGCCGCAAGGTAGGCAGGAATCTCCTTCCTGAGCTTGCGAAGGGAGGAGAGCACTTCAAGCACCGGTCGCGCGCTACGCGCACCCCGAGCCCGCTCACGTCGCAAGACCTGGGCACACGTCAATCCCCTGGTTTCGTAGAGACGTTGGTTACGCGGCCCGGTCTTGTTGATCGGTCCGAGCTCGCGCTTGTTGGATGACCCGTTCGACCTCGACGGGTGGCCGCCCGCCGGCCGCGCTGTGGCGTCGTTTGGTGTTGTAGAAGTCCGCGATCCAGGTAGCGGACTTCAGTCTCGCCTCGGCGCGGGTGGCGACGCGGTGCCGGTGGACGTACTCGACCTTGAGGGTCGAGTGGAACGACTCCGCGGCGGCGTTGTCCAGGGCGGACCCGACACGCCCCATCGACTGCACCACGCCCCATCTGCCACAAAGCTGCCTGAACGCCTCAGAGTTGTACTCCTCAGATTCGTCCACGGCCGGTGCCGGGACGGCGGCGCGGAGACCGTCGAGGGAGGCGAGGGCGCCCCGCCCGCCCAAGGTGATAACGATGAGGCGCGCGCCGGCGGCGTGCCAGGTGTCGCACGCCTCCTCGGGACTGACGCCGAGCAAGAGCAGCGCGAGGTCGTCCTCGCTGAGGCGAAGGATGTCGGCGAGGGCACACCAGCGCGGGAGCCGTTCGCGGTAGACGGAGGGCGGTACGAGCAGGGGCCGGACGTTGGGGTCGATGGACACGGTGACGTGCTCGCGCGCCCTGGCGAGGTGGTCCTCGATGCGGCTGCCGCCTGATTGACGTATGAGTGCCAGGGAGCCGGTGTGCAGGCAGGCCGCCTCGTCCTGCTGGGTGGCGGCGAGTTCTTCGTCGGTCCACTGCAGTCGGCCGCGTTGTCTGCGTAGAAGGTGTACGTGGCCTGGCCGGACTCGTCGAGGTCGGCGACGGCGAGGGTGCTCGGCTGGGCGGCGGCGGTCACGCTTCTGGTCAGGTCGACGCCGGGAGCGCTGAGGCGGGCGCGGAAGAGGGTGCCGAAGACGTCGTGGGAGAAGTGTCCGAGGAATCGGGTGGGGGTGCCGAGCCGGGCGAGCGCGACGGCGGTGTTGGCGGGTCCGCCGCCGGGCAGGGCGCGCAGCGTGAGTTCGCTGGGGCCGGACTGGCCGGGGTCGGTGAAGGCGTCGGCGACGCACTCACCGAGGACGGTGACGCTGCTGGGGAACTCGGGTCGGGCCATGGTCGCTGTCTGCCTCTCTCAAGAAGGGTGCGGGCTGCCGCCTTCAAGTGGCTCCGGCCGGGGCGGGTCGTCCCGCGTCCGTACCGGGGAACGGCGCCGGGCTGGTGGCCTGATGCAGCCCTTGCACAGGTATTGACATGCCGCTCAAGGCGGACGTAACTTCCCTGCCACAAGGAAGTAACGCGCGTTATTAAAGCGCGAAACCGGAGGCGTTGTCTCGCCTCCGGCTGGCCGAAAGGGACTGGAAGTGGCCACGAACAGGACGCATCGCGTGACCATGAGTGATGTGGCCCGCCACGCGGGTGTCTCGCGGACCACGGTCTCCTTCGTCCTCAACGACAAGCCCGGTGCCGCCATCCCCGAGGAGACCCGTCGGCGGATCCTGGAGGCGATCGACGAGCTCGGCTACCGGCCGAACGCCGGGGCGCGGGCGCTGGCCGCGAACCGCAGCGGGTGGTTCGGGCTGATCACCGAGATCGTGACCGGCCCGTTCGCGGGCGAGGTGATCACGGGCGCACAGAGCCGCGCCTGGGGTGACCGGAGGTTCCTGCTGATCGCCGCGAGCGAGGGCGACCCCGCCCAGGAGGCTGCCGCGCTCGACCAGATGCTGGAGCACCGGGTGGAAGGGCTGCTGTACGCCACGACCTGGCACCGGGCCGTCACGCTCCCCAAAGCCGCCCGGGAGGTCCCGACGGTGCTCGTCAACTGCTACGACGCGGAAGGCGAGCTGCCATGCATCCTGCCCGACGAGGTGTCGGGCGGATACAAGGCGACCCGCCGGCTCCTGGACGCCGGTCACACCCGCATCGGGTTCATCAACCTCGACCCGGCGATCCCGGCCGCCATCGGCAGGCGCGATGGATACGAACGTGCCCTGCGCGAGGCCGGGATCACCCCCGACCCCTCCCTCGTCGTCCCCGGCTGGGCGACCGCCGACAGCGCCTATACCGCCGCCTGCGAACTGCTGGACCGCCCGGCCGGCGACCGGCCGACCGCGCTGTTCTGCGGAAACGACCGGATGGCGATGGGCGCGTACGACGCGATCAAGGAACGTGGGCTGCGCATCCCGCACGACGTGGCCGTGGTGGGGTTCGACAATCAGGAACTCATCGCCGCCTATCTGCGGCCGAAACTGACGACGCTCGCCCTGCCCTTCGAGGCCATGGGCACCAAGGGCATCGACATGCTCGCCGCTCTCGCAGCGGGCCAGCCGCTCGACGCCCATCAGGTGACGATCGACTGCCCGCTGCTCGAACGCTCGTCGGTCTGACCGCTAATCAGTCCGCCGAGGAATCCCATCCCGTCTTCGCCCTGTGTGTTGAAGAGAGGAAAAGAGTCTCCATTATGGCACCCTCCCGCATACCTTCACGGCGGCCCCGAGCCGTCCTGAGAGCGGTCACCGCGACCGCCGCCGCGGCCCTGGTCCTGTCCGCCTGCGCGGGTGGCTCGGGCGCCGCCGGCGCCGGTGACACCTCCGGCAACCAGCTGCTCAACATCCCGCGCGAGGATCTGGCGACGTTCACGCGCAACTTCAACCCGCTCTCCCCGCAGGCCGCCCCCATGACCCTCCAGGCGGTCTACGAGCCGCTGGCGGTGCACAGCATGGCGGATGCCAAGGACACGCCGTGGCTGGCCACCAAGTGGGAGCAGGCCAAGGACGGCAAGTCCCTCACCTTCACGCTGCGCGACGGCGTCAAGTGGTCGGACGGCCAGCCGCTCACGGCCGACGACGTCGTCTACACCTTCGAGCTCCAGAAGAAGGTGCTGGGCGGCTTCGACTACCTCGACAAGGTCACCGCGGTCGACGCCCACACGGTGAAGTTCTCCCTCAACAAGCCCTTCTCGCCCGCCTTCTACGAGATCAGCGGCCACTACATCCTGCCGAAGCACATCTGGTCCAAGGTGAAGGACCCGGCGAAGTTCACCAACCCGAACCCGGTCGGCACCGGCCCATACACCAAGATCGAGAAGTTCCAGAGCCAGTCGTACGAGCTGCGCAAGAACCCCAAGTACTGGCAGCCCGCGAAGCAGCAGATCGCCGGCATCCAGATGCTCGCCTTCTCCGGCAACGACAGCGCCAACATCGCCTTCACCAACGGCGAGGTGGACTGGACGCAGTCGTTCATCCCGGACATCGAGAAGTCCTTCGTCGCCAAGGACAAGAAGCACAACCACTACTGGTTCCCGGCCACCGGCGCCATGATCAACTGGCAGCTGAACACCACCAAGGCCCCCTTCAACGACCCGGCCGTGCGCAAGGCGCTCAGCATGGCCGTCGACCGCGACCAGATCACCAAGGTCGCGATGAACGGCTACGCCGAACCCGCCGAGTGCACGGGCCTGGCCCGCACCTACGACAAGTGGCGCGACAAGGATCTCGCCGCGTCCTGCGCCTGGACGAAGTACGACACCGACGCGGCGGCCAAGGCCCTCGACGCGGCCGGCTACAAGGAGAGCGGCGGCAAGCGCAAGCTGAAGAACGGCAAGGCCTTCACGCTCGACATCTCCGTCGGCTCCGCCTCCTCCGACTGGATCTCGGTCGCCAACATCATCAAGCAGAACCTCGCGAAGGTCGGCATCACCGCCACCGTGAAGACGCCCGACTGGTCGGCCGTCCAGTCCTCGTACAACACCGGCACGTTCGACACCGGCATCGTGTGGAGCAACAACGGCGCCACCCCGTACGAGTACTTCCGCAGCGTGATGTCGACCAAGATGGTGCAGCCGGTCCGCAAGCAGGCCACGGAGAACTACCACCGCTTCGGCGACAAGAAGGCCGACAAGCTCATCGACGCTTTCGCCGCCGCCACGAGCGAGAGCGCCCAGCGCAAGCAGATGAACGGCCTGCAGAAGCTGTACAACAAGGACGCGCCCGTCGTCCCGCTGTTCACCGGCCCCGAGTGGGGCGCGTACACGGACGCCCGCTTCACCGGCTGGCCCACCGAGAAGAACCCGTACGCCACCCTCGGCAACCGCAACGGCAGCACGATCCTCGTGCTCACCTCGCTGAAGCCCGTCAAGGGCTGACGCCGCCCGCGGACCGGCGGCCGTCCTCCTCACGGACGGCCGCCCCCGCGCACCGAGCCACACGTTCACCCCCCACTGACAGGGAGCGCAACCCGTGCGTCTGATCCTGCGCAATCTGGGGTTCTATCTGCTCGCCTTCTGGGCCTCCGTCACCCTGAACTTCGTTCTCCCGCGCTTCATGCCGGGCGACCCGGTCTCTCGGATGTTCGCGCAGGCCCAGGGCACCATGCAGCCCGACCAGATAGCCCAGCTGCGGAAACTCTTCGGCCTCGACGACCGCCCCCTCTGGGAGCAGTACGTCTCCTACGTCAAGAGCGTCTTCACCGGCGACCTCGGCATCTCCATCACCCGCTTCCCCACCCCGGTCTCCGACGTGATCGGCTCGCAAATTGGCTGGACCCTGCTCCTCGGTGGCGTCGCGCTCGTCATCGCGGCCGTGCTCGGCAACCTGCTCGGCATCGTCGCCGCCTGGCGGCGCGGCGGCGTCCTCGACTCCGCCTTCCCGCCCCTGCTGATCTTCGTCGGCTCGTTTCCGTACTTCTGGCTGGCAATGGGCGCGCTGTACCTGTTCGGGGTGAGTCTCGGCTGGTTCCCCATGCGGCACGCCTACGACGTCGGTCTGATTCCCGGCTTCAACGGCGAGTTCCTCTCGAATGTCGCCACCCACCTGGTGCTGCCGGCGCTGACTATCGTGCTGGTCTCCATCGGCGGCTGGATGCTCGGCATGCGCAACACCATGATCGCCACGACGGCCGAGGACTACATCATGATGGCCGAGGCCAAGGGGCTCAGCCCCTCGCGGATCATGTTCCGCTACGCCGCCCGCAACGCGCTGCTGCCTTCCGTTACCAACTTCGGCATGGCGCTCGGCTTCGTCGTCGGCGGCGCGCTGCTCACCGAGGTCGTATTCGCCTACCCCGGCATCGGCTACCAGTTGCTGATGGCCGTCCAGGGCCTGGACTACCCGCTGATGCAGGGCATCTTCCTGACGATCACGGCCGCGGTGCTGCTCGCGAACTTCCTCGTCGACCTCGTCTACGTCCGCCTCGACCCGCGCGTCCGCGTCCGCTGAGGAGGTTGCCGACATGACCGCCATCGAAATCGCGACGGCCACCACGCCGACCATCCCCGCACGCACGTCCCGCCGGCGTGGACTCCTGCGCCAGCTCATCGACAGCAAGAAGGCGCTGGCCGGGCTGATCCTGCTCGCTCTCTTCGCGCTGCTCGCCCTGCTCGCACCCGTCCTGGCACCGGGCGACCCGTCACTCATCAACTCCTCGGGCAGCCAGGCACCCTCGGCCGCACACTGGCTGGGTACGACAGTCAAGGGACAGGATGTGCTCGCCCTCACCCTGTGGGGCGCGCGCAGCTCCCTCTTCGTCGGCTTCACCGTGGGCCTTGTGGCGACCGGCGTCGCCATCCTCGTCGGCCTCGCGGCCGCGTACTTCGGCCGTATCGTGGACGACGCGCTGACCCTGGTCACCAACATCTTCCTGCTGCTGCCCGGCCTCCCGCTGCTCATCATCCTGGCCGCGTTCCTGCCGCCCGGGACCTCGACCGTCATCCTGGTCCTCGTCGTCACCGGCTGGGCGGGCTCGGCCCGGGTCCTGCGCGCGCAGGCCAAGTCGATCCGGGGCAAGGACTTCGTGGCCGCGGCCGTCGTCACCGGGGAACGCCCGCTGCGGATCATGTTCCGCGAGATCCTGCCCAACATGGCGTCCGTGGTGATGACCACGCTGCTCGGCTGCGTGATCTTCGGCATCGGTGCCCAGGCCGGCCTGGAGTTCCTCGGCCTCGGCGACAGCAGCGTCGTCAGCTGGGGCACCAACCTGTACTGGGCCAGCAACGACGGCGCGCTGATGACCGGCACATGGTGGGCCTTCATCCCCTCCGGACTGTGCATCGCGCTCGTCGCCTTCGCGCTCGCGCTGGTCAACTACGCGGTCGACGAAATCACCAACCCCAGGCTGCGCAGCCGCCGTGCCCGGCGTGAAAGGAGGGGCTGAGCCATGGAACCCGTACTTGAGGTGAACGGCCTGCGCGTCGAATACCGCGGCGACGGACGCACCGTCGTGGGTGCCGACGACGTCTCCTTCTCCATCGGCGCCGGAGAGATCTTCGGCCTCGCCGGAGAATCCGGCTGCGGCAAGTCGACCATCGCCAACGCGGTGATGCGACTGCTGAAGCCCCCTGCGGAAATCACCGCGGGCAGCATCCGCTTCCAGGGCCGCAACGTCCTCGCCCTGGACGCACGCGAGCTGCGCGCCTTCCGGTGGCGGGAGATCGCCATGGTCTTCCAGTCGGCGATGAACTCGCTCAACCCCGTCCTGACCATCGGCGAGCAGATCGTCGACATCTTCACCACCCACGAGAAGCTGAAGAAGCGGGCCGCGCGGGAGCGGGCCGGCGAGCTGCTTCAGATGGTGGGCATCGACCCGGGGCGGCTGAAGGCGTACCCGCACCAGCTCTCCGGCGGCATGCGCCAGCGCGTCGTCATCGCCATGGCAGTCGCACTGCGCCCCCGGCTGCTGATCATGGACGAGCCGACCACCGCGCTCGACGTGGTCGTGCAGCAGGACATCATGGCGCAGATCCGCGACCTCCAGCGGGAGCTGGGCTTCTCCATCCTCTTCATCACCCACGACATGTCCCTGATGGTCGAGCTGTCGGACCGCATGGGCGTGATGTACGGCGGACGGATCGTCGAACTCGCCGGCGCCAAGGACCTGTTCGCCCATCCGCTCCACCCCTACACCGAGGCGCTGATGGACGCCTTCCCACCGCTGACCGGCCCGCGCCAAGAGCTCACCGGCCTCTTCGACGCCCCGCGCACCGCCGACAGCTGCGGCTTCCACGTCCGCTGTCCCGAGGACCGCTCGGACTGCTCCACGAACATCCCCGACCTGCGTGAGGTCGCGCCCGGCCGCTGGGTGGCCCGCAGCCCGGAAGGAGCCCCCCGATGACCGAACCCTTGCTGTCCGTACGCGGTCTGACCAAGGAATTCCAGGTCGGTACCGTCTTCTCCCGGCGCCGTGTCCGTGCCGTCAACGACGTGTCCTTCGACCTGCCGGCTGGTCGGATCACCGCCCTGGTCGGCGAGTCCGGCAGCGGCAAGTCCACCATCGCCCGCTGTCTCGCCCGCCTCGAACAGCCCTCCGCCGGACAGGTGCTGCTCGACGGCGAGGACATCCTGCGCACCGAGCGGCGCCGGGCGTCACGGGCGTACCGCCGCAAGGTCCAGATGGTGTTCCAGGACCCCTTCGGCTCACTCAACCCTGTCCACCGCATCGAGCACTTCCTCACCCGGGCTCTCGTCCTGCACGGCCATCAGGCCACCCCCGAGGCGCTGCGCGAGCTGATGGCAACGGTCGGCCTGACCGAGGACATGCTCCAGTCCTACCCGCACGAACTCTCCGGCGGCCAGCGTCAGCGCGTCTCCATCGCCCGCGCGCTGGCAGTGGAGCCGCGCCTCATCCTGGCCGACGAACCGACATCGATGCTGGACGTCTCCGTACGCGTCGGCGTGCTCAACCTGATGCGGCGCCTGCGAGACGAGCGGAACATCGCCATGCTCTACATCACCCACGACCTGGGCTCCGCCCGCTACCTCGCGGACACCACGATGGTCATGTTCGCCGGCGAACTCGTCGAGGGCGGCGACGCACTGGCCGTCATGGACGCCCCCGCCCACCCCTACACCCGCCTACTGCTGTCCGCCGTACCCGACCCCGAACGGGCCGGCAGCTACGACCCCGTCGAGCGCGCCAGGCTCCGCGAGGCGATCCTCAACCCCACGTCCTGCCCCTACGGCGACGACGGCACGTGCAGCCGCACCGAACCCGTCCGCCACATCGTCGGCGAGAACGACGGACAACCCCACTGGGTGCGCTGCCACCTGCGCGCACCCGCCTCCGACAGCGCCCGCCGCGTCCTCAAGGCCACCGACCGGCCGGACCGCGAGGCCACCGACGACACCGAGAAAGCGGAGACCACCGCCGCATGACCCATGACCTCACCCTCCCCTCCGGCAGCCACACCGCCGAGGGGCTGGCCCATCGCGCCCTGCGCGACCCCCACCGCCCCCGCTTCCACTTCACCTCGCCCGGCGGCTGGCTCAACGACCCCAACGGGCTGAGCCACTGGAACGGCGTCTACCACCTCTTCTACCAGTACAACCCGTTCGCCGCCGCCCACCACCGCATCCACTGGGGCCACGCCACCAGTATCGACCTCGTGCACTGGGCCGATGAGCCAGTCGCCCTGGTGCCAGGCTCGGACGGCCCGGACCGCGACGGCTGTTGGTCCGGTGTCCTGGTGGACGACGGGGGAGTGCCCACGCTCGTCTACTCGGGCAGGCACGGCGAGCGTGAACTCCCGTGCGTGGCTAAGGGATCGGCGGATCTGAGGTACTGGACCAAGGACCCGGCCAACCCGGTCATCGCCGCCCCGCCGGAGGGCATCGACATCACGGCCTTCCGCGACCACTGCGTCTGGCGGGAGGGCCAGGTGTGGCGCCAGCTGGTGGGCTCGGGCATCCGGGGCGTCGGCGGAACGGCCTTCCTGTACGAATCCGACGACCTGCGCAGCTGGCGGTACGTCGGCCCGCTGCTGACGGGTGACGCCTCGCAGAACCGGGACGAGCTCGACTGGACCGGCACGATGTGGGAGTGCGTCGACCTCTTCCGGCTCGGCGAGGACAAGGAGGCCGGCAGCACCGACGTTCTGGTCTTCTCCGCCTGGGACGAGGGCACCACCCACCACCCCCTGTGCTGGACCGGCCGCTACCAGGGTGACACCTTCACCCCGACCGCCCTCCAGCGCCTCGACTACGGCGGCCGCTACTTCTACGCCCCCCAGTCCACCCGCGACGAGCACGGCCGCCGCATCATGTTCGGCTGGCTCCAGGAAGGCCGGACGGACGAGGCGAACGCGCAGGCTGGCTGGTGCGGTGTGATGTCCCTGCCAAGGGTCGTCACGCTCGCCACGGACGGCGGCCTGCACCAGACCCCGGTACCGGAGCTGACCGAGCTGCGGCGGGCGCGCGTAGAGGTGGCTCCGGGCCGGCTGGCCGACCCGTACACCCCGCTGCCCGCCGTGCGCGGGGACCAGCTCGACATCGAGACGACGCTGCGTCTCGCCCCCGGAGCGACCGCCCGGCTCGTGCTCCGCGAGACACCGGACGGCGCGGAACGCACGGTCGTGGAGGTGAGCCGGTCGCACGACGGAACGGGTGGCACCCTCCGTCTGCACCGCGAGACCAGCAGCCTCGACCCGACGGTCGACACCGAACCCCGGTACGGCGACCTGTCGTTGGACCCCGAGGGCCGGGTCGAACTGCGCGTCCTCGTCGACCACTCCGCACTGGAGATCTTCGCCAACGGCCGGCCCCTCACCGCCCGCATCTACCCCACCCGCCCGGACGAGGCCGTAGGCGTCGGTATCGGTGCCGACGGCGATGTGGCCCTGGAGCGGTTCGACGCCTGGCAGATGGCGTCGGCCTTGACCGACGAACCCCGGCCGCTGTGGCCGTGACCGTCTTACACACGACCATGACCCGGGGTGGACGTCCCCCCGGGCCGTGGCCCCCTCCTGTTCTCATCAGGAGCTGCCATGAGCGTGTCCCGCCCTTGTATGAGCGCGAGCCTCGGCAGGGGTTTCGCCCGCCTCGTGCGCCATGTAGTGGGCACCATGTCCGAGTTGCCGCAGAGCCGGCATCCGGTGGAACGTTCAGTGGAGGCGTCGGGCAACCAACCCCGACGGATATCACGGTGGTTGGCTTGCTCGTCTCCCGGGCCGACGTCCTCGCCGTCGAGCTCCACTGTGCCGATTTTTGGCGTTGGCCGGCTGCATGGTGGGCAGGCTGGGCGTCGGTTCCTGCTTGCGCTCCGTGTACTGCCGCCCAGTAGAGTTCTTGATCGCGTACGCGGCAACGTGGCGTTCGCGGGCAGGGCACAGAACACGCAGGCCGGCATCCTCCACCGCGCCCAACGCCTGGCTCAAGCGGTGCCGCGGCCCTGTTCGGCGGGCTGCACCCCAATGTTCAGTGGGGGGTGTGGTGTCTGCCTTGCCAGATCTCTCGCCGGGCTTGCTGCGCTGCGGCTCGTGCACGTGGGGCAGGCAGGGGTGCCGCTGCGCTGAGGGGATGTCGCGAGAAACGGCGTGGCACTTCAGCTCTGTGGTGTTGGCGTCGGTGCTCGTCGTTCTCACCGCTGAACAGGCACAGCCCGAACCGCTGCCCACAACGGGCAGCACGGTCGGCATCGACATGGGCATAGCCAACTTCCTTACCGGCTCGGGCGGCGAGTTCGTACCCAACCCGCGTCACGGCCGGAAGGCCGCCGCGAACCTCGAAACGGCACAACAGGACCTCGCCCGGTTCGGCCGCGTCCGCCGCGACAAGCGCACCAAGAATCACCAGCGGGCCGTTGAACGTGTCGCCACCCTGCACCGCAAGGTCCGCCGACAGCGTCTCGACCACGCACACAAGACCGCCCTTGACCTGGTCCGCCACCACGACTTCATCGCGCACGAAGACCTCAAGATCCGCAACATGAGCAAAACGGTCGCACCCAAGCCGGATCCCGAGACGCCGGGTAGTTTCCTGCCCAACGGGGCCGCCGCGAAGAGCGGACTCAACCGCTCGATCCAAGAAGCCGGTTGGGAGGTGTTCCTCACGATCCTCACCAGCAAGGCTGAAAGCGCCGGTCGGGAAGTGATCGCCGTGGACCCCCGCAACACCTCCCGCCAGTGCCCAGAATGCGGGCACACCGCGAAGGAGAACCGGCCCACACAGGAGAAGTTCCACTGCGTCTTGTGCGGCCACTCCGCGCACGCGGACACGGTGGGCGCGATCAACGTTCTACGGGCCGGGCTGGTCCGTCGCAACGCCAACCAGGCATAGCGAGAAGCCCCCTCATCATGAGGAGGAGTCACGTTCAGGTCTACGCCGACACGGGCTGCTCGCCGGATCCGCGGACGATCAAGCGGGTGGGAACGGTGACGGTGCGGGCACGGGAGCGGTCGCCGTCAAGGCGAGACAGGGCCGTCGTCGCCGCTGCTCTGCCGATTTCCTCGGGGTCCTGGGCGACGACGGTCAGGGCCGGTTCGAGTACGTCGGCCAGTGAGACGTCGTCGAATGCGACGACCGCGACGTGCTTGCGTTTGCTGCGGGCGAGTTCGGCGACGATGCCCAGCGCCATGATGTTGTTGCCGGCGAACAAGGCCGTCGGGGGATCGACCAGGTCGAGGAGATGGGCGGCCGCCGCTTCGGCGCCTTGCTGATCGTGGGCGTTGGCGATGAGTGAGCGGTCGTACGGGATGTCGGCTTCTTGGAGGGCCGAGCGGTAGCCCGCCAGACGTTCCCTGCGCGTGTAGAGCTTGGCGGGGAGGTCTCCGACGAAGCCGATGCGCCGGTGGCCGTGGGTGACGAGGTGGGTGACGCCGTCGTGGGCGCCCGTGCGGTTGGAGCTGACGACGCTGTCCGTGGCCAGGCCCGACCCCGGACGGTCGATGAAGACGATCGGCAGACCCGTGGCACGGTGGGTCTTCAGATGGGCGTGGCCGGCGCCGACGGACGGCACGACCATCAGGATGCTGACGCGGCGGGCGAGGAACTTGTCCGTCAGCGCGCGCTCGCGGTCGGGGTCGTCCGCGGAGGAACCCATGAGAAGCGTCAGACCGCGGTCCCGGACGGTGTCCTCGATGCTCCTCGCGACGGCTCCGAAGAACGGGTTGGCGAGATCGGGGATGACCAGGCCGACCGTGGTGTCGGGGCCACCGACACGGATGTTGCGGGCCATCAGGTTCGGCTGGAAGCCGAGTTTGGTGACGGCGGCGAGCACCTGCTCCCTGGTCTGCGCCGAGGCGGGGCCGTCCTCGTTGAGGACACGAGAGACGGTCTTGGCACTGACGCCCACTTCCCGGGCGACGTCAGCCAGGGTCGGGCGGCGGTTCGCTGCCATGGAGGAGATGGCCCCCTTGCTCGTCGGTTCCGGCCGAGGGCCCGGCCGGAACCTGTGAGTGCTTTTAGTTGTGCGGTCAGTTGGCGCGGACCCCTGCGGCCTTCGCAGCCTTGGAATCCGCTACGACAGTATCCCCGGCGGCGTCGAGTGTGAGGGCCCCGGTCATGATGGCGACGACCTCGGCCATGGTGTAGTCGGACGGTTTGATCACCGCGGCGCGCCGGCCGAGGCGGTGGACGTGGATCCGGTCGGCTATCTCGAATACGTGCGGCATGTTGTGGCTGATCAGGACCACGGGCATGCCTTTGTCGCGGACCCGGCGGATCAGGTCGAGGACCTGACCGGACTCCTTGACGCCGAGGGCCGCGGTGGGTTCGTCCATGACGACGACGGAGCGCGCCCAGGCGACGGAACGCGCGACCGCGACGGCCTGGCGCTGCCCGCCCGAGAGGGTTTCGACGGCCTGGGTGAGCGAGCGCAGACCGATCTTGAGGTCGGCCATGTGCTCGGCGGCCTCCTGGCGCATACGCTTCTTGTCCAGCATGCGCAAGACGCTGCCGAGGACGCCGGGGCGGCGCAGTTCGCGGCCGAGGAACATGTTCGAGGCGATGTCCATGGAGGCGGCCACGGCGAGGTCCTGATAGACCGTCTCGATGCCGTGGGCGCGAGCGCTCTGGGGGCCGGAGAACTGGATCGGTTCGCCGTTGAGGCGTATCTCGCCCTCGTCGGGCACCACCGCACCGGTGAGGGCCTTGATCAGGCTGGTCTTGCCGGCTCCGTTGTCGCCGATGACCGCGAGGACCTCGCCGGGCAGCAGGTCGAAGTCGGCGCCGTCGATGGCGGTGACGTGGCCGTATCGCTTGACCAGACCGCGGGCCTGCAGGACGGGAGTGGGGGTGCTGGAGGCGGTCATCGGGCCCTCTTCCGGGAGATCTGGTCGACGGTCACGGCGAGGATCACCAGGACTCCGGTGATCAGCGTCTGGTAGATGGAGGCGACGCCCATCAGCTGGAGCCCGTTGCGGAAGACGCCGACGATCAGGACGCCGATGAAGGTGCCCAAGACTGATCCCCGGCCGCCGAAGAGGCTGGTGCCGCCGAGGACCACGGCGGTGATGCTGTCGAGGTTGTCCGTCTGGCCGGCCTGTGGGTCGCCGACTCCGGTGCGGGAGACGAGCAGCAGGGCGGCGATGCCGTACATGAGGCCCGCGACGGCATAGATGCCGATGGTCAGGCGGGAGGTGCGGATCCCGTTCAGACGCGCCGCTTCCTGGCTGTTGCCGAGCGCGTAGACATGCCGGCCCCAACCGGTGCTGCTCAGCGTGTAGGCGAGGAGGAGGAACAGGGCGATGGTGACCAGGGAGCCGTACGTGATGTCAGTGTGGCCGAGCGGGAACGTCCGCCCGAGAGCCGTCAGCGGCCCGGGCAGGTTGGTGATCGTCTGTTCCTCGGAGTAGATGTGCGTCAGGGCGAAGGCCACATTGAGCATGCCGAGGGTGACGATGAACGGCGGCAGCGGGATCTTCTGCACCAACAGCCCGTTGAGCAGCCCGAATCCCGCGCAGACGGCCAGGCCGAGCGCGACGGCGACGAGCGGGGGCAGCGCACCTTCGGCAGCCATCTTGGCGATCACGATGCTGCCGAACGCCATCACCGCACCGCACGACAGGTCGATGCCCGCCGTGAGGATGATCAGGGTCTGGCCGATGGCGAGGGTGCCCACGACCATGACCTGCTGCACGATCAGTGAGAAGTTGCCGCCCGTGAGGAACTGGTCGGTCGATACGGAGAAGAAGACGCAGGCCAGGAGGAGGGCGACCAGAGGGCCGGTGGTCGGTGCCGTGAGCAGTCTGCGGACTGTGGTCGGCGCCTTGAGCTCGGCGTACGGCGTGGTGGTGGCTGTCATGCGCAGTCCTTGTCGGAAGACAGAAGTTGTTCGTGTCCGTCCGTGCCGGCGGACGGGGAGGGGCGGCGGGCGCGTGATGCGGCCTGATCGCCGGTCAGGCCCTAGCCCCAGCAGTTCTTCAGGCCGAACCCGGTGTCCTTGGACGGGACGCCGGTCTGCGTCTTGTCGGTGATCAGGGTGACGCCGGTGTCGGTGTAACCGGATGCCTTCTTGCCGTCCTTGGCGTACTTGACGACGGCGTCGACACCCTCGGCGGCCATCTTCAGCGGGTACTGCTGAGAGGTGGCGGCGATCTTGCCGTCCTTGACCGCCCGGGTCCCGGTGCAGCCGCCGTCGACGGAGACGATCAGGACGTCCTTCTCCCGGCCCTTGGCCTTGAGCGCGGTGTAGGCGCCCAGGGCGGCGGGCTCGTTGATGGTGTAGACGAGGTTGATGCCGGGGTCCTTCTGGAGGCAGTTCTCCATGGCGGTCTGGCCCTTGGCCTGGTCGCCACCCGTGTCCTGGGAGCAGACGATCGACTTGTCCTTGGCGCCGATGCCGAAGCCCTTGAGGAAGCCATTGTGCCGCTGGACGCCGACCGAGACACCGGGGGCGAGGTCGAGGGTGGCTATCTTCGGGGTCTTGCCCTTCATGGCGGACTTGGCGTATTCGCCGATCAGCTCGCCGGCGTGGAGGTTGTCGGTGGCGAAGAGGGCGTCGGCAGCGCTCTGCGGATCGGTCGGGGTGTCCAGGGCGATGACCAGGACGCCCTTGGCGCGGGCCTTCTCGATCGCCGGGACGATGGCCTTGGAGTCGCTCGGGGTCAGCAGAATGCCCTTCACGCCGGAGGCGACCATGTTCTCGATGGCCGTGACCTGTCCGGCGTTGTCGCCGTCGAACTTGCCCGCAGCGGTGAGGAGTTGGGCGCCGTGCTCCTTCGCGGACTTCTCCGCGCCCTCCTTCATCTTCACGAAGAACGGGTTGGTGTCGGTCTTGGTGATCAGGCCGACCTTGACCTTGCCTGAACCGTCACCGGCGGAAGCGGACCCGGAGCCGGATCCGCAGGCCGTCAGCGTGAGGGCGGCGACTGCGGTGACGGCGACGGCTCCGAGAACGGATCGGGACATACCCGTGGTGCGAGACATATGCGTGCTGCGAGACATGGCGACTCCTGTGGGATGGCGAACGGCACGGGCCGGGTTCACGGTGCGGCTGCCCGAAGTGTCATCGTTGACTTATGTCATCGTTGACACTGCCTGGCGAGGATGATGGACTCCCGATCCCGGCAACGTCAATGCCTTCCGCCCGTCACAAATCGGCAACGCTCATCGGTCGTCGACCCCCTGCTCGTGATCGTCGAGCCCGCGGAGCCGAGCGACGGCTGCGCCGTGATGTGCCTTCCTTGCCCGTACGTTCCGAGAGAAGAGCAGCCCATGACTCCACGTCAGATCACCGTCCTGGGAGAGTGCGTCGCCGACGCCTTCACCGAGCCGGCGCAGGCCGCGAACGAGCTCGTGCTGCGCGTGCAGCCAGGCGGCGGACCCGCGAACACGGCGGTGGCGCTGGCCCGGCTCGGCACCTCGGCCCGACTCCTGGCGCGTCTGTCCGGCGATGTGTTCGGCCGGCTGTTCCGGGATCACCTGGACGCGTCTGGCGTGGATCTGACGTACGCCGTCGAGGCCGGCGAGCCCAGCACGCTGGCCATAGCGGAACTGGACGCCCAGGGGCAGGCCGCGTACTCCTTCCACGCGCAGAACACTGCCGACTGGCAGTGGACGGCAAGGGAGTTGGCGCGGGTGGACCTGTCCGGGACCGCCTGCGTGCACACCGGCTCCCTGGCTCTGGTGCGGCAGCCTGGCGCGGCGGCCGTGGAGGAGTTCCTGGCGACCGCCGCCCCCGACACGACGATCAGCATCGACCCCAACGTCCGGCCATTGCTGGTGCGGCCCGAGGTCTACCGCGCCCGATTGGCGCACTGGTGCGACCTTGCCGACGTGCTGCGCCTGAGCGAGGACGACTTGGAGCTCCTGCTGCCCGACGCCTCGCCCGAGAAGGCGTGCGACATCTGGCACGCGGCCGGCGCACGGCTCGTGGTGATCACGCGCGGCGCGGGCGGCGTCCTGGCCTCGCTCGACGGCGAACGATTCCGGGTGCCCGCCGTGCCGGCGGTCGTCGCCGACACGGTCGGCGCGGGGGACTCCTTCACTGCCGGGCTGCTGCACCACCTCGCCTCCGTCGGACTCCTCGGCGGCCGGTTGTCGAAGCTCCGTCTCGACGACGTGGCGGACGCCTGTCGGTTCGCCACCCGTGTCGCGGCTCTGACCTGCTCGGTTCCCGGCCCGAACCCGCCGTGGCGGAGTCAGGTGGAGCAGCTCGCCACGCGGTAGCGCGCCTGACGGGCGGTTTGTCGTTCAACGGGACGTTGCGCCAGAGCCGTTGACGCGGTGACCGGATTGCGCTCATCATCAGCTCGCCACGATGTCATCGATGACACAAGTCATCGATGACATTCTCTCCTTCCCGCGCCGTGGACGACGGCCCGGGCGAGGAGCCCCTTCCGATCAGTCCGCGCCAGGCCCAGCTGACCTGTTGCGCGGACGGCCGCAGCGCAGGAGACCTCATGAGCCCTGTACGTGTAGTCCGGCATGCCCACAGGCGGCTGATCGCGGCGACGGTGACCGTCTGCGCCCTCTCCGCCGCCCCGCTGGCGCCTCACGCCGCAGCGTCCGACACGCCCCCGTACACCGAGACCTACCGGCCCCAGTTCCACTTCACCCCGCAGAAGAACTGGATGAACGACCCCAACGGCCTCCTGTACTACAAGGGCGAGTACCACCTCTTCTACCAGTACAACCCCAACGGCAACTCCTGGGGCGACATGTCTTGGGGGCACGCCGTCAGCACGGACCTCGTGCACTGGAAGCAGCTTCCGCTCGCGCTGTCGCACGACGACAAGGAGATGGTGTTCTCCGGCAGCGCGGTCGTCGACCGGGACAACACCACCGGGTTCGGCACGAAGCAGAACCCGCCCATGGTGGCGATCTACACCAGCCTCGACAAGGCCACCGGCATACAGGCGCAGGCGCTCGCCTACAGCACCGACCGGGGCCGCACCTGGACCAAGTACCGGGGTAATCCCGTCCTGGACATCGGCTCCAAGGAGTTCCGCGACCCCAAGGTCCAGTGGTACGCGCCGACGAAGAGCTGGCTGATGACGGTTTCGCTCTCCACCGAGCACAAGGTGCGGTTCTACTCGTCCAAGAACCTCAAGGACTGGAACCTGCTCAGCGAGTTCGGTCCGGCCGGTGCGACGGGAGGTGTGTGGGAGTGCCCCGACCTGTTCCCCCTCCCGGTCGACGGGGACAAGAAGAGAACCAAGTGGGTGCTGGTCGTCAACCTCAACCCCGGTGGGATCGCCGGGGGTTCGGGAGCCCAGTACTTCGTGGGCGACTTCGACGGCAAGAAGTTCACAGCCGAGGACACCGGCTCGTACACCCCGCCTCCCGGCACCGTCCGGCAGGACTTCGAAGGCACCGGCTTCGGTACGTGGACGGCCAGTGGCACCGCGTTCGGTGACGGCCCCGCGGCAGGCGCCGTGGACGGACAGAGCGCGGTCACCGGCTTTGACGGCGCGGGCCTCACCAACAGTTTCCACGGCGGTGACCGCACCACTGGCATCCTCACGTCGCCCCAATTCACCGTCGACAGCGCCTACTTGAACTTCAAGGTCGGCGGCGGACGGCACCCGCACCGGGACGGAACAGTCCTGGAACAGGGAGACCCGCCCACGGGCACGGTCCTCGCCGACTTCGAGGGCGGCAGCTACGGCGACTGGACGACGACCGGCGACGCCTTCGGCCCGGCACCGGCCACCGGCACCCTCCCGGGCCAACAGGAGGTCTCCGGATACCTGGGCGGCGGCCTGGTCAACACCTTCCGCGACGGCGACTCCACCACCGGCACGCTGACCTCGCCGGAGTTCACCCTCGACAAGGACTACGTCAACTTCCTTGTCGGCGGCGGCAATCACCCGGCCGGCTCCGAGAACCCCACCGCCGTAGAACTTCTTGTGGACGGCCAGGTGGTGCGCAGCGCGACCGGCAAGGACACCGAGGCACTCAACTGGGCTTCCTGGGATGTCAAAGACCTCGACGGCAAGAAGGTGCAGATCAGAATCGTCGACGACAACACCGGCGGCTGGGGCCACCTCAACATCGACAACATCGTGCTGTCCGATACGAAGGCTCAGCCCGTCTCCCAGGAGACCTCCGTCAACCTGATCGTCGACGGCAAGGTGGTCCGCACCGCCACCGGTTCCGACACCGAGACACTCGACTGGGCCTCCTTCGACCTCCGTCCCTACGCGGGGAAGCAGGCGCAGATCCAGATCGTCGACATGAACACCGCGGGCATGGGCCACATCCTGGCCGACCAGTTCACTGCCGCTGCCGAGCCCGCCAAGTCCATCTTGCAGCGGGCGAATTGGGCCGACTACGGCAAGGACTACTACGCGGCCGTGTCCTGGGAGAACGTGCCGGGCGACAAGCGCTACATGATCGGCTGGATGAATGACTGGGAGTACGGCGGCGCCATCCCCACCTCTCCCTGGCGGAGCGCGCAGAGCGTTCCCCGGCAGATGGCTCTGCGCACCGTCGACGGCCGGATTCGGCTGACCAGCGAGCCGGTCGACAGCCTCAAGGCCCTGCGGCAGAAGACCGCGGTGACGGCAACCGGTGTCACAGTCAAGGACACCTCACAGCCCCTGGGCGGCTCGGCGGCCACAGGGAAGGCGCTCGACATCGAGGCGACGTTCTCCCTCAAGGACGCCGACCACTTCGGCCTGAAGGTGCGTACCGGTGCCGGGGGCGAGGAGACCGTCATCGGATACGACACCACCACACAGGAGCTGTACGTCGACCGCACCCACTCCGGCGCTGTGGACTTCAGCGACGACTTCCCCGGCGTACAGCGGGCACCCCTGAAGGCGAAGGACGGCAAGGTGAAGCTGAGGGTCCTGGTCGACTGGTCGTCCGTCGAGGTCTTCGGCGGCGGCGGCGAGGCAGCCATCACCGACCAGATCTTCCCGAACCCGGACAGCCAGGGAGTCCAGGTCTTCGCCGAAAACGGTTCGGTGACTCTGGACCAGGCCCGCGTCTGGCACCTGAACTCCTACCGCGACTGACCCGACCCCGACCACACACAGGACACGCCACCATGAACAAGACTCTGCTCGCCGAATTCACCGCACGCGAGGGCACGGAGGCCGACGTCGCCCGCTTGATCCTGGAGTACGCCAAAGAGGTGCGCGAGGAAGACGGCAACCTCGCCTTCGAGGTCTACACCAAGGCGTCCCAGCCCCGCGCCTACTGGATCTTCGAGGCGTACCGGGACGAGGCGGCCTTCCAAGCACACCTCAAGGCCCCCTACGGCGGCCCGCTCAACGCCGCGCTCGCCCCGCTGATCGAGGAAGATGCCTCGGTGCTGACCTTCCTCGACCCGGTGACCTGACGCCGGAGGAGGCGTGGCGGGCGCGACGTCGACGCCGGGGTCAGACCGCCATGCCTCCCATCTTCCAGACCGACAAGGACGTGACGGTGCTGCCCTCGCCGAAGAGCTGCAGGCCGAGGGAGTCCGTGCGGGACGGGTACGCCCGGGTGGTGATCGAGCGGTGCGTGTTCGCGTACGCCTCGATGATCGAGCGGTCGACGAACACGTCCAGGCTCAGTTTGCTGTCGATTGAGGGCGAGTTGACCCTTCTGGATGCCGAGGTCCGGCACGGCGCTGGAGACGTTGCCGGACCGGGTCCGGTCCACTCCCAGCTCCTTGGCGGCTGTGTCGTAGAAGAGGCGGGTGCGTTCCTCGTCGCCTGGGCCGCACAGTACGTCGAGGCCGAGCGTGCCCGCGCTGCCCGCCTCCATCGTCAGCTTGATGTGGAGGAGGTCGCCCGTGACCGAGGCAAGGGTGGCGTGCGCGGCGGAGACGGAGGTCGCACTGTCAATGGTCACGAGAGCCGCGCCGTCGTGGAGGTTCGCGACCTCGGATACGGCAGCGCCCGCTTGATCGCCGCGCTGTGCGGGTCGAGGAACCAGGTCCCGAACCCGCCGTAGGAGAGCGTGATGGCCTGCAACAGCGCCAGTTCGCTCTTGCCGAAACCGGACTTGCCGAACGACGCACCGAACAGCACCTCGGCCTGGGGCAGGCACGCGAGGCGCGTGCGCCCGTCGGCCTCGGTGACCCGGCCCAGCGGCACCACGCCGGGCTGACCGGTCAAGGTGGGCAGCGTGCGCGGCGCCGGCGCGAGTGTGCCGCAGGTGCGCACCACGTTCTGCGCAGTGCAGTGGACGGTCGCCGGCCGCAGGAGCGCCGCCAACTCCTCCGAGGTCGCCCATTGTCGGCGCGTCGGAGCGAACTCGCCTGTGGCGTAGCGGCGATCGAAGGATCGACGCCTCCACCACACGCTGCTGTACGGACGCCACCCCGTACGCCGCGGCCCGACGGGCCGCCACCAGTTCTCCCCGGACCAGGCGTCCATGACGGCCATCACCTGGTGCAGGCGGGACTGCGCCCGAACTGGATGCGTGCCGGTCACCCGCACCAGCACCTGCACGGCGAAGACCTGCGCATCCGTGGCCGGCGGTAACTTGCCCACACCGTCGGCCAGGTCCTTCTGCCGCGGCAAAGGCTTTGAGTCGCTGGTCGAGGACAGCGGCTTGCCGCCGTTGAGCCCCACGACCAGCGTCGAAATCCACGACCCGCTGCGTCGGCCCGAGCCGAGCGTTTCGCCGTATGCGGACGGTCCTCGCTGCTCGGCGCGGTGGACCAGGCGGCGCCGCCACGCGGCCACCCGCCAGCTCGCCACCGGCACCACGTCATCCAGGTAACCCGCTCTTGGCGCGCGTAGCGAGGCACGGTCAAGGGGTGTACTGCCAGTACATCCCTGTGGCCGCGGGCGGGACGTACCGTCGAAGGCGTGGACAACCAAGCAGAGGTCCGTGAGTTCCTGACCTCGCGGCGGGCGAAGATCACCCCCGAGCAGGCGGGCCTGCCCTCGAGCAGCCGGCGCCGGGTGCCCGGCCTGCGCAGGAGCGAGGTCGCCGCGCTGGCCGACATGAGCGTGGAGTACTACTCCAAACTGGAGCGCGGCAACCTCGCCGGCGCCTCCCCGGCCGTCCTGGAAGCCCTCGCCCGCGCGCTGAAGCTCGACGACGCCGAACGCGCCCACCTGCTGAACCTCGCCCACGCGGCGGACGGCTCCGACGCACTCACCCGCCCCCGGCGGCGCACCCCGCAGTGGAAGGCGCACCGCAGCTTGCAATGGGTCCTGGACGCTGTCACCGCAGGCCCGGCCTTCGTGCGCAACGGCCGCATGGACCTGCTCGCCACCAACCAGATCGCCCGCGCCTTCTACGACGACGTTTACGCCGCGCCCCACAACCAGGCCAACCTGGCCCGGTTCAACTTCCTCGACCCGGCCTCCCGGCGCTTCTACCCCGACTGGGACCAGGCAGCCGACGTCGCCGTGTCGATCCTGCGCACCGAAGCCGGCCGCAACCCTCACGACAAGGGCCTGCACGACCTCGTCGGCGAGCTCTCCACCCGCAGCGACGACTTCCGCACCCGCTGGGGCGCCCACAACGTCCGCCACCACGGCACCGGCACCAAGCGCTTCCACCACCACGCCGTCGGTGACCTCACGCTCGCCTACGAAGGACTCGAAATGGCCGCCGAACCCGGCCTCACCCTCACCATCTACACCGCCGAACCCGGCTCACTCAACGAAGAGGGCCTGCGACTGCTCGCCTCGTGGGCTGCCACCCGCGAAGACAGCGCGCATACCCAGCAGCCACAAACGCGCTGACAGCGGCCTCACTCCACGGGAACTCTGGATGCCCTACTCGGGGTCCCCGGGCGCTGTGTGTTCTGGCAGGGGCAGGGTTCGTGAAGTGTGTTGCCGCCCGCTGCGTGTCCCGGGCTATGACTTCGGGTCGTCGACCTTGAGCTTGTCTCCGGTGTTGGAGACGAAGACGACCAGGAGCTTGGCGGGCTTGGTCCGGCTGGTGTTCTCGGTGAGGACGTGGTGGGCGCCCGGCTGCTCGACCCAGTTCTCGCCCTGGTGGTAGGTGGTCACGGGCTTGCCGTCGAGCTTGCTGCGCACGGTGCCTTTGAGGACGTAGGCGTAGACGAACGCCTGGCCGTGCCGGTGCGGCAGCGCGCTTGCGTTGGGCGGGAAGTCGACGATCACCGAGGTGAACGTCTTGCCCTTCACATTCGGAAGGGCCTGCTGGAGCAGCGGCTTGAGGGTTTCGGTGGGGCGCGTCGATGGCATGGCCGCGGGCGATGCCACGGCCGCGGTTGGCCTCTTGGCGTGGGCGGGCTGGTTCGAGGTCGAGCAGGCCGTGGCCGTGGCCAGCGTAGCGACGGCCAGCAAGCCGCCGGCGATCCGCATTTCGATCATGATCGGTCTCCTGATTCAGTCTTCCGTGACGCGGATGATCGTCTTGCCTGGGGTGCGCTTGCCGGGGGCGAATGCGGCGGGTGCCTCGGCGAGCGGCCGCACCGCACCGACGACCGGCTTGAGCCGGCCGTCCCTCAGCCGCGTGGCGAGGTCGGCGAGCCGGGCGCGGTCGGGTTCGACGACGAAGAAGACCGCCCGCCCGTCCTTGGGCTGGACCTTGGGCGGCATTGCGATGGTGACGAGCGTGCCACCGGCCCGGATGAGGGCGGTCGAGCGGTCGAGGATGTCGCCGCCGATGACGTCGAACACGACGTCGGCCTCGCCGGCGTCCTCCAGCTTCTCGGTCTGCAGGTCGATGAAGGTGTCGACGCCGAGTGCGAGTGCCCTGTCCCGGTCGGAGGCCCGGCCGGTGCCGATGACGCGGGCGCCGGCCTCGCGGGCGAGCTGTACCGCGATCGAGCCGACGCCGCCCGCGGCACCATGGATCACGACGGTCTGGCCTGTGGTGAGGCGGCAGTGGTCGAACAGGCCCTGCCAGGCGGTCAGCCCGGAGATCGGCAGCGAGGCGGCCACGGTGTGGTCGATGTCCGCCGGCAGCGGGGCGAGGTTGCGGGCCTCCACCGCGGTGTACTCGGCGAGCGTGCCGTTGCGGGTCCAGTCGGTCAGGCCGAATACCCGCTGTCCGACGCTCAGGCCGGTGGTGCCGTACCCCAGCTCTACGACGACACCGGACAGCTCGTGCCCGGGCACGCTCGGCGTCCGGTCGCGGCCGGCGCGATCGGTCCATGTGGCGGGCCAGTCCAGCTCTCCGCGGGTGAAGCCAGCGGCGTGCACCCGCACGATGACGTCGTTCTCGGCCGCATGGGGGTAGGGCATGTCCGTCAGGGACATCCCGGCAAGACCGGCGTTACGGTCTTGCACAGTGATGGCTTGCATACAGGTCCTTACTGGGGAGGGGCGACCCGAGCGCGCAGCCCGCTCGCGCGCAGCGCTCGTCGCGGCTGCAGGTGGATGTATACCGTTCTGCATGATCGATCTCACCTGCTCGCGCGGACTTCTTCGTCGCCCTTTGCGTTCTCATCAGGGAGACGAGGGAGGCCCTGCGGGTGTGACAGCTCAGACGCGCACGAGTTTGTCGGGATTGAGGACCCTGCGGTACGCGGTGATCAGACTGTCTGTGATCTGGACCGTGTCGACGGAGTAGACCCGGCTTTCCCGGTGGAACACGAGGGCGAGCTCGCCGCCGACCTCGGCGAAGTCGATGCGGTCCGGGTGCCACTGGCGCCCCGTATGCACCATGACCTCGGCGATGCGCTCGCCGCCGTGGATGAACTTGCGTGCCGATGCCGTACGGCGCGCGCACCCGCTCCTCGCACACCTCTCGGAGCGTGTGATCCGTGGCCCGGCGCACCACCTCGCCGGTGAGCGCGCCGATCACCAGGGCGTGGTAGCCGTTCTAGTCAGCGGCGGGGTGGATGCGGGCCAGAAGGAGGGCGATGTCGTCGTCCATCGGTCCGTCCGGGGCCAAGGTGTCGACGACCGATGTGCATAGGTCGTCCAGACTGGAATTGGGGCCGGCGAGAGCGGTGCGCAGCCGCTGCAGTCCCCGGTCGACGTCGTGCTCCGTCTCGATCAGACCGTCGGTGTACAGCCCCATCACGCTGCTGTCCGGTAGCTTCACCTCGGTCGATTCGAAGGAGCCCAATCCCACCCCGATGGGTGCACCTGGAGGTACTTCGGCGAAGTCGACCGATCCGTCCGGGAAGATGATCGCGGGTGGGGGATGGCCGGCACTGGACATGGTGCATCGCTGCGATTTCGGGTCGTACACACAGTAGAGGCAGGTGGCTGCAAAAGCCGATGGTGTGGAGGTGCCGTCGTCGAAACGGTCACGGGCGATGTCGACGGCGAGTTCATCCATGAGATGTAGCAATTCGGCGGGCGGCAATTCCAACTTGCTGAGCGCACGGGTCGTGGCGCGGAGGTGTCCCATGGTCACGGCCGCGTTGATGCCGTGACCGACAACATCTCCCACGACCAAGGCCACTCGGCCATCAGACAGTTGGATGACGTCGAACCAGTCGCCGCCGACGCCGGCGTGCGTGTCTGCGGGCAGGTAGCGGGTGGCCACCTCGACTGTGCTGCCGCCTGACAAGTGGTGCGGCACCAGGGCGCGTTGTATCGCAAGCGCGGCAGTTCGCTCTCGCGTGTATCGCAGGGCGTTGTCGATGATCAGTGCGGCCCGGGCCGCGAGTTCCTCGGCAAGAGCAAGGTCTGCCTTGCTGAACGGAACCGGGTTCTGGCTGCGCACGAAGACGGCGATGCCGAGTGTTGCACCGCGGGCCTGCAGGGGGACGATTATGAGGGAATGCATTCCGGTCTGGCGAATGACCCGGGCCCGATCCGGGTCGTTGTCGAGCCAAGCGCCGGGGGAGGTGTCGAGTACAGGCTCGAAGTAGGACCTACGATTTTTGAGCACGGTGGTGAAAGGGGATGCTGGCGGAACGTAGACCGGCGTTCCGCGCGCCCAGAGAGACTCGCGAAGGTCGTCGTGGATGGAAGCGGCGCCGGCGCGGTAGAAGCCAGGGATTCTCGTATCGGTGGACTTGAGGCGTCTCAACGGCTCCTTGTCCAGCGGCACGGCCTCGACGAGGTCGATCGTGACGTAGTCGGCGAGGTTCGGTACCGCTGTCTCCGCCAGCCTCTGGCTGGTGACCAACGGGTCCAAATCTGCGCCAATGCGGCTTTTCGCTTCGTTGAGCAGGCGAAGTCCTCCGACTTCCTGCCCGGTGCTGGCCTGCACAGCCACAGAACAGACGCCCAGTGGTCGACCGTCCGGTCCATCGAGACGGATCAAGGCAACACAGTAGTAACGGTCGGGGGCGCGAGCCTCGGTCGGCCACAGTTCGTACCCGAGGAGCGGCACCCCGTTGTGCAATACGCGCGCCATAGCGCGTTCCAGAATCTCTGGGTGACGAGCGCGGACCACATCGGTGACATAGCCGCCCAGCTCCGGCTCGGAGCTGTAGATGTCCTGATTGCGAACGCTGTCGTTGAACCAGACACAGCGCAATTCCCGGTCCCAGATGACCAGACTGATCGGCGAGTGGTGAAAGAACGCATCCGACGCTGCCGGATCCAGGCCTGGCCGGCCAAATGTGTTCGGCCCCCATACGAGCCAACCCGCGCCGCCGTCAGTGTCCAGAGGAGTAATCCGAAGATCCGCAGCTGACTCATGGCCGTCGCAGTGGCGGATCCGCACCCGCCCTGACCAGGGGCTGCCGGCAAAGATACGGGGAATTTCCGGGGCGCCCGAAACCAGCAGGCCCTTGGCGGGACTATGGAGCGCTTGGTCAGCCGAATAGCCCCATAGGCGCTCGGCGGCCCCGGTCCACACGGAGACCGTCATGTCGGCACTGAGCACTGCCAGGACGTCACCCGGTTGCACGGCCCACTCTCCAGCTGCGGAGCTCGTAGAACCATCACTGGACATACTGCAACTATGCCGCGCATGTGCCGGCCCCTCCACGGCAGGGGCCACTGCTCGATGACCGCAACGTCAGTGCCCGCCGAATTTCTCCGGGACGAAGCCGTCGAATACGCCGACCGGATCCGGCAAGCCGGCGGCGAAACCGAGCTGCGCGTCTGGTCAGACACCCCATGACGTTCGGGGTCTGGTGGCATGGGGGTGTGCGCGGTGCGACCAGGCGGTTGCTTCGTCGCAGTGGGTCCTACGCGGTACGGGAGCCGGTGTCCTGACCCTCACTCCTCGGCGACGCGGATGATCGTGCGGTCGGCGATGCGCCGCTCAGGGGTGAAGGCGGCGGCGGCTTGCCTCGGCCAGCGGCCGAACGGAGCCGACCCGCACCTCGAGCCGTCCTTCCCGGAGTCGCCGGGCGAGGTCGGTGAGGCCTGCGCGGTCGGGTTCCACGACGAAGAAGAGGGCCCGCCCGTCGTCGGGGCGCACGATGGGCCGGTGGGCGATCGTGGCGAGCGTGCCGACGGCGCGCACGAGCGCGGCCGAGCGTTCGAGCACGTCGCCGCCGATCACGTCGAACACCACGTCGACCTTGCCTGCGTCCTCCCGCCGGTCGGCCTGCAGGTCGAGGCACGCGTGCGCGCCCAGGCCGAGGACGGTGTCCCGGTCGGCGGAGCGGCCGTGCCGACGACGCGGGCTCCCGCCTCGCGGGCGAGCTGGACGGCGATCGAGCCGACGCCGCCAGCGGCGCCGTGAATCATCATGGTCTGACCGGTAGTGAGGTGTGCGTGGTCGAACAGACCCTGCCCGCGGTCAGTCCGCAGATCGGCAGCGCGGCTGCCACCGTGTGGTCGACGTCGGCGGAGAGCGGAGCGAGATTGCGGGCTTCCACGGCGACGTACTCGGCGAGCGAGCCACGGCGGTTCCCGACCTCGTCACTCTTCGAGACGTCGCGCTCCAGTCCGTCAGCCCGAAGACGCTGGCCGACGGTGAGACCGGTGGTTCCGTAGCCGAGTTCCGTCACGACGCCCGAGACCTCGTGTCCCGGCACGGTCAGGGTGCGGTCGCGGCTGGCGCGGTCGGACGAGGCTGCGGGCGAGTTGCGACCGGGGACGGCAGGGCCATGGCCACCGCAAGGCCGGGCCGATCCCACGGTCAGGAGGACTGCGACCAGCTGCGTGGCCTGCCACACCGCGTGGTGGGCGGAGCACATGCCGCCCATGCCGCCGGTCAGGAACAACGCGGCGATGTCGAGTCCGCCCGCGGCTCCCTGGGTGTCGTGACGTCGGTGACCACTGAGGGGGTGAGCGCGAGGAGTCCGCGGAGGGACCGAGCGGTTTCATCGGCACGCCTGTGATTGCTGCCGGCTCACTGCGACCAGGGCGCATCGGTGATGCGCTCAATCACGGACGTGCGGTGGAAGCCGGGAACGAAGCGTTCTAGATAGTCCGCATTGATGGTCCCGTACGTGGTGCCCGGACGGCCCTTGAGCCCCTCGACGAACGTTTGCGCGAATTCCTTCTTAAAGTTTCCGCGCGGATGAGCGGCGACGATCTCGTCCACCAGGTCGCCCTCGAGTCCGTCCAGGCCCCAGCCGACCGCGTCGGTCAGAACGCCGTAGTTGGTGGCAGCGATCTCGTGGCCCATCCGGCCGGGAATCCCCGGCGTCGTGTGCAGCGCGATCGCCGTCCAGACCACTTCGGCGGCGCTCTCGGGGAACCCGCGGTCGAGCAGGAACTTGCGCGCGTGGTCGGCGCCGTCGAGCTCGAAACGCTGTTCCTCCTCGGAGAACGGGGTCAGGAGGCCGGCGTCGTGGAACATCGCGGAGATGTAAAGCAGCTCGGGGTCGGGCTGTAGGCCCAACTCGCGCGCGTGCAGGGAGGCGAAGAGAAAGACACGCCGGGAGTGATGGAAGAGCAGGGGCGTGATCGTTTCCCGGAGGTGGCTCGTGGCCTCCGCCACGGCCGAGGTCTCGGGAATTTCTACCCCCGCGATGATGTCGGTCATGCGTCCGCTCTTTCCTATGCGATCTGTTACGAGTGGACTGTGCGTCCGTTGCCCACGGTGCCGGCCATGCGGACTTCGGCACCGCATCGGTCCGGCCGTGAACCACTTAAATCCAGCCACTTCAGGATGGGGCTGCGAGCTCTGACACGCATCGGATAGCGAGGCGCTGTCACGTCGACCGACCGGGTGGGATGATCTTCTGGTTGATCACGCTGGGAGGGGTCGTCCGTGGGGAGCACGTCGCCGTCGTACAGGGGGCACCGGTACCCGGTCGAGGTGATCTCCCACTGCGGGTAGCTGTACTTCCGCTTCCCGCTCAGCTTCCGCGAGGTCGAGGCGCTGATGCTCCAGCGAGGCGTCATCGTCTCCTACGAGACAACCATCCGCCGCTGGTGCGCCAAGTTCGGCCAGGCCTACGCGAACGGACTGCGCCGCCGCCGGCCCCGGCCCGGCGACAAGTGGCACCTGGGCGAGGTGTTCATCAAAGTCAACGGGGAGGTCAACTGCCCGGTCGTGAAACGACCGGGCTTGCTGCTCGAGTCATCACTGGCTGTGATGGGTTCGGCTGCGTCCAGGACTCACGCGATGAGGGTGAGTTCAGGGGCCGTTGACTGAGCCCCGCAGACCCACACCATCCAGCCGCGTTGGCGGATGTTGTGGGACGCGTTGTGGTCCGCGTGCTCAACGAAGCCGCAGACCCGGCACGCGAAGACGGCCTGGGAGGGCCGGTTGTCGCGTTCGGTGTGATGGCACTGGGAGCATTCCTGGCTGGTGTAGGCCGGATCGACGTAGACGACCGGCATTCCGGCCCGCTTCGCTTTGTAGGCGATGAAGGAGCCGAGCTGGGCGAATGGCCAGGAGTGGAGCGTGGTGCGTTGGGGCTTTCTCAGCCGTGCCCGCTCGCGGATGCCCGTGAGTGTCTCCAGGGCGATCCCGCGACCGGTGCGTTCAGCCTCCGCCACGATCCGCTTCGAAATCTTGTGGTTGATGTCCTTGTTCCGCCGGGCTTCCCTGCCCGCGTACTTCTTCGCCCGCCGCTTGGCGGACTTGGTGTTCTTCTTCTGCAGCTTGGACCGCAGCTTGCGATCCCGTTCCCGCTTGCGGTTGATCCGACGCCCGCAGTGGCGCTCGCCGTCGGAGGTGGCGGCGACGTTCACGATCCCCAGATCCACCCCGAGGAACCCGGCCGGATGAGTGTTCAGATCCCCCTCGGCGATCTCGCACGTCGCGATCAGGAACCACTTCCCGTCCTGGCACACCAGGTCGGACTCACCCTTGCGGTGCGCGGCAAGGACCTCCAGCTGCCCGGCCTGCCCGGTGTACGCCACGCCCTTGAGCCGGCCCGCGGTGGTCCAGATGGACACCGTGCGTGCCTGGTGCTGCCAGGACAGCATCCGGTCGTCGTAAGGCCGCGCCGCCTGGGGCCGGAAGACCACCGGCTTGCCCGAGGCGCGGGCGTGCCGCCTGGAACCGGGCCGCCCGTACCGGCCGTTACGCAGGTTCGCCTTCAAGGTGGTGTAGGCATCGCAGGTCTTCTTGATCGCGTGCTGGGCGGCCTGCGCGCCCAGGCCCCACCTGACCCGGATCTCGGCATAGGTGTGCTTGCGGAGCTCCAGCGGACGTCGCGCCTCTTTCTCGAATGCGACGGACGCGGCCCAGGTGGCGGCCTCGTTGCAGGCGTGCAGGGTGGCCTCAAGTGCCGCCGCCTGTACGGGCGTCGGCAGCAGCTTCACCCGCACCACCAGCTTCACGAGCAGCGAACCTATACACCTGGACGAAGACCCACCACACGTTCGCCCCACCTCACCCGAACGAGCGAAACCTGCCCCGGCCCTGACCGCACACACCGCCGTGGCCCGGCTCCGCCGGAACGCCCCGGGCCGCTCCGCGGCCGTGATGGCCTGCGGCACATCACGGCGACGCTCCGCGTCACACCCCGTGGAGGCGATTCCTCCCGGGCGTAAACGCCCGGGAGTTCCTCGCAAGAACCCGCTGAAGTATTTGTGGCGGGCCGTCGACCAGGACGGCAACCTACTCGACAACCTCCCTCGACGTCGTGGGCCAGCAATCGCCAGGCCCGGAGGGACCGTTCTTGTCGCCCCGCCGGAATCGGCGGCATCGGTATCGAACAGTCTCGACACCACCACCTCCGCCGTCTGCGCCCACCTCGCGGAGCTTGGCGAAGGACTTGAGCGGGACCTGTTGTGTGAAGAGATCGTCGAGCGTGGCTGCCCGTCGCGCACCGCATCGCGGGGCGAGTCCCTGACATTCGCGAAAATGTCGAGGACCTGTACCAGGTCGGGGCCGTAGGGCTGCTCAAAGCGGTTTTCGCTGCCTGTGAGCGGGCCTCCCTGTCACCGGGAGGGTCCTACTCGCGCACAAATCCTGGTTCGACTCATAGTTTCCGGCGTCCGGCAGTAGCTTCCCGCCATGCTGGGCCGCCGTTAAAGAGCCCTGAACGGACGCCTGGGCACGCCCCGAACCTGGGGCCCGTACGCCCTCCGCCGTTGCGGCACCTCACCATTTCACCCACAGCCCGCACTGAGGGCCTCATCGATCAGCAGATGAACGGGTGGGTGTGGCGTTGACGCTCATTGTGTGGTCACCCTGGCCTTGGGATTGCCATGCCCGCTCCTTTGACCGCTGCACGGGCCTCGGCAGCCACCCGCCAACCTTCGCAGTGACAGGCGCTGACCTCCGTCCACGTTTGAGGTCGATTACCTCACTGTTGAACACGCGGAAATCTATGTTGACTGAAGTAGACATTGGGTGGTGGTGTGGCTATGGTTTCTCTCGTAGTCGAGATCGAGCAGGGCCTGGCAGAGACGAACTGCCGGTCAGTAGTACATGCAGTTGCAGTTGGCAGGACGGTGCGGTGGCGGAGTTCCGAAGCCAGGGTTGTTGCAGGACGGCGACGGGACTGGCGACCGGACCGGGCGGCTCGCAGTATTCAGGGGCCGCCGTGGCAGTACCCGTAAGTGCAGTTCGCAGTTCCCAGCAGTGAAGTCAGTGAGCGGTACCTCGGTGAAGGCGTCGGCTGCGGGCGCGCGTGCCGGGAGGTTCGGCAGTGGGGTTCTAAGCCAGAGCAGATGCAGGACGGGCGACGGGGCTGGCTGCCGAAGAGTGGCGCTGTTCGAGGCCACGAGTAGTTCGTAGTACCAGCAGTACGCAGTTCCGCAGTTCCCGTTTGGTAAGTAGTTGGTCAAGAGGGAAGAACGGAGGAGTTGAGCGCCATCAGGATCGCCCGGGTGGAGTGTTGAGCCCGGGTACCGCAGGACATCGATAGTGAGGTGGTCTCCGGTCAAGCAACCGCGATCCCCGCATTCCCCGTCCTCTCCCGGGTGGGCGTGCGGACACGGAAGGCCGGCGCAGTACCAGGGCCGGCAGATGGTGTAGCAGTTCCTTCGGGGCCCTGGTGCCATACGGCACCAGGGCCCCTCCCCGCGTTCCACAGAGAGGTGCAATGACAGCAGACGATTCATTCGGCCGTCTCGATGACGACGACTACCCCGCCTACACGATGGGCCGGGCGGCCGAAATGCTCGGCACCACCCAGGGCTTCCTGCGTGCCATCGGCGAAGCCCGCCTGATCACCCCGCTCCGCTCCGAGGGCGGCCACCGCCGCTACTCCCGCTACCAGCTGCGCATCGCCGCCCGCGCGCGTGAGCTCGTCGACCACGGCACCCCGATCGAGGCCGCCTGCCGCATCGTCATCCTCGAAGACCAGCTCGAAGAGGCCCAGCGCATCAACGCCGAATACCGCCGCGCCGCCGAATCAGCGAACCCGACGACCGCGGCCTGAGCAGCTGAGACCTGCAACTCTCCCAGGAGCTTCGCGACTGCGTCCCGCGCATGCTGACCGGGACGCACAACGTTCCGGGCAACTTCACTTTCTACAATCACGCCTACCCGGACGCAGTAGCGCGACGTCAGGCTGCCCAGTCGAGTCCGAGTTCGGCGAGCGCGGCGAGTTTGTCGGCGGTGGGGTTCGTCGTTGAAGAAGCGCGCGTCGTCCATCGGGGACTGTACAGCGAACGGCCCTGTCTCACTTTCGGTGGTGACGAAGGGTGATGTCATCCGAGGAGGATGCGGTGACGGAGGAGGCTGAAGCCCGCCCGGCCGTGCATCTGGCGCGCGATCAGCTTGGTCTTGGTGTTGACGTCCTCGGTCGGTCCGTTGCTGTACGGGAGTGTGAACGCGGCGATCACGGCGTCGAGGTCGCGCTCCAGACCTCGAGTGAAGGCGTCCAGATGCGGCAAACCGGCAGCGTGGACCTGGGTGATCCAGAGCTCGAGCGCGTCGGCATTTCCCGCGGTGTGCTGCAGGAGCGGGGCAAAGTCCCTGATGCAAGCGGCCAGTTCGGTCATCTCGGGGCAGGCAGCGGTGAGCTTGGCCAGGAGGTCGTGCTGCTCGGCCTTGAGGTGGTCGGGCCTGGTGAGGAGCATCTGGGCGAGCCTGCGCGCGCAGATGTGGCTGCGGTCGGCGTCCGCGCGGCCTTGGTTGATGTACTTGTGTAGAAGGTTGAGGCAGCCCGTGAAGCCGAGGGCTTTGATCTCTTCGAAGAGGTGCCCGACGGGGACGCCGGGGTCCTCGGCCCGCCGTTTACGCAGGTGCTCGCGGTAGGGATCGACCAGGCTGGCGCGGTACTTGGGGACGCGGAGCATCCTCTCGGGCCGATCAGCGCGGGCGTAGCGTTTGACGGTGTTCAGAGCCAGTTGAAGGCGGCGGGCGCATTCGAGCAGGCCCACGCCCTGGTTAAGGAGGTCGTGGACCTGGTGCCAGCGCTCCAGAGTGGTCTGTGCACGGTGCCCGTCATACAAGTGGCTTCGTTCATGTTCAGCAGCGGCGTTTGTCGATGAGTTTCAGCAGCGGTTGGTCAGCATTCGAGTCATGGATGTTCACGAGACCTAGCGGCAGTGCCGTGTCGCTGAAGCGATCATCGTGAGGGGACGCTGCGGCAGTTCACGTTGAGTCCCAGGCACTCGCGCCCCGGACGAAGGTGCGATGATCTGTTCGTGGCGACAGATGCCGAGTGGGCTCGGATTCGGAGGGACCTGTGCTTCGGGCAGGTCTTCGAGGGCACCGTGGTGAAAGTTCCCCGGCCCGGTGCGATCGGGATCTTCGTGGACATCGGGCTGAGCGTCGGAGGCTTTGTCGACGTCCTGCTGCTGCCGAACGAGGACGAAGACTGGCCAGCAGAAGGCACGGTTGCCGATTTCGAGATCTGGTGGGCAGACAGCCGCCAACAGATCCGTCTGAAGCCGTCCGACTCTCGGTATCTACGGACCAACTTCGCAGACTTCGTCGAACGCGTTCGTCCCAGTTGGCCATCCGAAGTCGGTCAGCCGGTTCGTGACTAGCCCCGTAGAAGACGGTGTCGCTGTGCTGGACGAGTCCGCTGAAGCATCCGTTGCCGGGGGCGCGTTGCTGGGTCTCTTCGTTAAAGGGGACGCCGAAGAGGTGGGCGGCGGCGGCGCGGTCGGCGGCCTCCCGGAGCCGGATGATGCGCAGGCCGGGCAGGTCGCCGGGCTTGCGCGGGGTGGGGGCGGTTTCGGGTTGGTCCAGGCGGGTGCCGGGTGCGCGGACGGCGCAGGCGGGGGCTCGGGCGGCTCTTCCAGATGCTCTTGGTCCCCGAACGTCAGGAGACGTGCTGAAGGCAGCCCGTCGTCGGGGCAGCCTCACCAAGAGAAGCCGGGCGCTCAAAGCCGTGCACGACATGCTCCAGGCGGGCGAGACCGTCGCCCGCGGTGTCGGCCAGAACGCTGAGCACGGCGCTGACGTCCCACCCAGGTCGCGGTCTTCTCGCTGGCGCCCTCTGTCGCCCGGATGAACCGCTCGGGCGGGGCGGCCAGCTCGCTGTGTACGTCGCCCGCTGTCGGTGTACACCCGGCTGCTCCGGTAGCCAGCTTCGGCCGGCCCTGGCCGCCGCCGCAGGCGCAGCCCGAGCAGGTCAGTAGGTGGCCAGGGAGATGGCGGTGTAGTGCGCGGTGAAAGCCGCCACGGTCAGCGCGTGGAACACCTCGTGGAAGCCGAACCAGCGGGGAGAGGGGTCGGGCCGCTGGAGGGCGTAGACCACCGCGCCCGCGCTGTAGAGGAGACCGCCGGCCACGATGAGGACGAGTACGGCTACTCCGCCGGTGTGCAGGAAGTCGGGCAGGTAGCTCACTGGCGCCCACCCCAAGGCCAGGTAACACGGGGTGTACAGCCAGCGCGGAGCTGCGACCCATAGGACCCGGAACGCGATGCCGGCCAATGCGCCCGCCCACACGATCCACAACAGAAGGGATCGCTGGTCCGGCGGGAGGAGGAGCACGGCCAGGGGGGTGCAGGTGCCGGCGATGATCAGGAAGATGTTGGCATGGTCGAGACGTCGCAGGAGAGCCTCGCCGAGCGGCCCCCAGGTGCCGCGGTGGTAGGTGGCGCTCGTTGCGAACAGCAGCCAGGCGGTGGCTGAATACACGGCGCAGGCCAGGACCGCCTGCGGAGTCGGGGCCAGGCAGATGAGTACGACGCCTGCGATCAGTGCGGCAGGGACCATTCCGGCATGGAGCCAGCCACGCAATCTCGGCTTGATCGGTTCGGCCAGGTCGGCCGCCTGCTCCACCAGAGCAGCAGCCGAGGGCGTCTTCCCCCCTGCGCCACCTGGTGATCCGCAGGGCAGCCGCTCTTCACGGCGTTCTTCACGCGCTGAGGCGACGTGACTGCATTCGACTTCAGCGGCGTCGCGGGACACGGCTTCCCGTCCTTGCCCGGTCTCTCGGGCGTTACTGGCAACCATGTGATCATGCTAGGAGACCTACCTCGACAGCGTCATGGGAGGTCGGTCAGCGGACACCGTGGACTTGGTCGTGTCCGAGCTCGTCACCAACGCCCATGCGCCACGGCGGGGGGCCGCTGCACATGGGAACTGACTGCACACCCCGACACCATCGAGGTGGCCGTCCACGACCCCAGTCGGCATGCGCAAGCGCACCCCGACCTGAACGGCGGCACCACCGCGGTGGAGCGGGCGAGGCGGTCGACCATGGGGCAGCCGAAGCTTCGTCACTCGCCGTGCCTCAGGCGGTAAGACCGTGAGCGCCCGTCGTTCCCTGTAGCGCCGCCGCTCAATCAGCTGGATGACGTTGAATATAATCTGCCCCATGTCGAAGCCTGACGAGCTGCTCGTTGACGTCGCTGCCCTGGTGGAATCCGGGCAGAGCAACCAGATGTCCCTGACCGTGGTCACCGGTGGTGCTGTCATCACCGGTCGGCTGGCTCCCGAAGCAGTTTGGAGGCAGAGGGTGTCGGAGGTGCTGTCGGACTCGGACCGCTTGGGAGAGTTCTCCTCCGTCTTCGACACCCCCGCGAAGAAGGACGGGCCGCCTACGCATCTGCACTTCCATGTCGCCCGGATCCTGCAGGGCACGGTGGGGATTCCCGAGACAGGCGGGATGTACCGCGTGGCGATCGAGGACATCAGCACCTGGACCGTGGGCGACTTCAGCTATTCCGACCACTGAGCAATCACTGCGGCAGGAACCCTGGGCGTTTACGCCCGGGAGGAATCGCATCCACGGGGTGTGACGCGGAGCGTCGCCGTGACGTGCCGCAGGCCATCACGGCCGCGGAGCGGCCGGGAGGCGTTCCGGCGGGGCCGGGCTACGGCGGTGTGCGCGGGCAGGGCCGGGGTGGGTGTCGCTCGTTCGGGTGAGGTGGGGCGAACGTGTGGTGGGTCTTCGTCCGGGTGTATAGGTTCGCTGATCGTGAAGCTGGTGGTGCGGGTGAAGCTGCTGCCGACGCCCGTACAGGCGGCGGCACTTGAGGCGACCCTGCACGCCTGCAATCAAGCGGCGACCTGGGCGGCCGGGGTTGCTTTCGAGGAGAACGCGCGACGTCCGCTGGAGTTGCGCAAGCACACCTATGCCGAGGTCCGGGCCAGGTGGGGCCTGGGCGCGCAGGCCGCCCAGCACGCCATCAAGAAGACCTGCGACGCCTACACCACCTTGAAGGCGAACCTACGTAACGGCCGCTACGGACGGCCCGGGACCAAGCGGCACGCCCGCGCCTCGGGCAAGCCGGTGGTCTTCCGGCCCCAGGCGGCGCAGCCTTACGACGACCGGATGCTGTCCTGGCAGCACCAGGCACGCACGGTATCGATCTGGACCACCGCAGGCCGGCTGAAGAACGTGGCCTTCACGGGGCAGGCCGGGCAGCTGGAGGTCCTTGCCGCGCACCGCAAGGGTGAGTCCGACCTGGTGTGCCAGGGCGGGAAATGGTTCTTGATCGCGACCTGCGAGATCCCCGAGGGGGATCTGAACACTCATCCGGTCGGCTTTGTCGGGGTGGATCTGGGGATCGTGAACATCGCGGCCACCTCCGACGGGGCACGGCACTGCGGCAGGCGGATCAACCGCAAACGGGAACAGGACCGCAAGCTGCGGTCCAAGCTGCAGAAGAAGCAGACCAAGTCCGCCAAGCGGCGGGCGAAGAAGTACGCGGGCAGGGAAGCCCGGCGGAACAAGGACATCAACCACAAGATTTCGAAGCGGATCGTGGCGGAGGCTGAACGCACCGGTCGCGGGATCGCCCTGGAGACACTCACGGGCATCCGCGAGCGGGCACGGCTGAGAAAGCCCCAACGCACCACGCTCCACTCCTGGCCATTCGCCCAGCTCGGCTCCTTCATCGCCTACAAGGCGAAGCGGGCCGGGGTGCCGGTCGTCTATGTCGATCCGGCCTACACCAGCCAGGAATGCTCCCAGTGCCATCACACCGCACGCGACAACCGGCCCTCCCAGGCCGTCTTCGCGTGCCGGGTCTGCGGCTTCGTTGAGCACGCGGACCACAACGCGTCCCACAACATCCGCCAACGCGGCTGGATGGTGTGGGTCTGCGGGGCTCAGTCAACGGCCCCTGAACTCACCCTCATCGCGTGAGTCCTGGACGCAGCCGAACCCATCACAGCCAGTGATGACTCGAGCAGCAAGCCCGGTCGTTTCACGACCGGGCAGTTGACGTGTTGGCTCGTGCCTGTTACCTCGGTCAGACGGAGACGGGGGTGCCGAGCATCGCGGAAGCTCGCTGGAGCGAGCTGAGGATGCGTACGGGTGCGGCCGTGGGGAGGCTACGGCAGGTGAAGCCGAGCTGAGTCATGGCCCGGAGGACTTCGGTGGCGCTGAAGTCACGTCGGTCCTGGCGGGTGATGACCTGGCCGACTTGTTTGACGGGGTAGTGGCGGCGGCCGATGATCACGGATTCGCCGGTGCCCGGTTCGGGCTTGACGCCCTTCATCGATTCCAGCACGCCGCTCTTGGTGAGCTCGAAGGGGAAGCGGGCGATGACGCAGCGCATGTGGCCTCACAAGGAGAAGGGGAGAACGGTCCGACCAGGGGTGAGGCGGGTCAGCGGGAGAGGGCGAGGGCGCCCAGGGCGCTGCCTTGCCCGTCGATGACCGGCAGTGCGCCGAGCCGGCGGGAGCGCAGCACGTGCTCGGATTCGGAGCCAGTGGCCTCGGGCGAGGTGAACGACCTGTGATCGCCGGTGATGTCGCGCAGGCGGACGCGGTCCGTGTAAGCGGAGCTGTCGCGGACGGCGGTGAGTTCGGTCTGGGTGACCAGGCCGGTGCGCTGGCCGTCCTGGTCGCAGACGGCCAGTCGGCCCGTGTGGGCTGCGGCCATAACAGCCAGCGCCACCTCTACGCTCATGTCGTCACAGACCTGCGGTCCGGCCGCGTCCCTGGCCTCAACCGTCTTGCTGTGCACGGGGTTGGTGCTCGCCGGGCGGGGCTGCATCTGAACCAGCGTCAAAAGGTGCCTCCTGCAGAGATGGGTCAGCTTCCTGATCACGAAAGTTCTAGGCCGCCGCATCGAGAGCGGTTTGGCGTACGGGCGCGCGGCGGGTTGTCGAAGCGGGGCGGCGTCGGCCCCGGGAGGAGGCGCTGCGCTTGGGGCGTTCGGCCACCGGTGCGGTGATGACGACCGGGATGCCGGACGGGGTCTGAGCTCCCGTGATCCGGCTCAGGGCCTCGTCGCCCGAGTGGATCTGGGTGGTTTGCGGCCGGATTCCGGCGTCCGACATGAGGCGGACCATGCCGCGGCGCTGGTGCGGTGTGACGAGGGTGACGACACTGCCGGACTCGCCGGCGCGGGCGGTTCGTCCGCCGCGGTGGAGGTAGTCCTTGTGGTCGGTCGGCGGGTCGACGTTGACGACGAGGTCGAGGTTGTCGACGTGGATGCCGCGCGCCGCGACGTTGGTCGCTACCAGCACGCTGACGTGGCCAGTCTTGAACTGCGCAAGGGTGCGGGTTCGCTGTGGCTGTGACTTGCCGCCGTGCAGCGCGGCGGCCCGTACCCCGCTGTTGAGCAGGTCTTGGGTGAGCCGGTCGACGGCGTGCTTGGTGTCCAGGAACATGATCACGCGGCCGTCGCGGGCGGCGATCTCGGTCGTGGCGGCGTGCTTGTCGGCGCCGTGGACGTGCAGGACGTGGTGCTCCATCGTCGTCACCGCACCGGCCGACGGGTCGACCGAATGCACGACGGGGTCGGTCAGATAGCGGCGCACCAGCAGGTCGACGTTGCGGTCCAAGGTGGCGGAGAACAGCATCCGCTGCCCCTCCGGACGCACCTGGTCGAGCAGCGCGGTGACCTGCGGCATGAAACCCATGTCGGCCATCTGGTCGGCCTCGTCCAGGACGGTGATGCCCACCTGGTTCAGCCGGCAGTCGCCACGGTCGATGAGGTCCTTGAGCCGGCCCGGGGTCGCGACGACCACCTCAGTGCCACTTCGCAGCGCGCCGGCCTGCTTGCCGATCGACATCCCGCCCACCACCGTGGCCAGCCGCAGCTTGACGGAGCGAGCGTACGGAGTGAGCGCGTCGGTCACCTGCTGGGCCAGCTCACGCGTGGGTACGAGGATCAGTGCCAGCGGCTGGCGGGGCTCGGCTCGCCGTCCGGCGGTGCGGGCGAGGAGAGCGAGGCCGAAGGCGAGGGTCTTGCCGGAACCGGTGCGCCCACGACCCAGGACGTCCCGGCCCGCCAGGGAGTTCGGCAGCGTCGCGCCCTGGATCGGGAACGGCGCGGTCACGCCCTGCCTGCCGAGTTCGGCGAGCAGCTGGGCGGGCATGCCCAGATCCTCGAAGCCTTCAACAGCGGGCAGCGCGGGGGTGATTGTCCTGGGGAGCGCGAACTCGCCTTGCACTGCGGCCGGCCGGCGGCCGTAGCCGCCGGAACGGGCCGGGCCGCCGGAACGGCGCGGTGCCTGCGAGCCGAAGCGGCTGCCGCCCCTGGTGGCGTCAGTAGTGCCGCTACGGGTGCGGGTGGAACGGTCGTTGGTGCGTGTGCGGTTCATGCGGAACCTTCCTCGATGTGGCACATATCAAGGAATCCCCGCAGCGATGAGCGGCATCGAGAATTACAAGTATGGACCGATGTCAAAGCAAATCCGGGCCGTCGGTAATCCGCGCGGGCGAAAATGCTGAAATAGGCGACGCAGTGGGGACGTAAAATCCGGGCGCCGAGGTGCGGTGTAGCTCTTCAGGATGCGCCTGCATTCCTGAAGGAGGAGCTGCGCGAGATTGCGGACTCCTCCGAGCCGTCCCGCAGGCGAAACCACTGCCAGAAATGCGTGTAGCTGGGGCCCGCACCCCTAAGGATGCGGGCCCCAGCTACAAGTGTGCGTCAGCGTCAGGCCGGAACGATGTTCTCGGCCGTCGGGCCCTTCTGGCCCTGCGCGATGTCGAAGGTCACCTTCTGGCCTTCGAGCAGCTCACGGAAGCCCTGGGCGGCGATGTTCGAGTAGTGGGCGAACACGTCAGCGCCGCCACCGTCCTGCTCGATGAAGCCGAAGCCCTTTTCCGCGTTGAACCACTTCACGGTACCAGCAGCCATGTCATATCTCCTTTGGGGCAGTACATCGGAATCCACACTGCGCGGACACCGTGTCGCCGCGATGATTACCCCGCCCGGAAAATGACCGGAAATACAAAAGTGCTCCCACCGGCAGGAGCCGAGTGAGGACACTTGAAGTTTTGGGAACCACAACTGCAACTGAGATCGACAGTAGCACGCCGCAACGGCCGTCGTGCGTTGAATAATTCCACTCTGCCCATTGCGGCAAAAACTCTCACCGCGTGGTCCGTCAAACTCTGACCTCGCCGGCGCAGATATTGCCTGGAGTCGCTGCGGATCCCGGCGGTTGGCCACAGACGCAGCCTCACTGCCGTTGTTGTGCCGCCATTTCCAGCCGCTTGTTATCCGCACGGAGCGTGGCCCTGGGGCTCTGCTGCACCGCGTGCCGTATGGGAGGTACGGACTGCGCCGCGCGCGGGGCCCCGAGCGCCGAACCGCGAACGAGAGCCACGGTGGCCGCAGCATGCGATGAAGCCCTACGTCCTCGTACGTCCGGTGTCGGCGAGCGCGCCGAGCAGCAGATCGGCGGCCTCATGCAGGAGCACCACGGCCTCATCAACGCGCCGTAGCGCCCGGCCGACTTGCTCAAGGTTCACGCCAGTCTTGCGAGCGGTCCGCGTCGCCGTCGTCGTGAGCGAATGCAACTCCAGCAGGAGACCGTCGATGGCCTGACGAGCCGCAGCAGGGTCACTCTCGATCAGATGGCGCAGTTGCGCCGAGAGCGGCGCAGCGGTGTCGGTCATGACCGGCAAACGACGCAAAGCCCGTCCAGACACCCCACCACACAAGCTACGAGGCGTCCTCGTTACAAGCCCTCTTCGCCCGGCCGTGACCGCCGTCCAATGCGGCTGCCTGCTCCACATCACAGTCACCACTGCGTGCCGGGTTGACCCCGCCAGGACCTCGACGACGACCAGGCCGCGCCGTGGTGTAGGAGTCGCCACCGGCGGTTTGAGTGCGACGGGGCGGACCGGAGTCGGCGAGCAGCGTCCCTGGGCCGGCCCTGAAGCGGTCTTCCTGGGCCGCTTCATCGCCTTCTTCGCACTATGATGCCGACGCTCGCCGATATCTCCCACATGGACTACCGCCGCTTCCTCCTCTTCAACGCCCTCGGCGGCCTGGTCTGGGGAGTCGGCTTCACCCTGCTGGGCTACTTCGCAGGCTCCGCCTACCAGCGGGTCGAGGCGGTTGCCGGCCGCGTCGTTGCCATCGCCGTCGCAGTGATCGTGGTGGGCGGGCTCATCGTGTGGCGCGTTCGGCGCCGCGGCCAGGCGGACAGTCCAGATCCGAAGAACCGGGCCGGCTGACACTCCAGGTCGGCCTCGCGGCCTTCTGGATCCGCGATGCCGGACCCTGGCTGCCCGGTTGTTTGCGCCCCAGTCTGCGGTCCCTAGTCGACACTCGGCGATGGCAGCCCTTGAGTCTGCCCGTCACTGTTCGAGGCTGATTACCTCACCGTCGAACACGCGGAAATCTATGTTGGCCGGAGTAGACATTGAGTGGCGGTGTGGTTATGGTTTCTCTCGTAGCCAGAAGTCGGCAGGGCCCGGCAGAGACGAACTGCCAGGCAGTGGTGCAGAAGTTGCAGTGCGTAGGACGGTGCGGTGGTGGAGTTCCGAAGCCAGAGCGGTTGCAGGACGGCGACGGGGCTGACGACCGGACCGGGTGGCTCGCAGTGATCAGGGGCCGCCGTCGGCGGGACCGCGGTCAAGTGACGGTACCCGTCAGTGCAGTTCGCAGTACCCAGCAGTGAAATTGTGAGCAGTACCTCGGTGAAGGCGTCGGCTGCGGGCGCGCGCACCGGGAGGTTCGGCAGTGGGGTTCTAAGCCAGAGCAGACGCAGGATGGGCGACGGGGCTGGCTGCCGAAAAGGTGGCGCTGTCACAGGTCACTGAGCAGTTCGCAACACCAGCAGTACGCAGTAGCGCAGTACCAGCAGTATCAAGTCCCCCTGTTTAGTGAGTGGTTGATCACCGAGGGAAGAACGGAGGAACGAGCGCCATCAGGATCGCCCGGGTGGAGTGTTGAGCCCGGGTACCGCAGGACATCGATAGTGAGGTGGTCTCCGGTCAAGCAACCGCGATCCCCGTGTCCCCGACGACTCCCAGGTCGGGTCAGCGGACACAGAAGGCCGGCGCAGTTCCGGGGCCGGCAGATGGTGTGAATGTTCCTTCGGGGCCCTGGTGCCATTTGGCACCAGGGCCCCTCAAGCGTGTTCCACGGAGAGGTGCAAATGACAGCAGACGACTCGTTCGACCGTCTCGAGGACGAGGACTACCCCGCCTACACGATGGGCCGGGCCGCCGAAATGCTCGGCACCACCCAGGGCTTCCTCCGTGCCATCGGTGAAGCCCGTCTCATCACCCCGCTGCGCTCCGAGGGCGGCCACCGCCGCTACTCTCGCTACCAGCTGCGCATCGCCGCGCGCGCCCGGGAACTCGTCGATCAGGGCACCCCCATCGAGGCCGCCTGCCGCATCATCGTCCTCGAGGACCAACTCGAAGAGGCCCAGCGCATCAACGCCGAATACCGCCGCGCCGCCGAGTCGGGTTCACCGATGGCGTCCGCGGCGAGGATGCGTTCCTGTCGCATGGACACGGATGTGGACTTGCCGGACTCCGAGGTCGAGGTGGACGTCGCCTCGACGTCGTGGTCGCCGATCAGCCGGGACAGCTTGTCCGCGAAGTCGGGGTCATCGATTTCGGACCCGATGATCTTGATGGTGGAGGCGGACTACATGGCGTCCATGCCCGCGTCGCCCCAGAATTTCTGGCCCTGTCTGTAACTCTGCAGGTGATAAATGAGAGGGCCACTCGGGTGAGCGAGACACTAAGAGGTCCTAACAAAGGCGTTGGACGTGGCGGTGGGTGATGAGGCAGGTGGCAAGTCCGAGGAAGGCCTCGTGGATGTCGTCGCGGCGTTCCCAGCGGATGCGTAGGCGGCGGAAGCCGTGCAGCCAGGAGATGGTGCGTTCGACGACCCAGCGGAAGACGCCCAGGCCGGTGCCGTGCGGGTGGCCACGCTCGGCGATCACTGGGCGGATACCGCGCTGCCAGAGGAGCCGCCGGTACTTGTCGTGGTCGTAGCCGCGGTCGGCGAAGAGCATGTCTGGTCGCCGTCGCGGTCGGCCGACAACACCAGCGACGGGTGGGATCTTGTCGAGCAGGGGCAGCAGTTGAGTGACGTCGTTGCGGTTTCCGCCGGTCAGCGACACCGCGAGTGGGATGCCCTGGCCGTCGGTGAGGACGTGATGCTTGCTGCCTGGTCGCGCGCGGTCGACCGGGGTAGTCGAGAATCCGGGACAGGGTGTCGGGCGTCTCGGTCGTGGTCAATTTTGGCGGGTCACCGGCGGGCACGTACTGGCGTACACCGGGATCGAAAGAACTTCGAACGCGCCGGGTACACCCACGCCGCCGACACCACCTCGGTCCTGGCCGGTCACAGATAAGGCTCACAACAGCCACGCGGACCGGGATGCCCGGCCCGCGGGGGAGCAGTAGTTGCGGCAGGCCGCCAAGTGCCGGGCCGCCCGTATGATCCCATGGCCCGCCGTGCCCCGTGAGGACGTCGGCACGGGGCCTCGCCGTCGTCAACCGGGCGCTGACGCATGCCCTACCCGCAGATCGAGCATCAGGGCCGCCTCCACTGTCCGCGGCGTCGCCGCGGACACACCCGCAGTGACAGCCCGCGGCGGGCCAACGCAGGCAGGAGGTAGGTGACGTTGGAGCCGGTGCCGGTGCCGGTGCCGGTGCCGGTGCCGAGGCCGACGGTCATGCCGTCCTCTATGAGCTCGGCCGCGGTCTCGGCGGCAAGCCGCTTCTCATGCTCGACGCTCATGGATGTCCTCCTCCTGCACCAGGCCGGGTCTCAGGCTCAGGGCAGCCAGACCCTGGCATGCAGTGACGGGGTCATAGGATGAACCGCTCGACCGCGTGCGCGAAACCCTCCTCCTCGTTGCTCGTCGTAACCCGCCTGGCCGCGCGCTGGACCTCGTGGCTGGCGTTGCCCATTGCGATGGACAGTCCCGAGTGGGCGAACATCAGCACGTCATTGGGCATGTCGCCGATCGTGGAGATCTGTTCGGGGGGAATCCGGAGCTTGGCGGACCAGTACCTGACGACACCGCCCTTGTTGGCCTGCGGATGGGTCACATCGAGGTAGTAGGGCTGCGAGCGTGCGGCCGAGACATGCTCGCCGAACTGCGCGCGAGCTGCGACCGCGGCCGCCTCTACGACCTGGTGGTCGTCGGAGACCCCGACGACCTTGGCGGCGCCCTGATCAAGCCCGTCGAAGTCGGGAACGAGCGTGGGCGCGAACTGCACCGTCCAGCGCTCGCGATCCACATGGGGCCCCTTCACGTCGCGGACGTACCAGTCGGCGCCCCGGTAGATCCAGACGCTGAGGCCGAACGACTCCATCAGCGCGACAATCGGGGCCACTACCTCCACGGGAATGACGTGCTGTTCGACAACGGTCATGTCCGGGTTGACGATGAGACCACCGTTGAAGGCGGCGAGTTCAGTGACCAGCGCCAAGGGCTCGACGATCATGGCCATGCCGCGGGGTGGTCTCCCGCTGGTCACCGCGAAGAGGACGCCGGCGTCGTGGAGCTTGTGGACCGCATGGACGGCGCGGTCGGTGAGGACCTTGTCGCTCGTGACCAATGTGCCGTCGACATCGGCAAGAAGCAGGCGGATCGGTTGGGTTGGCATCACGCCTCCGTAAGCTCTGGTCGCGGCCCCGGGGACCCGGGGGCGACGGCTCATGAATGCGGGGGACCTGCGGGACGGGTTCCCGGTCGGCTTGATTTCCGAAAGTTGCTGGAGGGTGCCGTCGCGGCTGGCGTGAGTCGCAGTCGCGTTCCTCTCGAACGGAGGGGAACGCTAATGCCCTTGTGGGTACGCAAGTATTGGATATACCCCCTAATCTTCGATATAACCTGATAAAGGTGACGTAGAGAATGTTGGGGGTATGTGTGAAAATTGGGAATTACGTGACGAAGCTCGTGAGGGCCTAGCGTCCAAGATTCACACAACACATTTTGGGCCAGCCCCTGAGGGGAGCGGGCAGTGGCGCAGGAAATTCACGATGCGGCGGCCCACGTGCTGGGAGTCGACATCGGCGGCACCGGTATCAAGGGAGCGGCGGTCGACCTCGAGCTCGGCAGCCTCGTCGGTGAGCGGGTTCGGATCCCGACCCCGCATCCGGCGACCCCGGGGGCAGTCGCGGACGTGGTCGTGACGGTGCTCTCCCAGATCGGTGTCCCAGGACCGGTCGGGTTGACGCTCCCGGCCGTCATCCGGGGCGGCAGAGTCCAGACGACGTCCAATATCGACCCGGCCTGGATGGAGACGGACGCGGCCCAGCTCTTCGCACGAGTGACCGGCCGCGATGTGAGGGTGGTGAACGACGCCGACGCGGCCGGGATCGCCGAGATGCGCTTCGGCGCCGGGAAGGGGCCGACGGGTTCCTGGTGCCCAACAGCGAGCTGGGGCACCCGCCGCTGCACCACGGGGATGCCGAGGACTGGGCCGCGGAGTCGGTGTGCGAGCACGACGACCTGTCCTGGAAGAAGTGGGCGCACCGTCTGGAGAGGTATCTCGAGGTTGTCCAACGGCTGCTGTGGCCCGACCTGATCATCATCGGCGGCGGCGTCAGCAAGAAGGCCGACAAGTTCCTGCCGCACATCGAGCTCAGGACCGAGATCGTGCCGGCTCAGCTGTTCAACGATGCGGGCATTGTCGGCGCGGCGCTCTTCGCCCCGGCCGGGGTAGGGCAACCCTAGCCCTCCGCGGTCGATATGACGGCCCGAGGCAGCACCTTCAGGGGGCTGGCGTTGAGCAACAACGTTTGCGCCTGATCCGCGATCAGGTGCTGCGCTATCTGGCCGGGGAGCGCTTGGAGAACACCGTGACGATCGTCCCGCGGTGAAGTGCGACCGGCTCGCAGAGCCAATCGGGTGATAGGAGCTGTGTCCGGCGGTCATAGGGGGCGCGGTGCGTGCGGGCGCGGTCGAATCCCACCGGCTCCATGTGCCAATGGGGAGGACGACCGCTATGACCGGCGAGGACATCCTCCTGGGTATCGCCCTGACCGTAGCCCTCGCGACGGGATCGCAGATCCTGGCCAACAAGCTGCATGTCACGTAGAGTTCGCCGTCACGGAGATCCGGGATTACGGCGCGACCTCCGTTAAGGTCTGCCGCCGCCTTCGGGTCCTGCTCGAGGGACTTCTCGCAGCCCTGCCCACGGAGTGCGGGCCTGCTCTGCGCGCCGAGCTCAGCCTAGTCGACGAAGCGGTCGACAGGTCGTTCACCGACCCGCTCCGCCGTGCCGGTGCGCGGGCGGCGGACTCTCAGGGCATCAGGGGACGGCCGGTCCAGATCGTGCCTCCCGATGCCCCGCCACGTGAGGACTCCGGCAAGTAGGTGGCTGACGTTCCTCGTCCCCGGCGGCCCACACCAGTCAGTGGGGCCCGCGGGTTTCGAAGTCCGTGAGAGCGGCTTCGGCAGCGTCGATGATCTCCCCGGTGCCGGGGGTGGCATCGATGGCCATCCCTGGCTCGTCGTCCCGCAGCGGTTCCAGGTCCGCGTACTGGGATTCGAGGAGAGCGGCCGGCATGAAGTGCCCGGTCCGCTGGGTGATCCGCTCCCGGGCGACGTCGGGTTCCAGGGTCAGGTACAGGAACCACACGCCGTCGTCGACCGCGCGGATGAGGCGGCGGTACCGGTATTTGAGGGCCGAGCACGAGATGACCATGCCCTGACCGTTCTGAGTCGCCATCCGGGCCCGGACGGCGATGGCACGGAGCCATGGAGCGCGGTCTTGGTCATCCAGCGGCTCGCAGGCCGACATCTTCGCGATGTTCGACGGTGGGTGGAGGTCATCGCCCTCCACGAACGGCACACTGCGGCGGTCGGCGAGCAGTCGGCCCAGCGTCGTCTTGCCCGAGCCGGACACGCCCGTCACGACGATGACGGTCGGTGTCGTGGCCGATCCCACCATGCTGCTCCTCACGGTTGGTCTCCGAAGCCGCTTACCAGCCCAGGTTCCCGTAGCGGCGCCTGGCCGGTTACACACATCGCCGCGCAGCAGCCGCTGTGTACCCGGACGCGGCACGTCTGACGGTCCGACACACGGCGTACTGCCCCGCACGGGGGACTGCGTTGCGCCCGATGGATGAGCGCACAGCGAGCCTGGCATGGGGGCCCGACGGATGCATGAAGGGTGCCGCGGTAGCGAACGGCATTCGATGAGGGAGAGACCATGGCTTCGGCTACGGATGAGCGGCGGCCCGCCCTGCCACCTTTGCTGCGCGGGCAGAAGGCCCTGGTGACCGGCGCGAACTCGGGCATTGGCAAAGCCACCGCGATCGGTCTGGGCCGGGCCGGCGCGGACGTCGTCGTGAACTACGTGTTCGGCCGTGAGGCGGCGGACGAGGTCGTGGAGGAGATCAAGTCGTTCGGTGTGCGGTCGTACGCGCACGAGGCGGACGTCTCGGACGAGGGCCAAGTCGTCGCCATGGTCGCGCGGATGGTGCAGGAGTTCGGCACGATCGACATCCTGGTCGCCAATGCCGGCCTACAGCGGGATGCCGCCAGCCTGGAGATGACGCTGGGCCAGTGGAAGAAGGTGCTGGAGGTCAACCTGACCGGCCAGTTCCTGTGCGCCCGCGAGGCCGCCAAGGAGTTCGTGCGCCGGGGCGTGGTGCCTGAGGTGTCCCGGGCGGCCGGGAAGATCGTCTGTATGAGCTCCGTCCACCAGATCATTCCCTGGTCGGGCCACGCCAACTACGCCGCCTCCAAGGGCGGCATCCTGATGATGATGCAGACGCTGGCGCAGGAGCTCGCTCCCCAGGGCATCCGAGTCAACGCTGTTGCCCCCGGCGCCATCCGTACTTCGATCAACAAGAGCGCCTGGGAGACCCCTGAGGCCGAGGCCGATCTCCTCAAACTGATCCCGTATCGCCGGGTCGGTGACCCCGACGACATTGCGCAGGCGGTGACGGTGCTCGCCTCCGACCTCCTGGACTATGTGGTCGGCTCGACGATCTACGTAGACGGCGGGATGACGCTCTTCCCCGGCTTCGCGACGGGAGGCTGACTCGCGGTGGAGATCGCCACGCAGCTTCTCGGCAGTACCCCGCCGCAACTTCTGCCCGCCCGAGAGCTGATGGCTTTCACTTTGGCGTCGCACATCATGCTGGTGCCGTTCGGGGTGGCACTGCCGTTCATCACCCTGGTGATGCACTACCGCGGGCTGCGCCGCAAAGATGAGACCGCGCTGCTGCTGGCTCGGCGGTGGTCGGCGGTGATGGCCGTGCAGTTCGCAGTCGGCATCGTCACCGGAACGGTCCTGTCCTTCGAGTTCGGGCTGCTGTGGCCCGGCATGATGGGACGGTGGGGAGACGTCTTCGGGACTCGGGTTCGGTGTCGAGAGCTGGGCGTTCTTCCTGGAAGCCATCCTGATCGCGATCTACCTCTAGGGGTGGCGCCGGCTCAAGCCGTGGACTCATTTCTGGCTTGCCGCCCCGCTGCCGCTGGCCGCCCTGCTGGGAGCCTTCGGGATCATCGCCGCGAACTCGTGGATGAACACCCCGCAGGGCTTCTCCCTCGACAAGGACGGCAACCCGGTCAACGTGGATGTCCGGCGGGCCGTCTTCACCCCCATCTTCGGGCCGGAGTACTGGCACTTCGTCATCGCCATGTTCCTTACCGCGGGGTACGTGGTCGCCGGCGTCTACGCGGTGGGCTGGCTGCGCGGGCGCCGCGACCGCTATCACCGTCTCGGCTTCACCGTGCCGTTCACCCTTGCCGCAATCGTGACCCCCGTGCAGTTCTTCCTCTGACCACATCGCACGCCAGATCTTCCACAAGCACGGTGTGGGGCGACCGCGCCACGTCCGACCCGGGGAGCCTGCACGAGTACGCCAACCGCGAGTGGCACGGCCAGCCGGTCAAGTTCGCTGCCGCTGAGCTCGTCTGGAAGACCGACACCCACGTCCCCGAGTATCTCTTCGGCCGCCTTCCCTTCAACTCGGTCCATGTAGTGTCCGCGGCCTGCTCAGCCAGTGCGATGCGGGCGTTCGGCACGGCGCTGTAGCTGCCGATCCACGATCGGAACTTGCGCTCCGCCGTTGCGAGGTTCGACCACCGGCCATCCATGACCGTGCGGCCCCCGGTCGTCGTGAGCGTGAGGCGGTAGCGGTGGTCACCCATGGGCGCACTCCGCTTCGGTGAGTGGGGCGGTGAGGAGTGCGGCCTCGACGCAGGCCTGCCGTACCGCGTACCGAAGGGTAGCCAGCGGTTGCGACTCGGGCGCGCGCGTCGCGGCCGTCTTGGTGGTGGCGATCATGTGGGGCGTGCACGTGTCGATCCAGCGCGAGCCGGCCTGGGGGACGTCGACGATTCGGGTGGCCGTCGCGGGCCGGCCGCAGGCGACGCACGGCTGAGAGGTGCGGCCGATCCTGGCGAAGGCCTCCGCTCCACTGGTCGTGTCCGGAGCGGGCGGGAGCTGACGGGGGTCCACGTTCAAGATCCGCAGCGTGCTGCTGACGTCCATCGCTGCTCCGTTTTGTTCGCCCCCTGGCTGCCGAGTTCGGCGAGCAGTCATAGTATCGAACACATGAACGACTCCGGTGCTCCGACACGCCTCGACCTGCTGCGCTTCCTGGAGCGTGTGCAGCTCGGAGACCTGGACCGCACCCGCAAGTGGATCGCCGCCGAGGTACATGAGCCTCGGATAGAGCCCGGCGTCCACTCGTTGTGGACGAACATCGCGGCAGCGGTGATGACGCCCCAGGTGACGGAGATACGTCCGATCCACCACCGCGGTCCGACCTTGTGCAGAACGAGGTTGCTGGGGATTTCCGGAAGCATGTAGCTGATGAAGAAGATGCCGGTGCCCAGACCGTAGGCGGCGGCGGACAACCCGATGTCCGCCCCCAGCGAGTCCTTTGCCATGGCGATGTTCGCCTTGTCGATGCGGGCCGTGAAATACACGACCATCAGCAAGGGAATGAGATGGGTCATGACTTTCCTGGCTGCCTGATCGCGCAAGTTCGTCTGCGGTGTGCTCATCCTGGCCTCCTGGGACCGGCCTTGCCGGGGGCGGCGGGCTCGCCGATGTGCTACTCGAAGAGGTCGGGTTCTTCCCGGACGATCTCGTCCCACAGGGGACGCAGCTGGAACCACCCCGAAAGTGGGGTGCCGATCTGTTCCCGGACCACGACCGCACTGTCGTGGTCGATGTGCTTGGGGGTGCCGGCGGCCATCGCGAGAAGTTGTGCCTGGCAGGAACGCTCCATGGTGATGAACCACCAGGCCGCTTCCGGAACGGTCTGCCCCACGGTGAGGTTTCCGTGGTTCTGGAGGATGACGGCCTTGTGCGGGCCGAGCGCCCGCCCGATGCGCCGGCCCTCCTCGGTGTCGTTGACGACACCTTGGTAATCCGCGTAGAGGCCGTGGTCCTCGTAGAAGGCGCAGGCGTCCTGGGTCAGAGGGGCGAGGCGGACTCCCAGGCTGGAGAAGGCTTTGCCGTACGTCGAGTGGGCGTGGGCGGCGGCGACGACGTCGGGGCGGGCGCGGTGCACCTCGGAGTGGATGCAGAACGCCGCGCGGTTCACCGGGCGCTTTCCCTCCACGACATTGCCCGCGCCGTCGACCAGAAGCAGGTCGGAGACCCGGATGTGCCGGAAGCTCATGCCGAACGGGTTGACCCAGAAGCGGTCCGGGTCGCCGGGATCGCGTGCGGTGATGTGCCCGGCGACTCCCTCGCCGAAGCCGAGCTTGCCGAACAGCCGGAACGACGCGGCGAGTTCCTGCTTGCGCAGCTGCCGCTCGTCTTCGACCGACAGCCCGGCCGGACGCAGATTCAGAGCCGCGATCTGTTCTTCGGTGCCAAGAGCCGCCTGCGTGTCGGCTGCGAGTGTCTCCATGGAGCCCTCCATAAAATACGTACCTGTTCATTTATGGCTGGCCGGTACTCTGGCACGCGCCGCAGGCACCGTCAATGGATCGGGGAGGATGCCCATGGCGAAGGGTGCGCAGACTCGCGCGCGAAGCGTGTCGAGACTGCAGGCAGCGGCGCTCGAGGTGTTCGCGGAGCGCGGCTTCCACGGCGCGTCGATCGAAGAGATCTGCACGCGAGCCGGGCTGTCGCGAGGGGCGTTCTACTCGAACTTCGAGGACAAGGAAGCCCTGTTCTTCGCCCTGTTCGACGAACACGCCGACCGTGAGGTGGCCCGCCTGGACGCGGCGATCTCGGATGCCTCGACGGTCGAGGAGGCACTCGACGGCCTGACGGGCGACGGGAACAGCGACGAGGAACGCCTGTGGTTCCTCGCGTCCACGGAGTTCACTCTCCACGCGATCCGGCACCCGCAGACCGCTGAGCGGCTTGCCGAGCACGATCGCCGGCTGCGGGACCGGCTCACCGAACTCCTCACGGGGTTCTTCGCACGCGTCGGGCGGCACGGGAACCCGGACCTCGACTCGCTCGCCCGGTTGCTCATCGCCCTCCACGAAGGCGCATTGATGCAGTCCCTCGTCGAACCCGACCGGCTGCCACCGGGTGCATTGCAGCGCAGGTTTCTGCCGGCGATCCTGAGGGCCGAGGACTACTAGGCGGTCAGGGCTGCGCGTCCACGGCGGCGAGTTCCGCGGCGATGGCCCGGAGAAGGTCGCGAGGGATGAGCCCCACCGCGAGCGCGGCGATCTGGAGCAGGGACAACTCCGCTGCCATGCGCGTGAACGGACCGTCCAGGAGTGCCGCGAAGTGCGCACGCAGGATGCGCTCGCCCTCGGCGTGCTCGTGCAGGTCGCGCAGCGGGACGTGGACGCTGAGCGGGCCGGCGGGGAAGTCCTCCGGGCGGGGCCTCGCCCGCAGCCGCCAAGCCGCCCGGGAAGAGCAACAGCGCCGCGCGGAGCGGGAAGCTGCGGAGCGGGAGGCACAGCGGCCGGTGTGCGCGGACTGCGGGCGGAAGTTCACCGACGACCGGACGGTTGGAGGCAACGGACTTCCGGAACTGGCAAAACCCCGAGTCGCACCCGCACCTGTGCGAGGACTGCCAGAGCCGGGCCGTCGCAGTCGAGCAGCAGGCCGAAGCCGACGAACGCGACCGGCAGGAGCAGGAGCGCCTTTGCCAGGAGCAGGAAGCCGAGCAGGCAGCGCAGAAGGCCGGTGGCTGGCTCTCCCGCTTCCGCACCTGACCCCGGCACGCCGTGGCGACCGACCACGCGGGCAAGCCCAAGGAGCCCAAGGAGCCCAAGGAGCCCAAGGATGTCTGGGCAAGCCCGTGTTGTCGGTGACGCCTGGAACGCTGGATGGACGGCGATGAGCAGCTGTTGCGCGGCCGGGGCTATGGCCGTGACCACGACGACCCCAACCCGGGCCCGCTCCCGCACCGGACCTACGCCACGCTCATCGGCGGGAGTAGGTAGCGGCTGTGCAGCCACACGGGCCTTCGATCGCTGGACCTCCGGCCAGGCGACAAGCTGGCTGAGCAGGGTTGCACGTGCACCGGTACATCGGGCCCTTAGCATCTATAGAGCGTCTATAGTGAGTGCATGGCTACGACGACGATTCAGGTGTCGCGCGAGGTGCGGGACCACCTGGCCACGCTCGCAAAGGAGCGCGGCCTGAGCCTGGGGCAGCTGGTCGAGGCGCTCGCCGCTGACCAGCCCACCGCGGCACAGCGCGCCGAACGGCTGGCCGCGGACCGCGAGGTCGTGCGCCGCCTGATCGGCCTCGAGCTCAGCGACGAGGACTTCGACCAGGCCCCCGACGTCCTCGCCAACATCCACAAGATCGCAGCCTCCAAGGCGGCTCACCCTGTTCAGGACACTGCGTGATCATCCTCGACACCAGCGCCGTCACGGCCCTGGCGACCGGGCATAAGGCCCTGAACCTGCTGGCCGGCAACATGGCCCGCACCCCCTCCCCGGGCGACCAGCTGCGCCTGCCGGCCCTGTGTCTGATGCAGGCCGAAGCCGACGAAGCACATCTGCACCGCCGGGTCCTGGCCTTCTCCAGCGTCGCCGTCGACCCGCTCGACACCATCTCCGCCGCCACCGTCGGCGCCATGATCCGCGACGGATACGGGGGCCCGGACACCTGCCACGCCCTGTACTGCGCGCTGCCGCGCGCGGAGTTCACCGGCATGTCGATCCTGCTCACCGAGCACGAGGACCGCTATCCGCCCGGGGTAGTGACGGTCGATATCAACGCGCCGGGCATGCTCGGCTTCCACTGACCGGTTCCGTGCGAGAAGTAGACCGAGTACGGCAACCCCGCTACCTTGCGGCTGGTGAATGTCTGAGCGAGGACTCAGGGGCCAAATTCGCACCGCGCGGCGAGGGTAAGTGCGCGACGGGAATGGGTCCTCGTGCTTCTGTCGGCTGATCTCTGCCTTGGTTGTCTGCCTTGATTGCGGGAGTGCCAGTGCAGGTCAGGTGATCTGGCGGACGGGCGCGATGCACAGTCCGCCGACCACCACCATGGCCGGGCCGAACAGCGCCGGGTAGCCAAAGGCCGGCACGAGGCGAGTTTCAGCCCGACTCTCCGGCGACCAGATGAGGGCGCACGGCGGCGATGATCTCGTCGTGGTCGATGTCCTGGCCGTCGATCAGGCGGCGGATTGACGCTGCCACCACGCGGGCAATGCCGGGGGTCGGCACGTGTGTGGAGGTAAGCCGCGGACGCAGGACCTTGCCGAGAGGGAAATTGCCCGAGCCGACGACGGAGATGTCCTCCGGTACCCGCAGGCCGGTGTCACGCAGCACCTGGATGAGGGTGAGTGCGAACTCGTCGTTGTATGCGTACACGCCGCTGGGGCGGCGGGCGGGGTCACGCCACGCGGCGGCCGTCGCGGCGAGGCTGTCGGTGGACAACTCGCAGTCCACACGCTCTACCGGTACGCCGGCAGCAGCAGCGACCGCCTGGACGGCGGCGAAGCGCGGCTGCCCGAGCTCGGCGAGCGGACCGCTGGGCACCAGACAGGCCAGTCGGTCGTGCCCGCGGCCGAGCAGGTACTCGGCCGCGCAACGTGCCACCGCGGAACGGTCTTCGGGCACCGCGGGCGCCCTGCCGTCGGGTACGTCACCGATCAGCAGGATCGCGTCGACGCCTGCGCGACGCAGGAGGCGCACGGAGGAGGCCGGACAGCGCTGGGCGTTCGCCAGCACCGCGGCCGGGCGCAGTTCGGCCCAGGCGCGCGCGCCTTCGTCGCCGGCTGCGGTGCGGTCTCCGTGGATCAACAGACACAGATCGCGGGCTTCCAGCTCCTGGCTCAGGTGCTCGACGAATGTGTCCGTGGCCGGGCTGGCCGGGAGTTGCCACATGGGCATCAACACGATGTTGCTGCGCCCGGCGCGGAGCATCCGCGCGCTGGCGTTCGGCGCGTAGCCGAGGTCCCGTACTGCCGACAGGACACGACGTCGTGTCTCCTCGCTGATGCCCTGGTCGGTCCGGCCGTTGAGGACGTAGGACACGGTCGTTCGTGACACCCCTGCCCGGTGTGCGACGTCAGCGCTGGTGGGGCGTCCGGTCGGGGGGGCGGGGGTCATGGCCGATCGGCTCCTTGGGTCCACGGAAGTTCCCTCTCGGGCTTCCCAAGCTTACTGACTCGTGTCAGGATACCCGACCAGCGGATCTGACACGTGTCAGGAGTCGTCGCATCCGCCATCGGGTCGCTCAGGTCGTCGCCGGTCTCCGCTCTCCCCGGACGACGTCACAACAACGCAGGAGGTGTCCGCATGGGCACGATCGAACCCACCAGAGCCGCAGCCGTCGCCGAGGACGGCGCGACGCGCCGGCAGGGGGCGGGCACGGCCTTGGCGCCCGAGGGTGCGCATGTCGGGCCGGGTTTCATCACGGCGATCACGGGCGCCTATTTCGGCACCTGGCTGGCCTTGCTGCCTGCCACCACGGTGACGTTGGCCCTGCGGGTGCAGCAGATCGCGCCGCACCACAAGGCATCGGCACTGTCGCTGGTCCTCACGACGGGGGCCGTCGTCGCACTGCTCGCCCAGAACATCTTCGGCGCCCTGTCGGACCGCACCACGAGCCGGTTCGGCATGCGGCGGCCATGGATCACCGCCGGGGCCCTCCTGGGCGTCCTCAGCCTCGGCCTGCTGGCCACCGCCTCCAGCGTGCCCATGATGGTGCTGGCCTGGGCCCTGGTCCAGCTGGCGTTCAACATCCTGCTCGCCGGCCTCAACCCGGTGATCCCGGACCACGTTCCCTCGGCGCAGATGGGCAGGGTCTCGGCGATCACCCAACTGACCAGCCAGCTCGGTGTCGTGGGCGGGGCGTTCCTGGCCCAGCTGTTCCTGCCCGACCTGACCCTGGCGATCCTCCTGCCGGGCCTGGTCTGCCTCGCCGGTGTCGGGATCTTCATGTTCGTGCTGCGTGACCGACGGCTGGATCCTGCCGACCGCCGGCCGCTGCGGCTGAAGACTCTCGTCCTCGCGTACTGGGTCAACCCTCGGACGGCGCCCGACTTCGCCTGGGCCTGGCTGTCGCGGTTCCTCATCTTCTGCGGCAGCGCCACGCTGGCCGGCTACCAGACGTACTTCCTGATGAGCCGGTTCGGCTACACCCAAAGCACGGTCGGTGAAGCCGTGTTCAAGGTCCTCCTCATCAACACGGTGGCCGTGGTGCTGACCAGCGTCCTCTTCGGCGCGATATCGGACCGACTCCGCCGGCGTAAGCCGTTCGTGATGATCTCGGCGAGCATCCTGGCACTGGCCCACGTCCTGGCCGCCTACTCCCACAGCATGCCGACCTACCTCGTCGCCACCGCCATCGGCGGCATCGCCACGGGCTGCTACCTGTCGGTGGACATGGCGCTGGTCACCGAAGTCCTGCCCTCACGGGACGAGACCGGCAAGGACATGGGCGTGTTCCACCTGGCGAACGTGCTGCCGCAGACCCTCGTACCGGCGGTGGCCCCGCTGTTCCTGGCGATCGGCGGCCACGGCGAGAACTACCCGGCGTTCTTCCTGGCCGGAGCGGTCATGGGCATCGCCGGCGCGCTGTGCATTCAGCGCGTGCGCTCGGTGCGCTGAACCCACGAGACAGCCCGACGACACCGCGGCCCGCCCACCGACGGGCCGGCCGCCCGTAGACGCAAGAGCAGCGAAGGAATGATGGCCCGTGACCGCGCACGACGAGCGCCCCAACATCTTGTGGATTGTGAGCGAGGACTGCCCGCCCCGGTTCGGATGCTACGGAGATCCTCACGCGACAACCCCGCATCTCGACGCACTGGCTGAACGCGGGGTGGTCTTCGACCACGCTTACAGCGCCGCGCCCGTGTGCGCACCGTCCCGGTTCGCGCTCATCACCGGGGTCGCCCCCGAAAGCAACGCACCGGCCAACCACATGAGGGCGGTCGCCGCGAAGCCAGCATGGATGCGCACGTACCCCGAGATCCTGCGCGACCTGGGTTACTACTGCACCAACAACGCCAAGACCGACTACAACGCCGCCATCGTCCCGGACGACATCTGGGACGAGTCCTCCCGGCAGGCGCACTGGAGCAACCGCCCGGACGGCACACCGTTCCTCGCCGTCTTCAACTACGACGCCACCCACGAAAGCGCCGTGTTCGCCCGGGACCCCTTCCTCGTCGACCCCGACGACATCCGCCTGCCCGCCTATCTGCCCGACATCCGCCCGATCCGCGAGGACTACGCCCAGTACTACAAGAACGTCGCCGAAATGGACGCCTTCGTCGGGACACTGCTCGCGCAACTGGAGGAGGACGGCCTGCTCGACCGCACGATCGTCATCCAGACCTCCGACCACGGCGGGGTCAACCCCCGCTCCAAGCGGTACTGCTACGACGAAGGCCTGCACGTGCCGTTGATCATCTCCGCGCCCGCACGGTACGCCGAACTGTTCCCCCGGCCCGGCACACGGATCGACGCTGCCGTGAGCACCATCCGCATCCCCGCGACCCTGGTCGACCTCGCCGGCGGCAAGATACCCCGCTACATGCAGGGACGCAGCCTTGCCCGAGCCGAGTTCGACCCGGCCGGCGAACTCGCCTTCGCCATGCGCAACCGGATGGACGAGCGCTACGACATGACACGAACGGTCCGGGACGCGCGCTACCGCTACATCAGGAACTATCACCCGCACCGCCCCTATGGACAGCACCAATGCTTCGCCTGGCTCGCCGCCGGATACCGGTCGTGGGAGAGGGAACACCGAGCGGGCCAACTCAACGACGTGCAGTCGGCGTTCTGGCACACCAAGCCGGGAGTCGAGCTCTACGACACCGTCGACGACCCCGACCAGGTCCGCAACCTTGCCGGCGATCCTGCCTACTCAGAGGTCGAAGAACGGCTGGCGCAGGCGCTGCGCACCCACATGCTCGACGTGCACGACAACGGATTCCTGCCGGAAGGCTCACCCGCGCAGGGCTACGACGCCAGCCGAGCACCCGGCACCTACCCGCTGACCCGGATCCTTGACGTCGCAGACGCCGTGCCCCGCCAGGACTTCGCTGAACTGCCGTGCTTCGTCGCCGCGTTGAGCGACTCGGACGCGACGGTTCGACGCTGGGGAGCCATCGGCGTGCTCACACTCGGCACGGCGGCGGCAGCCCGCACCGAAGGCCTCCTGCGCGCGATACTCGAAACCGAGACCGACGCCTTCGTCACCATCCCCTGCGCCGAAGCACTCGCCCGCTACTCGGCCGACACCGATGCCGCTGAGGAACTCGCCCGGCTTGCAGGACCCGGCCACCCCGGACCTGTTCGCATCGAGGCCCTCAACGCACTCACCCAACTGGAACCCAACACACTCCACCCACACCACCACGTCGTGGCCGCGGCAGCCGACGACGAAGACGAGTACGTGCGCGGAGCGGGCCTCTATCTCCTCTTCCAGATCGAAGGCACCTACACCCCCGAGACGTTGGTCTTCCGGTGGGACAAACTCGGCCTGCCCAAGAAGGATCTCGCAGCGTTCAATCCCCGGCTCCCTCAGGACAACGCTCCCAAGGACAGCCGCTAGAGGTGCTGTCGCGAAGCGCAAGCAGTTCGATTCCGGCACTCACTCAGATGCCTCCCGAAGTGGTGAACATCTGCTGTCGGTTCTCGGGTTCTGGCTCAACTTCCGTGAAAACCATGCCGACCGGGCTCGTGCCAGCCTCTGGACGAGCCGCTGACCTGCCGGTTCGCCAGGGCCGCCAGCCTCGGACACCGAGGATCGGTTCGACTTCACGGAAGTTGTGCCAGAACCGGTTCTCGTGAACAAAGCCAGGTGGTGAACCCGTCGGCCTCAGTTCCCGCCGCGTCCTCATCGACCCCGTGCCGGTACCGAAAGTGGCGGGCCGGCCGCCACACATGATAAAGCCAGACTGATCTGATCCCGCCTACCCCGTGATCAGCGGTCGATGCTGGCCATGTTCGCCTCGTCGTGGCGTTCTCCCGAGGCGGGGGTGAGGTTGTTGAGGCGCTCGAGCTGGGCGGCGCTGAGTTCGATGGTGTCAGCGGCGGTGTTCTCCTCAACGCGGGAGACCCGCCGGGTTCCCGGGATCGGGGCGATGTCGTCGCCGCGGGTCAGTAGCCAGGCCAGTGCGGTCTGGGCCGGGGTCGCGTCGATCTCGGCGCCGATGGCCTGGACTTCGTCGACGATGCGCAGGTTGCGCTGGAAGTTCTCCCCGGTGAAGCGCGGGTTGGTCTTGCGCCAGTCGTCGTCGGCGAAGTCGTCGACGGTGCGAATCTGACCGGTCAGCAGACCGTGTCCGAGGGGCGAGTAGGGTACGAAGCCGATGCCGAGCTCGCGGAGCAGCGGGAGAATCTCGGCCTCGACGTCGCGGGTCCACAGGGAGTATTCGGTCTGCAGGGCTGCTACCGGGTGTACGGCGTGGGCACGGCGGATGGTGGCGGGCCCGGCCTCGGACAGTCCGATGTGGCGGATCTTGCCCTCGATGACGAGGTCGGCCAGCGCGCCGACGGTCTCCTCGATGGGGGTGTTCGGGTCGACGCGGTGCTGGTAATAGAGGTCGATGTGGTCGGTTCCGAGCCGCTGGAGCGAGCCTTCGACAGCCGCCTTGACATTGCCGGCGCTGCTGTCGATGACTCCGGGGCCGCCGCCGGAGTGCGAGACCAGACCGAACTTCGTCGCGATGACGACATCATCGCGCCGGCCCCTTACGGCCTTGCCGACGATCTCCTCGCTGTGGAAGGGGCCATAGATCTCGGCGGTGTCGATGTGCGTGACGCCGAGGTCCAGAGCCCGGTGGATGGTGCGGATCGACTCGCTGTCATCCAGGCCGCCGCCGGTGGTGTAGGTGCCGGCCATGGTCATGGCGCCCAGACCGATGCGCGAGACATCGAGCCCGCCCAGGGAAATGTGCTTCATCAGATACTCCGTAAGCCGTGGTGAGCGTCAGCCGAGGCTGACGGGTGGGAACGAGACCTCTTGAGGTGCTGCGGGATCCTGTCCACTGGGCATTTCCGCCCTCATAGGCACTCTGATCGCTTGTGCCGGTCTCTGCTTGTTCTCCAGGCAACCACCCGCAGGACCTGCGCGGGGCGCCGTACGGGGCACCCCTCTTCCGGGGGTCTGCCGGTACCCCTTTACGCCCGGTCGGCCCTCGGTGTCCGCCGTACCGTGGAGTCATGGACCACAGCACCGAGATCCGCGAGTTCCTGCGTACCCGCCGGGCCCGGATCACCCCGGAGGAGGCCGGCCTGACCCCGCACCCCGGCCCCCGCCGGGTACCGGGGCTACGGCGCGAGGAAGTCGCCCAGCTCGCCGGGGTCAGCGTCGACTACTACGTGCGCCTGGAGCGCGGCCGCACCCAGGGCGTCTCCCGTACGGTCCTGGAAGCCGTCGCCCGCGCCCTGCGCCTGGACGACACCGAACGCTCCCACCTCTTCGACCTCGCCCAGCCCACCGCCGACCGGCCCCGCCGCAAGCGGCCACTCGCCCCCCAGCGGGTGCACCCCACCCTGTACCAGGCCCTGGATGTCATCGGCTCCCCGGCAATGGTCCAGGGGCGGCGTACGGACGTCCTGGCGACCAACCGTCTCGCCACCGCCCTGTACACCGACTTCCAGGCCCGCCCGCACGCGGAGCGCAACTTCGCCCGCTACCTCTTCCTCGACGAGGCCGCCCGCACCTTGTACGGCGACCACTGGGACAAGGCCGCCGCCGAAACCGTCGCCTCCCTGCACCTGTACGCCGGAAGCCATCCCGACGACCCGCAACTCACCGAACTCATCGGCGAGTTGTCCCTTCGCGACAAGGACTTCCGCAGCCTGTGGGCCGACCACGACGTCCTCGCCCACGCCACCGGCACCAAACGCCTCCACCACCCGCTCGTCGGCGACCTCACCCTCGACTACGTCACCCTGAACGTCGCCGGCGCCCCCGACCAGTCCCTCATCATCCTCACGCCCGAGCCCGCCTCCCCATCCGCCGAGGCCCTCTCGATCCTCGCCAGCTGGACCGACGCACCCGCCCCGACTCCCGCCGAAGAAGCGCGCGAATCGGCTGGTTGACACCTGCGACAGCACGCTCCGCCCAACACCCTGCGCACGCGTGAGGGGGCGCCCACGGAGATCCGGGCCGCGCGCCCGACGCCACACATCAGGCGGCGCAGGTTGTGACGTCACTGAGCACGCTGCCGGCACCTCGGGCGCATTCTGCGGTCGGTGGGCAGGTCGCCACCCGCGCAGTTCGGGCCGGGCTTCATGGGGGCAGCAAGCGAGCCCCATTGGTTGCCGCCGTCAGCGAGTGGCTGCAGCCGGCACTGCCGCGCGCTCCCGGGCTAGGCGAGGGTGTCGTTGTCGGTGCTCACGATGGTTTCGGGCTGATCGTCCTGGTCGAGGGTGGCGGCCCAGCTGGCAAGGAGTTTGAGGCTGTCGTGGGCGGGGGTGCCCGGTTCGGCGCTGAGAGCGGTGAGAGTGAGGCCGGGGTCGGTCGGGATGGGCATGGCCTCGAAGGGGAGGGTGAGCTCGCCAACTGCGGGGTGGCGGAATTGCTTGATGCCGGTCTGGTGCAGGCGCACGTCGTGGGCGGCCCACAGGGTGCGGAACTTCTCGCTGCGGGTAGAGAGTTCGCCGATGAGGTCGGTCAGGTCCCGGTTGTACGGATCGCGACCCGCCTCGGTGCGCAGCAGCGCCACCGCCCCGGCCGCCTGGAATTCCAGCTGGGGCAGGAAGTCGGCCGCGCCGGGGTTGAGGAACTCGTACCGGGCGAGGTTCACGGGCCGGGCGGGGTCGGCGAACACGGGGGCGTACAGGGCGCGGCCGAGCCGGTTGGTGGCGAGGATGTCGAGGCGGCCGTTGCGGATGAAGGCCGGTGCCTCGGTCATCGCGTCGAGCAGGTGCTGCAGGGCAGGGCGGATCGGTTGCGGGGCCCGTCGGCGGGTCGGGCGCCGGGTGGTGTTGGCGGCGCGCGCGAGGTCGTCGAGGTGGGCGCGCTCGGCCTCGTCGAGCTGGAGGGCGCGGGCGACGGAGTCGAGGACGGGTTCGGAGACGCCGGAGAGGCTGCCGCGCTCTAGGCGGGCGTAGTACTCGGCGCTGACGCCGGCGAGCATCGCGACTTCCTCCCGGCGCAGCCCCTTCACGCGCCGCTTGCCGCTGGCGGGCAGTCCCGCCTGCTGCGGCGTGATCTTGGCACGGCGGCTGGTCAGGAACTCGCGTACCTCGCTCCGGTTGTCCATGCCTTCGAGGCTACGACGGCTTGTCCGGCGGTGTCTTTGGCTGTGGGGTGTACTGGCAGTACACGTATCAACGAGTCCTTCCACGCTCGCGTGACCTGCAGTTTCATCGGTAGTGGCGCAGCGGGACGCTGGGCGGCGCGGCCGGACGGGCCGTACGTCGTCCGAGTGGCGGCGCCTCCGTTTCCCTACGGAAATGAAGCCCAGGCGACGCGGTGTCGACCGACCATCGGTGCGCCGGTGCCCGCCGCACGTGCATACGTGGAAGGACAAGAACGATGACGGAGAAGACCACCCAGCCGGGTCCGCGGGAACTGTTCGGTGACGTCGCGCCCGCGTTGGCCGGGTACAGCGAGGACGTGCTCTTCGGTCAGGCGTGGAAGAGCCCGGCGCTTGCCCCCAGGGACCGGAGCCTGGTGACCGTGGCCAGCCTGATCACCAGCGGCAGCAGTGAGCAGCTCGGCTACCACCTCGGCCTGGCCAGGCAGAACGGCGTCACCGAGGCGGAGCTCATCGAGACGATCACGCACATGGCGTTCTATGCCGGATGGCCCAAGGCCATGTCCGCCCTGACCGTGGCCCGCGAACTGTTCCGCACGGCCTGAGCGCGTCCTGGCCCCCTGTAGGGCCTCGTGCCCAAGACCCACTCACGGCCGCCATGCGTCGGCCATCGCAAGGAGTAGCACCATGGAGATCCTCAAGGCCCCGGCCACGTTCAAGCTGCCCGCCGAGATGTTCACCGGGGACGCCTGGGCGGATGTGATCTACCGGGGTGAGGAGCCCTCACGGGCGCGGGCCAACATGGTCCGCTTCTCGCCCGGCGCCCGTACCGCCTGGCACCGCCACGGCCTGGGGCAGGCCCTGCACGTCGTGTCCGGCGCCGCCCTGATCGGCACCCGGGACGGCGTGATCATCGAGGCGCACCCGGGCGACACCATCGGTTGCCCGCCCGGCGAGGAGCACTGGCACGGCGCGAGTCCGGACCAGTTCATGGAGCACCTCGCGCTGTGGGAGGGCGACGAGGTCACGTGGCTGGAGCACGTCACGGACGCCGAGTACGGCGGTGCACGCACCCGCACTCGCGCCCCGCACGGCTCCGACAGCTGACGCCCCACCCCGAGCAGCCCTCACTCCTGACACTCCGCCCGGCCTTTCCCATCTGCGTACACGATTGGAACCACATTTCATGATCCCCACGTACGACTTCACCGACCAGGTGGCCCTCGTCACCGGCGCGGCCTCCGGCATGGGCCTGGCCACAGCGCGGGCCTTCGCCGAGGCGGGCGCCGCCGTCGTCCTGGCCGACCGTGACGAGAAGGCCGTTCAGCGCGCGGCCGAGGAACTCAACGCGGCCGGACACCGGGCGATCGGCGTCCTCTGCGACGTCACGGACGAGGACCAGGCGGCCGCGATGGTCGACCGCGCGGTCGCGGAGTACGGCCGCCTGGACATGGCGTTCAACAACGCCGGGATTCAGGTGCCGCCCAGCGACGCGGCCGACGAGACGGCCGACAACTTCGACCGCGTCAACGCCGTCAATCTGCGTGGAGTTTGGGCGGCCCAGAAGCACGAGCTGCGTCAGATGCGTAAGCAGGGCTCCGGCGCCATCGTCAACTGCTCTTCCCTGGGCGGCCTGGTCGGCCTGCCCGAGCGGGCCGCCTACCACGCCTCCAAGCATGGCGTGATCGGACTGACCAAGAGTGCCGCGGTCGAGTACGCGCCCAGGGGCATTCGGATCAACGCGGTGTGCCCCGGCACGATCGACACCCCGATGGTCTCCGACATGCTTGAGAGCCAGGCCGACGCGATGGCCGAGATCCTCAAGGAGCAGCCCATCGGGCGCCTCGGCCGTGCCGACGAGATCGCCGCGGCAGTCCTGTGGCTGTGCAGCCCGGGTGCCAGCTTCGTCCTTGGTGTCGCCCTCCCTGTCGACGGCGGCTTCACCACCCACTGAGAACGCGGAACGGAGAACCCGCGATGAGCACTTGGGAGCAGGCATCACTGCGCGCGCTCGCAGCCGCCGACGACCTGCACATCTCGCCGTTCCGCGAGGACGGCCGCACCTACGGCACGCCGACCTGGATCTGGTCCGTCGTCGTGGGCGGTGACCTCTGCGTCCGCCCCTACAACGGCCGTAGCTCCCGCTGGTACCAGGCGGCGCTGGCGCAGAAGGCCGGAGGCATCCGCAGCGCGGGCACGCAGCACGACGTCGTGTTCGCCCCCGCGGACGATGCGGTGCTCGACGCGGTCGATGACGCCTACCGCACCAAGTACGCCTCCAGCCCCTATCTGGAGCCGATGCTGCACAGCGGCCCCCGCTCCACCACCGTCCGCATCACCCTTGCCGAACCGACCGGGCGACGTCCGTCACAGGCTCAACTCCGCAGTGTGGAACCTTATTTGACCGTAAAGGGAGCATCACCATGGAGTACACCCGCCTCGGCACCACCGGCCTGAAAGTGAGCTGCCTCGCCCTCGGCTGCATGAGCTACGGGGACCCGACCGTCCCCGGCGCCCACCCGTGGGCGCTGACCGAGGACAAGGCCGCGCCGTTCTTCCGGCAGGCCGTCGAGCTGGGCCTCACCTTCTGGGACACCGCCAACGTCTACCAGGCCGGTACCTCCGAGGAGATCGTCGGCCGTGCCATCGGTGAGTACTCCCGCCGCGAGGACATCGTCCTCGCCACCAAGGTCCGAGGGAAGATGCACGGCGGTCCCGGCGGTGAGGGCTTGTCCCGCAAGGCGATCCTGGAACAGGTCGACGCCTCGCTGACCCGCCTTGGCACGGACTACATCGACCTCTACCAGGTCCACCGCTTCGACGACGAGACGCCGGTCGAGGAGACGATGGAGGCACTGCACGACGTCGTCAAGGCCGGCAAGGTCCGCTACCTCGGCGCCTCGTCCATGTACGGCTGGCAGTTCGCCAAGCTCCAGCACGCCGCCGATCTCGGCGGCTGGACCCGCTTCGTGTCCATGCAGAACCAGTACAACCTCCTGCGCCGTCAGGACGAGCCGGAACTCATGGCCCTGTGCGGCGACATGGGGGTGGGGCTTGTGCCGTACTCCCCGAATGGCAAGGGGCGTCTCGCGCGCCCCGTCGGTGAGCAGAGCATCCGGTCCACCACCGACCACGTCGTGCAGTCCTTCGACAGCGAGCACGACAAGCCGGTCATCAACGCCGTGCAGCAGCTCGCCGAGGCCCGCGGCGTGACCATGGCGCAGATCGCGCTGGCCTGGGTGCTGCGCAACCCGCTGGTCTCGGCGCCCATCCTAGGAGCCACCAAGCCCCACCACCTCCAGGAGGCCGTGGACGCGCTGCCCCTCGAGCTGTCGGACGAGGAAGCGGCCGCACTGGAGAAGCCGTACACCAACGCCGGACCTTCCTGGTTCTGACCACCGGGCCACGGACGAACCCCCTCAGCCAGTCGCTCGGCGCGACCGTCACCCGCGACAGAAAGACAGACAAAGCCATGCAGTACCGCACGCTCGGCAACTCCGGTCTCGCCGTGTCCAAACTGGCGCTCGGAACGATGTACTTCGGCAGCGAGAACACCGAGGAAGAGGCGTTCGCACTGCTCGACGCCTTCATCGAGGCCGGCGGCACCATGATCGACACCTCCGACGTCTACACCGGCAGCCTCTCCGAGCAGATCATCGGCCGCTGGCTGGCCGCCCGCCGCGAGGTCACCGACCGCATCGTGCTCACCACCAAGGGCCGCTTCACCACCGGCCCCGACGTCAACGACCTCGGCCTGTCCCGCCGCCACCTGCACCGTGCGCTCGACGCATCCCTGCGCCGCCTCGGCGTGGAGACCGTCGATCTCTACCAGATGCACGGGTGGGACGCGCACACCCCCATCGAGGAGACGCTGTCGTTCCTCGACGACGCTGTCCGTGCCGGAAAGATCCACTACGCGGGTCTGTCGAACTTCACCGGCTGGCAGCTCCAGTTGACCGTCTCCACCGCGAAGGCGATGGGCGTCCACGTCCCGCTCACCCTCCAGCAGCAGTACAGCCTGCTGTCGCGGGAGAGCGAATACGAGATCGTCCCCGCCGCCCTGCACAACAACATCGGCCTGCTGCCCTGGTCGCCGCTGGCCAGCGGCTTCCTCACCGGGAAGTACCAGCGCGGCGCCACCCCGGCCGCCCACACCCGCGCCGCATCCGCGAACGAGCTCTACCAGTGGGTGTCGGCCGAGTACGCGGCATCCGACCGCAACTGGGCCACCATCGACGAGGTCGTCCGCATCGCCAAGGAGACCGGCGCGACTCCTGCCCAGGTCGCCCTGAGCTGGATCGCCGACCGCCCCGGCGTCATCGCCCCCATCTTCGGGGCCCGCACCCCAGAACAGCTCCACGACAGCCTCGGCGCCGTAGACCTCACCCTGGACGACGAGGCAACCGCCGCTCTCGACAAGATCAGCGCCCCCACACCGGGCGGCTATCCCTACGGCGCGTTCGGCACCCGCCAGCGCGACCGCCGACTCCAGGGCGGGGACCAGGCTCTCGGAGACCTGATTGGTAGCGGATCGAACCAGCCCACCGGCCGCTTGTAGATCCGCGCCCGCCGGTCAACAGCCGTCCGCCCGCTGACCGGTGAGTGCGGAGCGTGCGGAGCACCGTTCAGCTGAGTCGGTCGGTGGGCTGTGCCGCTTGGGAGTGGGTGGCTGCGAGGCTGGCGAGGAGTTTGAGGCGGTCTTCGGAGGTGCTGCCCGGTTCGGCGGTGTAGAGGGTCAGGTCGTGGATCGCACGGTGGGACATGGGCAGGTCCAGGGACTGGTATGTCAATTCCAGGTCGCCGACTTCGGGGTGCCGCAGGAGTTTGATGCCGTCGTGGCGGATACGGACGTCGTGGGCGGCCCACAGGGTGCGGAAATCGGGGCTGAGAGTGGACAGCTCGCCGATGAGTTCGCGCAGGGCCCGGTCGTGCGGCTCGCGCCCGGCTTCCGCGCGCAGCAGGGCGGCGGTGGCGGTGGCGGCGCCGTCGAAGTCGACGAAGAAGTCCTGTGCGCCGGGGTCGAGGAAGATGTAGCGGGCGATATTGGGGCGGCGGTGCTGGTCGGTGGTGGGGCTGTCGAATACGGGGGAGTGCAGGGCCTGGCCGAGCGGGTTGGTGGCGACGATGTCCTGGCGTCCGTTGCGTACGAAGGCCGAGGACAGCGTCACGGAGTCGAGCAGCCACTGGACCGCGGGCGGGACAGGAATGTCCTTGCGCCGTGACGGGGCGCGGCGGGCGGGGCGGGCCGCTCGGGCCAGGTCGAACAGGTAGGTGCGCTCGTCGTCGTCCAGCTGCAGGGCGCGGGCCACCGCGTCCACAACATCCTCGGAGACCCCGGCGATGTGGCCCTTCTCCAGCCGGGTGTACCACTCGGTGCTCACCCCGGCCAGCACGGCGACCTCTTCACGCCGCAGCCCGGGGACCCGGCGCCGGCCGCTGGTGGGCAGCCCGACCTGCTCCGGGGTGATCTTCGCGCGGCGGCTGGCGAGGAAGTCGCGGATCTCGGTGCGGTGGTCGGCACGGTCGTTGCGGTCGTCGGGGCGCGGGTCCATGCCTTCCACGGTAGCCACCGGGTTGCGAACAGGGAGGTTGAGCTTGTACCCCCCATAAACGCGACCTTCCTCAAGGGTGGGGCGGCCGGTTTCCTGGGACACGTACCCCGATCACACCCCCCACGGAGATGAACCTTGAGTACGCGAGGAGCAGTCCTGGAGGCCCCCGCCAAGGGGCCTGCCGAGAGCCCTGAGCAACCGTCGGCAGCCCGGCTGCCGCTCGTCGTCTACGTCCTCGCGCTGGGCACGTTCCTGATGGGCACGACCGAGTTCGTCGTCGCCGGCCTGCTGCCGGAGATCGCGGGCGACCTGCAGGTCAGCGTCGCCCAGACCGGCCTGATGATCACCGTCTTCGCCATCGGGATGATCGTCGGCGCGCCACTGATGGCGATGCTCACCTTGCGGTTGCCCAAGCGGCTGACGTTGATGCTGGCCCTGGGCGTCTTCGCCGCCGGGCACGTCATCGTCGCCCTCAGCTCGAACTTCACCCTGGTCCTGGCCGCACGATTTTTGACCGCGATCGCCACCGGCGCCTTCTGGGCGGTGGCCAATGTGGCCGCCGCACGCGCTGCAGGCCCGGCCGCCAGTTCCCGCGCCCTGGGCCTGGTCGGCGCCGGCGCCATGCTCGCCAACGTCGTCGGCGTGCCGCTCGGCGCGCTCGCCGGGCAGGTCACGGGCTGGCGCGGACCGTTCTGGACCCTGGCGGTCCTCGCCGCGGCGGCCATCGCGCTCGTCGCGCGCACCGTCCCGCACGATGGTGGCGACCAGCAGGCGGTGTCGATCCGGTCCGAGCTGACCGCGCTGCGCTCGGGGCGCCTGTGGCTGGTGCTGGCGGCCTGCGCCACCACGACCGGCGGCGTGTTGGCGGCGTACTCCTACATCTCGCCGCTGTTGACTGGCCGGTCGCAGATCGCGTCCGGGATCGTGCCGCTGGTTCTGGTCGGCTTCGGCCTCGGCGCCCTGGTCGGCTCGCTGGTCGGAGGACGCCTCGGCGACCGCCGCCCGCACACGGTGACCGTCGTGGCCGCCGCGGGAGCCACGCTTCTGCTCCTGGCGATCTCGCTGCTGGCCGGCTACGCCGCGCCCACCGTCATTCTGGTCGCCCTGATGGGGTTCTTCGGGCTCGGCGCTAACCCGGTGCTGATGGCCCTGGCCGTCCGCTTTGCTCGTCAGGCACCGGTCCTGGCCTCTGCCCTGACCGTCTCGGCCTTCAACCTGGGCACCGCCATCGGCTCCTGGATTGCCGGTCTCACCCTCGGCACCTCGCTCGGCGTCACCGGCCCCGCCGTGGTCGGCACCGTCATCGCCGCCCTCACCCTGATCCCCACCACAGCCCTCGCGCTGGCCCGGCGGCGCCGCTCCGCCGTAGCCGTCTGAGGCGGACTTCCGGAGTGCGGCCGCAGTCCGTGCCGAACAGGCTTGAACCAGGCCAGGCCGCGCACTCACCCCTCACCCCTCTGACCAGCACTACTCGAAACACCACCCCCGCACTGGAGAGCACCTCATGCGCGCAACACTCATGTACGGCGCCGGCGACGTCCGCGTCGAGAACGTCCCCGACTCCGTCATCAAGCACCCCACCGACGCCCTGGTCCGTATCACCGCGTCCTGTGTCTGCGGCAGCGACCTGCACCCCTACGGCTCGATGAAGCCGGAGGACGCTCCCGCCCGGATGGGCCACGAGTTCATCGGCATCGTCGAGGACACCGGCTCGGAGGTGAACACCGTCAAGCGCGGTGACCTGGTCGTCGCCCCGTTCGCGATCTCCGACAACACCTGCGAGTTCTGCCGCGAGGGCCTGCACACCTCCTGCGCCCATGCGCAGGCCAACTTCTGGGACGGTCTGCCGGACGAGGGCGGCCAGGCCGAAGCGGTCCGCGTTCCGCTCGCCGACGGCACCCTCGTCAAGCTCCCCGTCGCCCCGGACTCGGCTCTCATCCCGTCCCTGCTGACGCTCTCGGACGTCTTCGGCACCGGCTACCACGCCGCCGTGGCGGGCGGCGTGAACGAGCGCACCCGCGTCACCGTGATCGGTGACGGCGCGGTCGGCCTGCTCGCGGTCCTGTCCGCCAAGCGGCTCGGTGCGGAGCAGATCATCCTGATGGGCCGCCACGAGGCGCGCACCGATCTGGGCCGCGAGTTCGGCGCCACCGATGTCGTCGCCGCCCGCGGCGAGGAAGGCATCGAGGCGGTCCGCGAGCTGACCGGCGGCCACGGCACACACGTGGTCCTCGAAGCGGTCGGTCACATGCCCGCCTACGAGCAGGCCCTCGGCGTCGTCCGCCCCGGCGGCGTGATCAGCCGCGTCGGCGTGCCCCAGTACGAGGAAGCTCCGGTCGGCTTCGGCAGCCTGTTCCGCCACAACATCCGCCTCGCCGGCGGCCCTGCGCCCGTCCGCGCCTACATCGAGGAACTCATGCCCGCCATCCTCGACGGCACCATCGAGCCCGGGAAGGTCTTCGACGCCACCACCGACCTCGACGGCGTCCCGGCCGGCTACCAGGACATGGCCGACCGCAAGAGCCTCAAGGTCCTCGTCAAGCCCTGACCCCGGACACATCAGGAAGAATGCCGACCCATGTGTGGCGCGGCAGACGCTGTGCCGGCTCAGGTCGTACAGCAGCATGTGGGAGATCTGGGTGGCCGCGAAGGCGTACCCGAGGCCGAAAGACGGTCGGTGAACGAGACCGGCACCGCGCCCGCTCAGGGGTTGCTCGCCTCAGGAGGACTTCGATCACCCGCCGGGTCGTCCCCGTACGGGCGTGGGGGCGTTCGCAGTCTCACCGGTTTGCTGTGTCGGAGCACCGGTCCGTCCGAGGGATATCCGCAGCAAGGTCCGTTCCGTTCGCGGCTTGTCGAAGTTATGGACAGGGCACGCCCCGTTGTCCGTAGCTTCGGCCGCACGGGGCCGTGTAGCGTCCAGGCCAGCAGTCGTGGCTCCGAAGTACCGCCCGTGGACGTGAGTTCACGGGCAGCTTGCTGTTCAGCGTCTCTGAGGACCAGGACGACCACCTCCGCCTCCCGCAAAGTGCGGGAGGCGACTTCGAGTCCCCTTGGAGGACACATGGCCACCGGAACCGTCAAGTGGTTCAACGCGGAAAAGGGCTTCGGCTTCATCGAGCAGGACGGCGGAGGCCCGGACGTCTTCGCCCACTACTCGAACATCAACGCCTCCGGCTTCCGTGAGCTCCAGGAAGGCCAGAAGGTGAACTTCGACATCACTCAGGGCCAGAAGGGCCCCCAGGCGGAGAACATCACTCCCGCCTGACCTGTCCAACTACACGACGCCCGCCACGGATTACTGTGGCGGGCGTCGCGCGTCAGTGCAGGGCATGTCCTCGGTGTGGGCCGAGCCGTCATGCGACGGTCGAATCGTCGATTCGTCCGACCAGGGCGCCTCGGTAAGATCCTGTCAGCAAGCTCTTCGTAGGTCTGCTGTGGCGGTCACAGCCACTCGTTGATGGCCGCGACGATCAGTATGGCTTCGTAGCGGACGCAGAGTTTGTCGCATCTCATGGCCGCCAACGGCCGCTGCCCCGGGCCGGGGTGGCGCTGGTGTCTTCGTTCGGGTGACAGGGCTGGGAATCAGCTTTGCAGTGATGGCGTGCCCGCCAGGCTCGGAGGATGCGTATCGCGGTGCTGGATGTGGACGGGACGCTGATTGCCGGCACGCTGGCCGGTCCGTTGCCGACGATGCTGGCCGAGGCGGGGCTCGCTCCCCGGGACCGGCTGACGCGGCTGCGCCAGGCACAAATGACCTCGCACGCTGAGAACTTGGAGGCGGCGGCGCGGATGACTGAGTTGTTCGCCGCGATGCTGACCGATGTGCCGTGCCAGGCGGTGTCCGCGGTGACGGCCCGGCTGTGGCAGCGGCAACGCGCGCGGCTGTTCGCCTTCGCCAGGCCGCTGGCCGCTGCGTTGAAGGAGAGCGGTTATGTGCCCCTGCTGATCTCGGGTGGCCCGCAGGAGATGGTGGCTCACCTTGCCTGTGAGCTGGGCGTGACCTTGTTCCGGGGTACGCAGTTTGAGGTGACTGACGGGCTGTTCACCGGCCGGGTCGCCTCAGCGGTCGCCGATGGGAAAGACAGGGCTGCACAGGACTTGGTGGGCGCCGAGGCCATCGACTGGGCGGGTTCGCTGGCGGTGGGCAACTCCCTGGGCGACGTCTCGTCGCTGAGCCGGGTCGGCCGGCCCGTGGCGTTCGAACCGTCCCCCGCTCTCAGGTCGCTGGCCCGCCACCGCTCATGGCCCGTGTGTGACCGCACCAGCCTGCTCACCCACCTGCGCGACCAGGCCGCGCTGCCCGTATCCCCACCAGCCCCGGCCCGCGACATGCCACCGGCCCACCGCGCAGAACCCCCGCCATCGGTGGGCGGTGCGACCCGGCGGCTGACCGAGCGGCTGCTGGCCCAGGTCGGCGGACAGGGAGCCGTCACGGGCGAGTGCTGCAGCCGGGTCACCGAGTCGGCCCTGATGCTGACCCTGCTACGCCGCCAAAAGGCCCTGCCAGGCGTGCAGAGCCGGCTGCACGCCCACCTCTCGCGCAGCCGCAGAGCCGCGGACGCTTTCGATGCCGCGGTCATCGACGCCACCCTCCACGGCATCACGCCGACGGACCGGCACCGGCTCATCGAGCAGACCTTCTCCGGCGCCGCCCAGCACTCCTCCGCCCGAAAGAAGCTCGCCCTGGAGGCGATCCTCGCCGTCGTGGGACCCGAACCCTTCCACGTCACCGCCCCCTCCCACGCGTTCGAGCACCACAACGAAGCCACCTGGACCCACCTGCGGCAAATCGCCATCCACCACCTGCACGTGCCCGACCCGGTCGCCCCGGAACTGACCGCACGCCTGCTGCGGCTGACCGAACGCGGCCAGGACCGCGGAATCATCGAAGGCAACGTGTTCGCGCACCTGTTCGCCCTGCTGTCGCTGCAGCGGACCACGCCCGGCCACCAAGTCATCAATGACGGCATCACCGCGCTGGCCAAAGCCGTTCGCGACGACGGCGGCATGCCCTTCATCACCAGCGAGGAAATCTTCGCCACCGCCACCGCCGGCCTCGCTCTGGCCCGCGCCGGCGCCGACCGGCAGGTGCTGCACACGATGGGCGACTACCTCGCATCGCAGCAGGCCGACAACGGCGGCTGGGCCTACGCCCAGGACGTCGTACAGACCGACACGGACACGACCGCCCACGTCCTGTCCTTCCTGCACACCCTCGGCCCCGAGCGGTACCGGGCACCCCTGCATGCCGCCCGGCAGAACCTGATCACGCACGTGGGCGACGACGGAGGGGTGCCCACCTACCTGCCCGGACAGCCCTCCGAGCCGACCATGACCGCCAACACCATCACCGCCCTGCAGCCCTACCACTTCGCCCACGTCACCCTGCTGGAGCGGGCAACCCGCTACCTCCTCAACGCGCAGAAACCGGACGGCACTTTCGAACGCAGCTGGAGCCTGAGCGAAGCCAACGCCATGCTCCGCGCCCTGAACGCCCTCACGCTCGCCCACCGCCACAACCCCTCAAGCCATCACGGACGCCTGGGCCCGGCCATCGACTCCATCCACCAGCGCCTGCTCGTCACCCCGAACGCCGACGGCGGCTGGGGCCAGACCCCCGGGGAAGACAGCGACCCGATGAGCACCGCCTACACCCTCACCGCGCTCGCCCCCACCCACCACACCCACCCCACCGTCCAGGCGGGCCTGCACTACCTGCTCGGCCGACAGAACCAAGACGGCAGCTACACCTCCGTCTCCGACCAGGCTGCACCCCGCCCCCTGCACTACACGATCCCCGTCCTCACCGACATCTTCGTCCTCCTCGCCCTCACCCACTATGCGTGAACCAGCACCAGCCTCAGCTCGCGATCTGAGGTACGGGCTCGCCGTTGGACAACGGTTCTGGATCGACGCCGGGGACACGGACACCCCCACCCGCGGCACAGGCACGGGCACCTGGGAGGTCCTCTCCGCCTCCGGCAAAGCTGCCGGCGCCGCGGTCGTCAGCGGAGAATCGATTCGCGACGCCGTTGATGTCCGGATCACTTGGGCGTGCTGCACGCACCAGCCTGAGGAGGCGCCGCAGGGCGCCCCGCTGCTCGCTCCAGAGCAGGCGCTGGACGCCTCGCAGAGCCCGGCGACCCCGCTGCGCACACTGTGCGGGGTGCGCACAGGAAATCACGCCCCTACTGAGGTTGAACTCGTGATGTCGTGCGATTGCTCCGGCGGGCCTGATAGTCAGGCCGGTCCCGGCGAGGCAGCTGTCTATGAGGTGGCTGCGGTACTGGATGTGCCGTAGGCCGCGTCGGATGCGCTGGACGAGGTGTTCGGGGGGTGCTGAAGGCGACGTTGGAGAGCCATCCGCATCCTGCGGTCGATGAACGCCCATGGTCTGGTTCGGTGTCCAGTCACGCGCACGATCAGGTCCAGCACGTCGTTCAGGGCGAGCCGCGCTAGGCCGTGTCTGATAATTGATCTTGTGGCTGGTCGTGGTGAGTTGACGGATGTGGCGTGGGAGCGGATAGCGCCGCTGCTCCCGGTGATGGATGGCCGGGGGCGCCCTGGCGGGATCACCGGCAGGTGATCGACGGAGTGTTGTGGCGGTTGCGGTGCGGGGCGCCTTGGCGGGACCTGCCCGAGCGGTATGGCCCGTGGCAGACCGTCTATGAACGGTTCACCCGCTGGGAGACCGACGGCACCTGGGCCAGACTGCTGGAACATGCCCAGGTCCGCGACGACGCCATCGGCCGTGCGGAGTGGACGGTGTCGGTGGATTCCACCATCAACCGAGCCCACCAACACGCCGCTGGTGCCGGGAAAAAGGGGAGCCCGGCGAGGACAAACTGGAAGATCCGCAACGCGCGGCGGCAGAGCAGGCCCTCGGCCGGTCCCGGGGCGGGCTGACGACCAAGGTCCACCTGGCCGTTGACGGCCGTGGCCTCCCCCTGTCCGTCGTGGTGACCGCCGGGAACGTCAACGACTCCACCGTGTTCGACACGGTGCTGGACGCCATCCGGGTGCCTCGTGCCACCACGGGCCGCCCGCGCCGCCGCCCTGAACGAGTCCTGGCCGACAAGACCTACTCCTCCCGGGCCATCCGGGCCGGCCTGCGGCGTCGCGGCATCCGGGCCACCATCCCCGAACGTGCCGACCAGGCCGCCAACCGGCAGCGACGAGGCACCCTCGGCGGCCGGCCACCGGCCTTCGACAAGGAGCTCTACAAAGGCCGCAACGTGGTCGAGCGATGCTTCAGCCGCTTGAAGCAGTTCCGCGCCGTCGCGACCCGCTTCGACAAGCTCGCCGCCCGCTACCGGGCAGGACTGCACCTCGCCTCGCTCATTCTGTGGCTCCGCGACACCACGCCGTGATCATTTGTCGTGCAGAAACTGGTCGCCGTCCCGGCGAGACACCGTCTTGCCGGGGTGCCGCGCTCAGCGCGAGGTCAACGGGACCAGTGCGGGTCGCGCCCGGTGAACGCGAGGAGTCTCTCCGCGCGGCTCGCGCCCTCCGGAACGGCCAGCGGCGGCGCATACTTCCCGAACGAGTCACGCACGAAATCGACGATCCTCGACGCGATGTCCTCCAGTGCCTCGGCCATCTCCTCGGACAGCGGCAGGTCCTGCCCGGTAGCTCTGGCGATGTCCCAGGCATGGATTCCGGCGTCGAGCGCCGCGGCGGCGGTGCCCATATTGGCCGGCATCGGCCCCATCGGGGTGGGCACACTCTCCGCGTCGCGCCCCGACTCCCACGCTGCGACAGCCGCCTCCAGCACCGCCGTCAGTTCCGCGACTGAGTTGTCGGCCGTCGCGTCCGCGGGCTCGAACGGGTCACCCGCGGGCGCGACGCCCGTTATCTGCATGACCAGCGCCTGCTGGTCCAGGCGCGCATGGTTCAGCACCTGACGCACCGTCCACTCCGAACACGGCGTCGAATCCCCCCAAGCCCCTGCAGGAACGCCACGCGCGGCAGCAAGCAGGTAGTCGTGCGCCTCAGCGAGCAGTTTGAAACCGTCGACGTTCATCCGTCGCCCTCCCGTAGTCCCAAGATCGAACCGTCACCATAAGTTGGCATAGGACCAGGCGTCAGGTCTTTCGCCGAGGACAGCACGCGCACTGACAGATCGCCACCGGCTACGGCTACGGCTACGGCAGCCTGGCGCGCGACACCCGGCACGGCCACGCGCAGCACTGCCGGGCCCGCCCGAAAACGACCAATACGAGGGTGATCCTCTGCCTTGCGATTGCACGCACCGGGACACCGCGCGCCCCGCCCTGCGGGCGGACGGCGCCATTTGTCAGACACGGCCTAGCGGGCGCGGGCGTGTGCGTGTGCCTCGTCGAGCAGTTTCCGCAGTGTCGAGGTGCTTGCTGCGACGGCGGTGGCGAGCAGTGCCGGGCCGTTGGCCAGTGGTGCGAGGACGGCGCACCCCTCCTTGGCACCTTTGCCGAGCAGCACAACGTCTTGTCGTATGTCGAGGTGCGGGTCAACGATCAGGAGCTGGCCGACGGCGCGGTGTCCGTTTAGGACGGCCGGGCCGTCCCAGCCGGGTTCTGGGACCCCGTAGGCCGTGTGCTGGTCGAGGAGCGGGCTCCCGGCGCGGTGGACCAGGATCCGGCTGACCAGGTGGCCTGGTTCCTCGTCGGCCCGGCCCAGGAGTTGCTCTTCTCGCAGTACGAAGCGTGAGGTGGCGGCGAGTTCGACGGTGTGCGTCTGCCGCAGGTTGCTGCCGGCGGCACTGATCAGGGGCTGTGGCAGCCAGCGCAGATGGGCGTGTTCTTTGGCGGTGAGGCGCACGTCGTAGGTGGCCGCGTCGGTGGTGGGGCCGCGTAGGGCGAGCGTGGCGGCGGCCGTGGTGACCTCCAGCTCGGCCCGGTTTTCGGCGGTGATGTCGAGGGTGAGCCGGTCGCCACCGAGCGGCGCGCTCATCGCGCCGATGATCCCCACTCTGGCGGTGTTGCCGTGGGTGCGCAGGCGCCGCAGGTGGAAGGGGCCGTCGCTGCGCAGCTGCGGGAGGGTGGTGACGCGCCCGTTGTGCGCGGCGCGGATCCGGGCCGTGGCACGTACGCCGTCGGGGTGTCCGGCGGGCTTCTGGGCACCGGCTGGAGGAACGTCGATGCCGGACGTGGCGCGGGTGGCGGCGAGTTGGGAGGAGGGGCTCATGCGGTTGCTCCGGCGCACCACTGGGTGAGGTGGCCGGTGACCCAGTCGGCGACTTCGCGGATGCCGTCGTCGCAGGTGAGGTTGGTGAAGATGACGGGAAGGTCGCCGCGCTGTCGTTTCGCGTCGATTGCCATGGTGTCCAGGTCGGCGCCGACGTGCGGGGCGAGGTCGGTCTTGTTGACGATGAGGAGGTCGGCGGTGGTGATGCCGGGGCCGCCCTTGCGAGGGATGTCGTCGCCGCTGGCTACGTCGATGACGAAGATCTGCACGTCGACGAGCCCTTTGGAGAAGGTGGCGGTCAGGTTGTCACCACCGGACTCGACGAGCACGAGGTCGAGGGGGTGGAGGGTTGCCTCCAGGTGCTCGACGGCTTCCAGGTTGGCGGAGATGTCGTCGCGGATCGCGGTGTGCGGGCAGGCGCCGGTCTCGACGGCGGTGATCCGCTCGGGCGGCAGGACGGCTTCGCGCAGCAGGTACTCGGCGTCCTCGCGGGTGTAGATGTCGTTGGTGACAGCGGCGATGCACCAGCGGTCGCGCAGGGTGCGGCAGAGCGCGGCGACGGTCGCGGTCTTGCCGGAGCCCACGGGGCCGCCCAGGCCGACGCGCAGAGCGCGGCGGCTGCCGTCGGGCCGGGTCGCCGAAGCGCTGGAGGCGTGTTGGTGAGGCAGCGAGTGCTCGAGATGCATGGCAACTCCGTTTGACAATAGGGCTGTTCAGGTACTGGTTCAGGAGGCGAAGAGCCGGACGGTCCAGGCGGCGTGCTGCTCCCCGGTGATGTCCAGCAGGGGTGAGGAGGCCGACGGCAGGGCGTCGAGGCCCTCGGTCATGGCGCGGGTCGCGGCGTCCGCCGCGGCTCGTGCGACGTCGTCGGTCTCGGGGCCGAGGCGGGCCAGCAGCCCCGATGCGTCGAGCGGATCGAGGCTCAGCAGGCGCACCGCTGCGGTGGCCGGGCCGCCGATGTTCTCGTACGCGGCGGCATAGGCGGCGTCCAGCGGGGCAAGCCCGGCGGCGCGGGCGGCCAGGCCCAGAACGATGGGCTGGTGGGCGCCCCGGGGCCGGGCGGCGGCCAGGTGCTCGAGTTCGGCGGACGGAAAGGTGGCACGGGCCGCGCGCATCATCTGCCGGCCGAGTCTGCGGGCGACGGCACGTAGTGCGGGTGCGGGGGTGCGTGCGTCGGCGGCGTCGTCGAGCAGCATCGGGTCGTATCCGCTGGCGGCTGCGGCGGCCAGCCCGGCCATCGTCAGGCCGGTGGTGTGCAGACGCCCGCGGCAGAACGCCTCCAGGCCGGGGGTGTCGTGGACGGTTTGGTGGGCGACGGCGGCCTCGACGCCGCCAGAGTGGGCGTGTCCGCCAGCGGGGAAGCGGCCGTCGGCCAGGAGGAGCAGGGCTGCGCGGCTCATCGGTGAGCGGCTGCCTTTCGCAGGGTCGGATGGTGATGGGGCCCGGGCGGGCTCATCAAGTCCGTCCGGGCCCGGCCGTAGCGGCGGGGCCCGGCGGCCGGGCAGGTGGCCGTCAGAAGAGGAAGTACCGCTGGGCCAGAGGGACTTCGGTGACGTAGGAGCGCGGCACGGTGGCGCCGTTGAGTTCGGTGCGGGCGTCGCTCGTGGTCGCGCCGCCGATGGTGACCTCGAAGCTGTTGTGGTCGACTTCGAGGCTGTCAGGCACCGTGTCGTTCAGCTTCATGTGCTTCTTCTCGACGCTCCGGGTGCTCTCGATCGCCTCGAACTTCTTGCCGAGGCCGAGACCGTCGTACGTGTTGTTCGAGTCGGTCCCGCCGTTCAGCCGGAGCGCCACCTGCTCGTCGGCCACGAAGTTCACCGAGTTCCTCCCCGGGGAGCGGCCAGTGGAGCCCCAGACCGGGCGCGGCAGGTAGGGCTGTGGCGTTGTGATCGACGCGTTGGCGTCGCCGACCTGCGCGTAGGCGAGCTGGCCGCCCTTGAGGAGCATGTGCGGTTTGACGCCGAAGAACTTCGGCTCCCACAGCACCAGGTCGGCGAGCTTCCCGGTCTCCACGGAGCCGACGTATTTGGCGATGCCGTGGGTGATCGCCGGGTTGATCGTGTACTTGGCAACGTACCGGCGCGCGCGGAAGTTGTCGTTCGGCTGACGCTGCTGGTCGTTGAAGGAGTGGTCGGTGTCGTTGGTGATCGTGCGGACCCTCGCGGCTTCGAGGTCCTCCTTCAGTGCCCCGTAGCGGCACTTCATGACGTGCGCGGTCTGCCAGGTACGCATGATCATTTCGCCGATGCGGCCCATCGCCTGGGCGTCGGAGGACATCATGGAGATGGCGCCCATGTCGTGGAGTAGGTCCTCCGCGGCCATGGTGGAGGGACGGATCCGGGAGTCGGCGAAGGCCATATCTGCCGGAATCTCCGGGTTGAGGTGATGGCAGACGATCATCATGTCGACGTGCTCCTTGACGGTGTTGACTGTCAGGGGACGCGTCGGGTTGGTCGAGGCCGGGAGGACATTCGGGTCCTTGACCAGCTCGATCATGTCGGGCGCGTGACCGCCGCCGGCGCCCTCGACGTGGAAGATGTGGATGGAGCGTGCCTTCTTCTTCGTGAACTTCCCGTCTGCGTCCCTGGCGTCGCCTGTGAAGGCTGCCCGTGTGCTCTCCAGGAACCCTGACTCGTTCAGTGAGTCGGCGTGCAGAGCGAGCTGGACGCCGCGCTCTTCGCAGATGTCCAAGGCCCGGTCGATCACCGCGGGCGTGGCGCCCCAGTCCTCGTGGACCTTGAAGCCGCAGACACCGGCGTCCACCTGCGCGTTGAGCTCGTGCTTGTTCATCGTGCTGCCCTTGCCGAGCAGGCCGATGTTGACGGGGAACTGATCCAGCGCCTCGAAGAGCCGCCTGATGTGCCATGCGCCCGGTGTGACGGTGGTGGCCGTACTGCCTTCGGCCGGTCCCGTGCCGCCGCCGATGAGGGTGGTCACGCCCGAGGCCAGGGCCTCGTGGATCTCCTCGGGGCAGATGAAGTGAACGTGGGTGTCCACGCCGCCCGCGGTGAGGATCCGTCCGTTGCCGGAGATGACCTCGGTGCTCGGGCCGACCACGAAACTTTCCGGGGTCACCGGCACCGGCATCGTGTTGCCGATGGTCGTACGGTTCGGCATCTCGAACCTGTTGCTCGGGATCGGATCCATCGTCTCGGGGTTGTACGCCTTGCCGATGGCCGCGATCCTGCCGTCGAGGATGCCGATGTCGGCCTTGAGCACGCCCCACCAGTCGAGGATCAGCGCGCCGGTGATGACGGTGTCCACGGGCCTGTGGTCCGTGGCGTCGCCCCTGCTGTTCCTCCCGTCCCTGGCGAGGTGCGACATTCCCATCGACTCGCGGATCACCTTGCCGCCACCGAAGATCATCTCATTGCCGCTGTACGAAGGGCCGCCGCTCCAGTCGGCCTCGATCTCCAGCGTGAGGTCGGTGTCGGCGAGCCGGACCCTGTCCCGCGTGGTCGGCCCGTACAGCGCGTTGTAATCCGCCCGCGTCAGCTCATTGCTCGGCTTCGGCCGGCCCTTGTCAGGCTTCGGCGCCTGACCGCGGCCTTGTCCCTGCGGACTACTCATCGGACGATCCCTTCGCGCAGTCCCTGGATCTTGGTGAGGTCGCTGATGTTGCTGCCACCGGCCGTGACATCACCTTGGATCTGCACCAGTTCCACACAGCACTCGTCGCCCGGTTCGAAACGCACGGACGTGCCCGCGGCGATGTTGAGTCGCCGGCCCCTCGCCGCATCGCAGTTCCAGAGAGAGCGGTCCTGGGGAACCGTCTGACCGGCAGGGACCTCGACGCCGACGACCTGCAGCCCCGGGTTGACCTCGGCGAAGTGGTAGTGGGAGCCGACCTGAATGGGACGGTCCGACTCGTTCTTCACCTTGATCTTCGTCTTGCCCGGCCCTGGCAAGCTGGTGGCGTCCGCCTGCAGGCTGACGCCCCGCGTATCCCCGTCGAGGTGCACGTTGAAGCAGATCGCGTCGTACCGGGAGACTGCGTCGTCGTCCTCGTCGCAGTTTGTAGGCGAGTTGCCACTGTCGTCGCAGTCGACCGGGGAGCCTGGCTTGCGGGGCGGCTGGGGGTGCTCGACCTTGCCCGGGTAGACCTCGGGTTCCTCCGTGGCCTCCAGGATGGGGTCATGGATCGTGACCAGCTTGGTGCCGTCCGGGAAGGTAGCCTCCACCTGGACGTTCTTGATCATCTCTGGGACGCCGTCCATCACGTCGTCACGGGTGAGCACCCGCCGACCCGAGTCCATGATGTCGCTGACCGTCTCACCGTCGCGCGCCGCCTCGAAGACGTGAGCGGTCAGCAGGGCCATCGTCTCGGGGTAGTTCAAACGCAGCCCCCGGTCGCGGCGCTTGCCGGCCACGTCGGCCGCGACATGGATCAGCAAGCGCTCCTGCTCATGCGGAGTCAAATGCACGATGACTCGTCTCTGTTGATCGGATGGTGCGTGCGACCGGGCATGCCAAGGTCACGGACAACGCTTCCCGGATGGCGACGGGCGCCCTTCGAGCATCGGCGGGGAAGATCGGCGACACGGCCAAATGGCGGGTGACCCACACCATCTGATGAAAATGTGGAGTACCCGGTTTTCACCCTGCTGGGTAGGACCAGCGGCCTAGAGATCCGTCCCTACGGCCTTCCTCTCACGCGCCTTGGCGACTGGCGGTGACAGGACTGCCGTAGACCGTGGTCGGCGTGGGCTGGTCGGACTGGGTGCTGCTCCAGCTCGTTGGTGAGAAAGTTGGCGGGTGGGCAGTGGTCAGCGCGGCGGGGACGGTCCGGCTTCTGGAGCGGTGTCGGCCTGGCTGAACGGGGCCGGCTGTGCGCCTGGTCGGGATGGTCAGGCCGACGGAGGTCCACTCCCAGGCTTTGGTGTCGGTGAAGAGCAGTACCTGTGTCTCGCGGGCGAGGACGCGGATGGCGAACTGCTCGCGGACCTCCGGGCCTGACGTGGCTGCCGGGGGCTTCGGGAGGTCTACCAGTTGATCAGCATCACGCCGCCGCTGGCCATGCCGAACAGAGCCGCCTGCATCCCCCGCCGCAGACGGCCCTCCTAAGACGGTGTCCTACATGGTGAGGCTGGGTAGTGCTCCTCAACATGGGTCAGGGGACGTGGAGTTGGATTGTTCCGGACGAGCTGTGGGAGATCGCCAGGCCGTTGCTTCCGGCGGATCGGGTGCGGCCGCAGGGTGGCGGGAAGCAGAACACGCCTGATGAGACGCTGTTCGCCGCGATCATCTACGTACTGGTCAGCGGTTGCGCCTGGCGGGCGCTGCCGCCCTGTCCGTCGACCTGGCGCAGAAGCTCGGCCCGCAGGGCATCACCGTGAACGCGGTCGCTCCAGGCCTCGTCGCCGACACCGAGTTCTTCGGCGACCGGGCCACGCCCGAGTTCGTCGCCGCCCGGACCAAGCAGTCGCTGACCGGCCAGGCGGGCCGGCCCTCGGACATCGCCGCCGCGGTGCACTATGTGGCGTCACCTGAAGCGGCGTACATGACGGCGCAGATCGTGCATGTGAACGGGGGAGCAGCGTTGGGGCGTTGACGGTGCGTTACCGGTTCGCAGCCGCCCGGCGCGCGACCAACCCGACTCCACGCTCGTTGCACCGGCATGGGGATCTCGCCATTGAGGATCGGCGAACGCGGCGCACCGCGAGGTTCTGCGCCTGCGTGACGAGTACGGCCCGCCGACTGCGGCGGGCTGGGCTGAAACGCAGACGGCGACGTATGAGACGGCGTGGCGTGCTTGGCGGGACCTGGCCCGGGATACGAAGGCCGCGGTCACGCAGTACGCGAAGGAGCAGGGCATCGCCCGGCATGAGGCCGAGGCGGACGTGAAGGCGAAAGCTCGCGCCGGCGAGGCGCCTGACCAGCCGTAGAGCCCCCTCTGACGCCGAGCGCGGCCTGCTCAAGTGATGGAGCCCGCCCGGCTGGAAGAGGCGCGGACGCTCCGGGCGGGGCTCTCGCTGATCTTCGCGCGAGGGCGCTTGCTGCTGCATGCGCGACCCGGGCATTCGAGTGACCATGCAGGTATGGCAACAGCGCGGATCATCGTGCACCCGCCGCTCGACACAGGTCGTCGGCGAGCCACGGCGCGTGGCCAGACCCTCGGCCTTGCCTACTCGGATGCAAATACTGAAGCCGCCCCGGCGCACCAGCCCGACACCGCGGCCGCCGACGTCCTGGTGCCGCTGTGCGAGCAGATCAGCGAAACCCTCGACAACGGCCTCGCCGCCCACCGCTACGCGATATCCGACGACCGCCGCGCCCTGCACGGCACCGTCCGGTGACCGCCGCTGCCATGGCCCTCGGCGTCGACCAGGCACTACGCGCCGTCTTCGATCAATTCGTCAGGTCACGCGCGACGGTGCGAGGGCTCACGCCGTGACCGGATCTGGTCCCTGGGAACCACAACTGGCCACAATTCCTGATGCGTTGTCAGTGATGGGTGCTTTGCTGGTGGGTCCCGTGTGCGCAGGGGCGTACCGGGTCTGGACGGGGGAGTAGCCACGTGGTGCGCGTGAGGGAGTATGTCCGTGCGGACGGCACGAGGGTCCGGGCGCACTCGCGGTGGGCGGCCGGCGCAAGGGGGGAGATGAGTGTCCTGGCCGTCATCGCGCTGTTGGTCGTCGGTTTCGCCGGCACCTCAGGGAACGGCAGCGCAGACGGCTTGGGAAAGCAGACGCCCAGGCCCCGGTCGACGGCCGTCTACCCGGTGAAGTTCCCTCACTGGGACAGGCCGCGGCCGAGGCCGACGCCGACCGTCTCGTATCCGATCCCGTGGGACCGGAGCCACTGAGCGACACGTGGAGGCATTCCACGGGTGACTGCGGCCGGATTCGCGCGTTAGAACTACGTGACCACGAAGACCTCGCAGCCAGCCCCGGTTACCGGCCGCGAGGAAACGGTTCCTCCAGCGCCTGGTGAGCCGATTTTCGCGCAGCTGGCCACCCGCTGGAAGGCGGAAGGGCGTGTCGTGCCGGGGCAGGTGGACCGGGAGTGGGTCAGGCTGGCAGACAGGAGTCCGTGGCCCCGATAGGCCAGCGGGTGCGGGTCCCTCCCCCCCCATCCCCGCACCCGCTGTACCGGCCGGCAGCCTCGCCGACCTGCCCGCAGGCGGACCGCCGTCAGCGGTGGTGGGCGGGCCTGCGGCGCTGCTCGGAGTCGGTCAGGGCTGGCCGCCTGTAGTCGATGTCTGCGGGGTTGAGCGTGACGCCGGGGGCGACGATCTCGTCGATGCGGTCGAGGATCTCGTCGTCGAGCCGGACCTCGGCGGCGGCGAGCTGGTCGGTGAGTTGCTCGACCGTGCGGGCGCCGAGGATCACCGAGGTGACGCCCGGGTGGGTCGAGGCGAAGGCGAGCGCCAGGTGCGTCAGGGAGATTCCCGCCTCGTCCGCCAAGGCCGACAGGCGCTCGACGGCGTCGAGTTTGCGCTGGTTGCCCGGCAGGTCGAGGTTGAACTTGTGGGCGACCGCCTGTCGGAACCCGTTCATCTCGATCGGCTCGCCGCGGCGGAACCGCCCGGTCAGCCAGCCGCTGTTGAGCGGGCTCCAGGTCAGCACGCCGAGCTCGTACTTCTGTGCGGTGGGCAGCACGTCCGCCTCGATGCCGCGTACGAAGACGGAGTACGGGGGCTGCTCGGTGTGGAAAGGGATGTGGCCCCGGCGGTCGGCGGTCCACTGGGCCTCGACGAGCTGTTCGGCGGGGAAGTCCGAGGTCCCGATGGCCATGATCTTGCCCGCGCGCACCAGGTCGGACAGGACCGAGAGCGTCTCGTCGATGTCCGTGCTGGGGTCCGGCCGGTGCACCTGGTAGAGGTCGATGCGGTCGGTGCCCAGGCGGCGCAGGCTGTTGTCGACGGCCTTGGTGAGCCAACGGCGGGAGTTTCCCTGCCGGTTGGGGTCCTCGTCCTTGAAGCGGACTGGGAAGTGACCCTTCGTGGCGAGCACGACCTCGTCGCGGCGGTCGCGGATTGCCTTGCCCACGATCTCCTCGGCCTCGCCGCTCGAGTACTGGTCGGCGGTGTCGATGAGGTTGATCCCGGCGTCCAGGGCCGTATGGATCAGCCGGGCCGCATCGTCGTGATCCGTGTTCCCCCACGCGCCCAGGCGCAGGGTGCCCAGCGCGAACTTGCTGACCGATATGCCGGTGCGGCCCAGCTTCCTGTGCTGCATCACTCGCTGCTCCTTGATGTCGCCTCTCCCCGTGAACGGGGCGCGGAGTTGCTACCTCTCCGACGCCATGAACCTAAGACGTGCAACAGAGATGATGCAAGTAGAAGCTCTGATGGAGTGCGGATGTAGCATGTCGGTGTGACGACGCACAAGCAGCAGACGGAACCGCAGGCGAAACGGCCCCTCCGGGCCGACACCGAACGGACCGTGCAGACGATCCTGGAAGCGGCCGAACGCGTCCTGGCCACCAACCCGGCGGCAACCATGGAGCAGCTCGCCCGGGCCGCCGGCGTCGCCCGAACCACGGTCCACCGCCGGTTCGCCACCCGCGAGGCGCTCCTGGACGAGCTAACAGACTGGGCCGCCCGCCAGTTCGCGGCCGCCGTCGACACCGCCCGCCCGGACGCAGCCCCGCCACTCGTCGCCCTCTACCAGGTCACTGCCAACGTCCTGCGCGTGAAGACCGACTGGTCGTTCGCCATGAACCGCGCGGCCGACGACGCCCACCCCGAGGCGGCTCGCATCCACGCCGAGGTCCGGGCCACCTGCGTCCGGCTCTTCCGCCGCGCCCAAGAGGCGGACGTGCTCCGCCCCGACATCGACCTCGACTGGACCCGGCGCGTCTACTACGCCCTCATCCACGAGGCAGCCAAGGAGGGAGCGGAAGGCAGCGACACGGACGCGCTCGCCACCCGCGTCGTCGACACCCTGCTGCGGGGCGCCGGGGCTCCGGCCGGACTCGCGGGGCAGACGGGAATTTGAAGACAGGCCCTACGGGCGTACGCGGATGACTGTCTTCCCGCTGCGTCGCGTGGTCGGGTTGAGGGCGGCGACGGCATCGTCGAGGGGCGAGACGTCACCGATGTTTGTCCGCAGCCGTCCGTCCCGCACCCGCTGCACGATCTCAACCAGTTCGGCACGATCGGCCTCGACAACGAAGTCCACCGCCAGGCCGTCAGCGGGTCGCGCCTCGACCGGGCCGACGATGGACACCAGCGTTCCTCCCGCCTTGATCAGGGCAGCGGACCGCTTCTGAACGTCGCCACCGATGACATCGAAGACCAGATCGACGCCGCCGACGTCTTTCAGCGCGTCATTCTCGAGGTCGACGAACTCATGCGCGCCGAAGTCGAGTGCCTTCTCACGGTCGGCGGCGCGTCCGGTGCCGATGACGTAAGCGCCGGCCTCACGAGCGAGCTGGGTCACCATCGTCCCGACTGCCCCGGCCGCGCCGTGGGCGAGGACGGTCTGGCCAGACTGAAGGCGGCCGTGCTGGAACAGCCCTTGCCACGCGGTCAGACCTGAGATTGGCAGGGACGCGCCTACCGTGAAGTCGACGTCGCCGGGCAGCGGTGCGAGGTTGCGTGCTTCGATCGCCACGTACTCCGCCAGGGTGCCGTCACGGTGCCAGTCGGCGAGGCCGAACACCCGCTGCCCGACCCGCAGGTGGCAGGGCCGCCGCATCCTCAACAGGGTCTCCGGGATCAACGCCTGCCGTGCGTGTGGCAGGAGCGTGCTCGGCCCCGACACCGTCGTCGTCGGCCGGACCTCCCGCGGCTGCGTCGTGACGCTCGCCGCACACCCCCGCACACCGAACGACGACGGACCGCCCCGCCGCAACTGGGGCGGTCCGTCCGATGACCACGGAGGCAGAGCCGGTGACCACCGACCCGCAGAATCTCACCGAATCCGCGGCGTCCGCGGAACCGCCAGACACGCCATGACGTGTTGTCAGCTTTCCCTGGTGGGTCCCACTCCCGGCGGGCGCCCGGGGATGAGGCGCCTCGAAGTTCTCGGACAGCGGTCCCCATAGGATCGGTGTCTGTTGGGACAATGCGATGGCTGAATCATTTTTCGGCGCCCTCAAGAACGAACTCGTGCACCGAACTACGTTCCCAACACGCGCACATGCGCACCGGGCGATCGTCCGCTACATCGAGATGTTCTACAATCGAAAACGCCTCCACTCCGGCCTCGGCTACAAGACTCCCGCAGAAGTCCACGCCGAGTACGAGGTGTTGCAGGCAGCGGCATAAGGAGAACCCTCAACACCGCTGTCCGAGAAGCGCAGGGCCCCTCAGATCACCGATGCGGATGTCGAGCGGGTGAGCGTCAAACTTGTCTCCCCGGTCGCTGTCAGGGAGCTTGTTTCTACCTCCTGATCAACAGCTGAGAGCAGAGGGCGTCGTACGTCCATCGCTCCCACTTGTCTGCGGGCCATGCGCGGTCACGGGTCAGGACCAGGAAGAGCTCAGGACTGAGCATTGCGTAGATGATGTCCGCCGCATCTCCTGCGGAGAGGGCGGGGCTGGCGCCGGGCTTCACTGTCAGAGCCTTCGCGGCTGTCGAGATGACCGTGTATCGCGGGTCGGTCTCGTCCGGCCACAGATCCCGGATCTCCGGGTTGGTCGCTGCCGCGGCGCGGACCATCTCGTCGATGGCCGCGACGCGTTGGAGCGTCCTGAGGGTGCCGACGACGAGTGCGGCGATGGCGGACTCGGCGGTAGGTGCAGCCGTGACTTCCGTGAACCAGGGCCGGTCCATCGTGGGCACGGGCTCGTCGTCGCCTGCGATGGCGACGTCCACCAGTTCCTTGAGCAGCGAGGGCTTGTTCCGGAAGACGAAGTAGATCGTCTGCACCGCCACGCCCGCCCGGTCGGCGATCTCCTGCAGCTTGGTCGCCCCATAGCCCTGCTCGACGAAGAGTTCGGCGGCTGCGTCGATGATCCGCCGCCGTGTCTCCCGAGCCTTGGCGCCCCGTTTTCCCTTGACCTCAGTCACGATTGGAGTCTATATCTAGAGTTAAACTCTAGAGTTCGACTCTAGTAAATTGAGGGGTGGGCCATGCGCGTCATCGCCAACCGTCAGCAGGCACAGGCATGGAACGACTGGGAGGGCATCCACTGGGCCGAACACTCCGAGCGCTACGACGCGATGATGGGCTCGTTCAACGCGCCCCTGTTCGCCGCCGCGGGCATCGCGGCTGGTGACCGGGTCCTCGACGTCGGCTGCGGCACCGGCCAGACGACGCGCATCGCCGCGCGGCAGGCGTACGACGGAGACGTCGTCGGAATTGACCTGTCCGCGCCCATGCTGGACCGCGCCCGCCGTGACGCCGCCGCGGAAGGGCTCGGCAATGTCACCTTCGAACAGGGCGACGCCCAAGTGCATCCTTTGCCCGGCCGAGGCTTCGACGTCGTCCTGAGCCGCGGCGGTGTCATGTTCTTCGCCGACCACATCGCGGCCTTCACTCATCTCAGGCACTCGCTCGTGCCCGCCGGGCGACTTGCGTTCCTCGGCCCACAGCCTGCGGGCCCGGACAGCGCCTACGCCCGTGCGACCGCTGCACTCGCCCCGTTCCTGCGCGAGGCATCCCCCGCCGCCAGGGGCATGGGGTCCCTCCTCGACCCCGCGCGCATCCGTCAGATGCTCACCGCCGCCGGGTTCACCGACATCGACGTAGCCCCTGCCGGGGCTCCCATGACCTTTGGCGCCGATGCGGGCGACGCCACCGACTTCATCCTCGCCATGGGCCCGGTGCGCTTCAACCTGCGCGATGTCGACCCGGAGACCACCGCCCGTATCCGTTCCGAAGTGCGCGACGCCCTCGCTGAGTTCGAGACCATCGACGGTGTCTGCATTCCCGGACACGTCTGGATCGTCACCGCATCGCCCGGGGCGACGCCGAGGGCGGCATCGGCTGAGACGCTTCGGTCGACTGAAGCGTGATGCGCACCCCCGCCGTTGGTGGGTTGTGGGCTAGCGAGCGGACCATGTCCTGCCTGACTGGGTACCGCCGGCTCAACCACCGCTTCGAGCGCAATCCTTGCCACTACCTGGCCTTTCTGGGCTTCGCTCAGCCTTGTGCCGCTACAGGAGGCCACTCCGACTCACCGCGTAGGGCACAGTTTTATGCCGTGGCCTACTGGATTCGGGAGTTCAGGGTTTGTTCGAGGGTCTGTCTGCTCTGGAAGTGGAGGGAGGTCCAGCCTGCGGCGCGTGCTGCGTCGGTGTTGGCCGCGCTGTCATCGATGAAGAGGATGTTGTCAGGGCAAGCGCCCAATTGTTTCGCGGCGGCGTCGAAGGCTGCCGGGTCGGGCTTTCGGTGTCCGAGGCGGTGGCTGAACAGCAGGTGGCCGAAGCCGTCGAACATCGTGGGGTACAGCCGTATCAGCGCCTCCTGCTCCAGCGGGCCGTTGTTGGTGAACAGCGCCAGGGGCAGGGGGCCGCGGTGGCGTTCCAGTGCTTCCCGGACGGCGTGGTCGGGCCGGAAGGCACTGCACCATGCGGCGTCGAGGTCATCGTCACTGCCGGTGAAGCCGGTGGCAGCCCGGATACGGTCCCGGATCTCCGCCGCGTGCGGGTACTTGCCCGAATCGCAGTCGGCGCTGAAGCCGGACCGCCACAGCAACATGTCGATTCGGTCTGTGGGGAGCGCGAAGACATCGGCCAGGCGTTGCAGGCGATGGGCGTGGTCGAAACGGAACAGCACGCCGCCGAGGTCGACGACCAGGTGCTGAGGACTCATGAGGTGACCTCCCGCGCAGCGGCTCGGATTTCGTCGAGCAGGACGGTCAGGTCGTCCTTCGTGGTGCCCGGGTGGAGGACACAGGCCCGCAGGGCCGCGGCACCCGAGATCCGCGTGCCGGTGAGGAAGGCCTGCCCACGGCGCTGCACGGCGGCCGGGATCGCCTCGTTCAGTGCTTCCGTGCGGTCAGTGTCGAGGGCTGGAGGGCAGTGGCGGAATGCGGCGACGGAGGTGACCACCGGGGCGAGCAGCTCGAAGTCGTCGGAGGCTTCGATCAGTTCCGCGAGCGTGCGCGCGAGCCTGGTGGTGTGCTGCACCAGGTGAACGACGCCGTCCCGTCCGAGGTGGGCGATCGTGGCCCATACCCGCAGCGCGCGAAACGGGCGGGTCTGTTCGGTGCCGTACTCGGAGAACCAGCCCAGCTCCCCGGCGTTCTCGTCGCGCAGGTATGAGGGAACCAGGCTGAAGGCGTCGCGCGGGCCGGCCGGTTCACGGAAGAGGATGCAGCCGGCATCAACGGGGACACCAAGCCACTTGTGCGGGTCCAGAGCCAGCGAGTCCGCCCGTTCCAGTCCGGCATAGTCAGGTGCGGCGTCGTCGGCGAGGACGCCGAGCGCGCCATAGGCACCGTCGATGTGGAACCACAGTCCGTACTCCAGGGCGATCGCGGCGATGTCCTCCATGGGGTCGACTGCTCCGGTGTTGACCGTTCCCGCGCTGGCCGCGACGAAGAACGGCCGCACCCCGGCTCGTTGGTCGGCCGCGATCAGACGGCGCAGCTCGCCGGTGTCCATACGAAAAGCCGCGTCGACCGGGACGGTGCGCAGATACCGGGTGCCCAGGCCGAGAAGTTCTGCCGCCTTGCGCAGACAGCTGTGCGCCTCGGTGGACACGTAGAGTGCCAGCGGACGATGCCCGTACAGGCCGGTCTCGCGCACGTCGTGGCCCTGGTCGCGGAAGGCATGGTGGCGGGCGGTGGCCAGCGCCACGATGGTGGCCATGGAGGCTCCGCTGGTCAGCAGCCCGGCCCCCGGTGGGTGGGGGAATCCCACCAGCTCTGCCAGCCACCGCACGGCGGTGCGCTCCAGTAGAACGCCAGTGTGGTCTCCGCCCGCGCAGCTTGGGTTCATGGCCGCAGCCAGGGGGGCCATCAGGACACCGGCGGGGGACGGCGGGGAGTTGACCCAGCCGAAGAACCGAGGATGCCCGTTGCCCATGGGATACGGCAGGATCCGGTCACGCACCTCATTCAGAAGCTCCGCCAGCGGGCGGCTGCCGTCGGGCAGTTGCTGCCGGGTGAGCCACTTGCGGTCTGCCTCGGGCACAGGCCGCCACACCGGGTTCTCGGCCACTCCCGCCAGGTGATCGACTGCCAGGTCCCCTGCCGACCGGGCTGCTATCCGCAGGTCATGCATCGTGTCCTCCCGGGGTGAGGTGGAGGTGGGAGTCGGCTGCCGGGGCCAGCGTCATAGCCAGGTAGTACACACACGCATCGGCGGTGTCATTGGCGAAGGCGTGCCGGCGGTTGCCAGGGAAATAGGCCGCGTCCCCGGCCGCGAGCCGGTAGGCCACGCCGTCGACGGTCAGGTGCAAACACCCGTGTTCCACCGCCACGTACTCGTGGGACCCCGGCGCGTGCGGGGAGAATTCTCCCGCGTCCACGCCAGGCTCCAGGGTGGTGCGCATGAACTCGAACTCGATGTCCGGCAGGACCGGGGAAAGGATCCGCCGTTCCCACCCGGCGGGGTCCCGCACCACGTGCTGCCGGTCAGCAGCCAGCAACACGACGTCGGGGCGCACCGGTTCGTCCAGGAGTCGAGCGATCGAGGTGCCCAGTGCGGTCGCCAGGCGATCGAGGACCAGCACGCTCGGTGTCTTCGCGCCGCGTTCCACCTCGGACACCATGCTCCGGCTCACGCCGCTGAGCTCGGCGAGCCGCTCCAGACTGATACCACGGGCCCGTCGCTCGCCCCGGATCCTGGCCCCAAGCTCGGACATGGACAAACCGCTGGACAAGGTGATGCCAACACTCATCCCTCCACGATAGCGAAGGTTATCCACTATTGAGAAGGGGTGGGATCCACGACGCTCTGCCTTGTGCCGCTCGGAAATACGAATTGGCGCTGTGAGCTGTGGTGATGGGGTTCGGCCAGGCGGCGCGGGGGTACTCGCCACCCATCACCCGCGTTAACAACGCTTGACCAGATTCTCGGCAACCACCGCTGAGCAAACCGGGTGTCAGAACGAACGGCTCAGGAGTCCTGCCACATCAACTGCCTGTCCCGATGACGATGGTTCGCGGTGCGGGCAGACGGCTCACCCTGCTTGCCCCGGCGACGGCGTCGCGGAGCCGGACGATCTCTTCGTGTTGTGCGGCGAGTGGTGCCAGGGCCTGGGTGCGGAAGTCCATGAGCTCGTCGATTGTCCGTTCCGACTGAGCCAGCCGGTCCCGGAGCTTGGTGACCTCTGTCTTGAGCCGGACGATTTGGGCTTCTTGGGGTCGGGGATCTCCCCGGCCTGCGGCAGGGCCTGGAGGCGGCGTTCGAACTCGACGCGGAGGTGTGCGTAGGGGCGGGCGCCGTACAACGCGGTGCGGTCGACTGCGGCCTCGCTGGCGGCGGCCTTGCCGAAGGAACGGGCCTGCGAAGTCATCGTCATGTGACATCCTCGGCGGTCCGGAGGCGCCTCACACAGCACTTTGAAGCCGCTCCCGTCGCAGGGCTACCGACGGCTCCTTCAGTTCGCGGCCGCCCTCCCTGTCGGCGCCCGACACCCCACCGCTGCCGCTCGGGACACAGTTTCTGACCCGACCGCTTCAAGAACCGAGGCCGGCGTGACGGCATGATCCCTCTCTGAAGCGCTGTCGTGAGCGCTTCGTGGTGGCCAGAGTCAGTGGTTGGCCGACGTTGGCAGGCGGGGGAGCCCGGTCGGGTTGTTGTCCCGCCTGTGGGTGCGTTCAGTAGGCGGGGAACGCCCAGCCGCCGGGATAGAAGGGCTCGCGGTCGGCGCGGAAAGCGCGTGTGGTGCGGGTCAGCGCGCCAGATCGTAGTTCCCGGACCAAGCCCGCTGCTGCGAGGGAGGCGAGCGTTGTGCCGCCGAGAAAGGCCGCCTCGAGTTCGGCTGCGGCGAGTTGGAGGTCGGCGGGGGCTTTTGTGCGCTCGCAGATGACCGCATCCCCTTCGGCCTGCAACCGGTAGCGTCCGGTGTTCCAGGGGCAGAAGTCGTCCTCGACGTTCAGGACCACATCCAGCGGGGTGGAGTAGCAGCGTCCGGCCAGGGCCCGATTGACATCGACCAGTCGCACCCACAGCCGGTCGACCACGGTCGAGCGGACCGCCCGCGGTTCGGTCAGCAGGTGAGGCAGCGGCTCGTCAACGGCGGCCTCGTACTCGATCCATGTCACCAGGTCGATCCCGGCAAGGAAACGCCACAGAGTGGCGTATGCCTGCTGGGTGGCGGCTGCCAGCTCCACGATCTGCACCGGGCCCCGTATCGATCAGGTCCTCGGCCGGGGCGCGCGGGTCACGCCCTGCACACACAGCCATCGATGGGAGGCGACCGCCTGCCCCTGCGGGCGCGCGTCACCTGGTAGCCGCCTTCGGCGACGGGTCCAGCTCCCGCGCCTCGATCAGTTTCCTCAGCTCCGGCAGGGTCTTCTCCGAGTTCCGCTCGATGTAGAGAGTGCCGCCGGCCGGATGGTCCACGGTCACGGCGTGGACGGGGTCCACGCCTTCGATCGCGTACACGGGTACCGGCCTCGAAGGCACTTCCTGGTCCTCATCGTTCGGAGTGTCGTCGCACCCGGGTGTGGTGCCCGTGCCGAGCCGTCTGCCCGCCGTGACGCCGACGCCGTCGCCTTCGTCATCGGGATAAAGCCCGTGCCCCAGGTAGGTGTGGCCCCGGTACACGAGCAGGGCCGCGCAGGAACCGTCTGTCCCGCCTTGCGTGGTGCCCGTCCCCGCGCAGGCCACGGACAAGCTAATCAGGGCAGCCGCGAGCACCGCCCGTACGCTCGCCAATCCAGCCGCCCCCGCGCTCGCCGTTCTATCGGCCGTCCGCCTGCCCGCCATGTACTAACCTCCCCCGGCCGCCGGCACCTCCGGCACGCCGGACCTTGGACGCCAGAGGGCTGCGAAAGGTTCGCTCTCTGCTACGGCCTTGGGATTGGTAGGCGTGGTTGATCGTGTAGTCGGTGTTCGGCTGCCCGCTGTTGTGGATGGGAAGCGGGTGTCACGGGCTGTGGTCGCGTCCGTCCCGTGGGGCGAAGGCTGTGAGGGCGTCGGCGTCGGTCGCGCGAGCGTGCAGGAAGTAGTCGGCCCACTCGGTGATTTCAGGGTAGGGCGATTCCTGGCCGAGCTGGGTGGCTGCGGCTTGGAGGTCGAAGTGCGTGGTGCGGAGTTCGACGCCCGGGCCCAGGAGGGCCCAGTGTGCTCCGGTTCGTCCGTAGGGCATGCCGATGCTGCCGGGGTTGATCACGAGTCGGCCGTGGGCGAGGCGGACGAACGGCATATGGGTGTGGCCGCAGACCACGGTGCGAATGTCGGCATCGAGTCCGTCAAAGACTTCCTCCCAGCGGTCGAGGCGGGAGTCGACCAGGACGACCTCCTCGTCATCACGAGGGGTGGCATGGCAGAACAGCACCTTTCCCAGGCCGTTCACGGACAGGGAGAGTGATCGTGGAAGCGAGCTGAGAAGGTCGAGATGGTCCTCGCGGAGCTGTTCGGCTGCCCAGGGGGCGATCGGATCGGGGATCGTTTCGCGTTGCCCCCGGCGGTATTCGAGGAGTTCGCGGTCGGCGTTGCCGCTGATCCAGATGACGCGGTCGCCGAGGCTGGTCAGCAGGTCGAGGACCTGGGCCGGTTGCGGGCCGGCGGTGATGTCGCCGGTCAGCACGATGTGATCGGCGGTGCTGACGTCTGGTTCGGCGAGTACTGCCTCCAGGGCCGGCAGGACTCCGTGAATGTCGGACAGGACGGCTACTCGGTTCAGCATGGTCACCACTGTGGGGCGAAGGCAGCCGAGTGGTGTGATCTTTCGACCAACTGCCCAAGCGGACCGACTTCCCGTCCGACTTCCCATCTGAATTCCCGCCCGACCTCTACTCCGAGGCATTCGGATAGCCCCGATGCCCAGAAGCGACTGGGGCCTGTCCCTCGTCAGGTCGAGCCCCAGGCGCGGGGTCGCTATCAGGGTCGGTTGCCGACTGTTACCCCCGGGGTTCTGCGTTGCTGTTCGCCATCTGTGTTCTGGTGTCGCGTGTGTGGATCATTAAGGGGCGATGGCAACAAGTCCTTGGAGGCGCTGAGTGGAACTCTCGATCCGGCCTGCGCGGCCTGAAGAAGCGGGCTTCTTGACTGATCTGGCGCTGCGTTCCAAGGCGCACTGGGGGTATGACGCTGAGTTCCTTGCATCGTGCCGCGAGGAGCTCACGCTCGGAGGTGCGGAGCTCGTTGGCCTCCGAGCGGCTGTGGCAGAGCGAGACGGCAACGTCGTGGGGTTCACGACCTTGGAGGGCGAGCCGCCGCGGGGTGTGCTGGGCATGATGTTCGTCGATCCCAGTGCGATCGGGCAGGGCATCGGCCGTCTGTTGTTCGATCACACTGTCAAGACTGCTCAGGGTTTGGGTTTCAGGCAGTTCACCCTTGATGCGGACCCGAACGCTGAACCGTTCGATGAGGCTATGGGGGCAGTTCCTGTTGGTGTTGTTCCCTCGGGGTCGATCTCTGGCCGGACTCTCACCCAGTATCTGGTCGACGTGCCTAGTACTCCAGCCGTACTTCTCCATTACCACTGGTCAACGGCTTGGGAGTGGGGAGTGTAGTGAGGTGGGGCAGGATGCGGGGCGGTCTTGGCGGACCGTCCCGCGAACGTGTGACCACGCCGCATGTAGTGACAGTGCCGGGCGGTTGCTTGGTGGCGGCGTCTCCAGTGCGACCACCTCACTGCGTGATCGCGTCGCGCAGGACGGCGGCGGGGTTCAACTGCCAGCAGACGGCGGATCTCGGCCGGTGTGAGGTCCACGAGGTCGGGTGTGTCGGCCGTGTCACCCCCTTTTCGCGTTCCTGGACGGCCATCGCCGCGAGGAAGGTGTGCGCGAGCATGACGAGGGTGATGTGCCGGTACCAACCGACGTAGCGACGGACTTCGTACTGGTCCAGGCCGCACTCGTTCTTCGCGCTCTGGAAGCACTCCTCGGTCTTCCAGCGGCAGCCCGCGATGCGGACCAGGTCGGCAACAGTGGCGTCCAAGGGGGCACTGGCCAGGTAGTAGGCGATCTCTTCGGGTCTGGTGATGCTGCGGCGGGCGAGCATCCAGCGTTGCCGGATGGGCGTCTCGCCGTCGAACTCCCAGACGGCGGGCAGCCGGGCCGCCGCCCAGTCGTAAAGCCGTAGTCCCTTGGCGCCGTCGCCGCAGGACAGACGTTGCCACGCTTCGGGCGGGGCCTGGCCGACGAGGTAGTCGATGCGGGGGCCGTGGACCTGCTGGGACTTGGGCACCGCCACGACATAGGACAAGCCGGCGTCTTCCAGGAAACGGCGGAAGCGGGAGTCCTGTCCGTAAGCGGAGTCCGCGGTGACCCAGGAAAAGACCAGAGGGGAGCCCATGGCCCGCAGGATCATGGAGCGGGCGAGGTCGTTCTTGGTAGTGAAGTCACGCTCGTCGGGGATGCCGGCCGATCGGCAGCGCTCACGGTCCTCGGTCCAGGACTTGGGCAGGTAGAGCTCGCGGTCGACCAGCGCGTGACCGCGGGTGGTGGCGTAGGCGGCGAAGACACCGATCTGACAGTTCTCGGTGCGGCCCGGGGCCTGTATTTCAATTAGTGCTCGGTGCGCGGGTGTTGGCGGGACAATGAGCTGTGACTGCGCGTACGGCCGCTCGGGCTTCGGTTGTGGCTCTGCGGGTGAAGTTCGATCAGTTCCTTCCCCATCTCGATGAGCGGCGCCGTCGGATCTACCTGGCCAGCGAGGCCGCTGCGCTTGGTCACGGCGGGATCACGCTGGTGGCGGCCGCTTCTGGCGCCAGTGCGGCCACCATCGCACGCGGAATCGCCGAGCTGTCCAGGCACCCTTTGCCCGCCGGGCGGATCCAGGCTCCGGGAGCCGGCCGCAAGCCAGTGACGGTCACCGATCCCGGTCTGCTGCCCGCTCTCGAAGCCATGATCGAGCCACACACCCGGGGCGATCCGGTCTCACCGCTGCGCTGGACCACGCTCTCGCTGCGGTCCCTGGCCTTGGCACTGACCACTCAGGGCCACCCGGTCAGCGCGGCGACCGTCGGACGCCTGCTGCAGGCCCAGGGATACAGCCTGCAGGGCACCGCCAAGACAACGGAAGGCGCCAGTCATCCGGACCGGGATGCCCAGTTCACGCACATCAACTCCACTGCCGCGGCCTTCCTCGAAGACAACCAGCCGGTGATTAGCGTGGACACCAAGGCCAAGGAGTGGTTGGGCAACCGCGACCGTCCCGGCCGCACCTGGCGTCCGGGCAAGAACCCCATCCGTGTGGACTGCCACACCTTCATCACCGGCGACCAGCCCGTGGTCATCCCCTATGGGATCTACGACATCGCCCGCAACACCGGCTGGGTCAACGTCGGGACCGACCACGACACGGGCGAGTTCGCGGTGGAATCCATCCGCCGCTGGTGGCAGCAGCGCGGATGCGACGACCACCCGGACGCCCGCCGACTGCTGATCACCGCCGACTGCGGCGGTTCCAACGACCCCCGCCGCTGGACATGGAAGAAACACCTCGCCGCCTTCGCCCTGGAAAGCGGACTCGAGATCACCGTCAGCCACTTTCCACCCGGAACATCGAAGTGGAACAAGATCGAACACCGGATGTTCTGCCACATCACGGCAAACTGGCGCGGCAGGCCCCTGACCAGCTACCAGACCGTCATCGAGACCATCGCCGCCACGACCACCCGCACCGGGCTCACCATCGGCGCCGAGCTCGACACCGGCCGATATGACCTGGGCATCACAGTCCCACCCGCCGAGTTCCACTCCCTGCCGATCACACACCACACCTTTCACGGCGACTGGAACTACACCCTGGCATCGGTCGCACCCCGGCTCCCCGACCCGGCACCGGGCCGGCGGCGGATCGATCCCGCCCTGACCACGATGCTCACCAACCCGGCCCTGACCGGCATGTCACGCTCCGCCTTCGAGCAGCTGGTCGCCGCCTCGGAACCATACTGGGACGCCCTGGCCGAGGCAGCATTCCAGCGGCGCTTCCACCGCCCACGCAGCTACCTCCACCCGCAGACCAGCAGCCTCGACCACTACCACCGCCTGCTGACCGCCCTGTTACGCCGCCGCAATGCCGTCACCAGCACACTTCTGGCTCAGCTCCTGAACGTCAGCCGCACCAACCTGTCCAACCAGTTCCAAGACGGCCACCGCCTCCTGGACCTGCACCGCACCCCGGTCACACCACTACCCGGAACCCCGTCCCGCACCCTCGCCCAACTACAAGCCCGCCTACCGTCAAACAACGAAACCCGCCCAGATCAACTCTGACAGTTATTCAGGAACAGGCCCCCGCCGTTCCGGAATATTGCCGTTGCACCCCGGCCGAGGTGGTGCCCTTCTTGACGAACCCGGTGTCATCGATGATCAACACGCCGTCTGCTGTGCCGAGTTGTTCTGCCGCATAGAATTGCAGGTCGTCGCGGAGGCGGTCGGCGTCCCAGCGGCTGCGGGACAGGAGGTGTTGAAGCCCGTCCGGGGTGGCATGCCCGGCGTACTCGGCGAGTTGCCAGCCATTCTTACGACCCACCGGACCCAGCAGTCCGCGTACGTAATCGCGCATCCGGCGTCGGGGTTCGATCCTGGCGAAGCAGGCTCCGGCCCGCAGGAACAAGTTCTCGAGTTCGTGGCCCCAGCCACTCGTAGGCACATCATTGATCACACCTGCGTGACTGCCCGATCCACTGTCACTACATGCGGCGTGGTCACACGTTCGCGGGACGGTCCGCCAAGACCGCCCGGGGCCTCCCCCTGAGTGGTGGACACGCTGATACTGGATCTGCTTGATCCGGAGGAAGCGAGAAGACCGCCGATGGCGATGAAGGACTACTCGGACGAGTTCAAGGCCGATGCCGTGGCCCTGTACGAGTCCACACCCGGGGCGACCTACAAGAGCATCGCCGCTGACCTGGGCGTCAACCGGGCGACCCTGCGTGAGTGGGTGCTGCGGGACCGCGAACGCCGTGGCGCCGGCGCCGCGGCTGCGAAGCCGGGCACCCGGCCTCGGGAGGCGGTGCCGTCCGCTGATCCGGACGAGCGGGTCCGGCAGCTGGAGGCCCGGGTGGCCGAACTCGAGGCGAGTGAGCGCAAGCTGGCCACCGAGCGGGACATCCTCCGCAAGGCGGCCAAGTATTTCGCCGGAGAGACGAACTGGTGAGGAGCCGCTTCCAGTTCGTTGACGACCACCGGGACACCTACGAGGTGAAGCGGCTCTGCCAGGTCCTGGACGTGAACCGGTCCAGCTACTACAAGTGGCTCGCCGGCGCCGAGGCCCGGGCCACCCGGCAGCACCAGGACCGGCTCCTGGCCGAGGAGATCCGCGAGGTCCACGGCGAGTCCGGCGGCGCCTACGGCTCCCCGCGAGTGACCGCCGAGCTCCGCGAGAAAGGACGGCGGGTCAACGAGAAGCGCATCGCCCGGATCATGCGGACGTTCTCCATCACCGGTATCCGCCTGCGCAGACACGTGCGCACCACCGTCCCGGACCCGGCAGCCTCACCGGTCCCGGACCTGTTCCAGCGGGACTTCACCGCCACCGGACCCGGACTGAAATACATGGGCGACATCACGTATCTCCCCCTGGAAAACGGGCAGTTCCTCTATCTGGCGACCGTGCTGGACTGCTTCAGCCGCAAGGTCGTCGGCTGGTCCATCGCCGACCACATGCGCACCAGCCTGGTCGCCGACGCACTGCGGATGGCAGCGGCGACCCGCGGCAGCCTGGAGGGCGCCGTGTTCCACTCCGACCACGGGGCCCAATACGGCTCCCGGGCCTTCGCCGGCCTCTGCGACCAGCTCGGGGTCACCCGGTCGATGGGCGCGGTCGGCACCAGTGCCGACAATGCGGCCTGCGAAAGCTTCCACGCCTCCCTGAAACGCGAGACCCTCCAGGGCGCCCACGACTACGGCGACTCCGGCACCTGCCGCAGGACCGTCTTCGCCTGGCTGACCCGCTACAACACCCGCCGCCGGCACTCCGCCAACGGCCACCTCAGCCCCAACGAATACGAACACCGACACCACACCGCTAAACTCACGCTCGCCGCGTGATCAATAACCGCGTGCCCACCTTCACGGGGGAAGGCCCCCCCGCATCCTGCCCCACCTCACTACACTCCCCACTCCCAAGCCGTTGACCAGTGGTAATGGAGAAGTACGGCTGGAGTACTAATACTCCAGTCGTAGATCGTGATCTTCATGCCCGAGTGGCTCGCAGTAGGGTCCAGAGCGCGTGTTTCGAGGACGCGGCGGAAGTCGGCGTCGTGCTTGCCGCTTTCAGCGGATGCTGTCGGCCGGTGTCGAGCGAGTGTCCGTGCCCTGTCTGACCAGGACGACCAGTCGCTCTGCTTGAGTGGCGTCGGTGGTGGTCAAGGCGATCCCGTTGGCCAGGGCAAGTAGTTCCGATGCGTTGAGGTCGGCGCGGACAGCACCGGCGCTTTGCGCCCGGGTCAGCAGTGCGGACGCGGCTGTGTGCATCGACTGGTGCCAGCGGTCGAACAGCGCCGATCGCTGACCGGTGCGGTCATCAGTGATCGACAGCGCCAGTTCCCGCTTGGCTGCCACGTGTGCGATGAAATCTTGAAGCCAGGCGAAGAGGGCGTCGCCGGGAGGATCCTCGGCCAGTAGGGACTGGCTCCGGGCGCAGAGCTCGGCCACTTCCTCGGAGTAGACGGCGATGATCAGTTCGCGACGCGTCGGGAAGTGCCGATACATGGTGGCGTTGCCGACGCCGGCCCGGCGGGCGATGTCGTCAAGCGGGGCGTCGACGCCGTGGTCGTGGAAGACGTCTCTGGCCGCGGCCACGAGCAGGTCGTAGTTGCGCTGGGCGTCCGCGCGACGACGACGCTGGGGTTCCGAACGCGGCGCAGGTCCGGCGCTTTGCGATGGCATGACCCTCCTTGTTAATCGGGGACTTCCCCGGTTACGGTAGCCGAACGCGGCAAACGGGGAGCTCCCCACTTGCTGCCTCGTATTCCCACCAGAGGAGATGCCGCATGCCGCAGGGGACAAAAGACACCGCGCACCCAGGACCGGGAGAGATTCACCGGCGCATCGTCGAGAGCTACGCGCAGATCCTGGAAGGCCGGCTCGAAGACGCCCTGGAACTGATCGACCCCGAAGTCGTCGACCACCGGGGAGGCACCCAAGGCGATCACCCGGGACGCGAAGCCTGGCGACAGAAGTGGGAGCGGATGAGCGCGGGCAGCGCGTTCCACGACGTCTCCGTGACGATTGAGCAGAACGTCGTCTCCGGCGACACCTCCGTCAACCGGTACACCAGCAGGGGCACCCACACAGACTCCGGCCGACGCTACGAAGTCCTCAGCATGGACATGGTCCGCGTCCGCAACGGCCGAATCGTCGAGCACTGGGCCCTGCGCGACGCCGATGCGATGCGCGACCAGTTGGGCCTGTGAAAGAACCTCCTGTCTCTGGCGGCCAACTGGTGACCGCCGGGCCCAACGGGAACCTCGCCCGCTGGCAGGAGGCGTTCGACAACCTCATGGGCCGGGTCGCGGGTCGGTTCGCCCGGGTCGAACCCCGGCGCCGGATGAGGAAGTTGGTGCTGGGACTGCTGTCCGACCTGCCGCGCAAGAACTGCTGGACCATCGCCGAGTGGGCCGGCGACACGACCCCGGACGGCATGCAGCACCTGCTGGGCAGGGCCAAGTGGGATGCCGATCAGGTCCGCGACGACGTACGCAGCTACGCGGTGGAGCACCTGCGCGACGACCAGGCGGTACTGGTCGTGGACGAGACCGGCGACGTGAAGAAGGGCACTGGCACGGTCGGCGTCCAGCGCCAGTACACCGGTACTGCCGGCCGGATCGAAAACTCCCAAGTCGCCGTCTACCTGGTCTACGCAGGTCAGCGCGGCCACGCCGCAGTGGACCGGGAACTCTACGTGCCGCGCTCCTGGACCTCCGACCCCGACCGCTGCCGCGCCGCGGGCCTTGCCGAGGACACCACCTTCGCCACCAAGCCGGAACTGGCCACTCGTATGGTCGCCCGGTTCCTGGACGCCGGCCACCAGGCCGCATGGATTGCCGGCGACGAGGTCTACGGCGGCAACCCGAAGCTGCGAACCGCACTGGAGGAACGCGGCACCGGGTACGTCCTCGCCGTGGCCTGCTCGCACGAAGTCACCACCGGTGCAGGGAAGTTCCGTGCGGACACCCTGGTCAAGAAGGTGCCCAAACGGGCCTGGCAGAAGATCTCCGCAGGGGCCGGGGCCAAGGGCCACCGTTTCTACGACTGGGCAGTCATCGACCTCGCCGACCCTCGCCCCGGGAGTCGGCAGCTGCTGATCCGCCGCAACCGCAGCACCGGCGAACTCGCCTACTACCGCTGCTACTCGCCCGCACCTGCGCCACTGACCGTGCTGGTCAGAGTCGCTGGATCAAGATGGCGAGTGGAGGAGTTCTTCCAGTCCGGCAAGGGCCTGGCCGCACTCGACGAGCACCAGGTCCGCTGCTATGCATCCTGGTCCCGCTGGGTCACCCTCGCCATGCTCGCGCACGCCTTCCTCGCCGTCGTACGCGCAGACGAGCACACCCGCCCCGCACCCGATGCCCTCATTCCGCTCACCTGCAACGAGATCCAGCGCCTGTTCATCACCCTCATTGTCCGACCCGTCCACGATGCCGCCCACCGGCTTGGTTGATCCGACTGGCGGCGCCGCCACCAGGCCCGATCCCAGGCCAGCCACTACCGGCAACAAGCCACTCAGGCATGAAGATCACGATCTACGACTGGAGACTAGAGCAGCTCCTGTCCCGCCTGAAGGGCAGCCCGCACTGGAAGCCTCCCGTCCTCCATCAATTCACCGAACTCCTCGACCAGTTCCTGCGCTTCCTTTACGACCGCTTCGACGCGCAAGCAGATCGCTACGGAGGCCGCTCCGCTTACCTCGGCCCACCCAAGCCCAACGCCGATGGGAAAACTCAGCCATGGCCCGAGAAGGCGCTACAAGACGACCTGCTCCAACAGCTAAGCGCAGTCCTCACGCCGGACACTGTCCGCCGGGAGCAAATCGACGTGGCGAGCGGTCGAACCGACATCACGTACACCCCCGAGCCTGGCAGACGTTACGTCATTGAGGTCAAACGTCGGCTCACTACCGCTACGCCCTCAGGAGTCGAACACGACTACCTCGCGCAGGCTGCCAACTACACGGCCACAGGACCGCCCTTCGGCATTCTCGCCGTGGGCGACCATAGTGATCACCGCGGCGGATACTCCGACTTCGAAGACCGGACGTGGATCATTCAGCACGCTCGATCGCCCACCGAGATTCCCCGGCTCATCGTCGCGGGCGTTCTCCCCATTGGGCGTCCCACGCCATCAGCTACTAGCAGGCCCCGCCGACATTGATGCGTACATGTTCCGGTATCGAAACGTATAATCCTACGCCGCCTAGCCAGCTCGGCCAGGGCTGAGGTCACGAGACACGTCGACGACGAAGGTGTCAAACGCGGCGACCCGGGTTAGTCGCTGCTGTCGCGCAGTTGAGAGATCACGACGGAGATTGTGTGCGCTGCCCCGCCCCGCGGGAAATCGGTTCGTCCCGGCCTACCGGACGGCAAGACGTATGCGGTCTCACGCGACCCCATCCGTAGCAATCGAACATCGAGGTGACGCTCCGCGACCGCTCCCCAAGATCTGTGCCAGAGCCCAGGTCTCGTGATCAGAGCCAGACGCAACGACCTACTCGGATTACCTCAACTCCGAAGAAGCGGACGCCTGAAGCGGCCATTGGCTGCATCCTTCACAAGGCACTCCGGCACGCCGCCGGGTGACCCTTCACCTCAGTCAAGGAGGTCCCTCATGGGGCTGAACTCTCGTACGGCCCAGATCATCTGGGCAATCGTTCCGGTCGCGCTCGCCGGGTTCATCCTGGAGCTGCCGTTCGTCTGGCGGGCACTGAAGACGAAGAAGCGCAGCGACATCATCGTGGCGGCGGTGTTCGGCGTCGTGCAGATCGTGGTGTGGCTGCTCTTCGTGGTCTTCAGCGAGGGTTCCGGGACTCTGCGCGAAGACCTTCCCGCCGCCGTGATCTGGATCAGCGCCGTATCGGCAGCGGTCGCCGCCGCCTACCTGTACCGGCCGCTGAGCAAGGAAGAGTCGATGGACCGGGCGCAGGGCGAACAGCGTCCCGGCTCGTCGTACCTCGGCTGACCCGACATCGTCTCGAGCCTTCCGAAGTAGTCCGTTCGAGCACCATTCGAGCTATGCCCCGCGACGAGAACTTCAACGAGTGGGCCCTGTTCCGTAGCTCCGCAGCCGCGGAGTGGAGCGCTGCCCCGTGCGGGCCGCCGCGTGCCGAGCGATTCAGAGGGCGCCCCGTAGACCGGCTCCTGCAGGACGCCGAGGTGCTGGTCGGACCCGTACGCCGAGCGGACCCGCAGGACGAGGCCAGGCAGGCCAGCGTCGGTTAGATCTGTCGAACCCAACAGGTCTGACCAGGGCGCGGCTGGAACCGTCAAGGGCTCGGGGATGGCCGCCCACGCGCAGGAGCTGATGCCGCGCATGCCCGGGGCCGACCTGTCAGCGTCGCGGCCCGGGGCCGACGCGCTTGTAGGTGCAGCGCTTGGTGACCGGGTTCAAGACGGCGACTTTCAGCGAAGTGTGGGCTGCTGCCTCGATACGGGAGAGCCAGGCCTGGCCGGGGACCAGGATGGTTAGATCCGCAGGCCACCGGGTGAGCGCTGAGGGGTCGGGGCACACCACGCCGGCCAGTTGGAACGCGCTCTGCTTGTGCGGCCGGCTGTAGAGGAGCAGTCCGTTGCCGTGGGCAGGGCTCTGGGCGCCGCACTCGACCGCCTTGCCGGAGGTGGAGCGGACCATGTGCATGAACGCGGGCCACAGTGCGCCGTCCATGCCCGCGTGCTCGAAGAAGGCCGTCAACCGCTCCTGCTCCGCCCGCTGTTCCCGTGTCTGTTCCTCCGCGGCCAGCCGGCGGTTCTCGGCGGCCAGTCTGCGCTGTTCGGCGGAAGCGGCCCGCTGCTGTGCGGCCTGTCGGCGTTGCTCGGCGGCGGCCGCCTGTATGACGCCTTCGGCATCGGCCTCCAGCCGGGCCCGGACGATGGCTAGTTGAACGTAGGAGTGGGCGGTCCACCACACCGAGGTGTCCGGGCCGGTATGGGCATGCACCCGTCCCTGAAGAATCCACCGGATCGCCTCCTCGAGGGAGCAGGAGATGTGGGTCCACGCCGCCTTCGTCTTCAGCGTGTGCGGCGCGGTCCAGGTGTAGCGCGCCATGCCATGGTGCACCGTCCATGCGTCCCCGCGGTTCCTGGGGGGCGCTACCCGTAACGAGGGCACGCCGCGTTCCCACGGCCGTTTCTCCATCGAGACCCAGCACACCGCCACACCGTCGGCCGCGTAGCGATCGGTCCGCATCCGCGCGTCCTGCGGCGTCATCGGTGACAACTGCGCCTCCAGCGCCATGAACGGCCGGTCCTGCCCATCGAAGACCAGCACGTCGGCACGCCAGGTCCGGGCCTCGTTGCCGACCTCCAGCTCAGCTCTGAAGCCCGCCGCCCGGGCGGCGGTGGCCAGCTCCAGCTTCAGCAGGTGATGCTCCGGCGACTCGTTCGCCAACGCGCAATCGAGCGGCCGCACCTGGTGGTAGAAGTGCCTGGCACGGTGCGGGGAGACGCGCGCGAACACCCTTCCCTGGCACTCCGGACACCCAAGCTCCAGCCCCTTCACACGGTGGACGTCCGCCCAGGACCGGCCACAACCGAGATCGTCCAGCGACGCATCCAGCCGGCCCCAGCCCGCATGCACAGCGGTGTACCCCATCAGCCCTCTCCCGTGTGCCCCGAGAAGGACAGCATCCCCTCGTACCGGGACGGCGATACACCGGATGAGGACGCGCGGCTCCTGCCATTCGTGCGCAGTGAGCCGACCGGTCCGGCCGAAGCCGTCTCCAGCGGGCTGGCGCCTGCCAGGCGGCCCGCGCTGCCGCCGCGTGGTCGAACTGCTCCTGGACAGTGGGCGCGCGGAAGAAGTCGGCCAGTTGTCCGGTCTTCAGCGTGAGCGCCAGCACCGCGCCGCCGAGGCGGCGGGCACGGAGGCTCAGCACAAGCTGGAGCTGGCCGAGCACAACGTGGTCCAGGCCCAGCGTCGCGAGCGCCAGGCCCAGGGTGCGGTAAGCGCGGGGTGGGCCGCACTCACCCAGGCCGGGAAGGGACCTCGTTGCCGTCCGGCAGCGTGGTCAGCCGTCGCGGCGGCGCAGGGCACGGAGCCCGATGTCATACGCCATCGTGCCGAGGGCGAGGACCACGAGCGGCCACACGAGCGGGGATGCTGCCGGGATGATGCCGTGGACCAGGGCAGCGCCGACGCTGCCGGTGCCGAGTACCGCGGTGCAGGCCGGAATGCTCGGCAGGGCGATCCGCAACACCACCTCCCGACACTGGGCCGGGCGCGATGAGACGGAGTCGGGGGCGCTCATCAGCCGCTCACCGTGGTCGCCTCGGCCGCTGGAGAGCGGCCGAGGCTGCGCGCAGCGAGCCGCTTCACCTTCCGGCGGACCCGCCCGCCCTGAATCTCCGGCTGCGCAGCGGCGATGGCCGCATCGGCCCAGGTGGTGACCCCAGGGGTGGCGAGGGCGAGAGTCACCGCTCGCTCGGCCGGGGAGAGGGCCTCCAGAATCTCGGCCAGGCGCGGGTCCTCAAAGCCAGCCTCGACTCCGGTGCCGGGGGCGGCCTGTTCAGGGACCAGGTCGTACAGGGTCAGCCCGTCGCCGAGCGGGGTGTCGAGCAGCAGCAGCCGCGACCGGTTGACCTTGTGGCGCCAGACCGGGGTGAGTTGCCGGTGGATGACACTGGCCTCTGACCTCAGCTTGCTCAGGGCATCAGGGGTCAGGTGACCTCGGTCGTAGAGAGGGTCCGCCCAGTTGCCGAGCAAGGCGGTGGAGACTGGCTCATTCCATCCGCTCCACATCCCCAGCACCTCCGACCTGAAGGAGTGGATCGTGGATCCGTCGCCGGCGAGGGCGGCCTCGCGGGCGCTCAGCGCCTGGATCACGTCGGGGACCGGGATGTTCAGAGACCGGAACCCGGACTCGATGGTCTGGTTGGCGGGGTGGTCGGCCTTGAGCACCGCCATGCCGGTGGTGGTGGTGATCATCATGGGAGGGGCGACACGGTCGAACGGCTCCGGCAGGTCGAACGTGCCGTCCATATCGAAGGCGACACTCCCGTCCTCCCGGAGGGTCACGAGGTCGCCGGTGTTCCCGCTCCAGTGGGCCGGGAACAAGGCCGTGACCGCCGCGCCGGTATCCGTGTCACAGCCGAACTGGCTGATCCGCTCCGCCAAGTCGGTGTGAACAGAGCCGTCATCCTCGACCATGGTGTAACTGGGCGTCGGGTCCTCGGTGGCCACGGGTGCCTCCTTGTCGGGGAAAATCCTTCTCCTCTCGGTCCCGGCACGGACCCGATCCGACAACGCATCCCCCGAATCTTCCTGTGATCCGCATCACAGAAGTCCGAGGTTTCAGAGCTCGTCGGAGCCGGCCGGTAGCCCTTCGAGGCGTAAGAACCGACCGGTGCCATCCGGAGCGTCGATGGGGCCACAGCAGCGGGCCCGGCCGGACCATCTACTACGAGATCTTGTCGGCGCCGTGCTCGTCCATCAGCCGGTCGGTTCAACATCTGACGGACACGAACATCGCCTGGATCGGCCCCAACGCTCCGCCCTCGCGGCCGAGGCGGACGGCCTTCTACTCTTCGTACGGCTCGTGGGCGGGCACCTGTCCGTCGCTGCGCCGCTGCCGGTCGCCGGTGAGCGCGACGATCTGGTGGACGGGCACGGAGATGGCCGGGTGGCCGCCCGCGGGGGAGAACCCCACCCGGCCGGCTCGGGCTCGTAGGAGGTCACTGTGCCGTACAGCCGATGCAGTACGCAGTCCGCACTCGATGTCCAGGCACAGCATCCAGTCCTTGAGCCAGTGGATGAGCAGGTTCTCCATCTCAGCGGCTGCGGGGCCGGGGTGAGCATCGTCAGGGACCCAGCTGTACTTGCCGACGACCAGGTAGTTGTAGACCTCCATCGAGTCGGCCCGCTGTAGGCGGCCCGCCGCCCGAGCTGCGCGGTGGCCGTCGCCGTGGTCGTCGAGGACGCGGCGGCGAACCGCGGGGACATCACGGGGGGTGGGTTCGCGGGCCGATCGCCCGGGGGGGATGGAGGCGGTGCTGGGGAGTTGAGGGTTCCCGCGCTGGGGGGTGCCCCTATCTCTTTCGTCAAGGGGCGGGGCGTTTGTTCTGTGCTGGTTCAGGCGGTTTGGGGGACGGTGTGGGGTTGGAAGAACGTGCCGTCGCGGAGCATGGCGAAGAGCACGTCGACGCGGCGGCGGGCGAGACACATCAGGGCCTGCTTGTGCCGTTTTCCCTCGGTCTTCTTCCGCTCGTAGTAGGCCCGGGATGCAGGGTCGGCGAGCGAGGCGAACGCGGCCAGGAAGAATGCTCGTTTGAGGTGCTTGTTGCCTCGACGGGACGGACTTTCGCCGCGGATCGAGGACCCGGACCGCCTGGTCACCGGGGCGAGTCCGGCATAGGCGGCGAGGTGCCCGGCGGTGGGGAAGGCAGATCCGTCACCGACGTCGATGAGAATCCTGGCTCCGGTCCTGACGCCTATCCCCGGCATCGGCGTCAGGAGCTCGGAAAGAGGGTGCGAGGCGAGCAACTCCTCGATGCTGGAGGCGAGTTGCTTGCGCTGGTCGAGCAGGGCGGTGAGGTTCGCCGCGAGTTTGGGCACGATCACCGCGGCTGCATCCGTGCCCGGAACCACGACTTTGTCTGGTTGTCGAGTGCGGTGAAGATGTCCTCGACCAGCCGCTCGGCCATCCGTGGGGCCTTTGGTCGTAGCGCGTGCCGCTCCAACGGCCCCCAGTCCACCGCCGGTTTCTCGCCGCGCTCGGCCGCCCCCAGCATCTGCGCCCAGTCCTCGACCGTCAGGCCGTACATGCCGAACGCGGCGAACGCCTCGGCCAGTGCGTCCGCCCCCACTTCTTCCACTCCCAGACCGATCGCCGCGACCACGTGCACCATGCTCCTGGAGTCTGGGCCCTCGGCCTCCACCGGCACGTCCTCGCCGGTTTCGAGCGCTGCGCGCACCAGGGCGGGGTTCGCCGCCCCGCGGCGCGGCGCCACGAGCCGGCCCGCGGTCGCATACAGCGCGTCCTGCCCTTCCTCACCCGTCCCGGCCGCGCTGCGAGCGAGCTCCACCAGCCGGTGGGACACCGACTTCTCAAGCGCCCAGACGAGAGCCTGACGCACGGCGCCGATGGGGGGCTCCGGCACCTGAACCGCCCCCGGCCGCACCCCCATGCCGGCCTCGGCGAACCAGCAGTTCGGGAACGGCGCGATGCCGGATCGCATATGCGGCGACACGGATTCTGGGTCGGGTCATCCCGGCATTGTCCGTGAACGACGCCGTTCGTGTGTCCAGCCTGGCAGCGTCCTCGGCTCAGGGCACCTGCGGCACGGTGGCTGTCGCGCCGAGGCCCTTTCATGAGTCACATCTGACTGTCTGCCAACTTCGTACGCATCTCGGGAGGCTCAGCCTCATCTCGCCAGAATTCGGAGCGTCAGCTCCCACTTGTCTCACACCAAGCATCAATGGTCACGTCTCCGCGTAGAGTCACATGCGCCCCAATTCGAACGCCCATTCCTTTAGCGTGAAGACTCCCTGGAGGCGCACAATGCAGCGTGCATGGAAGTAACTTGCAAAGGTCCTCCCTGCCACACTCCTGGTCACGGTCGCCTCGACAGTCACGGCATCCGCCGATAACACCCCGAAGCCGCTCACTGACCCCGTCAAAGCGCAAGCACTGGAGGGCAGACTCGGGGCCGACTGGACAGGCGGCGTGTACTACAAGGAGGGGCGCATCGTGATCGCGGTCAGCGACCCGGCGGCGGCGCAGACCGTACGGGACGCGGGCGGGATCTCGAAAGTGGTGACGCGCAGCAAGGCTGAACTTGCATCCATCCACCGCGAACTCGACCGGCTGGGGGGCATTCCCAATACGGCCTGGGGCGTCAAGCCGGATACCAACCAGGTGTCCGTCAAGATCTTCGACGGAGCGCCCAGCGACAGCCGGGCCCGGATCGAAAAAGTGGTGGCTGCTCATCCGGGTGCGATACACATCGACCGGATCAGAAGCACGCTGAAGTTCAAGTCCACCGACCTCCGCGGCGGCAATGGCATTACATCCGACGGCTATCGTTGCACTGCCGGGTTCAACACCAAGAACTCCTCGGGAACGATCTACACACTCACTGCTGGCCACTGTCCGGGTAGCGACTACTACATGGACTGGAACAACCAAAGAATTGGCTACGTGGCCTATTCCCACTTCGGCGGTTCCGGCGGCGACCAAGCCACGATCAGGGCGAACGACCCCGGCATCAACCCACTCGGGACCGTCAGGTACTGGGGTGGCACCTACAAACAGATCGACAGCTCCCGCTTCGCGATAATCGGGGAGCACATCGACCGGATCGGAGTCTCAAGTCAAGATACGACGGGCAGCGTCACCACCGCATCCGTCGCATCATGGTCGCCGGTGAAGAAGTCCCGCCACCAGCGGCCGCCGCACACCGCGTCGAAGCGCCTTCGACATCTGCGGCATGCAGGACCTTTCACCAGGAGCATCCCGATGCTGCACTGGCAAGTACCCCAGTGCTGTCAAAACTCGGGCTCTGGCACAGATTTCGTGATCGGTTACGGTGCGTGCTGGCCACTGGTACCCGGCAGTGGTGCATTGATGGCCAGATCTTCGTCGAGTCTGGCTGCCAGGTCCTCGGCGAGAGCCGGAACATGGTGAGTGGCCCACTGCTTGGTGAGATAGAGAAAGCCTTGCAGTCCCTCCTGCACGGTATGCAGGATCCCCGGTAGGTCACCCACCACGATCTCGATGGGCTGCCCGGAAGGAGTTTCTTGAGCGTCGCCGATGTCCGGCCACAGCTGCAAGACCTCGTCGGCATGCTCAAGCCTTGGTGAAGGGTCATGTCCGAGCCACAGGGTCTCGCCGTCTGCGATGTCGAGCCACTCGCGCCAGTCCTCCAGGCCACAACAACATCCTGGCCGGACGGTGACGTTGGTTCGGGTGTCGTGGACGCGCAAGCCTCCTGGTGCGATGACCTTGTCTGTCTCCAGCAGGCGGCGAATCGCCTCGCTGGCGTCCATCAAGGGGCGATCGTCGTCACCTGTCTGCGAGTTGAAGTCAGCAAGCATCGCCAGCGCGCTGCCGACTTCGAGCGGGGACATACTGCCTGACAGAGCCATGAACTGGTACGGAGGCAGGTCAGCCACTGGCCAGAAAGAGAAGTCAACGGTGTCTGGGGTTTCCAGGACGGCATTCACGATCAACACCGCGTCATTCTCGCCTCGGGCGGTCCAGCCCGCCTAGCAATTTCTCCCGGGGCTCTTCACGCCAAGAGAACGCGCTTCCGGAGGAGGTCGAAGCCGGCTCGGCCGAACATCTGGCGTTTGAGCATCTTGATGCGGTTGACGTGCCCTTCCACGACTCCGGAGCTCCAGGGCAGGGTGAGGCCGGCGACGACGGCGTCACGGTCGCGGTCGATGCCAGCGGCGAGGGTGTGGAGACCGGGCAGGTCATCTTGGCGGACGGCATCGAGCCACTCGGGCAGCCGTTGGCCCTGTCGCTCAGTGAGGATCTGAGCGAACGAACGGACGTGTCTGGTGAGGGCTTCCAGTTCGGGGCAGTGGGCCAGGACGGCCTTGAGCCGGAGCTGTTCGCCCTCGGAGAGGGACTCGGGGCGCCGGAGGATCCAGCCGGCGACGGTGCGGGGTGCGGGCGGGGGTGCGGTGACCGGGTCGGCCGAGAGGCGCTTGGTGCGGAAGTAGGCGCGAACTCGCTGGTAGCTGCCTTTGTAGCCGAGTGGCACGATCTCCTCCCATGCCTTCCAGGCGTTGGTGCACCCCTGGTTCCAGCGGTCGTCCAGGTAGGGCCTGTACTCGTCGAGGACAGAAGGGCGGCCCTGCCACTGGCCGTGGAAGAGGTCCTCCGGGGTGGTGGCGTCGGCAAGGAGTTTGACCGTGCGGTAAGTCATGCCGAGCTGACGTTGGATTGAGCGGCGGCTGTTACCAGCGGCGAGCAGCGAATGGACGGCGGCGTGGTTGGCCCGGGTTCTGTCGGCGAACCGGTGGCCCGTCGGCCACGGCGAGCTGGTGGGGTCAGCCGGTTCTTCCGGTCCCTTGACCTGTTGGGGCGGGTCGGGCGCGCTGCCACGCAAGCAGCCCCGATGCTCGGCGACACAACGTTCGGCGGCTTCGCTGAGGTTGTGCCAGAGGTGCCAGCGGTCCGCGACCTGCACCGCTTGGGGTGCGCCAACGGTGGCGCCTTCGGCAAAGAACGGGGCTCGGTCCCGGCAGACAATCTCGATCCCTGGCCTTTCGGCAAGCCAGGCGGCAAGGCTCGATGCCTCCCGGTCCGGCAGGTCAACCGGCCGTCGCGTCTCAACGTCGACCAGCACGGTGCCGTAGTGGCGGCCCTTGCGCGTCGCGTACTCATCGACGCCGACCACTCGCGGGGCCGGCAGATCCGGTTCGGGCAGCGCTTCGACCATCCGCAGCACCGTGCTGCGGCTGACGGACACCCCGAACACACCCGCCATCCTGGCGCCCGCACGACCAGCAAGGGCGAGTCCGACCGCCGCCAGCGTCGAACGCAGACGCTCGGTCCACCGGCCGTACCTCCGGGTCAGTCCCGGTACCTGCTCAACGAACGTCTGCCGCGGGCACGAGGCGACCCGGCAGGCGAACCGTCGGACTCGCAGACACAGCACTACCCGAAGCCCCGCGCTGGGAACATCTGCCGGAAACCGCAGGTAGGAGCTATGAGTTCGACTCGACCAGCTCCCGCAGCCCGGACACGCCCAACCGGACGCGGTACCGCGGGCCTCGACCCGCACCGTCTCGTTGTTCACGTCCACCGCCACCACCGCCACGTCCGCGATCGACGGGAACAGCAACTCCTCCAGCCGGAGGACTACTTCTTCCACGGCCTCGAACTGTCAGCTACCCGAGATCACCCCTGATCACTTTCGGGCGACTTCCCAGAGGCCGGTACGACCACGAACCGTCACTCAGCGTGCCCGCATCACGAAATTTGAGCCAGAGCCAAAACTCGTGAAGACTTATCCCCCCAGAGGTCGCAAACCGCCGCTCAAACTGGTCGACAAACGCTGTCACTGAAGGTGAACGAAGCCACCCGGCAGATCCACCAACACCGCGATGCCCCCAACTCTCGCAGCAGCACCCCCACCGGCGCCCAGCGCATGAGCCGCGCAACCACCGCCACCGCCACCGCCGGCAGCATGGTCTGCCGGGTCACGCACAGTCTCTTCAGGGTGAGAGCGAGCGAGGATCTCACCGCGCAGCCACAGGCCACCGTTGGCCACCGGCAGACGGGGCAACGGTGCGCTGGCTAAAGTGACCATCGTCCGCGCGCGGGACAGGAGAGACGGGGGATTTCCACATGTCCATGGAGCCGGTGTCCATCGTGGTCGTGGCGGCAGCCGTCGAGCTGAGCGAGTTTCAGCAGAACCTCGTCGTCGCCTTCGTCGGCATCATCGGCGGTGTCCTCGGCACGATCGCCGTCGAGCGGTTCAAGCTGCGGCGTGAGCCGATCAAGCGGCTCTCCTGGGACGCCGAGATCCACAACGCCATGCTGTCCACGGACGAAAACCTGCGCCGACAGCTGCAGTTGAACTTCAACGGCCACCCGATCGCGGGCCTGAGCTCGGTTGACTTCCGCGTGGAGAACACCGGCAACCGGGTGGTCAAGGACCAGTATCTGCGCTTCGACTTCCCCGTCGGGCAGCTCGTCGAAGCCGCTATCACCTCGGGACCCGAGCGCGAGATGGGCGTGGTCAGGTGCCAGGACCGTGAACAAGGCCCGGGCGAGGCCGTGTTCGCCATCGGGCACCTCGAGCGCGGACAGGCCGTCTCGCTCCGGCTCTCCGTGTCAGTGCGTGACCTCGGCAACTGGCGGGTCGTCGCCCACAACGATGAAGGCGATGTCGAGTTCCACGAGCGTGCGGCCGCCCGACGCCAAGCCGACCAGGAGCATGTCCCGACTCTCTTTGCCCTGACTTTTCTGCTGTTCTCCGCGCCCCCACTGGCCGCGCTCCTCGGCGACCTCGGACGAATCATCGCCGTGGTCCTCGGCACGGCCCTCCTGCTCAGCATCGTCCCGCATCTGGCACCGGCCGGACGTGCCCTGCGGGACTTCCTCACCCGGCCCGAGCCGAAGCCGGGCGTCCACATCAACAGGGTCGACTCGTCCACGTTCTCCATCGGCGACCACGGCTCGGCCACACACCACGCGGCCGTGCCCGGGCAGCACACCTAGGGAGGATCCCGAGGCGTCGCCAGACCGCGTCAGCCGCACGGGTACCTCTTTAAGCAGGCTGCCACCGCCTTCATCACGGTACTGAGCCTGGCGGTAGGCGTGACCGCTGCCCTTGCCGCAGTGCGCGCATGATCTTTCCTGATGCGCACCCCGCGACGCCGCAATCGGCAAGCGACTCGAACCACAGCGCCGCCTCCTCAGCACGCACACCGAGAGGACGACCTACCAGCCGTTGAACTGACTGCGCCAGCGCTGCCCCGTCCACGGGTGCGCTGGCCAAGGTCTCGAAGCGCCGCAGTTGGCCGCCCTTGGCTTCGTCGGCTGCACAGCAGATTCTTCGCGTCGGGAGTGCTGGCGTCGTCGTCGGCACCCGGCCGGCCCATTCCGCAGAACAGGCGCGGCCACGGCGCTGCTGGTGGTGGACAAGACGGGCGTCCATGGCGTTCCGCAGCATGATCTCCAGGTGGCCCAGCGGTTCAAAGAAGGCGGCCGCGGCCTGGCCGTTCCACTGTCCTGTGACATCGAACCTTGAGCGCGTGCCAACGGTGTTTGAGTGACGCGCAATGGGGCGCCCCGCATCCGGCCCGCCTGGCGAGCCACGCAAGGGTGACCTCCTCCTCGCTGCGCCGCTTCTCTCACTCCTCGACACCTCGGTCGGTGAAGTACACGGCATGCGCATCATCCCCTTCGAGCGCCGCGTCCCCGACGGACGCAAAATCGACAACCTGGCCGCCGAACTCGTCGCCGACGAAGGCCCCGGCATCCTCCAGTGGCTCATCGAAGGTGCCAGCCAGTACCTGGCAACCCGAGACCCGCTCACCGGCCCCACCTCCGTACGGATCGCCACAGCCGCCTACGAAACCACCGAAGACCACGTCGGCCGCTTCCTCACCGAAAGCTGCACCACAGGCACCGACGGCCGCCGCGACCCCGACCTGCGCGTCGAACAGAAACTCCTCTACGAGACCTATGGCCGCTGGTGCTCCGACGAAGGCATCCGCGCCTCCACTCCACGCGCTTTCGCCAGCCGCATCCGCCAGGAACTCGGTCTGGCCTCACCCGCCGAAATGATCAAGAACAACGCCACCAAGTTCTACCCCGGCCTGGCCCTGCTCCCCGACGACACCGAGGCAGGCACGAACTCGTGACACCACCAGGCACACTGGGACATCCGGCAGCCCGAACCTACGAAAAATGACCGCTGGCAAGAGCAGCAGCGGAGCGGCTGCGCACGCCGCAGCCGATCAAAGACCAGCACAGGCCGTCCACCGACTGCCCACAGGCAGGAGGCGCTGATGAGCGCGATGCCGCAAGAAGGCGATCTCGCCCTGGAGGCCGAGGTCGTGTGGCTCGAAGACCCCACCGATCTCGACTACGTCCGCCAGGCGCTCGACAAGGTGAGCACCCGCAAGGGCAAGCCCCGCTACGAGCGCGACGGCCGCCTCATCGGCTACACCAACCTCACCCCCAAAGCCCCGCGCACCGCGGACAGCGGCCTGTGGGCACGCCGCACCTTCTACCTGCTGCCCCACGACCGACCCCACTGCCCCGACGACCCCGAGTGCCCCTACACGGTCGGCTCACCACTCGAAGCCATCGACCCCCGCACCATCGCACCCGGAAAAGTCGGACAGAAGACGGCGCGGTCACAGGGCACCCAAGACGCTGTCCCCGTCGGCTCCTGAGCTCCGACAACGCCGACCAGCGACCCAAGCGACTGAACGTGCGTAAAGGTGACGGCGCTACGCCCGCGCACCAAGCTTGCCGCGCGCATCCCCTCGGAGAACTGAGGCGCCCGAACAGGGCCCAGCCCGGCAGGTGCACGGATACGAGTAGGTCCGTGCGGGTGCTCTGACAGCTCTTCCAGATGCTCTTGAACTCTGGCGGTCGTTACCCAGGACATGAACTCGGATGCCACCAGCCTGGTCCCGGCGCAGGACATCACAGCGCGCCGTCTGGAATTGCTCACCCTCGACGAAGCCCACGACCTGCTACGCCTTCTTCACCTGATTGCTGCGGAGGGCCTGGACGAGCCGAGTGAGGAAGCCGAGTGGTTCGCCCGGGAGATCGCCGCACGCATCCCCTCGGAGAGCTGAGCTGTTGGCCTCGCGGCCGTGGCCGTCTGCGGTTCCTTCCATGCGGGAATGAAGTCGCCGGAGAGTGGCGGTCCCGCACCGGTTTGCGTCGCGTGGCGAAGCGTTCGCCCAAGCTGGCGGCCCGGGGCGCGGCTGCGCCATCCTGTCGCGGTGGATAGCGAGGAACCGCTCGAGGAGTGGGCGCGCAAGCGCGAGGAGCGCCGCGAACGGGCACGGGGCCGGCTGCGGGCCGTGCCGCTCACGGAAGGACCGCACCGCGGTGGACACGTCGACCCGGGCGCGCCCCGCGCAATCCAGGAGTTCAACGGCACCGAGTGGGTCACTGTGAGCATCGCGGACGCCCTCGACGCCGCTAAGGCCATCCTTTATCCGCCCAGCCCGGTCGAGGAGCGGCCGGTCCCCGGCCCGTCGTTGGGGAAGGGGCGGGGGCGGCATCGACGGACCACTCCGCCGAAGGACGCTACTTCCTGACGCACGGCAGTCGGAACGCGGTTGCGGCGCCGTGCCGCGATGACACCCCACCGCACCTGCCCGAAGGTAAGCCCCGCGGTCGCCTACAGGGCGGCATGTCGCCCTGTAGGCATGCGAAAGGCCCCGACTCCCGTGTCGCGCACGGGAGTCGGGGCCCGGTGGAGAGCGGGCGTCAGGCCGCGGTGGTGACCTTCACCGGTTCGGTCTCCGCCGTACTATGCCGTTCGGCCCAGTTCTCCAGGGCCGTGCGGCACGCATGGTCCAGGTGGTGGACTCCCGTCAGGTTGAGCTCGACCGGGTGGGTCTGCGGCAGCGCCTCGAGGCTGTCGAGGATCTTCGGCAGCTTCAGGAACGTCGCGTTGCCCGTCAGGTGGGCCTGGATCGGGCCCGACCCCTTGTCGGCGACCTCCAGCTTGACGTGCGAGGCGTCCCACGCGGTCTTCACGATCGCCAGGGCGAGGCCGATGAGCACGCCCTCGAACATGCTGATCGCCACGATCGACACCGCGGTGACGACGAGGATCAGCGCCTCACCGCGGTGCTCGCGCCACAGCCCCACCAGCGCCCGTGCGGGAACCAGCTTGGCCCCGGCGTGCACCAGGACGGCGGCGAGCGCCGGGATCGGGATGTAGGCGAGCAGCGCCGGCAGCAGCGCCGCGAACAGCAGTAGCCAGACGCCGTGCATGATCCGCGAGGCCTTCGTCTTCGCCCCGGCCTGCACGTTCGCCGAGCTGCGCACGATCACCGCGGTCATCGGCAGCGCGCCGAGCACACCGCAGACCGCGTTGCCCGCGCCCTGCGCGAGCAGTTCCTTGTCGTACTCGGTACGCGGACCGTCGTGCATCCGGTCCACGGCCGCCGCGCTGAAAAGCGACTCGGCGGACGCGATCAGTGTGAACGCGATGATCGTGCCGAGCACACCGATGCCGAGCGAGCCGAACGCGTCGAGCGGCGGCGGCTGGATCGAGCCGAGCAGGCCGTTGACCTCGACCATGGCGACCGGTGCGTCGAACACGAACGCCGCGAGCATCGCGAGGCCCACCGCGGCCAGCGGTCCCGGCACGACCCGCACACGCCGCGGCATGTGCTTCCACAGCACCAGGACGGCTATCGTGCCGGCGCCCAGGGCGAGCGAGAGCAGCGCACGCGTGCTGCCGAGCGCCTCGAACAGCGCTGCCGGCAGCCCGGCCATCTTGCCGAGCCCCGACTCGGGGGCCTTGGCGTCGACGACCGAGTACATCTGGCCCGCGATCAGGACCAGGCCGATGCCCGCGAGCATGCCCTCGACGACCGAGACCGAGATGGCCCGGAAGTAGCGGCCGACCTTGAGTGCGCCCATCGCGATCTGCAGCACGCCGGTAGCCAGCACGATCACGCCGAGCGCCGGCAGGCCGAACTCGCGCACCGCCTCGAAGACGAGCACGGTGAGACCGGCGGCGGGGCCGGACACCTGGAGGCTGCTGCCCCGCATGAAGCCGGTGACGAGGCCGCCGACGATGCCGGTGATCAGGCCGAGTTCGGCCGGCACCCCGGAGGCGACGGCCACGCCGACGCACAGCGGCAGCGCGACGAGGAACACGACGAGCGAAGCGGTGAAGTCCGCCTTGAGGTGCGGGAACCGGGGTGTGGGGGTGGGTATTTCGGAGTGGGGGGTGGAGTCGGTCATGGCGGCGCTCACAGAATCTCGAAGGCGTCGGTGCCGGCACGGTGCTCGCGTACGCCGCCGGTGTGTACCTCGTAGTACCAGCCGCGCAGCGTGAGGCGGCCGTCGGCAAGCCGCTTCTCGACGCACGGGTACGAGCGCAGGCGCAGCAGCTGGGCGAGGACGTGTTGTTGGACCGCGGAGGCGACCGTCACATCGGACGGATCGCACTCGCCGGGCTCGTCGGCCGCGTGCGCGAGCCAGTCCCGCACGGCGGGCACGGCGGCCAGGTCGTCGCCGCGGACCAGGGCGCCGACCGCGCCGCAGTGCGAGTGGCCGCACACGACGATGTCCTGGACACCGAGGACTTCCACGGCGTACTCGATGGTGGCCCGCTCCCCGCTGGGGCTGCCGCTGGTGTACGGGGGGACGATGTTGCCCGCGGTGCGGAGCTCGAACAGCTCGCCGGGGCGGGCGCCCGTGATCAGGGCCGGGACGACGCGGGAGTCGGAGCAGGTGATGAACAACGCCTGAGGTGACTGACCGGCGGCGTGGCTGGCGAACTCCTCAGGGCGCGAGCCGAACGTTCGGGCGTTGTCGATGAGGGGCTGCATATGTGGTGATTCCTCCTGGCGCGCGGCAGGGGCGCGTCGGACGTGCAGGATCGGACGTGCAGGACAGGTGGGAACTTCTGTCCGAACTCAGCAGCGGAAGACCTGAAGTCTCGCCGCCGTCAGCTCGTCGATGGATCTGTCCGGGTGGAGGTACGAGGCGTGACGCGGGGCGGTCGCCGGTGCGGCGGTGTCGGGCGCGGGTGACGCGGCACGGGGGTGGGGCAGCGGGGTCGATCCCGATGTCGTTAGCTGCCGGTTCCGACTGCGTATCGCCTCGAGCTGTCCCTCGGGCCCCGAGTCGTCGCCGTGGCAGGCCTTCGGCTCGACCGACGCCGACGCCACCGCCGCGGTGTGTGCGGGCGCGAACTGATGGGTGGACGCGAGCAGCGGCAGCGCCAGCAGCGCGGCGACCACAAGGGTCACTGCCGCTCGCATCCTGCCACCTCGGGACATGTCTCCACCTCGCGCGCCCTCACCAAGAGCTCGCCATCGTACGGTCAACTGAAGGTCAAGAGCCAGATTAACTATGCAAAGGTGTCCGGCGAGTTAACTCGGCGTTGCCGGGCACACGATGAGTGAAAGGTGCGGGTGATTTGGCCGGAACGCCCCCATGGGGTCGCGATCCGACGTGGCTGCCGCTGCAGCCATCGTTGCCAGCCACCCGACCGCACACGCCGGCAAGACCTATGACCTGGTCGGCGACCCGATCACCGCCGCGAAGTTCGACAAGTACGCCCGGTTCTTCCAGCGGAAGGAGAAGGACACCGACGGCATCGAGAAACCGATGTGGCGCACCCGCTGGTCCGCACCCGCCTGGGAGGGATACGAGCGGGTGCACCCGCCGGTCCTGCTTGTCTTCTATCAGGTCGGCAAGCGCTCCGCGAAGAGCCAGATGGAGAGGGTCGCCGACCTCACCCGCCACTACTGGCAGGGCCGGTGGCATAGCGGGGGCGGCTTCCACTCCTACGACGGCTGCATCCCGATCGTGGCGACCACGCTGGAGCTGCTGCGCGAGCACGGACCGGCCGGGCCCGCGTTCTGGCGTTTTGGCCGAGAGGAGCGACAGACGCTGCTGGACGCGATCGGCAACCTCGTCGGGAGGCCGCCCTCGCCCGCAGCCGCCAAGCCGCGCGGGAAGAGGAACAGCGCCGCGCGGAGCGGGAAGCTGCGGAGCGGGAGGCACAGCGGCCGGTGTGCGTGGACTGCGGGCGGAAGTTCACCGACGACCGGTGGGAGGCAACCGACTTCCGGAACTGGCAAAACCTCGACTTGCACCCGCACCTGTGCGAGGACTGCCAGAGCCGGGCCGTCGCAGTCGAGCAGCAGGCCGAAGCCGACGAACGCGACCGGCAGGAGAAGGAGCGCCTGCGCCAGGAGCAGGAAGCCGAGCAGGCAGCGCAGAAGGCCGGCGGCTGGCTCTCCCGCTTCCGCACCTGACCCGGGCAAGTCGCGGCGACCGACCACGCGGGCAAGCCCAAGGAGGCCCTGGGCAAGCCCGCGTTGTCGGTGGCGGCTGCAACGCTGATCAGATGAACGGCGATGAGCAGCTGCTGAACGGACGCGTCTACGGCCACGACCACGACGACCCCAACCCCGGCCCGGTCCCACACCGGACCTACGCCGAACTGGTTGGCGGGCGCCTGGACGGCCTGCTGCTGGACATCCACGGGTGGCGGACCGAAGAAGTCGACGACGGCGTGGCCCTGTCCACCGAGCTGTCACGGTGGCCTGGCGGCCGCGCCCTGTACGACCCGCGCCCCGGCGAACCTCGCACACCCGGGCCGGGCGTCAGCTGCCGCTTCTACTACTCCGGCGACACACCCTGACGGCCATCGGCGCTGCTGCCCTCGGTCAGCTGGGCAGCGGTGCTCTCGATCCACAGCAGCGTCCACTCGACACCGGCCCGCCACCCGGGCTCCGCACCGTCGTACCGGCCTTCGGCGTCGGCACGGATGATGGCGGTCGACGAGCACCTGACCCGGCCCTGGGAACCGGGCGAGGAGATGGCCACCAGCCACCTGCGCAGGCGACGCCGCGCCGCCGGACGTCCGAACTGGAAGATCGTCCGCTACGCGGACGATCTCGTGGTTCTGGTCGACGGTGGACGCGCCGACGCCGAGGCGCTGCGCGAGGACATTGCCGACGTGCTGCAACCACTCGGTCTTCGTCTCTCGGAGGCGAAGACGCAGGTGGTGCACATGTCGGAGGGGTTCGACTTCTTGGGGTTCCGCATCCAGTGGGGCCGCAAGCGAGGAACGGACAAGTGGCACGTCTACACCTTCATCGCTGACCGGCCCATCCGGCAGCTGAAGGACAAGATCCGTGCCCTGACGAACAGAACGTCGCAGCAGAACCCCAGGGACGTGCTGATCAGGCTCAACCAGATCATGCGCGGCTGGCCCAACTACTTCAAGCACGCGGTCTGCAAAGCCACCCTGAGCTCCCTGGCCAGCTTCACATGGCACCGGGTGATCAGTTGGTGGATGGCACTGCACCGCTGGAAGTGGAAGGACGTCCGCCGACGCTTCATCGACCACACCGGCCGGTGGCACAAGCTCTCGGCAGACGGGACCGAACTGTTCGACCTCCAGGCGGTGGCGGTCACCCGCTACCGCTACCGAGGCAACACGATCCCCAACCCCTGGACACGTCTCAACCACGCCTGAACGACAGAGTCCGTGGAGAGCCCGGTACTCGGAGACGGGTACGCCGGGTTCGGCGAGCGGCACGGAGAAACGGACCAGTGGCAACACCGGCACCGCGCTCCGTGCCGACTCAACAGGCACCCCCCGGCAGTACGCTTAGGCGCCTAGCAGCCTTCTTGAAGGAGTTCCTACGTGGCAGTGCGGCGCACCACGTTGTTCGACCAGGTCGCGAGCGAGATCACCACGCTGATCCAGGAGAGCGGGCTCAAGCCTGGCGACGAGATGCCTCCTGAGGGAGAGCTCGCCGCGCGGTTCGGGGTCAATCGACTCGCGGTCCGGGAAGCGATCCGGGCGCTGGCGGCGAGGGAGATCCTCGTGTCCAGCCAGGGCAGGCCGGCACGGGTGAACGTTCCCTCGGCGCGGGTGTTCGGGCAGATCCTGCGGTTCCGGCTGCGCCAGGACTCGCTGCGGTTCGCCGACGTACTGGATGCGCGTGGCGCGATCGAGGGTGCGATGGCCTCTCGTGCCGCAGAAAGGGTGCGCGCCGGTGAGGCCTCTCCGGAGGCCGCCTCGCCTCTGCTCGAGGAGATGGCCGCGGCCACCGACGACCGAGAGCGTTTTGTCACGCTCGACATCGCCTTCCACCAGGAGATCGCGCGGATGGCGGGCAACGGGATCCTGGAGCTGGTCCTGGAGTCGCTCACGGACGTCCTGACCGAGCACCGGATGGCAAGCTTCGAGGCCAGGTCGCACAGGGGTGACAGTCAGCAGGCGACGATCGCCGCGCACCGCCGGATCCTGGACGCCATCGCGGCGGGCGCACCCGAGGACGCGGTCGCGGCGATGGAGGCGCACCTCGACGCGACCGGCGAAGACCTGGAAGCCGCGCCGTAACTCGTAGACCGGCCCCGGAGTTACTGCCGGCCCTGCGCGCTCCCCGTCCCCGTCCCCGTCCCCGTACGCGTACGGGGACGGGGACGGGGACGGGGTGCTGCGGCGCCCGCCGCCCCCGTGGACGTCGCTGCGAGGCCCAGCCCCTGGCCGGGCTGCGGTTGTGGATGCCTCCATCCGGACCGGGACCTGCATCCGCGGTGAGCCCCCTACCACCGCGCCCGGCGCCGAAGGCAGTTGACACCTTCGGCTGAAACGGCGGAGATGCCCAAGCGGTGGTCGGCTTCCCGTAGCGATGCGCGTCTGTCGGTGCTGTCCGTTCGGCGAGCTCGGCCCGAACCGCGTGAAGAAGGTTTCGCCACCAAGGCCGCACTCGGGGCATCGGCGAACCGATCCGGCACCAGTGGGGTAATCGCCCCGATCGGTGCGTGCATGCGATGTCGCCCCCGGCCCGCGAGCCTGGCCCCCAGGCGGGCTGCCTTTCGTCTCCTGCTGCGCGTTGCAGCGACCGTACGAACCACGACGCTCCTTTTGGTCGCATATCAGGCGTTCCGCCGACGATGGAGGAGCGTGGTGTTTTTCCGCTCCAAGCACTTGACCGCTTAGCAGATAAGTTGAAAGATCTGTCCTGCCGAGGGCAGATCAGCTTGCTCGCACGGCACCCGGACCAGCAGGTAAGAGGTGGGAATTCTCGTGTCGACCCGATACGTGTTGCGACTTCAGGCGGACCCCGCCGACGACGTGGCGGACGTCGAAGAGCGACTGCTGCGCCTGGTGAAGGACAGTCGCGCCGACGAGGTCTGTGTCTTCTTCTTCGGCATGGAGTTCAACGACGGGCACGAGCCGGTGGCAGAGGTCGCAGCATGGCTCGACCGCACGCGCCCCTGGCGTACAGCCCTGCGTTCCGCGGGAGTCGGTGTCAGCCTCAACCCCGGGCACACGCTCAGCCACGGCGACTGGGGCCGCAAGCGTCGCGAATCCTGGCAGCCAATGGTCGATCAGAACGGCACGGAAGCCGAAATCACCGTCTGCCCGCTCGATACCGCCTGGCAGGCGTACTTCGCCGAGTGCCTGCACCAGTACGCGGCCGAAGACGTCTGCGCCGTGTGGATCGAGGACGACATCCGCCTGCACAACCACGCCCCGCTCGACTGGGGCGGCTGCTTCTGCCCCCTGCACCTGGCCGAGTTCGCCTCCCGCACCGGTGAGGCACCCACTCGCGCAGAGCTCGTGGCCGCCTGCACCGCGCCCGGTGAGCCACACCCCTGGCGCCGGCAGTGGCTGGACCTGCTCGACGACACCACGGCCGGCCTGCTGAGCGAGTGGCGCTCGATTGCGGACGCGCACGGGGTGGAGCTCGGCCTGATGTCCAGCCGCCCCGAGTCGCACGCCCCTGAGGGGCGGGACTGGTCGCGATGGCTCGACAAGGTGGGCATCCACCGTCCGCACTTCTGGCCGTACTCCGACACCGCAGGACCCGAACTCCCCTTGTCAGCAGCCCTGTTGGACGCCCAGCGCGGACTGCAGCCGTCCAGCCTGGTGAGCTACCCGGAGATCGAGTGCTGGCCGTACGGGCAGTGGAACAAGTCGTTCCGGCAGACCGGCGCCCAGATGGCTCTCGCTCACATCCTCGGCTGCCACGGACTTGCCGTCAGCCTCTACGACTTCCTGGGCAACCACCCCGACGACGAACCCGAGCGCGCACGCTTCCTGGCCGACTGGCGGCCCACCTTGGACTGGCTCGCGGACACTTTCCCCACCTCGCTGCGTACGGTCGGCATTGGGGTTCCCTGGTCGCCGGAAACCGCGCGTGAGCTTCGCGTCGACGACGACGGCAACTCCGGGCGGTGGCAGGCGCTTCAGGCCGGCCACCGGGAGTGGGCGGGGTGGCTGGGGGCCATCGGGCACGCGGTGACCGTCCGCCCCGAGAGCGTGGACCGACGTGCTGCAGAGACCGCGCTCCCTGGCGGCGAGACCACGGTCCGCGCGCTCGCCGGTCCCTCCGTCTGGGCCTACACCGACGACCAGCTCCGCGACTGGCTGCACGGCGGCCTGATCCTCGACGGCACCGCTGCCGAGATTCTGCACCGGCGCGGCTTCGGCGATCTGATCGGCGTTCGCGGCCTGCGCACGCCCGGCGTCCACGACCCGATCCCGGCCCGGGAGATCTGCACCGACCCCGAGTTCACCCTGCGTGTGGGCGCCGCTGTCTCCGTCGACGCCGAGGTGAACGGTCACCGGCCGCTCGCCGTCGCCGACCCTGTGCCCGGCGCGCGGATCGCCAGCCGGCTGGTCGACCCGCGCGGCGCGGACGTCGGTGCCGGGCTCGTGCTGTACAGCAACGCGCTCGGCGGCCGCACCGCCGTCTGCCCCTGGCCAGCCACCGCGCGGGTGCGGATGACCCCGCAGCGCGCGGCCCAGCTCAGCGCCGTGGCCGACTGGCTCGGCGACGGCCGCCATGCCCGGGTGTCAGGGCAGCCGTGGCTGGTGCCGCAGGCGCTCACCGACGGCCGTCGCTGGCGGCTCGTCGTATGGAACGCGGGCCCGGACGAGGTGGCCCGCCTGACCGTCCGGCTCCCGAACGCAATGCCCGCTCCCACCGATGCCGTGCAGATCACCGCACGCGGTGAGCGACTTCCGGCCTCGTACACAGACGGCACCGTCGAGCTCACCCGGCCCATGGGCCAGTGGGAGTTCGTGGTGCTGGCTGCCGACTGCGAAGAACGATCCAGATGAACGACACCTCAGCCGTCGCCTCGCGGCGGCGGGAAGGAAACACAGTGAGAAGTTCTTGGGTGCGCGGAGCCGGAGCTCTGCTGGCTGTCGGCGCGCTGTTCACCACCAGCGCCTGCGGGTCCGGCTCCGGGTCGAAGGACACCTCGCACAAGCCCGCCGGCAGGGTGAACCTGACGTTCTGGGGCTGGGCTCCTGGCTACGACAAGTCGGTGGCGATGTTCAACGCCTCCCACCCGGACATCCACGTCACGTTCCAGAAGACGGCGGGTGGCTCGGCGGGCGGCTACAGCAAGATGCTGAACGCCGTGAAGGCGGGCAACGCCCCGTGTCTGGCGCAGGTCGGCTACGAGACCCTGCCGAGCTTCGCGGCCGCGGGCGCGCTGCAGGACGTGGGCCGGTACGCGAACAAGAGCAGGGACCAGTACGTCGACTGGACCTGGAAGTCTGTCAGCGTGGCGGACCAGGTGTACGGCATTCCGCTGGACACCGGCCCGGAGGCGATGTTCTACCGCGCCGACGTGCTGAAGAAGTTCAAGCAGCCGGTGCCCACCACGTGGGAGGAGTTCGCCAAGGTCGCCAAGGCCGTCCACAAGGCCGATCCGAGCGTGGAGATGGCCACCCCGCCCGGTGACGGCTACGACGTGGCCGGTCTGACCTGGCAGGCCGGCGGCAAGTGGTTCGGCACCGAGGGCAGCAAGTGGCAGGTGAACATCGACAGCCCCGAGTCCCGCAAGGTCGCCGCCTACTGGCAGGACCTGCTCGACGCCAAGGTGCTGAAGACCACCCCGGCGCTCGACGCGAAGTGGATGGCCGACGCCGACAAGGGCAAGGTCGTCGCGCACATCGGCGCCGTGTGGATCAATACCTTCCTCTCCCAGAATCTCAAGGGTTCCGCCGGGAAGTGGGCGGTGGCGCCGCTGCCGCAGTGGGCGAAGGGCGACAAGGCCGCTGCCAACAACGGCGGTTCGTCGACGGCCGTGCTGAAGGGCTGCAAGAACCAGGAGGAGGCCGTCGAGTTCGCCGACTGGTTCAGCCGGAGCAAGGGCAGCGTTGAGAACCTCATCAAGAACACCGGCATCTACCCGGCCTCCAAGGACGGCCTGGCGCTGCCGGCCGTGAACGCGCCCTCCAAGTTCTTCGGCGGTCAGAAGATCTTCGACGTGTTCAAGGAGGCCGCCGCCGACACGGACAACACCTGGCAGTGGGGCCCGACCATGGCGCAGGTGGAGGCGGACTTCACCGACGGGATGAAGAAGGCCATCGCCGGCGACGCGTCCGTGACCGACGCGCTGACCACCACTCAGGACAAGACCATCGAGGCGATGAAGGCCCAGGGCCTGAACGTCTCGAAGGGCTGACCGCAGGCTGACAGTCCGGGCCGCCGCCGGACTCCCTGCGGCGGCGGCCGAGGCCCGTACGACGGGAAGACATCGTGACCATCACCACCGTGCGCTCGGGCACCGTCGTGGCCCAGGGCGAGAGGCCCGCGGCCCGCCGCCGTCGCCTCTCACGGGGCCGCACTCGCAGCGCCTGGCTGTTCCTGGCGCCGTTCTGGGTGCTGTTTCTGGCTACGTTCATCGCGCCCATCTGCTATGCCGTCGAACAGAGCCTGTTCGCCCTGCACCGTGACGGGCTCGGGCTGACGGCGCCCACCACGCGCTTCGTCGCTCTCGACAACTACGTACGAGCAGTGCAGGACAGCGAGTTCCTCAGCTCTCTGGTGCGGGTCGTCGGCCTCGGCGTGGTGCAGGTGCCGCTGATGCTGGGGCTGTCGCTCCTGCTCGCGCTGCTCCTGGACTCCGCATCGGTGCGCTGGCCGGGAGTGTTCCGAACTCTGTTCTTCCTGCCGTACGCGCTGCCGGGGGTGATCGCCGCGATCATGTGGTCGTACCTCTACCAGCCGGGCATCAGCCCGCTCGCGAAGGCGGCAGGGCAGCTCGGGCTCGACATCGACTTCACCGCGCCCGCAATGACGCTGCCCGACATCGGCAACATGGTCACCTGGGGCTGGACCGGCTACAACATGCTGATCATCTTCGCCGCGCTGAAGGCCGTCCCCGCCGAGCTGTTCGAGGCCGCGGCGCTCGACGGCTGTTCCGGCTGGCGGATCGCCTGGCACATCAAGATCCCGAACGTGCGCGGGGCGCTGATCCTGACCACCGTGTTCTCGATCATCGGCATGGTGCAGCTGTACGCCGAGCCGGACATCCTGCGCGGGATCACCAACACCATCACCTCCGACTACACGCCGATCCTCGCCGCCCAGAAGGCCTCCGACGCCGGCAACTACCAGTACGCGGCGGCGCAGTCCGTGGTCCTGGCGCTGCTGACGCTGGTCCTGTCCTTCACGTTCCTGAAGTTCACCCAGCGCAAGGGGGCCGGGGAATGAGCACGCCGCAGACCACTGTCCGCCCGAGCGGGGTGGCCGCCTCCCGCGGCGCCGTGATGGCCGTCATGGTGCTTTTCGCCGCCTACTCCGTGCTGCCCGTATGGTGGCTCGTGGTCACCGCGACCAAGAACAAGGGCTACCTCTTCACCACCAACGGCTTCTGGTTCTCGCACTTCGACCTGTGGTCCAACATCCGCGACGTCTTCGCGATGGACGACGGCATCTTCGCCCGCTGGATGCTCAACAGCGTCGTCTACAGCGCGGTGGGAGCGGCGATCAGCACCTTGGTGTGCGCGGCGGCCGGCTTCGCGCTGGCGAAGTATCAGTTCCGGGGACGGGAGGCCGTGTTCAACACGGTGCTCGCGGCCGTCCTCGTGCCCGGCGCGCTGTTCGCGCTGCCGCTCTACCTGATGTTCTCGAAAATCCACCTCGTCAACACCTACTGGGCGGTCCTGATCCCGAGCGTCGTCAGCCCGTTCGGCGTGTATCTGACGCGGGTGTACGCGACCGCATCCGTGCCCGACGAACTGCTCGAGGCGGGCCGGGTCGACGGTGCGAGCGAGGCGCGGATCTTCTTCACCATCGTGCTGCGCATGATGTCGCCGGCGCTGGTGACCGTCTATCTCTTCCAGTTCGTCGGCATCTGGAACAACTACCTGCTGCCCGTACTGATGCTCGCCGACGACCGGCTGCAACCGGTCACCGTCGGTCTTGCCACCTGGCGCGAGCAGTTCAACAACGGCACTCCCTACAACGTCACCATCACGGGCGCCTTCCTGTCCGTACTGCCCTTGGTGGTGGCCTTCCTGAGTCTCCAGCGGTTCTGGCGTTCGGGCCTGGCCGCCGGGGGCCTCAAGTAGCGCAGGACCACAGCGCCTGCGCCCTTGACGCCCCGCCCTCACGTACCGCACCGCAACCACAGATTGCTGAGGCATGCCATGCCATCCGTGCGCGTATCCAGACTCGTGGCCGCGGCGGCGATAGCCGCTGTCGGCGGAGCCTGCCTGACCGCACCACCGGCCCTCGCGTCCGAAGGGACGGCCACGCTGCGATCGGGCAACCTCGCCGTCGACGTGTCCACCGCCTTCCCGGAGGTGTTGAGCTATACCTGGGCCGCCACGAAGGGCGTCCTGTACGGCTCGGCGGGCTCGGACCCCGCGCTCACCGTCAACGGAAAGACGTACATCCCCTCCGTCAAGTCCACCGTCGAGGACGGCCACGTCGACTATCGGCTCGCCGTCGATGAGATCGGCGTCGTGGCCACTGCCCGGATCGCGGTGGACGGCGATCGGCTGAAGCTCACGATCCCCAGTATCAAGGAGAACGGCGACACCAAGGTCTCCACCATCGGCCTGCCCGGCCGCAGCCTGCTGTCGGTACGCGCCGACCAGGCCGGCGCCGCTGTCGCGGACGCCACGGTGGCCCGCACGTACTACGCTCCCGGCCCGCAGCTCGACGAAATCAAGTCCGTGGCGGACCTGCCCGTCGACAGCAAGGCCCGCGAGGCGACCATCGCCATCCTCAGCACCGACAAGCTCGCGGGCGCGATCCAGACCAACGCCGTGCAGAGCTATGGCAACCTGCAGCTGCAGACCACCGGCTCCGGCGACGCCAAGCGGACCGGCGTGTGGTCCAACACCTGGACCTACCGCGGCCCTGACGGCAAAGTCGTCGCCACTCCTGAGAGCCAGGTCGTCCTGACCCCGGAGCGCAACGGCGACGGAAAGGTCGACTGGCAGGACGGCGCCATCGCCTACCGGAAGATCATGCCGCGCCCGTACGGCAGCGGGCAGACCAAGAACAACGTGGTTTCGCAGATCTCGCTGAACTTCGCCAGCCAGGCGCAGAACCCGTTCATCAAGACCCTCGACGCCATCAAGAAGGTCTCCCTCTACACCGACGGCCTCGGCCAGCAGATCGAGCTCAAGGGCCACCAGGACCAGGGCCACGACTCGGCACACCCCGACTTCGCCGGCAACTACAACGAGGCCGCGGGCGGGCTCGCCGACATCAAGACCGTCGTCGACGAGGCACGCAAGTTCAACACTGTCGTGGGCGTCCACATCCAGAACGGCATCGAGGCGCCGCGGGCCAAGGCCTTCCGCTGGGACAAGACCACCAACCCGACCGAGCCGAAGCCGAATTACGTCTACGGCGACACCAACTACGAGATGGACCAGGACAAGGACCTGGCGAGCGGCGACTACGAGAAGCGGATGACAGACCTGAAGAACGAGGTCCCGAACCTCGGCTTCATCTACTCCGACGCCTTCTTCAACACCGACTGGAGCGCCTGGAAGCAGGCCGAGGTCGTCAAGCGGCTCAAGATGCCGATCTACACCGAATTCCCGACGTACATGTGGCCGTACGTCACCTGGTATCACCAGTCGGCCGAGTACGACGACATCGGCGTCAACTCCGACATCCTGCGGTTCGTCTACAACGACCAGACCGACGCCTGGATCCACGGCAGCAACAAGATGCTGGGCGGGGTGCAGAACAAGGCGGGCTTTCTGGGCTGGCACTCCGACCACTCCCTCGACAAAGAGGTCGCGGAGGTCTTCACCAACAACCTCCCCGCGAAGTACCTGCAGAATTTCGAGATCACGCACTGGAGCGACAAGCGGATCGACTTCACCGACAAGGTGAAGGCGACCCTTGAGGACGGCACGCCGCGCATCTACCGCGACGACCGGCTCGTACGCGACGGCAAGGACCTCTTCCTGCCCTGGTCCGCCGAGGGCCAGCAGAAGATCTACGCCTGGAGCGACGACGGCGCCAAGCGCACCTGGACGCTGCCCAAGGCGTGGAACGGCGTCCACGACGTCACCCTCTACAAGCTGACCGACCAGGGCAAGGAGAAGGCCGGCGTCCTGCCGGTGACCGACCACAAGGTCACCCTGGATCTCGCCGCCGACGCCCCGTACGTCGTGTACCCGAACGGCGACGTCGACGTGCCGGTCGAGTCCGGCTCCCAGGCTGACGGCAGCAACACCGGAGTGCCGCCCACGCCCAAGGACACCGCCAAGACGGTCGGCTTCGGCCACGGCACCATCGCCGCCGACGGGCAGTTCTATACCGGTGGCTTCACCAAGTGGCACCGCGAATCCAGCTCCGGTGACGTGTCCGGCATCAATGTCGTCACCGACTCCAACGGGCTGCAGAACCTCCGGATCTCCGGGGTCAAGGACGGCCGTGTCACCCAGGAGTTGCACGGCCTGGAGCCCGGCCACACCTACAAGGCGTCCGCGTACGTCAAAGTGACCGGCGACCGCAAGGCGACGATCTCCGTGCGCGCCGGAACAAAGTCCGCCACCACGTCGATCGACGCGCCGACCCCGGAGATGAACGATGCCGACAATCGCCTCGCCGGACAGCGCTTCCAGCAGCTCAGCGTGCTGTTCAAGGTCCCCAAGGGCGAGCACTCGGCGGTCCTGGCGCTGGCCGGCGCCGCGTCTTCGGACGCCGACACCGTGGAGTTCACCGACGCTCGCGTGCAGCTGAACGACGACGCTACGCACAACGCCGACGGCCACTACTACACCGAGGACTTCGAGCACCCCTCCGGCGGCAGCTTCGGCCCCTTCCTCATCGGCAAGTTCTCCGAGCCCAGCGAGATCATCTCGACGCGGCACGAGGGCTACACCCGCGACACCATCAGCGGGAGGCACTCGCTGGAGACCACCGTCAACGGCGAGGGCCTGCAGTTCCGCACCTGGCCCGGCAGCATCGCGTTCAAGTCCGGTCACGCCTACCGGGTTCGGCTGGACTACCAGAACGACACCAGCGGCCTGTACCGCTTCGAGGTGAAGGCCGACGGCCAGTCCAAGCCGGTCCTTGCCACCCCGCTGGCGCAGACCACCGACCGCGGTCTGGGCTCCGCCCCGGCCGACGGCCCCAAGCCCGACGGCTGGACGGACAGCCTGCCGCCGCAGCCCTCAGCCCCGCACGCCTCGATTGACGAGACGTTCGTGTCCGGTGACGACAGCACGTACCTGGCCCTGACGCAGACCTCCGACGGGCTGGGCGCGGCGACGCTCGACAACCTGGCCGTCGACGATCTGGGCCCAGCCCCGGCCGCCGAACTCGGCAAGCCGGTGGCGACGCTCGACGTGAGCCCCACCCGGATCCCCAAGGACGCCACGTCTTCTGTCGCGGTGAAGTTCACCAACACCACTGGTGCGCCGATCAGCGACGCGGCGCTCACTGTGAACGCCCCCGATGGCTGGGGTGCCAAGGCCACCGATCCGGCGGACCTCAAGTCCGTGGCACCGGGCGCCGCTGCCACTGTCCACTACGACGTGACGGTGCCCAAGGACACCGCGTCAACCGGCAACGTCCTGGCGGTCCACGCCGCATACACCTGGAACGGCCGCCACACCGGCACCAGTGCCGCGGCCGAGATGCACATCGGCTACGACTCGCTGCCCGACGCCTACAACAACGTCGCGATCACCGACGAGGCCACCGCCAAGCACGGTGCCTTCGACTCGGACGGCAACAGCTTCTCCGCGTCCGCGCTGGCCGCCGCCGACCTGCGTCCCGGCCAGCCGGTGCGGCATGACGGCACCACCTTCACCTGGCCCGACGTGGCCCCGGGCAAGCCGGACAACGTGGCCGCACAGGGCCAGAACATCGCACTCACGGGCAGCGGCAGACTCGCCGTCCTCGGCGCCGCCTCCGCCTTGGACCGCACCGACAACGTGACCGTCTCCTACACCGACGGCACCTCCAGCAACGCCGAGCTCGGGCTGCCCAGCTGGCACGGCGACAAGGCCGGCCGATACGGCGGCCAGATCGTTGCCGACAGCCTTGGCAGCAACACCCCCTCAGGACCGACCGACCCGAGCGGGCACTACCGGGTCTTCTACAACACCGTCCCGCTCGACGAGGACAAGACGGTCGAGTCGGTGACCCTGCCGAACGACCCGGCGCTGCACATCTTCGCCCTCACCACCAAGCCGCTGGTCACCGGCGCCCCCACTGCGGACACCTACGCCAGCGACATGGCCTGGACGAAGATGACCAATGGCTGGGGCCCTGTCGAACGCGATCACGCCCTCGGCGAGAACCTCGCGGGAGACGGCAACGCCCTCACCCTCGGCAGTACCGACACGGTGTACGACAAGGGCCTGGGCGCCGCCCCGTTCGACGGCTCTGCGGCGGTCATCGGCTACGACCTCGGCGGCAAGTGCACCAAGCTGACGGCGATCATCGGCCTGGACCGGGCGCAGCTCTCGCGCGGCTCGGTGGCGTTCGAGGTGATGGCGGACGGCAAGTCCGTCTTCATCAGCGAGGTGTTCCGCCCCGCCTCGGCGCCCCGGACGATCGACGTCGACCTCACCGGCGCCAAGGCCGTCGAGCTGCACACCCTCGACGGCGGCGACGGCAACGGAAACGACCACGGCGACTGGGCGAACGCGAAGTTCCACTGCGCCTGACCCCCTGCCGGCGAGGGGGCACTTCCCGGAACCCGAAGTGTCCCCTCGCCCTCGACCGAGCTATGAGGAGCCCCCATGACCTTCGCCCCCGTCGCCTTCGTGGAGTGTGAACCCGCCCGCGCGCGGGTCTTCGAGAACGGCTGGTCGTCGTTCGGCCCCAGTACCGTCTACGCGGCGACAGCCACCTCCCCGAGGCCCTCGCTGCGGGTGTACGAGATGTCGACGTTCCGCGCCGACACCCCGGCCCCGCCCACCGGATTCCAGGGCGAAGGCCTGCTCGCCGTCGACCCCGGCGACGGCGGCCCGATCCATCTCTTTGCCGCCCCCGACGCCCGCGTCGAATGCCCGTCCATCCGGGCCGTGGCGGAGGGCCGCGGTGTCCGGGTGACGGCCGACGGTGTGGTCGAGCACACCCAGGACGACGGGCCCGGCGGCCTGGAGTCCGCGCTCGCCCGCTGGGCCGACCGATACGCAGCCGCGCTGGGCGTGCGAGTCGCGGAGAGCTATCCGACTGGTTGGTGTCCCTGGTACCAGTACTTCAGCAAGCTCACCGAGCGCGACATGTACGAAAACATCGACGCCATTGACGCGCACGAGCTGCCCATCGACATGATCGCCGTGGACGACGCCTTCCAGAAGGAGATCGGCGACTGGCTTCAGCTCTCCGACCGCTTCAGCTCGCTCGGCGGCCTCGTCGACCGGATTCACGCTTCCGACCGGCGGGCAGGTGTGTGGATCGCCCCGATGTTCGTCGGCGCCCGCTCCGATGTCTACCGCGATCACCCCGACTGGCTGGTGCGCACCGAGGACGGCTCCGAGCCGCTGTGGACCGGCCACATCTGGGAACAGGACCTGTACGCGCTCGATGTCACCCACCCCGGCGCGGCGGCCTATCTCCGCGAGGTGTTCCAGACGTGGCGGGGACACGGCTTCGACTACTTCAAACTGGACTTCCTCTTCGCCGGCGCCCGGGTGGGCCGCCGCCACGAGGACGTCACCGCCCTCGAGGCGTACGCAATGGGCGTCGACCTGATCCGCGACGCGGTCGGCGAAGACGCCACCCTGCTCGGCTGCGGCGCCCCGCTGCTGCCCTCGGTCGGACTTTTCGAGGGCATGCGCATCAGCTGCGACATCGCCCCCGCCTACGCCCCCGAGGACGGCGACATCAGCCAGCCCTCGCAGGCCGGAGCCGTGCTCAGCGGGCGCGGACGGGCATTCATGCACGGCCGGTTCTGGCACAACGACCCGGACTGCGTCATCCTCCGACCCGAGGTCGAGCGGCGTGCGAAATGGGCCCGCCACATCGAGGCGTACTCCGGCGTGCGCGTGCTCAGCGACCGCGTGAACTCCCTCGACGCATGGGGGCTGGAGACAGCCCGCCGACTGCTGACGCGCTCGACACCGAAGCCGCTGATCCCGTCGATGCCATGACCCCATCCCCGTTTGAGACGTCCGTGCCGTGCCCCTCGACGCTCAGGATCTCCTGATGACCGCGCGCGTACCCGGCCTCGCCCCCAGCTCCTTCGGCCGCCGCGGCTTCCTCGCCTCCGCGGGACTTGGCGCCGCCGCGGCCACGCCGCCCTTCGGCCGGCTCGCCCGCGCCGCCGAGGCGGCCGGCGTGAACCCCCGCGACCTCACCGTGGTCCCCGCCGACAAGAACTTCGAACCCGAGTTGATCGTCTCCCTACGCGAACGCGGCACCACGACCGTGCTCGCCACCCCCGGGGGAGCGGCGCTAGGGGGGCCTACCCATCGGCGGCATCGCCTGCAGCCATGTCTACCTCTCCGGCGACGCCGCCTTTGGCACTGGGATGTCGACAACCGTCGCCCGCCGGCCAACATCAACGACATCCGCTACAGCCACTCGATGGAGTTGGACACCCCGTTCACCGTCGCCACGGTGATACGTGCCAAGGGCACCGCCCGCCACCTTGGACTCCCGGGGCTTCGACGACGTCCGCTTCACCAGCCGCTACCCGGTCGGAACTGTCGACTTTGCGGACGGGGCCGCACCCGTGTCCGTCCGGCTGAACGCCTATTCCCCCGTACGTCCCGCTGTCGGCGGACGACTCCTCGCACTCGCTGGCGGTCCTGGAGTACGAGTTCACCAACACCCGTCCGCCGCCCTGGACGCCGAGCTCGCCCTCTACGCCGAGAACCCCGTCGTCCTCGGCGCGCGCACCACCCGGCCGGTTGTGCTGAAGGCGGCCGACTTCGGCGAGGCGGACCTGGTGGGCGTCGAGTTCACAGCCGAGCTCGGCGTCGCCACGCCGCCCGGATTGCGTGAGGACGTGCTGCTGGAGGACTGGTCGGACGGCTACGACGGCTGGACGACAACGGGTACCGCCTTCGGAGACCGGCCCGTCCGGCTGTCGGACATCCCCGACTACGCCACCGGCGTCGACCCTCGCGTTCTCCATCTATCTTTCGGATGCTGGTCGCACCAGAGGGAGTGCGAAGGCCCCGGAGCCTGGTTTCGCCGGCGGCGCTGCGCGGTGGGCAGGGCGGCGAGTGGAGCCACCGCACCTGTGAGAGCCGTCGCAACGCGGGATAGCGGGCAGGTCGTCAAACGCGGGAACTGAATACGGGTGGTCGAGTTCGTCCGCGTGGCGCATGCGGGATTCGCGTTCAGTTGCCCGCATTGATGTCTTTCTCTGTTTCGCTGAGATGGGACTCCATTGCCTCGGCCGCGGCCACCGGGTCGCCTGAGCGGACCGCCTTGAGAATCCCGTGGTGTGCGGCGATGGTCGAGTCGTGACTGTCGCCGCGCGTGGCGTGCCCGGCGTAACTGGCGAGGCGGTGCTCGCGCAGAATGCCGGTCATGGCGTCCAGGGCGAGCGTCAGCATTCCGTTTCTGGCGAGCGCCGCCAGTTCGGTGTGGAACGCGATGTCCAAGTCGACGAAGCGCTCTCTGTTGCCAGTGGTCTCCCGCATTCGGTCGAGCAGCTCCTCGGCCTGGTCGAGGCTGGCGCCACCGGCCCGGACCCGCTCAGCCGCGCGTCGCACGAGGGCGCCTTCGATCGCGCGCCGGGCATCGAGCACATCGGCGAACCGCAGCGAGTCTTGGCGTAGCCGGAAGCGAAGGACCTGCCCGAAGACCTGGGCAGTGGGCACATGGACGCGGGTCGGCTTGCCCTGGCTGGAGAGGACCATTTCGCGGGCGGCGAGCGTGCGGATCGCCTCCCGGACTGCCAGCCGATTGACGCCGAAGCGGGTGGCGAGTTCGCCTTCCGGGGGAATCTCGTCGCCGGGCTGCAGACCGGCGTTCTCGATCAGGGCAGTAATTTCCTGCGATACCTGATCGGCGAGCGTGCCACGGCGAACGACCACTAGTTGTTGCCCCCTTGCACCTAAACTGCTTAGCTGTTAACTCTGGAGGATACGCGATACGCGATAGATTTTTGGATCAACGGCGCCGACGGCGAGAGGGCGGGACATGGGGAGTCTTACAGGACGGGTCGTGGTGGTGACCGGTGGTGCGCGGGGGATAGGCCACGCCGTCGTCCGTGCTGCGTTGCGCGAGGGTGCGCACGTCGCAGTGTTCGACCTCGACGAGGGCGACGGCTCCGGGCTGCGTGACACCCTGGCGCAGGCACGTGACAGGTCGACGTTGGTCAAGGTCGATGTGACGGACTCGGCCGCGGTGGCGGCCGCCACCGGTGAGGTCGCTGACACACTCGGCCCAGTTGATGTTCTGGTGAACAACGCCGGACGCAATGTCTATGGTGACCCCGTCTCGATGACCGAAGCCGAGTGGGAGCAGGTTTTCGACGTAGACCTGAAGGCGGCGTTCCTGTGCGCCAAGCACGTCCTGCCCGGGATGATGGACCGTCAGCGCGGGGCGATCGTCAACATTGCTTCCCTGCACGCCAAGTTGACCTGCACTGGCATGTATCCGTACGCCGCAGCCAAGTCCGGACTGGTCGGTCTGACCCGTTCGATGGCCCTGGACGTTGCCCGGCACGGGATCCGCGTGAACGCGGTCAGCCCTGGATATATCCGCACTGCCCTCGTCGATGAGTACTTCGCGCAGCACTCCGACCCGCAGGTCGAGGAAAAGGCGCTCGCGGTCCAGCCGCTGGGCCGTCTCGGCCGGCCCGAAGACGTCGCAGAAGTCGTGTGCTTCCTCGCTTCGGACGCGGCAGGCTATGTCACCGGGGCTGACTGGGCCGTTGATGGTGGGCTCGGGGTGCGGTTCGCCTAAAAGCGGGTGTCGCAGGTTCGAATCCTGCCGGGGTGATCGCGGCCGTGCCACACACGTGCCACAACGTCCGCTACGTTGTCGTACTGCTCGAGCAGATTGCCGATGCTTCCGGAGACGACCGCCCGCAGCTTGAGGCCCTCTCTGGGGCCGGTGTCGGTGACCGGTGCCTCGGTCGTTGATGCCTTCATGGTCTCTCTTCTCGCGAGGGGCTCTTGACGGGATACAGGGGAGGGCATGGCAGGTGACAGGTCGTCAGGCAGCGGCGAGATAGCCGCCGTCCACGGGTAGCAGCACCCCCGTGACGAACGAGGACTCGGGTCCGGCGAGGAACGCGAGGGCGTGTGCCAGTTCATCGGTCTCGCCCGGCCGCGCCAGCGGGGCGCCGTTGACGCGGGCCCGCAGGGCCTCTGGTGGCAGGTGGTCCAGGAGCGCGGTGCGGAAGACCCCGGGCAGTAGGGCGTTCACGCGGATACCGCGCGGGGCGAGCTCGACCGCGGCCACCTTGGTGAGCTGGTGCACGGCGGCCTTGCTCATCTGGTACGCGACCGAGGACGGGACCGTGCCGTCCCCGGTGGGAGGGGTGGTGCCCCCGTAGATCGAGCCGATGTTGACAATGACGCCTCGGGTCCTGGCCAGGTCGTCGGCGAAGGTCTTGATACCTCGCCACGGGCCGAACGCGTTCACCGCGAGCACCCGGGTGAAGTCCTCGTCACTCGTGTCGAGCAGGTCCGCCCGGGCGCTGACGCCCGCGTTGTTCACCAGTAGGCCGACCGGTCCGAACTCTTGACGGACGATGTCACGCAGCCGATCCCACGACGCGGGGTCGGTGACGTCCAAGCGCACTCGACCCGTCCCGCCGGCGTCGTCCGCGTACTGGACATCGGCCCGCACCACGACGGCACCGAGATCTGCCAGCCGGTCGGCCGCCGCGGCCCCGATGCCGCCAGCCGCGCCCGTCACCACCGCGATTTTGCCGTCCAGGCCCATGGACTTCACTCCCTTCGGTGTCGTTGAAGGGGGACAGTTGGTCTGGTCGCGGGGCGCGACATCGGTCATCTGACCGATGTGGGGAGACGGGGTGATTGCTGGGGACTTCTCGGTGGGGGCAAGCTCTTCCGTCGGTGTCGGCTCTCAGCGGACTGTGGCCGGATTGGCCACGGATTGCCCACTTTCCTCAGACTCGAACCGCGCCTGACCGGTCCGGTGCTGGTCCGCTGCGTACCTGGTAGACGCCGGGGCTCACCTCATCGGACCGCGCGAAGGCAACCGATGCCAGCGCAGCAGGCCACCGAGTTTGCAAGTTCCAGGTTGCTCCGGACGGAAGACGCCTACCCACGGTTTTCAGGAAATGCGTTCCCATCAAGTGCGCGCCGGTCAGGTCCGCGCCGCGCAGGCTGGCGCCGCGCCGGTCAGGCCCCCTTCGTTCAGGTTCGCGTCGTTCAGGTGCGCGCCGGTCAAGTCCGCGTCGTTCAGCTGCGCTCTGGTCAGATTCGTGTTGGTGCGTTGCCACGCTCGATGTCCCGCGCCACGCCGCCGAGTTCCTCGCCCGGCTGCTGGCTGCCCACCAGCGGCGGTTGCGCACCCCGTGACCTCTGACCCCCGCCGATGCCTTCGAGGCATGCCGTCGAACCCCCATTGGTCTTCGACGGCAGCACCGCGCGTCCCCAGAATGCGGGCACTACCCCTTCGCGTTCCCGAGGAGTTCACCGTGTCCCTCTTGTACGCCCGGCGCCGCTGTACCGTGCTGGCCCTCCTCGTACTGGCCCTGGCCCTCGTGCCGGTCTCGCCGCTGGCGGCGAGACCCGCGTACGCCGCGACCGCTGTACCCGGTGATCCGCTCACCGGCAGCGGCGCCGTGACCAGGTCGGTGCTGACCGCCGCCGACCTGACCAGCGGCGCGGCCACCGGCACCGTCACCGACGACGCCTTCGCGCTGCCCGCGGCGGCCGCCGCCCCGAAGCACACCTTCGAGGGCACCCTGACGCTCAACGGCGTGGCCACCGCTAGAGGCTTCAGCACCATCAAGGACACCTACCACTACGCGGCCACCGCCGCGCTCAAGCACCTGCCGCTGGTGAGCATCGACCTCGTGCAGAACGGCAGCCACGTCATCCCTGCCGTCCGCGGCCTGCAGATCACCGGGAGCGCGTACTGGAACCTGATCGTCGGGGGCGGCCGCGCCTGGAACGAGAACGGCGACGGCGGCCGCACCCGCGTCTCGCTGCCCTTCGCGCTGGTCGAGCGCAACGCCAACTGCGTGCACAACGGCCTGCTGACCTTCCTCTTCGACGGCAGCACGATCTCCCGGGTCCGCTACCAGATCGTGCACGAGACGTGCGAGTACTTCCAGTTCGACATGTGGGGCCAGGTCGGGGCGACCTACTCCCGGCACACCGTGACCGGTGGCACCGACCTGAAGAACGCGTACGCCGCCGAGGTCGCCAACCGCATCCCGACCAAGCCGATCAGCGCGCTGAGCACCGACTACCCGAACGCCGACATCGACACCAGCGCGTTCGGCAGCGGCATCACCGCCTCGGCGCTGAGTACGTACGGCGTGTCCTACGGCGGGGTGAACTACGTCGGCGCGTGTCAGACCCGGCAGGGCGCGTACCCGTACTGCAACCAGATGGTGCTGCCGTCGTACTCGCTGGCCAAGACGATGTTCGCCGGCATCGTGCTGATGCGGCTGACGCAGGTCTACGGCTCGTCCGTGCCGTCGCAGCTGATCCGCGACTGGGTCAGCGAGGCCGATACCTCCGCCTGGAGCGGCGTCACGTTCCAGGACACCGCGAACATGGCCACCGGCAACTACACCTCCAGCGCCTTCGAGTCCGACGAGTCCGGCAGCGGCATGACGGCGTTCTTCGACGCCGAGGCGTACGGGCCGAAGATGGCCGCCGCGCTGGCCTTCCCGCACTCCGCCGCGCCCGGCACGCAGTGGGTCTATCACTCCTCCGACACCTTCGTGCTAGCTCGGGCGATGCAGAACTACCTGGTGTCCAAGGCCGGCGCCGGCAGCGACATCTACCGCTGGATCCGCGACCAGGTGCTGGTCCCGCTGCACCTGAGCCCGGACGTGCTGACCACCGAGCGCACCGACAACAGCGCCACCGGGCAGCCGTTCGGCGGGTACGGCCTGTTCTACACGCAGGACGACATCGCCAAGGTCAGCCGGTTCCTGAACGCCGACGGCGGGAAGTTCGGCGGCGTGCAGAAGCTCGACTCGACGATGCTCGCCGACGCGATGCAGCAGAACCCGGCGAACCGCGGCCTCACCACGACCGCCGGCACGACCGGCAAGACCTACAAGTACCAGAGCGGCCTGTGGGCCCGGCAGTTCACCTCGGCGGACAACTCGGTGTTCACCAGCCCGGTGTACGTGCCGTTCATGTCCGGCTTCGGCGGCATCACCGCGGCGATGCTGCCCAACGGCGCCACGTACTACTACTTCAGCGACAACAACGAGTTCGACTGGTCGGCGGCGGCCGCGCAGGCGTACAAGCTGCCCGCCACCGGCGGAGGCGGCTGAAGCGGCGGGGGCGGCCGGCCGTGCATGGCCGGCCAGCTGCTCGGCAACGGCGGCTTCGAGACCGGGACGGCGTCGCCGTGGACGGCGGACGACAAGGTCGCGTCCAACAACGCGCGGGAAGTGCCGCACAGCGGCACCCGGTTCGCCTTCATCGGGATCGAAGCCAGCGGCCGGTAATCGAGCCTGGGCCTCTGCATCCCCCTGCTCGACTGCGTGATGCGCGGGTGTCCAGTGCCCATGGTCAGAAGGACCCCAAGGCCGGGAACATCATCCGCGGTTGACGTCCCCCACTGGCGACTCGTGGGAGGGGGCCCGGCATCTGCCTGGCCCCCTCCCACGCTCCTCTGCCGTCAAGAGTTGTCCGACCGCCGTGCCGAGGGGCGAGTCCCCGCAACTCACACGCCGGTCCCGCTCCTGATCCGCGCCTTCTCGAACTCCGACACCGGGTCGCCTCCGGCGCTCCAGGGCCAGGCCGCGACCGTACCGTTGATCGCCTCGAAGACCGGCCGGGCCTCGCTGCGCCGCTCGGCGGCCATCAGCGCGTAGGCCAGCAGGTTCAGGTCGGCGACGGCTGCCGCGTGGTGGAAGAACCCGGGCCGGGCCCAGGTGCGTGCCGCACGGTCGAGGGCCTGGGCGGCCGACGCGTGGGACCAGTGGGTGCGTGCCATCAGCGCCTCGACTCCGCCACGGGCGAGGACTGACTGGTACTGCAGAACCTCGGCGGTGAGCTCGGTGGCCGCGCAGGGCGCGATTGCGGGCGTGCTGGCGCGAAGCGCGTCGACGAAGTCCAGTACCTGGACGCGCGATCCCATCTCCTCCGGCCCCAGATAGCGCAGCATGCTCAGGTACGCCTCGCGGTTCCAGCGGTCGCGGGTCAGTACCTCGTTCCACAGGCCGAACACCTCCGGCTGACTGCGGCGCTCCAGCCGTGACAGACCCAAAAGGACCACCCAGGGAGTGGGATCCTCCGGCGCCAGTTCGGCGGCGCGCAGACAGCTGTCGGCGATGCCGGCCGCGTCCTGCGGACGTCCCTGGGAGCGTCCGCGTTCGAGCTGCGCCCATGCGGAGAGGACGAGCGCGCTCGCGTTGCGCGGCTCACGAGTGGCCCAGGCACGGGGCCCGTGCGATTCGGACAGGCGGTACGCCAGCACGGAGAGCTGGTGGGTGTGGCGGTCCCAGTCGGCCCGGCTCTGGTCCAGGAGACGGGATATCTGGGCCATGCACAGGTCCGTCGTCGCGATCGTGCCCGTACTTGTTGTCGCCTGGAGGGACTTCAGCAGCCGGCCGAGGGCAGCGTCGTCGAGCTCCAGGACGAGACGTGCCCGTCTGCGGCGACTTGAGAGAAATGCCATGCACACCTCGTTGAGGACTTGGTCGTGCCCGCCAGCGTTCCCGAGGCCGCGGCGGCTGTCCTGCGCACGGCCCGCGAGCTGCTGCGCCAGCCTCTCGGGCCGGCAGCTGATGCGGGATATCGCCGCATGGTGGGGCGCGCCGGGGTCACCGTCCAATGCCTGCCCGGTCTGGTCAGGCTGCTTGCCAGGCATACCTCCAGCTCTCCTTGATCCTGTCGGCCGTCGGGTCGGCGTGCGGTCACGCCTCGCGTCGTGGTGAGGGCCGTGGTCTGTAGTCGGCGCTGCAGTTCATAGGCGGGCGGCGACCTGTGGCCCGTACCGCTCGACACAAAAACGTGACAACCCGGCCGCGAATGCCTCAATGCTGCGCAGCGCATAGTGGCCGGCGTCCCACGCCGCGTACAGGTGGATCTGCAGCGGTTCGCCCGTGCTGTCGAGGATCAGCAGCGGGTGCAGGTCGAAGCGGGGATCGTCGGAGACCACCGCGACACCATGACCCGAAGCCGCCATGGCCTGTGCGACGTGCGGGGTGTCGCATTCGAGCACGATGTCGTACGAGGCGTCCGCATCCTGCACGGCATGGTCCAGGATGCGGCGGGTGCCGTGCGCCGGGGTGAGGACGATGAGGGGCTCCGCGGCAAGGTCCCTGATGGTGACGCGGCCCCGGTCCGCCCAGGCATGGTCGGCACGGACGTAGGCCCACAGCGGCAGGCGGGCCACCGGGAGCCCGGCGAAACGGCGCCTCGGAGGTGCTGAGGAGATGGCTACATCGGCTCCCCTCGCAAGGGCCTGGTACGCATGTGCCGGACTCTCCGCCTGCACGGTGACGAGCGGATCCTCCGGCCCCCAGGTGGCCAGGAACGGCGCGATCACGTCGGTGATGGTGGTGGGCGGCGCCGCCACGGTGATCCGCATGGCACGACCGGCAGCCAGCGCACCGACCGCGGCCTCGGCGGTGTCCGCGCGGGCGACCAGGTCGCGGGCCAGGGGAAGGAAGCGCCGGCCGGCCGCCGTCAGGACCATCTGCTTGCCGCCGCGGTCGAAGAGCGTCATCCCCAAGGTCCCTTCCAGGCCGCGCAGTTGGCGCGACAGCGAGGGCTGGGCGACGCGGACCACCTCGGCAGCCTTGGTGACGGAACCGGTCTCCGCGATGGTCACGAAGTAGCGCAGCACTCGGAGTTCCATGGCGGTGGTCCTTCGGGAGACGGAGGAGGCATGACACCTGCATGCCTCAAAGGCATGATAGCCAACCCTGCCAAGTATTTGTGGCTATGGCTGACTGGCTGCATTCTTGTCCCACCGGAATTCCTGGTTATCGGCACCCGAATCTCCGTCGACTTTTCCTCGTACAACAATCCTTTCGATTGGCTGGTTCCCGCATGGCCCGCCCCCTGCCCCTGATCCTCGCCCAGGCGCCCGGCCGCCCGGCCGACGACCTCACAGGCTTTGCCACCGACGTGGAGCGGCGCGTGAAACTGCACGCACCCGGCGCCCTCGTCGTCTACCCCGAACTGCACCTCGGCGAGAGCGCCCCCGGCGTCCCGGCCGCTCCACAGGAGGGGGCCGAGCCGCTCGACGGCAAACGCGATGCCGCCTTCGCCGAGCTCGCGGGGGACCTGGGCATCTGGCTGGTACCCGGCAGCGTCTACGAACGAGGCACCGGCGACCGCGTCCACAACACGACACCGGTCTATTCACCACAGGGTGAGCGCCTCGCCGCGTACCGCAAGATCTGCCCGTGGCGCCCGTACGAGACGACCACACCCGGCAACCAGTTCGAGGTCGTGGACCTCCCCGGGGTCGGCCGCATCGGACTGTCCATCTGCTACGACACCTGGTTCCCGGAGATCTCCCGCCATCTGGCCTGGATGGGCGCAGAGCTGATCGTCAACGTGGTCCGCACCCCGACGAGCGACCGCGCGCAGGAAGTCGTCCTCAACCGCGCCAACGCCATCACCAATCAGGTCTTCGTCGCCAGCGTCAATGCCGCTGCCCCCTCCGGGACCGGCCGCAGCCTCGTCATCGATCCACAGGGCACAGTGCGCGCCGAAACCGTCGACGCCGGCGACTCCACCCTCACCGACGTGATCGACCTCGACGAGGTCAGCAACGTCCGCCGCTACGGCACCGCCGGTCTCAACCGGATCTGGGACCAATTCCGCCCCGGCGACCCAGCCCTCGAGCTCCCGCTGTACGGGGGCCGCATCGACCCCGCCACCTGGAACCCCGCCCACACCACCGAGGAGCCACCACGATGAACAGCGAGACCACAGGGAACACCATGAGGCTGAAGGGCGACCTGAGCCTCCTCTCCGTCGTCCTGTTCGGCCTGGCCTACATCTCCCCCGGCATCGTCGTCACGATCTTCGGCGTGGTCGCCGCCACCAGCGACGGCGCGGCCCCGACCGCGTTCGCCATCGCCACCCTCGCGATGCTGCTCACCGGGCTGAGCTACGCGAAGATGGCGCGCGCCGTGCCCGGCGCGGGATCCGTCTACACCTACGCCCGCAAGATGCTCGACAGCCGCATCGGATTCCTGTCCGGCTGGGCGATGCTGCTCGACTACTTCTTCATCCCGATGGTCGGCTGGCTGATCACGGCGATCTACTTCAACGCCCAGTTCCCTGACATACCCAAGTGGGTCTGGCTGATCGTCTCGGTGGGCATCACCACCGCCATCAACATCTTCGGCATGAAGCTCGCGGACCGCGTCAACAAGATCCTGATGTTCATCGCTCTGGGGTCCCTGGTCCTCTTCGCCACCCTGTGTGTCGTCTTCCTCGGCAAGCACGGCACCTCCGCCCCCGCCACGCACGCCCTGTGGAACTCCGGCACGTCGATCGGCGCGGTCACCGCGGCCGCCGCCATCGCCGCATACTCCTTCCTCGGCTTCGACGCCGTCTCCACGCTCGGCGAGGAGGCCAGGGGCGGGGCGAGGACGATCGGCCGCGGCATCATCGGCTGCGTCATCGCCGCCGGAGCGATCTTCATCGTGCTGTCCTTCGTGATGCAACTGGTCCACCCCGGCGCGAAGTTCGCCGACGTCGACGCGGCCGCCTACCACCTGAAGGTCCAGGTCGGCGGCACAACGTACGCCGAGATCATCAACTTCGTCACCATCGCCGGATCCATCGCCTCCTGTATCGCCCTGCAAGCCTCCGCCGCCCGCCTCATGTACGTCATGGGACGCGACGGCGCACTGCCCAAGGCCGTCTTCGGCAACCTGTCGAAGAAGACCGGCACGCCCGTGCCGAACCTGCTGCTGACCGCGGCCGCCGGTGTCATCGCCATGAAACTCGACCTGACCACAGCCACCTCGTTCATCAACTTCGGCGCCTTCCTCGGCTTCACCCTGGTGAACGTCTGCGTGATCGCCCACCTGGTCCGAGAGCGCAGACACGGCCGCACCCCCAACCTCTTCTCGTACCTGGTAATGCCGGCCGTCGGCGCCGCCGTCTCCCTCTACCTGCTCACGAAGCTCGGTCACGTCGCACTCCAGATCGGCGGCGTCTGGCTGGCGATCGGCGTCGTCTACCTGGCCGTCCTGACCAAGGGCTTCCGCCGGCCCGCACCGGAGATGACCTTCGACGACGACACCGCGGCCACGGACGCAGTCGCCGCGTAGCTCCCCTCCCGGTGCGAGGAGACGAGGGTGCCCCGACAACTGCTGAACTGGTGCACGACCGGAGCCTCGGAGACCTGTTGATCCACCGTGATGTGGTGCTCGACGGACTCGATGCTCCGCAGCGCGCCGCCCGTACCGCCCTGGCCGACGTCCTGGACGGCAAGGCGGAGCACCAGCTCTTCGACGCCATGCTGGTGGCCAGCGAGCTCATCGCCAACGCCATCCAGCACAGCAGCGGTGCGGTCCTCATAAGAGTTGAGGTCTACGAGTTCGGTGCGGCGTTGGGCGTCGTCGACCACGGGGCCGACGTCACTGCCGTACCTGTCCGACCTTCGAACTCATCTGTTGACGAAGGGACGGTGGCTGCAAGCGGGCGCGGCCTGTTCATCGTGGACAGCCTCGCCAGTGCCTGGTCGGTCGAGGAGACCGAGAACGGAAAGATCGTCATCGCCGTACTCACCTTTCCGGCAGGCCCTCGTCGATGACCGCTCTCGACCTCACGCGATGCCATCTCGGCCGAGGACTCTTCGCCCATCCGCTCGGCGTCAACTGCGCAGCCCGACCGTCCCTTTATCCCGAGAGGGGAGAATCCGCCAGTCGGTGAATGCCATTGAATGGGCGCATAGCCTCGTGCTTTCACAGCGATCTGGGGATGGACCTGAGTAACAGCCGCCAGGTTCTGCCGAAGCGCCGCGGTTGACGCCCGCCCTGGGCCAAACCCTGGCCGGCCGGACCAGCAGCCTCGTTAGCCGGGGCAGGTCGTCGAGGCTGCCGGCCGGTTCAGCGGGTGCGGGGACGGGGGGCCGCCGCACCACGCTGGCCTAGGTGAAAGGACCTCGAGCAGCTGCCTGCCAGCTTGGCCGATCCCGGTTCACCTGTCCCGCCCACGACACGCACCTCCTCGCTCCAGCGGGAGCCCAGCGCCGCGAAGATCGGCTCACCGGGCACAGGTTGAGCCTGCTGGAGTCGGGCTATGTCCGGGCGGCGCGTACGAGCCGGTCGTACTCCAGGTCGGAGCGGCTCATGGCCTCGATGGAAAGGTCGATGCCGTCAAGCTGATTTCTGAGAGCGACGTACACCGCTGCGTGCGCTGCCATCTGCTCGGGACTGGTGCCTTGGGGCGACCAGGAGATCAGGACGATAACCGCTCTGCGGCTGCCGTCCCGGTCGGCGAAGTGCAGTTCATAGACCACGAGGCGTGGATCGGAGGGCAGGGCTTTGAGGAGTTCGTCGTGGGTCAGGTTCCCCTCGAAGTCCACGATGAGGGTGTCCAGGTTGTCGTTGAGCCGATAGAGCACGGTGGTGATGTGCCGGCTGGTTTTGAGTTCGTTAAAGGCGTCGATGCAGCGGTCTTCCACTGAGATGGCACTGGTCACGACGACACCTTCCGCTCATGGGCTGGACGTTCGGAGAGCTCAACGAACCCTTGACCGGGAGGTTGTGGACGGGCACGCGCGGCAGTACCTAAGTCCAGGGCGGGGGCAGCGCTGTCCAATCAGCGAGGCTGGCCACCCCTCGGCGTCGGCCTCGGGCGGGCGCGGACGACCATGCGGGGTATCCCGCCTACTTCCGGATCCGCGAGACGGCCTCTGCTTGGTGTTCGCGCAGGTTGATCAGCGCCCATCTCCCGTCTGGCCGATGGACTCTGGGCTGCCCTGCGTTGTCGGCATCTTGGCCGGCGGTTGCTGGAGCGGCGGGGTCTGCTCTTTGCGGCGTCGGCGGAGTTCGCGCTGTGCCTGGGCGCGGGCGCATTCGCGGGTGCAGTACTTGATGCCGCTGGTGCGGTTCTGCCCGTACTCGGCGCGGCCGCGCTGGCGTACGGAGCTCCGGCGGCAGGTCTCGTTGGCGCACTCGTGGATCGTGGCTTTCTCCGCGATGTGGTTGTACAGCTGCAGGTAGGCGACGGAGTAGATCGTGGGGCGGCGGTCAGTGAGGTTGCCGATGCCGATACTGAAGACGTGCAGTGCGGCGTGCAGAGAGTTCTTCAACTGCCCTAGTCGGAGCCAGAGTTCGAGTGCCCGTAGCTGATTGTGAAGTGCCGTTTGTGGGCCAGTAGCTACGTGTCATTACTGAGCCAGTGTCAGATCCCGTTGTCTGCTCTCTTGACCTGGTCTGCTGCACGATCGGGTGACATCTTGACCTGCCCCACCTCTCAGGTTCCAGTTTTGGTGGCTAACTGACGGCCCTCACGAAAGGCTGCCGGACATGCCCCGCGCCTACCCCGCTGAGTTCCGCGCCCGTGCCATCGCGCTGGTGCGGGCAGGAAAAGAACAGAAGCAGACGGCCGTTGACCTCGGCATCCATCCGGTCACGTTGTCGAAGTGGTTGCGTCAGGACGACTCGCATATCGGTCGGAGCAGAAAGCCATGCTGTGTAAGGCAGGTGTGCCGGTCAGGCGGCGAGGAGCGCCTGACCGGCAGCGCTCAGCGGGGGCGCGACCCGGTCTCGTACGCGGTGGCGTTGGCGGCGTGACGGGCGGCGACGTAGCCGAAGGTCATGGCGGGGCCGATGTTGATGCCACCGGACGGGTAGTGACCACCCATCACGTTGGCCTGGTCGCAACCCGCCGCGTACAGGCCGGGGATCGCCTCGCCGGTCGCGTTCAGCACCCGCGCCCGGTCGTCGGTGTTCAGGCCGGCGAAGGTTCCGAAGCTGCCGGGCAGCACCTTGATCGCGTAGAAGGGGCCCTTCTCCAGTGGAGCCAGGGACGGGTTGGGGCCGTGCGCGTAGTCACCGGAGCCGCGGTTGAAGGGGGTGGTGCCCCGCTGGAACTCGGGGTCCTCTCCCTGGCGTGCGTGCTGGTTGAACTCGTCGACGGTGCACCGGAGTTGGACCGGGTCGATGCCGCAGGTCTGCGCGAGTTCCTCCAGGGTGCGTCCGCGCGTCATGTATCCGCTGCGCAGGTAGGGCCACTGCGGGACCGGGAACGGCTTGGCCATGCCGAAGGGGTAGCGGCGCTGGAACTGGTGGTCGCAGATGAGCCAGGAGACCACTTCTTCTCCCTGCGGAGTGGCGTCGATCATGGCGGTGACGTAGTCGTAGTAGCCGTTCGCTTCGTTGACGAAGCGTCGGCCGTCGCGCATCACCGCGAGAAGTCCGGGCTTTCCGCGGTCGACGATGTGGGGGAACCTGCCGGTACGGCCGTTCGGAAGCTTGACGGGGGAGACCGGGCACCAGGCGGCGGGGGAGGCGCCGGTGGTGTCGAGGACTCCGCCGACCGCCTCGGCGAGGCGAATGCCGTCGCCGGTGGTGGCGGCGGGGGCCAAGGCCTGGTGGTCCACGCCGGTGCCCTTGGGGAAGAGGGCGCGGCGCCGCTCGTCGTCGTGCGGGAAGCCGCCGGTGGCCAGGACCGTGCCACGGCGGGCGCGGATGGTGACGTCGCCCCGCGGGGTGGAGACCACGGCTCCGTTGACCTTGCCGCGTTCGGTGAGCAGGCGTGTGGCGGGGGCGTTGACATAGAGCTTCACGCCCAGGTCCTCGGCGGACTTCGCCAGTCGGGCCACGAGCGCCGGCCCGTTGACCAGGTGCATACCGCGCCGATGCGTGACGAGGTCCAGTGTGTGGAGGGCGACGCGCCGGGCGGCGTGGAGGAAGCCCTTGACCGAGGTGGTGGCGTGCAGGAAGTGCTGCAGGTCCGGGCCGGCCATGATGCCCATGCCGAGGAACGAGGTCTCGTACATCTGCGGGCGCAGTTTGCGGCGCAAGGACTTGCTCAGGCGGCGGGCGTTGATCGGCTCGGGTCCCACCTGACGGCCGCCGGCGCTCGCACCGGGCTGCCACGCCTGGATGTCGGCGATCTTGGCGCCGTTGACGAAGCGCAGGCTGGTGTGGTCGTGGAAGAAGCCGACCATGTGGGGAGCGGCCTCGAGGAAGGCGTTCACCCGTGTCTCGTCGAATTCCTTGCCCAGGACGTTCTTGAGGTAGGTACGCGGCTGGTCGATGTCCTCGACGAAGCCCTCGGCCTGGGCCAATGGGTGGCGCGGTGTCCACATCCAGCCGCCGGACCAGGCGGTGGCGCCGCCACAGACCGGGTCCTTCTCGACCACGACCACCTTCAGGCCGTGCCAGGCGGCGGTGACCGCGGCCGACAGGCCGCCGGCGCCCGACCCGATCACCAACAGGTCGCAGTCCAACTCCCTTGCTGCCGCCTGCCCGTGACTGGACGTGGTGGTGGCTTGGGCACTCATGGGGTCTCTCTTTCCGCCGGTGTGTTGTCCCGGCGTATTGCTTGCTCGCGTGCTGATCTGCCGCCGGTCGGGTCGACGTCACCTTCTCGGGTGGGTCATACGGGCTCGTGCCGTTGGTCCGTGGCGGCCGCGGACGTCCATCGGTAGGCGAACAGGCCGGTGACCAGGGCGGCGAGGGCGAGTCCTGCCAAGAGCAGGGCCACGCCGAGCCAGTCGCCGTCGTGTCCGGCGAGAGCGGTGGCGACCAGCGGGATGAAGCCGCCGACCGCGCCGGCCAGGGCGTAGCCGAATCCGGCGCCGCTGTAGCGCACGGAGATGTCGAACATGCCGGTGAACCAGGTCTGTTGCACCGCGGTGGAGATGTTGTGCCCGAGGTTGATCAGGGCGAAGAAGGCCAGTGTCATCAGCACCAGGGAGCCCGAGCGCAGGGACAGGAAGAACGGGACCGCGGCCGCGGCGGCGCAGAGGGGGCCAGCGACGTAGAACCAGCGGACTCCCACCCGGTCGGCGAGCTTGCCGTAGACGGGGGTGAGGAGTGAGGCGAGAACCAGAGCGATCATGGACGCGGTCAGCACCGTGCTCGTCGGGTGGTCGGTGTAGTTCTCCACGTAGACGAGGGAGAAGGTGAAGGCGATGTAGAAGCAGCCCTGGTCGACGAGGCGCATGCCGATCACCGCGAGGATCCGCAGGGGCGAGGTCTTCAGCGCCACCCAGAGCGGCGCCTTGGCCCGCTCCCGCTTCTCCTTGGCCTCGGCGAACTCGGTGGACTCCGCCACGCCCGTGCGGATGAGGAGGCCGGCGACGGCGAAGACGAGGCTGATCAGGAAGGGGATGCGCCAGCCCCAGGACTCGAACTGGGCCTGTGTGGTGAGCGCCTGCATCAGGGAGAAGACGGCGGTGCCGAGCAGCAGGCCGATGAAGGAGCCGACCTGGACGCCGCTGGCGAGGAAGTTCTTCTTCCCTGGCGGGGCGCTTTCCACGGCCATCAGGGCGGCGCCGCCCCACTCTCCGCCGACCGCCACGCCCTGGATCGCACGCAGCAGCACCAGGCAGATGGGGGCTGCGATGCCCATCGCCGCGTAGGTGGGAAGTGCGCCGATCGCGGCGCTGGCCAGACCCATGATGAGCACGGTGAGGAACAGCATCTGCCTGCGCCCGATGCGGTCACCGAAGTGGCCGAAGATGGCGCCGCCCAGCGGCCTGAAGACGAATCCGACGGCGAACGAGCCCATGGAGGCGAGAAGCCCGACGAACTCGTCGTGCGAAGGGAAGTACTGCGGCCCGAAGATCGTCGCGGCGGCGATGCCGTAGAGGAAGAAGTCGTACCAGTCGATCACGGCACCGGCCATGCTGGCCGCCGCCCGGCGTCGCGGTGAGGCACCACCAGGGGGGTGCGGGCTGTCCATGGAGACCACTGTGGTCTCCATAGGCCCTGCGTGAGAGTTGTTGTGGGGCATCGTTGCTCCAAACCTGGGCGGCCATCGATCACTGCACGGGCCGTGAGAGTCGCGTCCTGCTGGGCAGGAAGTCATTGACACCGGGATGACTACGTAGTCATTCTGGTTTGGGCAGCGTAGGAACGTCATCTGCGCGGCGTCAATACCCGCACTCGATTGGTGGTTCAAATACGTGGACGTCACGTTCGGGCTCGCTCACTTGTCGGCCCTGCATCTCGACCCGCCCTCCCTGGTCACCGCGGCCGCCGAGGCGGACTTCGCCTCGGTCGGTGTGCGGGTCTTCCCCGCCACCCCGACGGAGGCCCGCTATCCGATCGCGGCCGGGATGCCGATGACGGCCGAGACGGTCCGGCGTTGTCGCAGCACCGGTGTCTCGGTCCTGGACGTCGAGGCCTTCACCCTCGACGGTGTGCGCGGGCGCGCCGACTGGATGCCCGCGCTGGAGGCCGGGGCGGAACTCGGCGCGCGCGTCCTGAACGTCATCGGGGGAGACCCCGACCCGTCCCAACTGCGGGACTCGCTGGCCGAGTTGACGGCCGACGCGTCCGGCTTCGGTATCCGTCCCTGCCTCGAACCGATCTCCTACCAGTGCGTCGACACGGTCGCGAAGGCCGCGCGGTTGGCCGAGGGGACGGGGGCCGGGATCATGCTCGATGTCCTGCACTTCGTGCGCGCGGGCGGCACGGTCGCCGACCTCGAAGCGCTGCCCACCGGGGTCGTCGAGGTGATCCAGCTCTGCGACGGCCCGGCCACGGTCCCGGACCTGCCCACACCGACGGAACTCCCGCTCGGGCAGAGCGTCGACGGTTCCTCGCGGCAGATCGAGTCCCGGGCGCAGCGCCTGGCACCCGGATCGGGCGCTTTCCCGCTGGCCGAGATCCTGCGCGCCCTGCCTGACGTCCCGGTCAGCGTCGAGGTGCCCAGCGTCGACCGGACCGCGCGCGAAGGCACCGCCGCGTATCTGAAGGCCCTCCACCGGGCCACCACCACACTGCTCACCTCCCCCGACACCGCAGGAGTCCGCTGATGACCGAGCTCGTCGACACCATGGCCCCCACCGCCGACTACTGGCCCGGCCGCTACCGTGACCAGGTCATCCTCGTCACCGGCGCGGCGGGCGGACTCGCCGCACCCACCTGCCGGCGCCTCGCCCGTGAAGGTGCCACCGTGATCTGCACGGACGTGGCGGGCGACGGGGACGGCTCCTCTCCCGAGGCATGCCTGTCCCTTGATGTCACCGACCCGGAGGCCTGGTCCCGGGTCGTCGCCGACATCATGCGCACACACGGGCGGCTCGACGGCGCGCTCCTGGCCCACGGCGTGCAGGGCCCCGAGACACCGATCGACGAGACACCCAGGGACGGCTGGCAGCGCACCCTCGCCATCAACCTCGACGGCTGCCTGCACGGCCTCGGCGCCGCCCTGCCGGCGATGCGTGCACGCGGCTACGGACGTGTCACCATCCTGTCCTCCATAGCCGGCCGCGAAGGCAACCCGCACCAGGCCGCCTACTCCGCGTCGAAGGCCGCTGTCATCTCCCTGGTGAAGACCGCGGCCAAGGAGTACGCCCGCGACGGCATCACCGTCAACGCCGTCGCCCCCTCGATGATGCGGACCCGCATGCTCGAAGACCTCAGCGAGGAACGCAATGCCGCGCTGCTCGCCCGGGTACCGATGGGCCGCGTCGGAACTCCGGAGGAATTCGCCGCGCTCGCGGCCTGGCTGCTCTCACCGGAGGCCAGCTACACCACGGGACAGACCCTCGACCTGAGCGGCGGACGCAACACCGCCTGATCCTCCGTACGTTCACGCCGGAGCGGCGGTCGTGCCCCGCTCGATCAGCCGCACCGGAAAGACCGTCTGGGAGAACTCGCCGTCCGCCCGGCCCTCGAGCCGGTCGATGAGCACGTCCACCGCCTTCGCCGCCATCTCCGTGAACGGCTGGTGCACCGTGGTGAGGTTGATCATCGACCACCGGGCCGGTTCCGAGTCGTCGAACCCGACCACGGACAACTCCTCAGGCACCCGGATCCCGAGCTGTGACGCCGCATCGAGCGCCGCGAACGCGAAGGAGTCCGTCGAGCAGAAGATCGCGGTCGGCCGCGGCTCCACCGCCAACAACGAGCGGGCCATCTCCAGCCCGCTCTCGTGATCGATGGGCCCCCGCCGCACGTACTGTTCGGGCAGATCCAGGCCACGCTCGCGGAGCGCGTCCCGCATCCCGTCCTCACGCTCACGGCCATTGCTCACCGTGCGCGGCACCGACAGCATCGCGATCCTGCGGTGCCCCAGCTCGCCCAGGTGATGTGCGACCAGGGCACCGCCCGCCCGGTCCTCGCTCATGACGGTGTCCGCCCGCAGGTCCGAGAAGTCGCGGCTGAGCAGCACCATCGGCATGTGACGCGCCGCCACCCGGGCCACTCCCGGGGAGTCGTCCGTGGCAGACATGAAGATCAGCCCGTCGACGATCGCCTCGTTCAAGACCTCCACGGCGTCCGCGTCGTGCGCTTCCTCGGGGTCGCGGATGAGGGCCATCCGATAGCCGCGCGCCGCAGACCGCTCCTGGATCGTCGCGATCGCCGGCGGGTACAGGGGACTCCTGAGGTCGGCCACGACCACGCCGAGCGCCTTCGCCCGACGCGTCACTAGCATCCGGGCCGCGGCATCGGGCCGGTACCCCAGCGCCTGCGCCGCGTCGATCACGCGTCGACGGGTCTTCTCCGTCACTGAGGGATGACCACGCAGCGCCCGCGACACCGTCGTCTGCGAAAGACCCAGCTGCCGGGCCAGATCGACACTCGTCACCATGGCATGAGGATACGGCTCCACCTGCACGCATCTGCAGCCCGTTCTCCGGAATCGGTCTCACTATGTTTGTCGTGGTCGGTGCGTGAAGCCGAGGCGAACCATGCGATGTACGACAGGTGTCACCGACAGCCCCTCCATTCACGACAAGCTGTCACCACCATGGGGACACCGGCGGTGCGCTCACGTTCAGAGGGTCGGCGCCCCCGGGAGGGCCGGGAGACCATGTTGAAAGCCGCGACAGCGGCAACCCCTTCCGGGACCATCGCTGGCGGGACCTGCCCGAGTCGCCTGCTCCCGCCCGGAAGACGTCCGTGCCAGCTGGCGGGCAATAGTAAACTCAGCTATAAGGTGGAGGCCGCGCGGTGTATGCGGCCACCGGAGCGAGTAACCGGCGTCGATGTGGAGGTGAGTTCTGTGCCGCCAGGAAGGCACGTGTCCGGCCCCATGGATGACGAGCCGGCCTGTTCCATGGAGCGGAGCCTGCAGATCCTCGGCGAGCGGTGGACTCTGCTGGTGCTGCGGGAGGTGCTTTACGGCAGGCACCGGTTCGCCGAAATTCGGTCAGCTCTCGGCATCGCGTCGAACCTGCTCAGTGACCGACTCAAGGTTCTCGTCGATGCCGGAGTGCTGCGGACACTGGCGTACCAAGAGGCCGGCAGTAGGCACCGGCAGAGCTATCACCTGACGCCAGCCGGGCTCGAACTGCAGCCCGTCCTGGGTGCGCTGCAGCAGTGGGGTGATCGTCACCGACCGCGGCCCGCAGGTCCCTCCGCTGCCCGGCGGACCCGCTCCACGGGTCGGGCCGTCCATGTGGGGTTCCTTGATGACGATGGTCGCGAGGTTCCCATGGAGGATGTGTCGCTGATGGCGGCACCTGACCCTCAGAGTTCATCCCTCAGCCAGTCCGACTGAAGGCATCCCCACCAACGAGTTCCCGAGCCCGCCCAGCCGAACGGAGCGGTGTCCGGGATGAGGCGGAACTGCGGGGCCAGCGGCCCACAGGGTTCGTGGTGGGGTGGTACACAGAGAACCTGGCCGCGCTCCAGTGAGCACCGCTGGGTCCATGGTTCTCTTGACAGCCGGACAGCCCTCGAGGGCCCCCTCCTGCCCCTCCTTGCTGCAGCGGCAGAATGCGCGAGCGCCTTCGGGCTGTGCCATGAACAGCAGTAATAACCCCACCTGCATCACCTCCTCCGTGACTCGCGGCACCATCCGCTCAAGCCGGACGACGGACGCGCCTGCTCGGCACCGATGCGGTGGCAGTCCGGCGCCCTCGAACTCGCGGTTTCCCTTGAAAGCGGGGCCAGAGGGCAGAGTCAAGTCAAGCTAAGTTGCAAATTTAAAGTCAGAGGCTCTAGGGTCGTCCCCATGAGCAATCACTCGCAGTTCCAGGTACATGCGGTGTCGCCGTCCTACTGGAAGGTGACCTTCGAGAACGGCCCGATCAACCTCATCGATCCGGACACCGTCGAGCAGCTGGCCGATTTGGTGACCCGCATGGAGGAGGACCCCGATCTGACCGTTGTGGTGTTCCAGAGTGCCAACCCTGACTTCTTCATGGCACATTTCGACCTCCTGTCCGAGATCGAGCGCGTATACACCACGGCGCCGGGTCCCACCGGGCTCCTCCCCTACCCGGATAGCCTCCTTCGCCTCAGCCGGGTCCCGGCTGTCACGATCTCGGCCATCAAGGGTCGTGTCCGAGGAGCAGGAAGTGAGTTCGTCCTGAACACGGACATCCGCTTCGCCGGCACCAATGCGATCCTGGGGCAGCCCGAGGTGGGCTTCGGTGCCGTACCCGGTGGCAACCCGATGGGGCGACTGGCCGAGTTGGTGGGCCGGGGCCGCGCGATGGAGATCGTGCTGGGAGGAGACGACTTCCCGGCTCAGCTCGCTGCCGAATACGGCTACGTCAACCGTGTTCTTCCCGAGGGCGAGCTGGACGACTTCGTCGACACCTTCGCCCGCCGCATCGCCGGCTTCAGCAAGGCCGGGGTCTCCGGTGCGAAGGAGTTCGTCGACGCGGCCACCGCAATCCCAGCGGGGGACTACGCAGCCGCTCTGGCCGCCTTCAGGCGCACGTCGATGCGTCCGGAGAACGCGGATCACCTGCGTAGCCTCTTCGAGCGCGGCTTGCAGCAGCCTCAGGGAATCGAACTCGATCTCGGCAAGCACGTCGCCGAGAGGTTCTGAGCCGCTAGGTGTGCTGGTCGGGCACGTTGGTGACGCGGCTGGCTGGAGTCATCGCCCCGAATGCCCACCCGCCGAAGGGTGTTGGGTATTCCATGGCGAGATCACGGGCTCGATCAGATCCCAACTCTCGTCGTATGAGTCGCTTTCGACCGGCTGCCGCTCACTCACTCCAGAAGCCCAGAACGATCCCCGCCCCAGGACCAGCCGAGATACCCCCAGAGCCACACATCCAGGCGACAGCATCACGGGCATCAACTCATCTACTGGCCTCCGAGTCCCTACTGTTGGAGTTGGAGGGCGGAACGTGGCCGCCTGTTGATCCTCAGCTGTTGGGACTCTTTGTCCACTGCAGGCCATTCACCTTCTTGCCCCGCGGCTGGTACGCGAGGTCCAGGACTTTGCCGCCCCGTCGAAGTGTCAACGCGATTTCGGTCAGATCTCCGCCGTTGATGGTGTGCGCCGCTGGGCTGCGCACGATGAGGTCCCCGTCGCGCACTCCCGCCTTCGCGGCCTCGCTCGTCTCGACCAGTCCTGAAACGGTGCGGGTCTTGAAGCTGTAGTAGGCGAAGCCGATGTCGAACTCATCGATCGGAGACTCGATGGCCGTAAAGCGCGGCATCAGGCAGTCAAGGTCCGGGAGAACCGGCTCGCCCGACATCATCGCCTCGAACGCTGTCTTCGCCGATTCGCCCATCTCGCCTGTTACGAGTTCCAGCCAGTCATCCAGAGTGACCCTCTGTCCCGCACGGTCGCGCTCCAGGATGGTGCGAACCACGTCGTCGAGGCTCCGGGCTCCTTGGCTCGCCTGGCGGAGCCGGTGGTCGGTGTCGATGAGATAGAGCAGCCCACGGCCGTAGGGGACTCGCTGGGCGCGCCAGTCCTTCCAGTAGAGTCCCGCGGCCGCCGCGGAGGACAGGGACTGCAGGGGGTTTGCGTAGTACCCCCTGGCCCGCTTGTTGAGCAGGCGCAGGAAGTCGTCGTCGCTGAGCAGCCCGGCGCGGTGCGGAATGAACATCGAGTAGTACTCGGCTATGCCCTCGTTGTACCAGCTGACCTGGCTGGGGTCGTGGCTGAATCCGTCCAGCAGCGGCCAGTTGTGAACTGTCTCGTGGGCGAGGAGCCGGGTGAGCTCCTCCGTGGTGTGAGTCTCGGTGTCGCCCCAGCCGAACATGTAGCCCCGCGATCCCGGAAGCAGGCTGCCACCCAGGCCGGGGTAGGGATGCTTGCGGACGAAGATTCGGAAGCCCGGGGCCGGTTCACGGAAGAACCGACACATCTCCTCATAGAGGATCCTGCCTTGCTGCCCTATCAGGGACGCGTCGAATGTCGGCTCGGATAGCCAGAACACGCCGTAGGTCGGGTCGGGTTCCGCAGGGTAGGAGTGCAGCACACCGGCCATGTAGAAGGTGAAGGTCAGCGACTCCAGCGTGGTGGTGCGCCGCACGGTGCCCTCACCATGGCTGCTGACGCCGCGAGCGCCGACGGGCAACTCCTGCAGATCCCACTGCGTTTGGGTTTCAAAGATCCCGTCCTGTTCCGGGAGCGCGAGGAAGCCGAGGCCGCCCGCGCTGATACCGCAGCCCTCGGCTCGCAGATCGAACAGTGGACCGTTGGCAGTCGAGAAGTCGACGATGCGTACAGGAGCGGCATACTCCACGGTGACGTCGCCTTTGGTGGAACGCTGGGTGGTCCACCGGCGCATCGTAAAGGACGGAGTGGGTTCGTCTCGGGTGTGGGTGAGTGCGAGGGGGCCGAGTTCGTCTGCAGCGTGGATCCCGTCGGCAGCGACTTTGGCTCCGTCGATCCCGAACAGGAGCTCCGGAAGCTTGCAGAGAGTTTGTCCGGTCTCGAACCGCAATCCGCTCAGTGTGTAGGTGACGCGCACTCCCGACGCTTCACCGGCGGTCAGATAGGGGGCCAGGGTCAGGTGAATCGTGGGGCGTTTCATGATGATTGCCTCCCGAGCCATGTCATGGCTGCCGTGACCAGTGCTTGGATACCGGCGGGCAGGGTGGGTCGGATGAGCGGGGCGAAGTGCGGTGAGTGGTTCGTCAACTGGCTTTTGAGGCCCGCCCCTTGTGCGGCTGCCGCGCAGTCGGCGGGATCCAGGCAGCCGAGGAACCAGAAGACCGTGGGTGCGCCGCATGCGGTGCCGAAGACCCCAACGTCCTCACTGGCTGAGACCGGTGGGACTTCGGTGACGCACTCGTCGCCGAAGTGGGCGGTCAGTGCCGCAATGGTGGTGGCAGTGGCTTCAGGGTCGTTCTCGGTCGCCGGTGCCTCGATGGTCCACTCGACCTCCGGGGGCTTGGGCGCGCCGCTGGCGTCGGCTTCACTCTGGATGATGCGCTCGATGGCCTGGCGGACCGTCGACCGGGTGGCGGCAGAGAAGCTGCGCACGTTCACGCCGAGTTCGGCCGTGTCCGGGATGATGTTGTCCTTGGTGCCGGCCTGGAGCCGTCCTACGGTGACGACCGCCCGCTCGGAGGCGGCGACCTCGCGCGCGACGATTCCCTGAAGCCGGGTGATGACGTGGGCCGCCATCAGGACCGGGTCAATGGTGCTCTCCGGGCTGGAGCCGTGGCCGCCGCGGCCGTGCAGTACGACGTTGGCCGCGTCCATGGCCGCCATGACGGTGCCCGATCCATAGGCGATGGTCCCGGCGGGGTAAGGGACGATGTGCTGGCCGAGGACGATGTCCGGGGTCGGGAACCGATCGAAGAGACCGTCGTCGACCATGTCCCGGGCTCCACAGGCGAGTTCCTCGGCGGGCTGGAAGACCAGCATCAGTGTTCCGGACCAGGCGTCCGTTGCCTGGGCGAGGAGAGTCGCAGCGCCGATCAGACAGGTGATGTGCATGTCGTGTCCACAGGCGTGCATCACTGGGGTGTCCCGCCCGTCAGGGCCAACGGCGCGCGCCGTGGAGGCGTAGGGCAGTCCTGTCTTCTCCTGCACGGGCAGGGCATCGAGTTCGGACCTCAGCATCACGACCGGGCCCTCGCCGTTGCGGAGGATGCCCACGACGCCGGTGCCGCCCACGTGTTCGGTGACGTCGTAACCGAGCATGTCCAGTGTCTGGGCCACGCGTTCGGCGGTCCGGTGTTCCTGGAGGGGCAGCTCGGGATGCCGGTGCAGGTCCCGGTACAGGATTTCCAGGTTCTCGGTGAGCTGGTCGAGGCCCGTCCATAGGGTGTCGGTCACGAGAGGTTCTCCTTCGGCCGACCGGGCGGCTGTTCAAGGTCACAAGCGTCTGCGTCCCGGGCGAGGAAACGCCGGATGTCGGTCGCCATCTGTTCGCGCGACAGCTGGCCGAGGTAGGGCATGTGGCCGGATTCGTAGTACTGCACCTGAACGCGCTTCTCATCCAGGGGCATACGGGTAACAGCGTGTTCGAGCGCGCCGAAGGTGGTGACCAGGTCGTAGTAGCCCTGGCAGAACAGCACCCTGAATTGGGGGTCCCGGCGCAGGGCCGCGGCGATGTCCGGCACGAGAGTGTCCGAGGCCGGAGGGACACCGGGGCCGGACCCGTGGTCCCAGCGGAGGTTGACGCGGGCCCACTCGATCGGCCGGTAGTCCGTGTCGTATCCGGCGCCCAGTTCGTCACGCAGGTACGGCACCAGGGCGCCGCTGAACATCCCGACGTACTGTCCCATCGCGGGGTCGTCGGCAACAGGGTCCTGCCCAGCCCCCGTGATCGGAAGCGTAAACCGGGTGTCGTACCCGCCAATCTGCCGGTCGTCGTCGGCCAACAGCAGTCGCGCGAACTGCGGCGGTTCGAGCCGCAGTTGGTGGCGGATCAGTGTCTCGGTAGGGATGCCGGTCAGCTGGTGAAGTGTCTGGGCGATCTCGGACCGGCGCTGTTGCGGCAGCCCGGTGCCAGCGAAGAGGGCCGGGAGGTAGTCCTGTTGGGCGAATCGGCGAGCCCACGCCATGTGGGTTTCGAGGCTCCCAGGGCGTTCAGGGAGGCGGTCGTGGTACCAGGCGGTGGCAGCGTAGGTGGGCAGCGTCGCGGCGTGAGCCTCGTCGCCGACCGGGTTGCGGAAGGCGGCCGCGAGGAGGATGACGCCGCTCAGTGCCGTCGTGCCGAGACTGCCGGTGCTGAAGGGGCCGCCGGGAAGCATTCGGGCCATGGCCGCCGCGCGGGTGGTTCCGTAGCTCTCGCCCAGAAGGAAACGGGGCGAGTTCTCGCGGCGGTGCTTGCGACACCAGGCAGATATGAGGCGGATCATGGCCCGTGCGTCGCCGTCGGTGCAGTAGAAGTCCGTCTCCTGATCCGGGCTCAGTACCCGGCTGTAACCGGTTCCGGGTGGGTCGATGAAGACGAGGTCGGCCGCGTCCAGGACCGTCTCGTTGTTGTCGACGAGCGTGTACGGAGGCGTGCTGCGAGGGGTGAGGGAATCGGCGTCGGCGACGCGTCTCGGGCCTATGCCCAAGTGGAGCCAGACCGACGAGGAACCGGGGCCTCCGTTGAAGGCGAAGAGCACGGGCCGCTCATCGCGCTCGATGGCGTCTTCCGTACGCAGGTAGGTGGTGCATACGATTCGGGCTGCAGGCTGCCCGTTGCTGTCGTCGACGGTGAACTCTTCCACCTGGGCCTGATAGGTGAGCTCGCCGGATCCCGCCTTGATCGTGCGGCGTGCGGACTGTGTCATGCGGTGCGCTCCTGGGAAGTCGTCGCGGGCGGGCTGTTGAAGGGCACGATCCCGAGCTCGGTATAGATGTCGTGCGGGTAGTAGACGTCGCCGTCCTTGACGACCATGCGGATATTGCGGACGACGCTGATGTCCTGCAGCGGGTCGCCGTCCAGCAGCAGAAAAGAGGCGTTCTTGCCGGTGTCGATGCTGCCGTGGCTGTGGCCCAGGCCGAGATGGGCGGCGCAGTCACGGGTGGCGATGCGCAGCACGTCCGCCGTCGGGATGCCGGCCTTGGCATAGAGCTCGAGTTCACGGTGGACGGTGAAGCCGGTCGAGTCGTCGGTCCCGGGCCACAAGGGGATGCCCTGATCGTGCAGCAGCTTGAGGACTTTCAAGACCATGGGGAACGACTCGTCGTACGCGCGAAGGTCGTCCTCGCTGTCGAACGGGACGTAAGTACGCTTGCGTTGACGTTGGTAGCCGATCGGCATGTGGCTCAGGAATGGGGCGTCGGCAGGCAGGACCGTGCGGGCCCGGCTGAGCATGAGCCGTTCGACGATGACTGCCGTGGGATCGAGGCCGATGCCCCGCTCCCGCATCAACTCCAGTGTGTGCCACACCGGTTCGGAGTCGAGGTCCAGGTCCTTGGCGCGGGCCATGGCGGTGAGGCGGAGCGGGGTGCGGGTGTCCGCGCCCTCTTCCAGGAGCCAGCCGAGCATCAGCTGATTGACGTGTGTGACTTCGTCGTAGCCCGACTCGATCATGCGGTCCGGTGTAGTGAACGCCGGGATGTGTCCGACGGCGCGCAGACCGAGGCGATGAGCCTCGGCGGTCAGTGCCGGTACCCAGTCCGGGTTCATGGAGTTGTAGAGCTTGATCTGGTGGTAACCGCGGGCCGCGTACCAGCGCACTGCGTCCAGGGCTTCCTCAAGGGTGTTGGGGATGAAGCCGAACAGCGCGGAGTGCGGGCTGCGCCCTTCGATGAAGCCGGAGCGCACCACGCGGGGGCCGGGTGTGAGGCCCGTGTCCCAGTTCGTGGTCAGCGCGAGCAGGACATCGTTGGCGTTTCCCATGTCCCGGACCGTGGTGACACCGGCGGCGAGGTAGAATAGGCCGTCGATCGGCTTCACATGCGCATGCATGTCGTGCAGTCCCGCGATGAGCGTGCCGCCGTCTCCGTCGATGACGGTTTCACCGGCGACGGACACGGCCTTCTCGTCCAGTTCCACGCCGGTGATCCGGTCACGGAACATCGTCACCGACATGGGCTCGGTGAGCTTCAGGGTGTCGGGGTCGAAGATCCGGACTCGCCGGATACGGACCGGGCCGTCGAAGCGGTGTCGGATGCGGGCTTGCACCCGCTCCAGGTGAGAGTGCGTGAGGACGCTCTCCAGCTCCGTCAGGGCGGGCAGTTGGTCGGCGAAGTCGTCGCGGACCAACATGTCGGCGCCCATGCCCAGCCAGGCGATCAGGGCGCCGGTGGCGTCGGCAATGACGTACTCCGGGGTGAGCCCCCGGCCCCGCACGAAATAGACCTCGACCGGCACCGCGGCCCCGCCGGTGTGGAGCTCTGTGCGGTGGACCAGTTCGGCGTGGATGCGGCCATGGGGCAGCGCGTCGACACATCCGCCGTTGGCCAGAGCCGCGCGGGCGGCGATCCAGGCGCAGTAGGGGCTTGTGTCCGCAGGCAAGTACAGCTTGGCCGGGCCGGCATCCTGCCCGGTCTCCGCCTGGCTCGTCCATTGGCGGGACACGTCGTCACCGGTGAAGTGCTCGTGGACCGGGCCGCCCATCAGTGAAGTGCCCTCGACCAGCCACCGCCAGGGCAGCTGCTCCTCGTCCAGCGCCAGCTCTTCGTGCAATTTGGCGCCGCGACCGTTGTTGGACACCGTGAAGTCGGTGACGAGGCTGCCGTCGTGACGGTGTGTCACGACAAGCTCACCGCACCGCTCGCCGGCCCCGAAGTAGGAGAACCGTTCGGTACGCACGATGGTGGGCATCATGCGGCGTCCTGATGGACGGCAACACAGGTGACCTCGACGTTGGCTCCGGCAGGCAGATCGGCCACACCGACGACGGCGCGCGCCGGTGCCGATTCCGGCTCGAAGTAGCTGCTGTAGATGTCGTTGAAGGCCGGCCAGTCAGCGATGTCGCGGAGATAGGTGGTCACGGTGACGATGTCTGACATGCGATAGCCAGCTTCGTTGATCACGGCTTCGAGGTTCTTCATGGTCTGCCGGATTTCGGCCTCCTTTCCGCCCTGGACGAGCTCGCTGGTACCAGGCACGAAACCTCCGGTGCCGGCGACATAGCAGTGGTTGCCCACAACGACCGCTTGCGAGTAAGGGCCGATCGAGGAACCGTTCTGGATGATCTTCTTGGACACTGTCGTCCCTTCAGGTCGTGATGCGAGATGCCTGGGCCAGCGCGTCGAGGAGCTCGCCGACCTCGCTGTCCGCGGTGTAGAAGTACGGCGAGATGCGCAGGTGTCCGCCGCGTGCCGCGGCGACGATGTCTAGGCGGCCCAGATGCTCGACGAGTTCCGGGGTGGAACCGGCAGGCGGGCAGAGGCTGACGATCGGCCCTTGCGTGTCGTGTGAGGCGATGCGGTAGCCGATGGCGGCGGCTTCGTCGCGAATGCGGTTGGCCAGAGTGCGCGTCCTATGGGTGATGGCCTTCAGACCGACGGTGTGACGGAGCCGCGCGGCGGCCCCCAGCGCGTGGATGCCGCCCAGATTCGGAGTTCCGACAGCCAGCTCCTGCGAGGGCGGCATGTTCGCGTGTCCCAGGAGAGTGGGGGAAAGCTGATCGCGCACGGTCGGCTTGGTGATGGTGAAGGCGATGCCGAACCCGGCGAGCAGCCACTTGTATCCAGTGGTCACGAAGAAGTCGACGTCCGTCGTGTCGACGGGGAGGACACCGGCGGACTGGGCTCCGTCACACAGCAGCAGCGCTCCGACCCGGGCGCATGCCTGTCCGAGTTCAGAGAGGTCGATCAGAGTACCGGTGACCGAGTTGACGTGGGCGACCGCGACGAGCCGAGTTCGGGGGCCGATCGCACCAAGGAGCGCACCGAGACGGTCGTCGTGGGCAGCGGGTTTCGTCGTAACCAGGCGAACGCCCGGCAGTCGGCTCCAGGGGAGCTGTGTGGTGGGGAACTCATCCGCGAGGACCAGGACTTCGTCGCCCTCGCGCCAGGTGATGGCGCGGGCGACGGTGTTGATGGCTTCGCCAGTGGACGATGCGAATGTGAGGTCGTCCGCTCGGCAGCCGAACTCCTGCGCCAGAAGCGCTCGGGTCTGTTCCACACCTGCCCGCGTGTGCTGCATCCCGCGCACTCCCGCGCCCAAGGCCTCGTAACACTCGGCCACTGCGGTCCGCACAGCCATGGGCACCAGGCCGATGGAGGCGGTGTCCAAATAGGACCCGGGCGGCTTCTCCGGAAAGGCCGTTCGCACAAACCGCTGGTAGGAGTCCGTGGATGACGTCATGTGTCGGCCCTCGATGTGTGCGCCAGCGGTGTTCTGGCCCGTCGTCGAGACGGGCGCTTACCGGTAGCCATCAGGAAGCCCCCTCAGACGCCGGCGTACCAACAGCGTTCGCGGGGCCCGTCCAGTTGCCCGAGCGCCGTCGGCGCAGCCACCAATAGAGCAGGCCAACTACTGTCCATGCCCCACACAGGGCGTAGGGCCGCCAGTCCGTGGCCCAGCCCAGTGCAGTGATGATGACCGCGGCGGCCATGCCGGCGACGGCCGCCGTGGTGATCCACGCTTTGCGGAAGCGGAGTCTGGCCCGCGCGTACACGTCGGGGTGCAAGCGCACCACGTTGAGTCCGGCCAGGCAGGTACCGAAGTACTTCATCATCGTCGGGATATTGACGGCGAGCAGGAGCGGGAGGATCTCCTTCGACAGCAGCAGTCCCAGCGACGCGAAGCAGAAGGCCACTACGGTCGCTACGTGCGGTGTCCCCCAGCGGGGATGCACGCGTGCCATGAAGTGGGGAAGGTCCCTGTTGCGGCCCATGGCGAACAGGAAGCGTGTGAACACCAGGAAGGCGGCGTTGAGCGACTTGACGAGGGCCAGTGCGGCAGCACTGACGATCAGTGGTGTTGCCCAGTTGCCCAGGGTGTGTTCGGCTGCGGTCAGCAGGGGCACGTCGCTGGTGGCGAGTTCCTTCGGCCCGGCCACCCCTAGCGATGTCACGACGATGGACAGGTAGACGACCAAAGTCAGGAGCAGGGCGAGGACCAGGCCCACGGGCACGTTCCGCTCAGCGTTCTCGACTTCTTCGCCGACTTCTGTTGCGGTCTCGATCCCGAGGAACAGATTGATGAGCAACGGAAGCGCCGCAAGGATGGGGCCCCAGCCTTCGAAGACCGGCCCGATCGTGTCGATGCTGATCTGTGGTGTGCTGACGCCGACGAATACCGCGAAGACGGCCAGAAGTAGCAGCATCAGTACGGTCTGGGCCCGCGCTGCGATGGAGACTCCGAAGTAGTTCAGCGTGAAGACGGCGATGAACAGTCCGAGCATGACGGGCGCGGCCGGCAGGCCGGGCCACACCATGCCCAGGTACTCGACCAAGACCCGGGCCAGAAGCACCATGATCGCGCCGCTGCCCAGGATGCGGAGCCATGCGACGACGAAGCCCATCAGCGGGTGTACGAAGGCGTGTTGCCATGCGTAGGAGGCCCCCGTCTTCGGCGCCGTGGAGGACATGAAGGCGTAGACGATGCCGAACACGGCCATCGGGACGGCTGCCAGGACGGTGGCGATGAGGATGCCTGATCCGCTGACGGAGGTGGCCGGGCCGAGCACGGTGAAGACCGAGGCGCCGATCGCCGTGCCCGCGCCCAGCATGATGAGGTCGATGAGGCGGACAGACCGTTTGAGCGCATCATGCTGCGTGTTCTGGTTGTCGATGGGGGGCATCGCGCTGCCTCCTTGTAGCGTCTCGTTCAGCGGGCTGGCAGGCCGGGCAGTCGGCCGTGGATGACATGGCGGTGCGGGGCTCACTGGGCCTGGGTGGCGCGGAGATGCAGCGCCCAACTGCCGTCGAAGAAGTCCTCAGTCGTGATCTTTCCAGTCGATGAGGCGAATCCTTTACCCATCGCCATGACGAAGTTCTCGGACGGCAGGGGCACATACGGTGTCTGCTCGGCGATCTGGGTCAGCAGCGTCTGGCTGGCCTTCCACCGCGGGGTATCGGCGCCTGCAGACGCGACCACCGGCAGTGCCTTCTCGACCTCGGGCGTCGTGAAGTTCGCGATATTGAGCTTCTGCGGGCCGATGTTGTCCTTGCCCACCACCTGGCTGAGCATGGAGGAGGGGTCGGGGGCCGAAGTCGAGAATCCGAACGCGAGATTCAGCCCGGAGAGCTTGTGCTGGAAGAATTTGGCGGACCAGGCGTTCAGAGTGGTGGATTTGACCTGGACATCGATGCCGACCGTCTTGAGATTCTGCTGGAGTGACAGGGCCAGCACCTTGGTGGCCGGTACGGAGTCCAAGTAGTTGACGGTGGTGCTGAACCCGTCCTTGTGCTTCGACCTGGACAATTCCGCCTTGGCCTTCTTCAAGTCGAAATCGTAGGCGGGCAGCGCGTCGAGAAACTTCTGGGCATTGTTCTTGCCGCCTGCCACGCCGGCCAGGTTCTGCGCGGGAAGGAAGCCCTTGTGCGGGGTTGCCTCGCCGCCCCAGGCGCCCTTCACCAAGCCGGATATGTCGACCGCGTGGGCGATGGCCCTGCGGACGTGGACGTCGTTGAAGGGAGCCTTGGTCACGTCCATCGTCAAAAAGTTGAGCGCACTGGATGGTGCGGAGTACACCGTGGTGCCGGGCACGGCGCGCCATTGGGGGGTGGTCTTCACGTTGGTCAGCTGGCGCAGGTTGACCTCGCCCGACCGCATCGCGAGTTGAGCGCTGTTGTCCTCGGGGATCACCTGGATGTTGATCTTCTTGGCCTTCGGCATGGACCCCCAGTACGTGTTCCTCCGGGCGAGCGTGATGCCGGACGCGCTGGCAGAGGTGACCGTGTACGGTCCGGTTCCCACCGGGATCTCCTCACTGGTGCCGAGCTTGGACTTGTGGGCTGTGGCGAACTTCTTCTCCTGGATCAGGACCGCACCCGCAAGGCCTGCCCGGGCGTTGGGTGCCGCTTCTTTCAACTTCACGGTCACTTGGTGATCGCCGGTGACCCTCGCGCTCTTGAAGCTCTGCACGCTGGTCGTCGTCTGGGCCGGCGGGGTCGCGGTGTGTGTGATGCTCCAGGCGACGTCCTCGGCGGTGAGCGGCGCGCCATTGGAGAACTTCACCCCCGAACGCAGCTGGTAGACGATGGTTGTTGGGTCGGGCTGGGTGACCTTCTCAGCAAGAGCAGGGGTGAAGGCTCCTGACGGCGAGGTGCGTTCGAGCGGCTCGGTGACCAGGGACATGAAGCTGCCTGTCGTCACCGGCTGGGTGCTGGTGGCCTTGTCGTAGCCGGGTGGCTGTGAGTAGAGGGCGAAGGTGAAGGCGGGAATGTCTTTGTCGCTGAGCTTGGCAGTCGGGCTGTTGCTGTCGGTCCCGCCGCCGGCGCAAGCGGTTGCGGTCAGGCTGAGCAGGAGGGTGCCGCCGACGAGAGCATGGGCTGTACGGCGTGATCGTGCTGGGAACGTCTTCACGAGGTGTCCTTCCAAGAGGCAGCGCCGCGTTCCGGTGCAGGAAGCTCCGCGGACGGAGGTCGGTCGGATTGCGGGGGAGGAGTGCCTGTCAGGCCGTGAGCCCTCCGGGCGCGGTACGGGCGCGGAGAGCTCCGGCGCCCGGGACCGATGCGACCAGGCTTTGCGTGTAGGGGTGTTGCGGTGAGTCCAGGAGGTCCGCGGTGGTCCCGGCCTCGACGATCACTCCGTCTTTCAGCACGATGGTCCTGTCGGTCATCTGACGCACCACCGACAGATCGTGCGTGATGAAGAGCATGCTCGTGCCGTAGCGTTCGCGGACATCTCGCAGCAACTCGAGGATCTGCGCCTGGACGGAGACGTCGAGGGCGGCCACCGGCTCGTCGCAGATCAGCAGTTTCGGGTGTACGGCCAGTGCTCGGGCGATCGCGACACGTTGTCGCTCACCGCCCGACAGTGCACCCGGACGCCGCGCCGCGTATGGCTGGGGGAGACCGACGAGGTCCAGGAGTTCGGCGACCGAGCCCGAAGCTCCGGCGGCTGCCGGGCCCCCGGCCGCGATCGCTTCGCCGAGGGCGCGTCCGACAGTCATCGAAGGATTCAGCGAGGCGTAGGGGTCCTGGAAGACGACCTGCACGCGACGGCGTACCTGGGCACGTTGGTCGCGCGACAGCCGCCGGTAGTCGCTTATGTCGAACTCGTCGAGCTCGATACGGCCCGACGTCGGTGTGGAGAGCCCGAGAACGCACCGAGCCGTGGTGGTCTTGCCGGAACCCGTCTCGCCCAGGAGCCCCAGCGACTCGCCTCGAGCGACCTCGAACGAGACCTCCTGCAGCGCAACGTTCTCCTTGCGCCGGCCCGCCAGGGAGGCCGTTTTGAAGGTCTTGCTCACTCCGGTGACCTTGAGCAACGACGTGCCGAGTTCAGGCCTGGGCGGCTCGTCGTCCAGGCCTGCTCGGCTGCTGAGGGCGGCACGCATCTCGTCGCGGAGATCGTCCACCCGGATGCATGCGGACAGATGCACGGCAGCCCCGTGGGACGACTCCACTCCCACCAACGGAGGGGCTGCGGTGGTGCACTCCTCCTGCCGCCACTGACATCGGTCGGCGAAGACGCAGGTGTGGGCGACTGAATCCGCCGACGGCACGTTCCCGGGAACCGAGTTGAGTTGCTTCTGAAAGTGGGTGACGGAGGGTTCCGCCAGCATCAGACCGAGCGAATAGGGATGCAGGGGGCGCTGCACCATGCGCCCGGTCGGCGCGTGCTCCAGGACGCTGCCTGCGTACATGACCATGATCCGGTCGCAGACGGAGAACGCGACGCGCAGATCATGAGTGATCAGGATCAGGGCCATGCCCCGGTCGCGCTGGAGTGTGCGCAGAAGCTCCAGGACTTGGGCCTGGGTCGTGGCGTCCAGCGCAGTGGTCGGCTCATCCGCAACGAGCAGCTCAGGATCCTGCGCCAGCGCCGCAGCGATGGCCACGCGTTGGCGCATCCCACCGGAAAGCTGGAACGGGTAGCGGTCGGCGACCTCTGGTCCGAGGCCCACTTCGGCAAGTCGGCGGGCCACCTCGGAGCGAGCCTCGGCCCTGTTCTTGCGAATCTCTGGGCGGAGCGATTCTCGCAGGTGCTCGCGCACGCTCTGCAAAGGGTTGAGTGCTGTGAACGGGTCCTGCAGCACCATGGCGATGCGTGAGCCGCGGTGGGCGCGCAGTTCGCGCTCTTTGGTCTCCAGCAGTGGGATGCCGTCGAAGGTGACGTCGCCGTCGGCCACCACGCCGTCGGCCAGCCCGCGGACTACAGCGCGGGCGGTGAGCGTCTTGCCGCTGCCCGACTCCCCGACGATGCCCAGCACTTCGCCGGCTCGCAGGTCAAAGGTAGTGCCGCTGACCAGGATTCGGCCCAGGCCGGTGCGCACGCGCAGATCGCGGACGGACAGCAGCGCGGCAGGGGCATGCTGCGTGCCGATCACCGCTGGGATCCTCGTGTGGAGTAGCGGTCGTACATCCAGTCTCCTAGGAGGGTGACGCTGATGGCGGTCGAGAGGATGAGCAGGGCAGGCGCGAGGGACACCCAGGGGTTGACGGTGAGCATGCTCTGTCCGTCCTGGAGCAGAGTTCCCCAGTCCGGAGTGCCGGGAGGCGCGCCCAGGCCGAGGAATGACAGTCCCGACAAGGCGATGAGGACGGCGACGAAGTCCAGCAAGAAGGTCGCCAGAACCGTGGGAAAGATGTTCGGAAGGATGTGGCGGAGCAAGATGCGCGGGACGGGCAGTCCCAGCGTCCGGGCGGCCTCGATGTAGGGCATGCGTGCCTGGGCTGCTGCCACGCTGCGTGTCATGCGAAATGCGGTGGGAATGGACAACACGGTGAGTACGACGACGGCGAGCCAGTAGCCCCCGTCGAGGACGCCGACAACGATGATGATGACCAGCAGGCCCGGCAACGCGTACATGAGGTCGGCGACCCGGCTCATGAACGAGTCCACGAAACCGCCTCTCCAGCCGGCAACCATGCCGAGTGACGCGCCGAGGAACGCGGTCCCGGTCGCGACGAGGAGCGGTCCGATGACTGCGGTGCGGGCGCCGGCCAGCAGGAGTGACAGGACGTCTCGGCCAAGGCTGTCCGTGCCCAGTACGTGGCCGCCCCCCGGTCCGGCTGCGGTGTTCATCAGATCCTGGCGCGTCGGGTCGAAGGGGGTGATCCAGGTCCCGATCAGCATGAGCGCGACGATCACGGCGGCTACGGCCCCGGCCAGCCAGATCAAGGCCGGGAGGCGTGTACGGCGCCGCTTCTCAGCGGGGCCGGGCTGTCCGAGTTCCTTTGTGTTCGGAGCAGTTGCCAGTTCAGTCATCACGCACCGTCCTTCACGGCGAAGCGCGTTCGGGGATCAAGGGCCAGAGTGAACAGGTCGACGGCCAGGTTGATCAGGATGACCGCGGCCCCGAGGACGAGCACCGAGCCCTGGACGAGAGGAACATCGTTGTCGGTCACCGCGGAGAGCAGCAGCGTGCCGAGTCCGGGCAGCGAGAAGACCCGCTCGATGAAGACGGTGGAGGACAGCGCGGCGATAAGGATGAGTCCCAGGCTGGTGACGACGGGCAGCGCCGCATTGCGCAGGGCATAGCGCACGAGGACGCGTAGGGGGCTGAGGCCTCGAAGCCGGGCGAAGGTGACATAGTCCTGGGACATGGCCGTCAGCATCGCGGCGCGGGTCTGCCGCACGAGGATGCCCGTGAGGACCGTGGCCAGTGTGGCAGCGGGCAGCGTGAGGTGGGCGACCCGCTCGGCGAACCCGGTCCCGGTTCCGTAGACCGGGAACCACTTGAGGGCGACTCCGAAGACGTAGAGCAGAACGATTGCGAGGACGAAGGCGGGAGCGCTGATGGCCAGCGTCGCCCCCATCGAGATGGCTCGGTCGGCGCGACGGCCCCGGCGGATGCCGGCCAGCATTCCCAGGGGCAGGCCGACGAGGAGGATCAGCACCATCGCATAGCCGCCCAGCTGCAGTGTCAGGCCCACCCGCTCTGCCAGCACGTGCCCCACCGGGGCTTCGCTCTGGACCGTGATCGACTGTCCGAGGTCGAGCGTGCACACGTCGGCCATCCACCGCCCGTACTGCACCAGGAAGGGATCGTTCAGGTGGTATTGCGCGTTGAGCGAGGTGATCAGTTCCGGCGAGGCCTCCCGTGTTCCTAGGAGTGCCTGCAGCGGCGTTCCGGGGCTCAGATTCAGCAGGCAGAACACGAGGAAGCTCAGCGTCACCAGGAGCACGACGCCGGCCGCCAGCCGTCTGAGGATGTAGACCCCGATCAAGGCCCTCCCCCTCTCGGAGCACAGGCGAGGAACATCTGGGGTACCTCGTTTCAGGTCAGAAGCGTGAAGCACAGTGGAAGTTTCAACGCGGGGTTGATGTCATCAACACCATGTTGCATTGAAATTGCGTCAGCGGAACCCCTGCGTAACCAGGTTTTTCCACGAAGATTCTCGACGTGGCCGCATTGTCGTCTCCCCGTCACCGCTGCCACACTCTGTGGAATGACTGCCAATTCACGTCGAACCCGTCAGAGGCAAGCACAGCAGGACGCGCCGGTCGGCGGGGGTATGACGTTCACGCTGAGCCAGCGCGCCCATGCCGCGCGGGTGGTCGAGATCGTGGCGCCCGTCGTTCCCGTACTGGCGCGGGCGCTCCAGCCGCGCACCGAGGTGGTCCTGCACGACCTCACGCGCATGCCGAACACGATCGTCGCCATTTCGGGTGATGTCACCGGCCGGGAGATCGGAGGGCCGCCAACCGACCTGGGCCTGCTCACCTTCCGGTCGGACAACCCCGAGGACATGGTCAACTACCGCACCGAGACCGCTGATGGTCTGGTGCTGCGCTCGGCGAGCATGTTCTTCCGTACGCCGGCGGGCAAGCCGGTCGCCTGCCTGTGCATCAACTCCGACATCCACGAGCTCGAGCGGGCGAAGGAGGTCCTGGACTCTTTGACGGCTTTCCACGACCCGCAGTCGGCGCGCTCCGCGGGCGCCCCCAGGGAGACGTTCCCCTCAACTGTCGACGACCTGGCCGACGGAATCATCCGTCAGGCCATCGACGCGGTGGGCGTACCAGCACACCTGATGAAGAAGAGTCACAAACTGGAGGTCGTGCGTGACCTGGAACAGCGCGGCTTCTTCGCCATCAGGGAGGCGGTGGACGTGATCGCGGAGCGGCTGGGCGTCAGCCGCTACACGATCTACAACTACCTCAACGAGATCTCCGGTGACCAAGGGTCGGGCAAGTCGGCCAGCGCCGGTTGACCCCGGCCTCACGCTTCCCTCTTTCAACAAGGCGTCGACGCATTCGACTATCCGTTGACTTCTGGCGGGTGGCTGTGCGACGGTGACCGAGTTTTCTGGCCCTCCAGGGATCAGGCTGCGACGGCGGTCCGGGAATTCCTGGCCGGCCGAGAGGCCGCACGTGCCCCGCCAAGTCGCCCTGGACGAGGCAGGGTTCGGCGTCGCGCAGTAGCGGGGCGATCCTGCCGCGCCGCAGCCCTGAGTCGGCGTGGAGTACGTGCCGATCGCTCCCTCGACCGCCCTGCATGCCTCCAGCTTGCATGCCTCCACTGCGCCCGCGTGGTCAGGGCCACCCACGAGAACAGGAGTCGGTTCCCTTGGAAGCGGTAACAAGCCGTCACTCATTCGTCGTCGACGATGAAACCACCGAGTTCAGCGTGACTGTACGCACCTTCCCTGCTGTCGACGCGTCCGGGAAACACGTCGGTTCGTGCTCCGCTACGACGTACCTGCGCGACGTCCAGGACGGCAATGCGCAAAGCGCCCGTCCCGTCGTGTTCGCCTTCAACGGCGGCCCCGGCAGCTCCTCCACGCCGCTACATCTCGGCGGGCTGGGGCCCCGGCGTGCCACGTTCCCCACCGATCTGTCCGCAGGCCCGCTGGCCCCCTTCACCGTGGAGCCGAACCCGCATTCCCTCCTCGACGCCGCCGATCTCGTCTTCATCGACGCCATCAACACCGGGTACGGCGGAAGTGACACCACCGACGGGCCCGCGAGCGTGTACAGCGTGGACGGGGACGCCGCCTGCTTCGCCGGTGTCATCACCAACTGGCTGCTCGACGCAGGGCGTCTGCACTCACCCAAGTACCTGCTCGGGGAAAGCTACGGAACCATTCGCGCGCCACTGGTCGCCCGGACGTTGTTCAACCAGACCACGAGCATCGCCGTCAACGGGATCGTGCTGCTGGGCCAGGCACTCAACCTCCAAGAGACCACGCAGCGACCCACGAACGTGATGGGAACAATCGCCGCGCTCCCGTTCATGGCCGCCACCGCCTGGTATCACGGACGGTCAAAGCTCACCGCCGAGACGGCCGATGACGTCACGCAGGTCGCGCATGAGTACGCCACAACCACCTATCTGTCAGCCCTGGTCCAGGGCAGTTCCCTCGAACAGGCAGAGCGCCATGCGGTGGCCCAGCGGCTCAGTGAACTCATCGGCATCCCTACGGACTACCTACTCCGGTCCCGGCTGCGCATTCACACCGATGACTTCCGCCAACTCCTGCTGCAGGACCAGCAGACCGTCCTGGGTAGCAACGACGCACGCTACACGCTGACGGCCTCGGACAGCCGTCGCGCCGAGTCGGTCGCGGACCCCGCAACGGCCGCCATCGCACCAGGACTCACGGCTGCCGCAGCCCGCTACTACCGGGAGGAACTCCAGGTCGAGGAGCACTCCTACCAGCCGATGGACCCCCAGGCTGCCCGTGGCTGGGTGTGGCAGGATCCCGCCTACCCCAACCCGCGCCTGGGCACCCACCCGTCCCCCTTCGGCACCTTCGACTACGCCGCGAGCCTGAGCGGCTACCTGAAGGCCAACCCCACGGCACACCTGCTCATAGGTACCGGTCTCTACGACTCGCTGACCACTGTGGGCATGGTCGAGCACCTCATCAGCCAGAACGACCTGCCCGCCGACCGCCTGCACCGTCGCACGTACGGCAGCGGGCACATGATGTATACGGATCCTGAAGCCAGCGTGCAGCTCAACAACGACCTGCGGGCTTTCGTCGCAGCGTCATCGAGAGTCTGACCGTCGGCCGCTCGGCAGTGGCGAGCCAGCCCACCTCATCTTCGGGGCTTGGAAACCAGGTTGGTTGGCGTCGCGAGTTCAGCCGCTCTGAGAAGTGTTCTCTTTTCCGCTCGCACGATCGTTCTTGGTCGAACAGGGTTCTGGATCGGGTGAGTTGGCTGCGGTGCGTGCATGAAAGAAGGGCCTCCTGGTAGCACGCGGGTGTCGAGTCCGTAAGCGCCACAGGAGGCCCTGTTGTCGCAGTTGTACGCGGTCGTGTCTATGGAGTCCAGCTCGCCCACTCGGGAGTGTGACTGTCTCGCCCACAGGTTCGGGAACGCGGCCGACCACCCGGACCGCTCATCCCGCTACGACTCGGACATGAGTGATGCGGAGTGGGTCGTGGTGCGGACCGCGCTGCCGGTGCCGGCGTGGTTGGACGGCCGGGGCGGCCGCCCGGAGGGCTACTGCCACCGCCAGCTGATTGATGCGATCCGCTACCTGGTCGACAACGGCGTCAAGTGGCGGAACATGCCGGCGGACTTCCCGCCCTGGAAGCGGGTCTACGCTTTCTTCCGCCGCTGGCGTGACCACGGCCTGGTCCGTGAGTTCCACGACCGTCTCCGCGAGCGCGTGAGGAAAACGGAGGGCCGGGATGCCGAGCCGACGGCGGCCATCATCGATTCGCAGTCGGTGAAGGCCGACGCCACCGTCAAGAACGACTCACGCGGCTTCGACGGCGGGAAGAAAATCAACGGCCGTAAACGGCACGTGGTCACCGACTGCCTTGGCCTGGTCCTGACGGTGCTGGTGACGCCCGCCTCCACCACGGACCGCGACGCCGCCCGCACGATGCTGCCCCCTTTGCGGGAGACCTGCCGGAAACTGAAGCTGGTCTGGGCCGACGGCAGTTACACCGGCTACCTCGTCGACTGGGCCGCCCAGACACTCGACCTCGCCCTTCAGGTGGTCAAACGCAGTGACGACACCAGCGGCTTCACGGTCCTCCCACGCCGGTGGGTCATCGAACGCAGCTTCGCCTGGCTGATGCGCAGCCGCCGTCTGGCCCGCGATTACGAAGCACGGACGGACAGCAGCGAAGCCATGATTCTCTGGTCGATGACCATGATGATGAGCCGCCGCCTCGCCCGCCGCACCCCTACGCAGCAACAGCGTCCGCGGATCCTGACGCGGGCAGCGTGAAACGACCCGGCCTCTCCTCCACCAGCCAGCCCCGCTCCACCAGCCGCTTCAGCTTCCCCCGAGCGCCCTCGACGCGGGAAGCAACGGAGGTGTCCCAGCCCAGGGCCACCGCCGTCTGCCGAGCGGTCAAACTGCCGTCGGCCTCACCGAGAACGGTCACGATCCGCCGATAGTCCGCACCGAGAACATCCACCGGCACCCCGTCCTCCTTGCGGGCCACCGTCCTGCGCGGCACCGCCACCACCGGCTCCTCAACCCCGGCCCCGGCCGCCCCGCCGGACTCCATATCGACGCACGCGTCCTGCTCGTCCAGGGCTTCCAGATACTGTTCCAGATACTGTTCCAGGCCGATCACCCGGTGGTTCAGCACCTCTTCGGCCTCCGCGAGAGCGGTCCGCACCCGCTCGAACTCGGCCCGCAGCTCCTCCACCCGCACGAGCGCGGACTTCTCACGGCTCTCGAGCACGGCCCGCATCGATGGCATCGGCCACCTCCACATCACCCAGGACGAACATGACGGCCTCAGCCTGCCTGAAACACCCAGGGATCACGCCTGACCTGCGGAAACTCGCACATCAGATTCGGAAAAGAGACGGCTTCTGAACATGCTCATCGCTGCTCCTGGGGTTCGGGGGCGTGTTCGAGGCCGAGGGAGGGGTTGCCATAGACGGACTGCACCTCGGCGATCACGACCCGGTATTCGCCCAGCCATTCCCCGTAGCGCGACTTGGCGAGCTGGTGGGTGTCCATGCCGACGAGCTGTCGCAGTGCGTCCAGGCTGGTCCAGTAGTAGACCTCGGCGTGCAGGCCAGTGTCCTCGTTGTGCCAGGCCTCTTCGCCCAGGAACCCGGAAATCTGGCGAGCTCGTTTTGCGATCTCACTGTCGATGTGGTGGAACTCATCAGTCAGGTTCCGGGTTTCGAAGATGAACGTCGAACTGTACTTCGGGGTGGCGGTCATGCCGGCTCCTTCGCCGTCGAGGGTGTCTCCGCTGAGTCAGGATCGGCAGTGCGTGTGCCGCCGCGCTGCGCGGCAGCGCCAGCGAGGATGACGAGGGCGATACCGACCAGCTGCACGAGCGTGGGCGTCTGGGCGAGCACGAGCAGGCCGATGAGGATGCCGAACGCGGGCTCGATGGAGAGCAGGGTGCCGAAGGCGGTGTGTGTCATGCGGCGCAGGGCGAGCATCTCGAGCCCGAATGCGATCACGGGGGTGATCAGCGCGATCCCCGCGGCGGCCAGCAGCACCCACCAGGTGAAGTCGCCGCCGAACACCTGCGGCAGCCCGACAGGAATCGTGACCAGTGCAGCGATCGGGATTGTTAGCGAGAGGCCGCTGATCCCCGAGAACCGGTTGCCGACGTGCTGCGTGAGCACGTTGTACAGGCCCCAGCAGGTTCCCGCCAGGAGGGCGAATCCGACCCCGGACAGGTCGATGTTCCCGTGCCAGGGCTCCGTTAGCAGCACCACACCGATGAGGGCGAGCAGTGGCCAGACGAGTGCCCTTCTGTGCTTGCTCATCAGCCCCGCCACCGTCAACGGGCCTAGGAACTCGATCGCGACCGCGGTACCCAGCGGGATGCGGCCGACCGCGGCGAGGAGGAACGTCGTCATGAACCCGGTGACCGCCCCGAGGGCGAGCAAAGCGGGGAGATCCATCAGGCGGAGCGAGCGGACCGAGGGACGGGCGATCATCCAAAGGAAGACCACCCCGAAACACATTCTCAACCAGGCTGCCCCAGCCGCCCCGACGTGCTCGATCACACTGACTGAGAGGGCGTTCGAGAGCTGGACGGCAAGCATCGCCGTGACCGCCATCGACCATGCCGGCACCCGCGTCACGGAACGCGTTCTCAAGGTGCACCGACCAGACGCCGCGACACGGTCACCGCACTACCGAGGCCGGAGAGGACATCGGCCAGCGCATCCGCCGTCGCCGTCAGGGCCTCGTCGGTCATGGGTGCGAGAGCGTCGAGGATGAAGAACGCCGCACTGGTCTTGTCGGTGAGGGCGGTGCGACGGCCCTGCCGCCAGTTCCACCTGCGGCAGGTCACCCCGGTCTTGTCGCGCCAGATGACCTCGCCGGGCGTGGGGTGTTCGATGACCGTCTCTCCGCCGCTGGCAGTATCAAATTCCTCCTCGCCGGTCGACCGTACCAGGCGTGCCGGACCGTCGTAGCGGTAGAAGTCCTCGCCGCCGAGGGGCACTTGGTGGAGTACGGAGATGGCGTTATAGATGTCGGTGAGCGCGTTCACCCGTGGCAGTCCCTGCTCGGCGCGGCGGGTGAGCGCTTCGAGGCTGTTGCGGGTGCGCTGCGGCTTCGCGCCGAATGCCCGGTACGCTTCACGCCACGCAGCGATATGCGGTAGTTCCTCCACCGGGCGCTCGGCCAGCAGACGCCGCGCATGAGCCTCGGCAGCCTCGACCAGATCGTTGCTGGTCGCAGACGTCGCTGCCGGGGCGAGGCCGTCGACCACGAGCAGCATGGTCCGGTAGTCCGGGCGGAGTTTGAACACGTCTGGCTCTACACGGCACGCGGCGAGGAACGCATCAGCCGTCAGGACCTCAGCAGGCAGGCTTTCAGGCATCGGGATTCTCCACTCTGTGTCCGGTTCCGACTCCGGGCTCGTAGACCGTGAGCGAGAACCGGGCAGGCTCATCATGAGAGTTCACGTAGGAATGATCGGTGTCACCGAAGAGCGTCAACGCATCCCCGGTCGCGGGCTCACCCGGAGGCGTCCAGGGTGGGGGTCAGGAGGGCGGACTGTGGCTGGGCCACGGCCAGGACGAAATGCAGTTCGCCCTCGCCCGAATGCCGATAGATGTGCGTACAGTCAGCGGCGAAGACCGCTGAGTCCCCTGTGTGCAGCACGATGGACTCCTCGGCCACCTGTATCTCCAGGGAGCCGTGCAACACACTCACCGTCTCCCTAGTGCCGACGATGTGCGACTCGCCTTCGTAGCTGTCGCCCTCGTACATCCTCCAGTCCCACATCTCCAGTGACGCGGGAGGCTCGGATCCCACCAGCAGCACACCCCGTCCTGGGCTGTGCTCGCTGCGCCAAAGAAGCACCCCGTCCCCGGCACGGACCACGCGGACCGAGAGGGATTCCGAGGTTTCGACCAGCCTCGACAGAGTCGTCCCCAGAGCGTCCGCGAGTCTGCACAGGGTGCCGATGCTGGGGTTTGTGCGGTCCTGCTCAATGTGCACCAGCATGCCCTTGCTCACCCCGGAACGAGCGGCCAGGGTATCCAGAGACCATCTGCGGGCTGTCCGCTCGGTGCGCACGCTCCGCGCGACCGCACGTGTCACCTCGGCTGCCAGATCTGCCACATCACACCCCGAGTCGATGTATTGCTCTTTGCTGACTTCTGCGCGTGCGACGCGGATGGTCTGGCAGCACCACTGCACGTGGGCTGCCGGCGGGCCGGTCGGCGAGAGGTGGGGCCTGCTCTCAGAAGGAGACCTGGGGCTGGGCGGGGTTGAGGTAGTACACGGCGGTCTGGTCGGCGTGCAGGAGGAGCAGACCCTGCAGCTCGTGCGCGGCCGCCTTGACGAGGTGGCCGTCGCGTTCGGCATGGAGGGTCTCGATGACGAAGGCGACGTGGGCGGAGTCTTCGGTGACGCGGGTGCGGTGGGCGTCGCGGTGGTTCCAGTGCCGGGTCAGGACGTCGGTGGTATCCGTGTAGATGATCTCGCCGGGCTTGGGGTTCTCCACAGTGTCAGGTTCGCCGAGCGGGGTGAACTCCTCGCTGCCGTCCGCGTACCGGATCTCGACGTCACCGGTGACCTGTGCCAGGTTGAAGGCGCCGGCGGGCAGGCCGTGGTGAACGGAGACGGCGTTGTAGGAGTCGACCGCCGGGTTGATGCGCGGCAGCTTGCCCTTCTTCGCGAAGCGACGGCCGAGCGCATCGACGCTGGGGCGGATGCGACGCGGGTTGGTGCCGAAGGAACGGTAGGCGGCGTGCCACGACTCGATCCGGGGGTCACTCTCGTCGGCGGGCTGCCAGCTTCCGTCGGCGACCTGCTGCTCCAGGTCCTCTAGCGCGGAGGCGGTGTCGGGCCAGGGCTCATGGCCTCGCAGGTTTGCGGCGGTGACGACGGCAATGAGGGTGTCGGGGAAGGCGTCCGCGACGGCGGAGGCGATTCGGAAGACGGTCATGTGCTGGTTTCCGTTCTCTGCGGGTGACTGGGGTGAGGTCAGGGCTTCCAGGGGCCGATGCGGTCCAGACGGCGCAGCTGCTGTCGTGCCGCAGGGGCGTCGAAGCTCTGGCCGCGTTCGGTGAGGTGCTCGGCGACGGCGGTGCGGTGTTCGACGGGCTTGTGGTCGTCGAATTTGAACTTGGCCCGTACGTCGGTAACTTCCAGGCGCAGCCCGCGGATTCCGGGGAGCATTCGCGCATACGGCGCCTGGTCTACGGCGACGGGGGCGTGGTCGCCGTCGGGCTGGAAATGGGCCATCTGGCGGCGCAGCAGGTCGGCCTTGGCCTCGGGGTCATCAACGATGTGGGCCTGGCAGGTGAACTGGACGGCCGCGTAGTAACTGGTGGGGACGCCGTGGGTGAGCGGGATGTCGGCCCCTGCACGCCAGGGGCCGGGGATGAATGCGTAGTCGCCGATGACGGTGAACGTGACGTTCGGGTCGTCCTCGATCGTCTGCCAGACCGGATTGGGCCGGGCGAGGTGGACCAGGAGGTCGTTCCCGTCGCTGATGAAATGGGTGGGGACGACAGCGGGCGAGTTGCCGAGCAGGCCATTGACGCTGAGGAGGCCGAAGTCATGGCCGTCGGCGATCCAGGTCTGCCATTCGGCTTCGTCGAGGCTGGCGTCCCAGGGCTGGATGAACATGTGGTTCTCCTTGCGTGGTCGTGGCTGCGGGATGGACTGCGGCGCGGCTGCTCAGGTCAGGGCGAGGAGGCTGACGGCGGCAGCGGCGGCGCCCAGGCCGACCATCTGGCCGCGGTGAATGCGTTCGGCCAGGACGCGGCGGGCGAGCAGGACGGTGCCGGCCGGGTAGAGGGCGGTGATCACGGCGACGACGGCGAGGTCGCCGTTGCGGGCGGCGAACAGGAACAGCAGGTTCGCCACGGAGTCCAGCACGCCTGCGGCGGCCGACATCGCATAGGCGGGCTTTTCGGGGCCGAGCTTGCGATACATGATTCCGGCAGCGGCCAGGGTGACGGTTGTGGAGACCGCCCTGCCGATGATCAGCGGGGCCACGCCGCTGTCGGACGGTGCCTGGTGCAGGAAGATCAGCTGGAGGGCGATGGCAGCGCCCGCGCCGAAGGCCAGCAGCAATGCGGTATGCGAGGGGCGTGCCGAGCCTGTGCCGCTGCCCGTGCTGACCAGGATGACCGCGGTGAGAGCGAGCGGCAGGCCGATCAGGCCGGCCGTGCCCAGGTGCTCTCCTTGAAGCAGGCCCACCGCGACGGGAAGCATGGCGGACACCAGTGCGGTGATCGGCGAGAGCACGTTCATCGGGCCGATCGCCAGGGTCTTGTAGAGCAGAGCGAACGCGGCGGCCGAGGCGACCCCGGACGCCGCACCCCAGGCAAGAGCGCCGGTGCTGAACGAGGCGCCGAGGAACGGCCAGAGCAGCAGTTCGACCGCAAGTGAGGCCGGGGCCGCGATCATCACCGTGCGTAGCACGTGCGCCTTGCGGGCTCCGAGCCCGCCGAGAAAATCGGCGCATCCGTAGGAGAGTGAGCTGCCCAGGGCCAGCAGCAGAGCGATCACGGTAGGTACATCCCTTACTATTGCAGTAGAACGACTAAATCATGCAACGGATCGACCGACTATGTCAACCGATCGACCGTGTAGTGCATTCCAGTAGTCCACTGGTGAGGGATGGGAGACCAGATGGCCGAGACGGCCACAGCCCTGCGAACGGTCGCACACAACGTCAAGGCGGCCCGCACGCGCGCCGGCCTGTCCCTGGACGAGCTCAGCAGGCGTGCCCAGGTCAGCAAGGGCGCCCTGGTGGGACTGGAGAAGGCCCAGGGCAACCCGAACCTGGCCACCCTGGTCCGGCTGGCCGACACCCTCGGCATCTCGGTTTCCGCCCTGATGCAGGGACCACCCGAAGGCCGCGTCCGGGTGGTGGCCGCCGACACTGTGGTGCCGCTGTGGACGGGAGATCAAGGCAGCGAGGCCCGCCTCATGGTGACCACGTCCGGTTCGGCCCCGGTCGAGGTGTGGCGCTGGAAGCTCGAACCGGGCGAGGAATACCCCAGCCACCCGCACCAGGCCGGAGTCGTGGAAACCGTCAGCGTCACCGCCGGCTGCATGACGCTCGTCGTCGACGGCACTGAGTACCCCGTCGACGCCGGCCAGACCGCCACCTTCGACGGCGACACCGCTCACACCTACCGCGGTTGCGGCACCGAAACCTGTCAGCTGATCATGACCGTCCACCTGCCGCCCGGCCCTGCTTCCGTAGCCTGACCTGGGCAGCTCCGTCGGCCTGAGACACCTGGGCCAGCACATCCGGCCTCTCAATCGCTCACGCCGCAGAGCCTTCCAACTGTGGCGCCGCCGGGTCGTCAGCGGCGCCGAATGCGCCGGGCTGTGAGGCTGACGCTCACAGCGCTCTTCGCCCGTACCCGCGTCGGCCGGACACGGCACCGGCAGCCGGCCACGGACCGCCCTTGGCGTCTGCGAGGGCGCTACTCGTTTCGACTCTCCACGATGCGCACGTCCTCCTCCGTCACCACCCCATCCACGATGAGGAAGGAACGTAGTTCGAGGAATGTGCGCGGGGCGGTGGAGAGGATCAAATTGTGCGCTGACGGCTCCTGCGCCAGTTCCACGTCGAGCGCCGACGGGTATGCCTGGCTCGCCGTGTGGGAGTGGTAGATGACATGCAGTTCTTCCTGCCGCTCGGCCATGTCCCGGTACGCCTCGTAGAGGTCGCGGGAGTCGGCCTCGTGAAGCACCTGCGACTGCGCGGTGTTGCGGAACCGCACGACGCGTGCGCTGTGGTCTTGGTGAGCGTGCCGCAGCACCACACCACACGCCTCGATGGGGTGATCCCGCAGGGCGTGGGCCACGATCTCGTCATAGACGTTCTTGGTGAGAATCAGCATGAGCTCAGCAGGGATAGAGCGACTGGTGCGGGTGCCGGAGCGGTAGTGGTGCGGAAACGAGCCCTGTACACGGTGGGGGACAAGCCGAGGGCCTGCTGGAACACGCGCCGCATGGTCTCCGATGACCCGAATCCGGCCTGCTGCGCGACCTCCTCGACCGAGGCCAGGCCGGAGGACAACAGCGTCTGGGCTGCCTCCACGCGGACGGCGTCGGCATACTTCCCGGGAGTCATGCCGATCTCCTGGCGGAACAGGCGCGCCAGGTGCCTGGTACTGATGCCAAGCCTTGCGGTGAGCGCGCCGATGCCGTGCGGCAGGGACGGATCCGCGGTGATCTCGTCCATCGCCCGGTGGACGAGCCGGTGCTGGGGCGGCTGCGGGGTCATGCGGATGCTGAACTGGGACTGTCCACCGGGGCGTGCCATGAAGACGACGAGCTGGCGAGCTGTCTCCCTGGCGAGATCTGCTCCGTAGTCCTCCTCGACGAGGGCGAGGGCCAGGTCGATTCCCGCGGTGACTCCGGCAGAGGTGACGATGTGGCCGTCGCGCACGAACACCGGGTCCGGTTCCACCCGCACCTGCGGGAAGGCGGCGGCGAGTTGCGAGGCCAGCTCCCAGTGGGTCGTTGCCCGCCGTCCGTCGAGGACTCCGGTCTGGGCCAGGACGAACGCGCCCGCGCAGACCGAGGCCACCCGCAGTGCCCGTGCAGCCAGACCGCCCACGAGTGAGACCAGCACATCATCGGCGATTGCCTGCCGCCAGTCGCTGCGGCCGGGGACCAGGAGCGTGTTCACGTGCCGGGGCAGCTGCTCGAGGTCGGTGTCCGCCCCGATCCGCAACCCACTTGAGGTGAGGACATCAAGACCGCCGGTGGGGGAGATGACGCGTACGTCGTAGCGGGCGCCGTAGCGGTTGGCCGTGGTGAAGACCTCCAGCGGTCCGCTCACGTCCAGGAGCTGGACCTGGTCGAAGGCCACGACTACGATGACCCGGTCTCCACTGGAGGCAGCAGGTTCTACTCCGCCCATGGAGAGTCCAGGATCGTGCGGACGAAGTCCGCTCGCTCGAATTGCGGCACGTAGTGCTGGAGCACATCGGCCTTGACGTTGCCGAAGGTCGTCTCCGGCTTGTGCCGGATACCGTCGGTGAACGCACCTAGGATGCGCTGCTTGAAGTCGGGGCGGGGGTGCAGGGCCACGATCTCCTCGCGCTCAGCGGTGGCGATGTCCCCGTATCCGATGCCCAGGACGTCGTACTCCACGCCGGCGGTCACCAAGGCGACCTCCGGCTCCATGAACTCGGGGATCCCCGGTGTGGTGTGCAAGGCGATGGCCGTCCATACCCGGCGCACGCCGTCCTCGGGCACCCCATGTGCCTGCAGGAAGCGGCGTGCCTCGTCAGCGCCGTCGACCTCGAAACGGTGTCCGCTCGCGTGAAACCGCTCACTCAGTCCCAGGTCGTGGAACATCGCGCCGATGTAGAGCAACTCAGGGTCGAAGCTGAGGTCGCGATTGCGGCCCTGGAGGCTGCCGAAGAAGTACACCCGCCGTGAGTGGTGGTAGATCAGTTCGCTGGCGGCCTCGCGGACCAACTCGGTTGCTTCACGCGCCAGCCGGGTGTCCGGTACGCGCACCTCGGCCCTGGTGTTCGCGGCTGTCGTCATGGTCCTCCACCTGCCTTTCCATAGCGGACCTGCCCGTCAAGTGGGCAGGTCCCAGTCTTCGTGCCCCCCGGGCAGGCAGCCATGTCCACGAGGTCATGAATCCCACAGATTCAGACATTCGCTTTGGGTGGCCACCGGGCCACTCCGGTGCTCAGCCTGTCCGGGAGGTCTCCTGGAGCACGATGGCCGCCTCGGGCCCGGCCAGGTGTGAGTGGCGGCGGCTGTAGCCGAAGTAGACGAGCAGGGCCAGTGCCAGCCAGCCGGCGAACAGGGCGAAGGTGTCGCCGGACAGGTTCCAGATCAGGTAGCCGCAGCAGAGGACGGACAGGGCGGGTACCACCGGGTAGCCGGGGACCTTGAAGCCGCGGGGCAGTTCAGGTTCGCGTACCCGCAGCACGATCACTCCGACCGAGACCACGGCGAAGGCGACCAGGGTGCCCATGCTCGTGAGGTTGACCAGCCAGCCCAGTGGCACGAAGGCGGCGAGCAGTCCGACGAAGACGCCGACGATGACGGTGTTGCCGGCGGGTGCACCACTGCTGGCGCTCACCTTGCGGAAGACGGGAGGGAGCATGCCGTCGCGGCCCATCGAGTACAGAATGCGTGTCTGACCGTAGAGCACGACGAGGGTGACGCTGACGATGGAGATCACCGCGCCTGCGGAGAGCACCGTGCCGGGCCAGTTCTGGCCGGTGACGAGCTGGAGGATCGCGGAGAGACCGGCGTCCTGGCCCTTGAACTGCGTCCATTTCTGAGAGCCGACGCCTACCAGGGCCACGAAGCAGTAGAAGACGGTGACCACGAGCAGCGCGCCGATGATCGCCCGAGGCAGCGTCCTTTGCGGGTTCTTGACCTCCTCACCAGCGGTGGAGACGGCGTCCAGCCCGATGAAGGAGAAGAAGACCGATGAGGCGGCCGCGCTGATGCCGGCGATGCCGAGCGGAGCGAAGGGATGGAGGTTGGAGGAGTGGAAACCGGTGATACCGACGACGATGAAGAGGACGAGCACGCCCAACTTGAGGAGAACCATGACCGTGTTGATCAGTGCTGACTCCTTGGTGCCGCGGATCAGCAGCAAACAACAGAGCGCGATCAGCACGACGCCTGGCACGTTGATGTAGCCGCCCTCCCCGGGGGGCGCGGTGATCGCGGCGGGCATGACGAAGCCAAACAGGCGCTGCGTGAGGTCGTTGAGGTACTGCCCCCAGCTGACCGCGATGGCCGCGCCGGAGACGGCGTACTCCAGGAGCAGACAGGATCCGACGATCCAGGCTGCGAGCTCCCCCAGGGTGGCGTAGGCGTAGGAGTAGGAAGATCCTGACACCGGCACCGCCGAGGTCAGTTCGGCGTAGCAGAGGGCGGTGAGCGCGGCGGTGATGGCGCCTATCACGAAGGCGATGATCACTGCCGGGCCGGCCTGTGGCACAGCGGTGCTGAGAGTGAAGAAGATGCCGGTGCCGATGGTCGCCCCGACGCCAATCATCGTGAGCTGGAAGCTGCCCACGGTCCGCCGCAGTCCGCGGCCTTGGGCCGGGTCCTGCGGGTCACTGGCCTCAGCGTCGGCCAGGAAGGCCGAGACCGGTTTGCGACGCAGCAACTGCTGACGGAGTCCCACATTGTTCGGAGTCACGGCGGGGCGCCTTTCGGTAGCAGGGGGAGAGAGGGAGGACCAGGTCCCGGACGCGGGTGCCGGCTGGCAGCAGGTCACGCGGCGTCAGGCCGGTTCGTCACACTGGGCGATTGCCGGTGTGCCTGCCGCGGGCGCAGTCGGCCGGCGTCCAGCAGACCGGAGGTTGCTGGATGCGCAACGCTGATGCCGACGACCGACAGGGGGCCGGGTTGTGCTGCGTGAGTCCTGGAACAGAATTCCGGCGCTGCGCATGCTGTCGGACATCTCGAGGCGGCCGACCAGTCGGCTCGGCCCGCCCCCCTTTGGGGCGGGTGGCGGCTGCGTCGCAATCACGCTTGTGGAGCGAGAGGTGTTGGAGCTGCCACCCTGCCCTGCTGTCAGGTCGGGAGGGCTGCTGAGGGATGCGGCATTTGCTGTGGACACGACGCGGGCTTGTGGGGCGCGGTCCGGTTCGGCATGGCCGACGCTCATGCCTGCGGTCTGCCTGGTGTGGAGCGACCACGGGCGGCAGCCTGGGCAGTCGGTTGCGACGATGGTAGAGGCGACTATTCCCCAGACCAACTATCAATACGGATACTGATGGTTTAGCTTCACCTAATGGATTTGCATCAGCTGCGGGTGCTGAGGGAGCTTGCTGATCACGGCAGCATCGCGGCAACCGCCCGGGCGCTGTCCGTCACTCCGTCCGCTGTTTCCCAGGTCGTGGCATCCCTGCAGCGCCAGTTCGCGACGCCGCTGACACACAAGCGCGGACGTTCCATCGAACTGACAAGTGCGGGTCAGGCGCTCGCCGCGGCCGCAGTGGCAGTGGCATCCGCGGTGGCGCAGGCGGAAGCCAGTGTCGACGCGTACCTCGGGGACCTGTCGGCGTCCGTGAGGGTTTCGGGATTCCACAGCGCTGCTGTGACGTTCTTCCCCGCGCTGGCGGCACTGTCGAGTGAGACCGACCACCCGCCGGTGGAGTGCGTGGACGAGGACGTTGCCCGGGACGCCTTTCCTGTCCTCACCGCGTCGTACGACCTGGTCATCGCTCACCGGATGAGCCACACGCCTCCGTGGCCGACGCAGCAGTTGTCCGTGGTGCCGCTCCTGCAGGAGCCGGTGGACGTCGCGATGCGCACCGACCACCCGCTGGCGCGGCGCGCGCAGCTCTGTCCGGAAGATCTCGTCGACCTGCCTTTCGTCTCCACACACACCGGCTTCTCGCCTGCCGACCTCCTCGAATCGATCGCGGCGTCCGCGGGCCGGCCGATGCGCGTCGTGCACCGGATCAACGACTTCACGACAGCGGCGGCGATGGTCGCTCAGGGGAATCTCGTCGCGCTGCTGCCGCGGTACACGGCCGCTCCGCCGAAGGACTCCGGGGTGACTCTTCGGCCCCTTGGCGAAGTCCGGGCACTACGCAACATCGACGCACTCATGCGCCCTGAACATGCGATCCGTCAGGGGGTTTCCGTCGTATTGCAGTCCCTCCAACAGATCGCCCGCACCCTCGTTCAGTCGGCCCACGCCCCCGAGTTCTCCAAGGGGCGGCCGTGATCGCCTCGTCGGCGGGCCGGCCCCAGACGTCCCTTCAGGGGCGCGGCCTGGTCAACTGGCCACTGCTCGGCTCGCCTTCGGCTTGACCTGTGCGCTTGCGAGGGCATAGCGGCAGCTGGGGCAGGGGTAGCCGAAGTGGCCCCGCAGTGCAGGACCGTCAGGCCCACCACCCAGCCGACGAGGCCGGCGAGCATGAACAATTTGAGGGGAGACGGCCTCACCGTTGAGGGCCATCGCGTGCGTCACCGTCAGGACGCCATCGATGCCGACCCACATCGTGTAGCCGGTGCCGACCGGCAAAGGGCGTACGCCCGAGCATGCTGGCGACGAGTTCGACAGCGAAGATCACGGTGGGCAGGAGACAGGCGAACCCCTGGCGGTAGCTCAGGCGGCCTCAAGCACCCTCTGGAAAGGATCAGAACGATCCATGCCACGGCGACGCACTTCCTGGGTGCCGTCGTCAGAATCCGGGTACGGCGTGCCTCGTCCGGGAACGGATGGGGCTCTGCCGAAAAAGAGTGCGCACTGGCATGTCAGGCAGATGGGGTTGGTGTGGGCTGATCGCACAGGACGGCGTCCCAGACCTGTTTCGGCGTTAGTTACCGGGCGCCGAGGTCGGTGGGTGCTGCGGTGGTGACCGTGTGCGCTCGGCGGGCGCTGAGTCCGCTGAGGAAGTCGCCGCGATCGCAGGTCACGGAGCTGGCGAGGGCCGGCGGGGGATTGAGTGCGACCAGCCCCTCAATGCATCGACCGAGTGGTACATTGAAATGACCGTGCGGCATTTCCCAGCTACTGCACGCCGGGGCGCCAGGTGTGAGCGACATCTTGGCCGGCCCGCATCCATTCAGCCTCTTCTATGACATTTTGACGATGTCGGTGGTGAAAGGAACTAGCGACCATGAGCGCAGATCCCCAGGTGACAGTCAGTCGTCCTGACAAGCACGACCCGTCCACCCTCGCGTTCGCCACTCAGTCTGTGCACGTCGGCAACACCATCGACAAGGGCACCGGGGCGGTACGGACCCCGCTGGTGATGGCCAACTCTTACCTGTTGCCGGAAGACCCGTCGACCATGGAGTGGTCCTCGCCTGACGGACTGGTCTACACCCGCAACTCCGGCGCCAACCAGGTCTGTCTGCAGACCAAGGTTGCAGCTCTGGAGGGCGGCGAGGACGCAGTCGTGCTCGCCACCGGGGTGGCTGCGCTGCACAGTGTGTTCTTCACCCATCTGAAGTCGGGCGACCACGTGGTGGTCTCGAACGTGACGTACGACGCAGTCTGGCAACTCTTCAACGAGCTGCTTCCGAAGAAGTACGGCATCGAGGCCACCTTCGTCGACATCAGCGATCTCGACGCGGTCCGCGGCGCTGTGCGCCCGAACACGAAGCTCGTCCACGCGGAGACCATCGCCAATCCAACGACGACGGTCGCGGACATCGCCGGACTCGCCGACATCGCACATGCCGCCGGAGCCCTGCTGTCGGTCGACGCTACCTGGACCCCTCCGCCGTTCTACCGTGCCCTGCAGGACGGCGCCGACCTCGTCGTGCACTCGCTGACGAAGTACATCAATGGCCACGGCGACGCGATGGGCGGTGTCGTGGTCGGGTCCCGTGAACTCGTGGACGCGATCCGCCACGAGGCCATGGTCGAGGTCGGCGGGGTGATCTCGCCGTTCAACGCCTGGATGATCATGCGCGGGTCCGTCACCCTGCCGTTGCGGCTTCGGCAGCAGTTCGACTCGGCCGAGAAGGTTGCCGCGTTCCTTGAGAGCGACCCCCGGATCGCATACACCTACTTCCCGGGCCTCGAATCGCACCCGCAGCACGAGACAGCGCGCCGCCAGTTCGCCGGTGCCGGATACGGCGCCATGATGGCCTTCGCCGTGGACGGGGACTCCGCCACCCAGAACCGGTTTGTCAACGACCTGCGCGTGATCACCTCTGCTGTGTCGCTCGGCCATGACGAATCCCTGATCGTGCACGTCGGCGGCAGCGGACGTGGCGGCATCGAGAACTACCCGCAGCCCTTCAGGAAGTACGGGCACCTGCGGTTGTCCATCGGCCTGGAAGACGCGGACGATCTCATCGCTGACATTCGCGCCGCCCTCGACACCACCTTCCCGTCCTGACTAACTGCCCTACGACCCTGCCACCACTGCGTCCCTTGCCGCAGTGGTGGCGAAGGGGTGACCGCTGTGACGCCCTCATGCCTCCTCCTCGATCTCGACGGCACTCTGGTGGATTCCGCCCCGGGCATCACCAGCAGCGTCGCCGCCACGCTCATGGCCATCGGAGCACCTGTGCCGGACCCCGACAGGCTGCGCAGCTTCGTCGGTCCACCCATGTACCAGACGTTCCGTGAGGTCGTCTGCCTCGACGGGCCGACGGCGAAGCGAGCCCTACAGCTCTACCGCGCTGAGTACGCCAGGACGGGTGCCCTGGACAGCAGCGTGTACGAAGGTGTGCCCGACTTGCTGGAGGCCCTGGCGCGGGCCGGTTTCCCCATGGCGGTGGCGACCTCGAAGGTCGAAGACCAGGCTGTGAGGATCACCGAGCACTACGGCCTGGCCGCGCACATGGTGACCGTGTGCGGCACATCCGATGTGGCAGGCCGCAGCAGCAAGCGGGACGTGATCCGGGAGTGCCTGCAGCGTCTGCGGCTGCATGGGGTCGATATCTCGCGGCCGCTGATGGTGGGCGATCGAGGCTACGACGTGCTGAGCGCAGCCGCCGAAGGCATCCCGGCGATCCGCGTACTGTGGGGATACGGGACAGCTGGCGAGTCGGAGGGCGCCCAGGCGACCGCCGAGTCCCCGCAGGTACTTGCACAACTGCTGCTCTCCGACCGGTAGTTGAAGAGGAACCTCGTGCCGCAAACCCCAGCCGGACGAGGTCTCGCCCATGTTGCACCGGCCCCTGGCAGCGCACTGGCTGCCAGGGGCCTTCATCGGTGAAGGAGAACGTCCGCCGTGGACGCCATCGACGAGAAGATCATTGCCGAGCTGACGCGCAATGCCCGCATCTCTCATGCGGAGCTGGCCAGCCGGGTGGCGCTGTCCCGCAACGCGGTGCGTCAGCGCATCGAGCGTCTGGAACGTCAGGGTCACATCGCCGGTTACACCATCGTCCGGTCGGGCGACAATGCAGGTGAGGACGTCGTCTCCGCTCTCGTGCTGGTCTACCGGCAGGACCGGATGCGCGGCGGTGACGTCCTGGCTGCGCTCAAACTCATCCCCGAAGTCGTGATCTGCGAGATTCTCAGCGGCGACTTCGACATCATGGTGCGCCTTGAGGCGGCCTCGCTGGAGCGCGTGCGGGACATTTGGGAGGAGATCGCCCAGATGCCCGGCGTACGGGACACGGTCACAGCACTCACCCTGTCCAGGGTCGTCAGCCGTCTGCGACAGGGAAAGGGCACTGCGGCCTAGTTGGGACGCCCGACTGTCGAAGGCTGTGCGGAAGTGGGTGCTGCGGCGGCGTCCGGTGTGTCATCAGAGCTCTGCCTGAGCCGAGATGCAGTCAGGATGGTTGCGCAGCGCCCGGCGGGCGTAGTACCCGAAGTTCGCCTTGCTGCGCTGTTCGGTTGAGGTCCAGTCGTGGGCTTCGCGGGCGAGCGCGGGGTCGAGCGGCTGGATGGTGCCCGCGGACATGGCGAGGAGTTGGAGGCGCGCGGCGCGTTCGATGAGCACTGCCAGGTTGCAGGCTTCTTCGACGGTGGCGCCGGTCACGATCTGTCCGTGGTGGGCCAGGATGATGGCGCGCTTGTCGCCGAGGGCCGCGGAGATGATCTCGCCCTCCTCGTTGCCCACGGGGATGCCCGGCCAGTCCTTGAGGAAGGCGCAGTCGGGCCTTCCCCCGTGAAGGTGGGCACGCGGTTATTGATCACGCGGCGAGCGTGAGTTTAGCGGTGTGGTGTCGGTGTTCGTATTCGTTGGGGCTGAGGTGGCCGTTGGCGGAGTGCCGGCGGCGGGTGTTGTAGCGGGTCAGCCAGGCGAAGACGGTCCTGCGGCAGGTGCCGGAGTCGCCGTAGTCGTGGGCGCCCTGGAGGGTCTCGCGTTTCAGGGAGGCGTGGAAGCTTTCGCAGGCCGCATTGTCGGCACTGGTGCCGACCGCGCCCATCGACCGGGTGACCCCGAGCTGGTCGCAGAGGCCGGCGAAGGCCCGGGAGCCGTATTGGGCCCCGTGGTCGGAGTGGAACACGGCGCCCTCCAGGCTGCCGCGGGTCGCCGCTGCCATCCGCAGTGCGTCGGCGACCAGGCTGGTGCGCATGTGGTCGGCGATGGACCAGCCGACGACCTTGCGGCTGAAGCAGTCCAGCACGGTCGCCAGATAGAGGAACTGCCCGTTTTCCAGGGGGAGATACGTGATGTCGCCCATGTATTTCAGTCCGGGTCCGGTGGCGGTGAAGTCCCGCTGGAACAGGTCCGGGACCGGTGAGGCTGCCGGGTCCGGGACGGTGGTGCGCACGTGTCTGCGCAGGCGGATACCGGTGATGGAGAACGTCCGCATGATCCGGGCGATGCGCTTCTCGTTGACCCGCCGTCCTTTCTCGCGGAGCTCGGCGGTCACTCGCGGGGAGCCGTAGGCGCCGCCGGACTCGCCGTGGACCTCGCGGATCTCCTCGGCCAGGAGCCGGTCCTGGTGCTGCCGGGTGGCCCGGGCCTCGGCGCCGGCGAGCCACTTGTAGTAGCTGGACCGGTTCACGTCCAGGACCTGGCAGAGCCGCTTCACCTCGTAGGTGTCCCGGTGGTCGTCAACGAACTGGAAGCGGCTCCTCACCAGTTCGTCTCTCCGGCGAAATACTTGGCCGCCTTGCGGAGGATGTCCCGCTCGGTGGCCAGCTTGCGCTCACTCGCCTCGAGTTCGGCCACCCGGGCCTCCAGCTGCCGGACCCGCTCGTCCGGATCAGCGGACGGCACCGCCTCCCGAGGCCGGGTGCCCGGCTTCGCAGCCGCGGCGCCGGCGCCACGGCGTTCGCGGTCCCGCAGCACCCACTCACGCAGGGTCGCCCGGTTGACGCCCAGGTCAGCGGCGATGCTCTTGTAGGTCGCCCCGGGTGTGGACTCGTACAGGGCCACGGCATCGGCCTTGAACTCGTCCGAGTAGTCCTTCATCGCCATCGGCGGTCTTCTCGCTTCCTCCGGATCAAGCAGATCCAGTATCAGCGTGTCCACCACTCAGGGGGAGGCCCCGTCTTCGTACAGCGGGGTGGTATCCATCTGCGAGACCATCAGGGGGACTTCCAGCATGGCGAGTGCGGCGGTGTGCAGCGAGTGTGTGTGGATGATGCAGTTGACGTCCTCACGAGCGCGGTAGATCCAGGAGTGGAACCGGTTCGCTGGGTTGGGCATCCCCTCCCCTTCCAGGACCTGCAGGTCCTCGTCCACGAGGAGCAGGTTGTCCTCAGTGATCTCGTCGAAGCCGAGGCCGAGGCGCTGGGTGTAGTACGCGCCGGGCTGTTGACTGCGGGCGCTGATCTGGCCAGCGAGTCCGGAGTCGTGCCCGCCGTCGAAGGCGATACGGCATGTCAAAGCCAGCTTCTGTCGCGTGGTCAGCTGCACGTCGTCGAAGAGGCTGCTCATCTGCCGCTTGGCACGGTCGACGAGTACGTCTTTCGAGTCCCGCAGGGTGCTTGCCATGGTCTGCTCCAGTTCCGGGGCTGGTGGTGTCGGCGCAGCCGGACGTGTGGCACGCCGATAGCGAAGGCCGTCGAGGCATCCCGGCCGCGAAGAAGGTTCGGGCTCCGCGGCCAGGACGGCGCACGGCTCGGTTTCAGTCGATGAGGTCAAGGCCTGCAGCGACGATGCTGTCCACGTCGATGCCGTGGTGGCGGTAGACGTCGTCAATCGTGCCGCACTGGCCGAAGCGGGTCACACCGAGCGTGGTGACGGGAGTGTTCTGGATCGCGCTCAAGAAGGCCAGGGCGTGGGGATGGCCATCGAGAACGGTGACCAGGGGCGTGGCCCGGTGCCCGTTGCAGCAGCGATGCGCGCAGCGAACGTCCATGGCTAGGCGGGTGCCGGTGACGGCATATGCGGGCGCCACCGGGTCTCCGACGACTACGGGACTGAGGGCCGACTGTCTTCGTGTCCTTGCGGATCAGATGGAGGTCTGGCGCAGGATGACGGCGCCGCTGATGATCGCGGCGAAGGACAGTAGACGGGTGAGGGTGATCTTCTCCTTGAAGAGGTTGGCGCCCATGATGACGGTGCCGACGCCGCCCACGCCGGTCCAGATGGTGTAGCCGACCGAGACGTCGAGCTCGAGCAGGGCCAGGGACAGGGTGTAGATGCCTCCAGCGGCGGCCAGCACTGAGGGCCACAGGCGTGAGGACTGTGATCAGTGCGCACGCCACGGTCACAACTCCGTGTCAGTCCATTGATCCAGCAGGATATCCATGGATACATCGGGTTCGGCCGCGTTGTCGTGCAGGAACTGTTCGGTCCAGATGATTTTGCCGCGGGGGGTGTACCGGGTGCCCCAGCGCTGGGAGCACTGCGCCACGAGGAACAGCCCGCGTCCCCCTTCATCCGTGATGGCAGCACGACGCAGATGGGGAGAGGTGCTGCTGGCGTCCGAGACTTCGCAGATTAGCTTGGTTGTGTCACGCAGCATCCGCAGCCGGACTGGCGGGGTGCCGTAGCGGATGGCGTTGGTGACCAGTTCGCTGACGATCAGCTCCGTGGTGAACGCGTTTTCCTCGAGGCCCCAAGTTCCCAGCTGCCGGCTGGCTTCGGCGCGAATTCGGGAAACGGCGGCGGGGTCGCTCGGGATGTCCCATTCGGCGACTTGGTCCGGGCCGAGCAGGCGAGTGCGGGCCACCAGCAGCGCGATGTCGTCGACGGGGTGCTCGGGCAGCAGCGCCTCCAGGACGACGTTGCAGGTCTCCTCGGGAGCTGTGCCGGGCTGGGCGGCCAGGACGCTGCCCAGGAGTGCGAGGCCGGTGTCGATGTCGCGGTCACGGCTTTCGATGAGTCCGTCGGTGAACAAGACCAACCGGGAGTCGGCCGGCAGGTGCAAAGTGGCTGTCTCGATCGGCAGGCCGGCGCCCAGGCCCAGCGGCGGCGAGACGGGGATGTCGGGGAAGGTGACGGTGCCATCGGGGTTGATGAGGGCGGGGCCGAGGTGCCCGGACCGGGCGACGGTGGAAACCCCGCCTGCCGGGTCGTAGATCGCGTAGAGACAGGTGGCGCCAGTGATGCCCGCCCCCTCGATGTCCGTGGCCTCCTCCGCGTCGATGCTGGAGACCAACTCATCGAGGTGCGCCAGGAGTTCGTCGGGAGGCAGGTCCAGAGCAGAGAAGTTGTGCACCGCGGTACGCAGCCGTCCCATGGTGGCTGCAGCATGCAGGCCGTGCCCCACCACATCGCCCACCACCAGCGCGACGCGCGCACCGGGCAGGGGGATGACGTCGAACCAGTCGCCGCCCACGCCGGCCTGTGCAGGCAGGTAGCGGTGGGCCACTTCAAGGGCGGACTGCTCGGGCTTGCCGTGGGGCAGCAGGCTGCGCTGCAGGGTGACGGCCATGGTGTGCTCGCGGGTGTAGCGGCGGGCATTGTCGATGCACACCGCCGCTCGGGCTGCCAGCTCTTCGGCGAAGGACAGGTCGTCCTCATCGAACGGCGAAAAAGCACCTGCTCGCCAGAAGTTGGCCACCCCCAGCACCACCCCGCGGGCCCACAACGGCACTGCGACCCATGAGTGGAAACCGTGGTCCAGGATTCGCTGGGCGCGCTCAGGGGCCTGCGCGCGCCAGCCGTCGGAGGCGGCCAGATCCGGCTCGAGTACGCCATGTCCGTTCGTGATGCCGACGGCCGCGGGGGTGGTGGGGACATATCGAATCAGCTTGCCTACGGGGTAGAAGAGATGCGTCTCCTCAAGGCCTGTGATGGCCGCGCGGCGCATCTCGGTGCTAACGCTCTCCGGTTCGTCTCCACGCAGGACCGGGTCGAGCAGCTCCACGGTGACAACGTCGGCGAATCGGGGAACGGCAACCTGTGCCAGTTCCTCGGCGGTGCGCGCGACATCCAAGGTGGTGCCGATCCGCATCCCGGCGTCGTAGAGGAGCTGCAGCCGCTCGCGAGCCAACTCGGCCCGTCCCGTCAGCGCCCGCAGCTCGGTAGTGTCACGCACGGTGGCCACACTGCCCGCCGGGCCATCGTGGCGGTCGACGGACCGCACGTTGACGGCCAGCAGCCGGTCCCCGGCCAGGTACACCTCGTCGCTGGCCGTCCGCCCGCTGGCCAGCAGCTCGCCAAGGCCCGGAGCCAGGCCTAGGTCGGTGACCTCATGCTGCTCCGCGTCCTCGGGCAGGTCCAGCAGCCGCCGCGCCTCGTCGTTGGCCAACAGCAGCTGCCCCTCGCTCCCGACGATGAGTACCCCCTCCCGGACGGCGTGCAGCACCGCATCGTGGTGCTCATACATCCGGGTCATCTCGGCCGGGGCGAGACCTCGGGTCTGGCGCCGCAGCCGCCCGCTCACCAGTGCCGACCCGCCTGCGGCCAGAACGAGCGCGGCGCCCGCGGCGCCGAAGAGCACCGGCACGCGCCGCTGCGCCGCTTCGTTCACGTTCTTGATCTTGATCTCGGGATACACAATGCCGGCAACCGAGCCGTCGGGCCGGAAGACCGGCACCGCCGCGTACACCGACAGCCCCAGGGGCCCCACGATGGTGCTTACGGTGAAGGCCTTGCCGTGCGCCGCCGCTTTGTAGGGGCCTACGACATGCTTCCCGATGAGGTCCGGGTCACGGTGGGTGATACGGATTCCGGCCGTTGTCGACACCACGATGTTGTCGACGCCGGACCGCTTCCGGGCCGCGTCGGTGCGCGGCTGCAGCGCCGCGGTCGGGTCGGGGCCATCGAGGGCCTGCGCCACACCCGGGGCGTTCGCGAACGCCTCGCCGACGGCCATCACCCGGTCGCGGGCCGCTTCTGCGCTCTGGCTCCGGGCCTGCAGCACCAGCGCCACCGCTGTCGCGGCGACGAGTAGCGCGACCAGCGTCACCTGCAGGAGGAACACCTGCCCGGCCACGCTCCGCGGGGTCAGCAGTGACCGCAGGCGTTGCCCCCGTGAGCGGTGCGGGACGTTCCGCCCGCCCTCGGGGCGAGTCCCAGGCGCGGATTCCGGCTGCGCGTCCTCCGGCCTGTTCCGCGTGCGGAACGGGCGGGAAAGGCGGGCCGAGAATCGGCCGAAACATCCGACTTTGTCCATGCTTCCAGTTTGCCGTGGCGGGAGCCTGCTTGATACGTCGCGGCGTCTAGCAGCGGTAGCCTCCCTTGGGGAGTCCAAGGCGTGGGGCGCTTCCACCGGGAGGCCCCGTTGGATCGGTGTTCCCCCGTGATGTCGGCCACTCGATACTTACGCCGCGAGGGCGTGTCCTTGTTCGTGTCGTTGCCGGATCTCCAGCGGGGTGAGGTAGCCCCAGAGCGGGTGCTTGCGCAGCCGTTTGCGGTTGTAGAAGGTCTCGATGACCCTGTTGCCCAATTCGTTCATGCCGCGAGATCGAGGGCTGCGAGTCGGGATGTTCTGGCGCGAGCGAGGGGTGTGTCGTTCCACCAGGCGTCGAGCCGGATCAGGTTGACGGCGGTGGCCGCCAGGACGTGGCCCAGGTGTGTCTTGGCCAGGCCGCGGTAGCGGGTGCGGGCGCATGCCGCTGACGGCGACGACCTGGTGGATGGTTCCCTCGATCCCGGCCCTGGCCGCGTAGCGTTCCTTCCATGCTTCGGTGGTCTGCTCGATGCGGACGCGTTCAAGTAGCGCGTCCTGTTCCTGGGGCCGGACGGTGAGCTGTCGGCCGTACTGGGTAGAGCGGGTGCACTGGTCGCGAACAGGACAGGGAGCGCAGGTCGTGGTCGCGAAGCGGATCCTGATCGCATCGCAGCCGTTGTTGTCGAGGCCGGCAGTCCAGTAGCGACCGTCCTGGCCGGACGGGCAGATGGCCTTCTTGTCCTGCCAGTCGATGGTGAAGGCAGACCTGCCGAACCCGGCGGCCCGGACCTGCTGCGTGGTGCTGTTCGGCCGGACCGGCGCGATCACGGAGATGTCGCGATCGGCAGGAGCGGTCAGCAGGAGTTCGGCGGAGGAGTACCCCGAGTCCAGAAGATGTTCAGCGGGCTTGAGCCCTTTGGCGGTGAGCGCGTCGTGCACCGCATCGACGACGGTAGCGTCGTTCGAGGTGGCATCAGTTGTCACCACGTGGGTGATGAGGTGCGGCTGCCCGGCGCCGCTGCAATCCTCGCTCAGGTGGACCTTGTAGCCGGTCCACGGCGAGCCGCGCTTTTGTGAATACCGAGCCTCAGCGTCGTACGGTGAGGCGATCAGCGCCCTCCCCGCGGGCAGATCCTCGTTGCCGCGCCAGCACACCGTCTGGACTCTGTCGGTGACTGTGCGGGTGAACTGCTGGATCCAGACCGTCCGCAGCACGCTCACCGCCGGGATTTCAGGTAGCCACACTGGTGCGGCGAGAGCGTGCACGGCCTCGAGAAGACGGTAGCCGTCAGCCGCGATCTGCTGGGCCAGCCGGTAGCGTTCGGACCGGTCGGAGGGGAGCCGGTAGGCGTCGGTCCGGGCACCGTACCGCTCCTGCCACGCCGGATCGATCCAGCTCGCCAGCCACTGCGGACTGGCCGCGGCCAGTGCTTCCAAGCACGCTCGAAGTGTCTCGCCGATGAAGTCCAACCGGTTCAGGCGTCGGACGGCCGCCAGGACGTGAGTGGAGTCGGTGCGCTGGTGTCCTCCGGCACTGACCAGCCCCTGACCGGCGAGGCGTTCCAGGAGCAGGTCCAGCACCCGTTCCTCCAGGCCGTGATCCAGCAGTCGTTGTCGGAAGCCGGTCAGCACAGTGAAGTCGAAGCCGGGATCGGTGAGCTCCATCCCCAGCAGATACTTCACATCGATCCGGGCCCGCACCGTGTGCGCGGTCTGCCGGTCCGTCAGGTTCTCGGCATACTGCAGAACGCTCAGCAAAGCGAGCTGACCGGGCGAGATGCCCGGACGACCACGCTCCCCGAACGCTTCACGGAACTCCTCGTCCGAGAACACCGACCCGAGCTGGTCGCGGATCCGCATCGCAAGGCACCCCTTCGGGAATGCAGCACGTGCGACCTCACTCGTCCCAACCGGAACAACGCCACCAGAAGCCGACCCCATGGACATAGCCGTCACCCCACCCCGGGACGACTCCCCTCGCGCGCCCCTGACCAACAGGATTGTCTACGTCGCCAACCCCTTACTGAGCAATCAAGGCGACACCACCCGAATTGGGCAACAGGGTCTCTCGATGAAGGCGAAGATTTCGGATCGGGCGGTGGCGCGGTCGGGCCAGTGGCGGGTGCCGATCTCCTCTTTGAGGAACGCGAAGAAGCTCTCCGCAGCGGCATTGTCGTAGTACGAGCCGGTGCGGCCCATGCTCTGATGCAGCCCCAACTGGCCTATCTCACGCCGCAGTTCGTCGGAGGTGTACTCCGATCCTCCGTCCGAGTGCACGATGCAGCCGGGCTGCAGGTGGCTGCGGCCGACGGCCATGTTCAGCGCGTCGACGACCAGGGAGGCGCGATGGTGGTCAGCCATTGAGTACCCGACGATCTCGCGGGTCGCCAGATCGAGCCAGGTCGCCAGATACAGCCTGCCCTCGTCGGTGGCGATGTATGTGATGTCGCCGACCAGTCTTTGGCCTGGCGCGCTCGGGGTGAAGTCGCGCCCGAGCAGATCCGTGGCGGGCACTGTTTTCTTTGCTGGACGGGTCGGCGACCGGCGCTTGCGGCGGGTGATGTCGGCGATGTTCCGTTCGCGCATGATCCGCTCCACCCGCTTGCGGTTCACGCGGCGCTCGAGCCGGCACAACTCGGCGTGGATGCGCGGCACTCCGTAGGTGTGCTTCGAGGCGATGTGAAGCACGGTGATAAGCCACTCAAGGGCTCAGCACCGAATGTGGAGGCCGAACTCGACGCTCACTTGCTGCAGGCTGCTGCGTCGGAACAAGCATGTGTGATAACTGGAGAGGAACAGCCGTAATGCCCCGTCCTCACAAGCACGAGCCGGCGACCATCGGTTTCGCCACCCAAGCGGTGCATCTCGGCAACGCTGTCGATGCGGGCTCAGGGGCTGTGCGCTCGCCCCTGGTTATGGCGAACTCCTACGCCCTGCCGGAGGACCCGTCGAGCATGGGTTGGTCGAACACCGAACATCCCATCTATACGCGGAACGGCGGTACGAATCAGCGCGACCTCGAGTACAAGCTCGCTGCGTTGGAGCAGGGCGAGGAAGCAGTTGTGTTCGCGACGGGAGTCGCCGCGCTGCACGCCATCTTTTTCGCGCACTTGAGAAGCGGCGACCATGTCGTGGTCTCGGACGTCACATATGAGGCCGTCTGGCGCCTGTTCAGCGAGCTGCTTGTGGACCGGTACGGCATTACAGCGACGTTCGTCGATACGAGCGATCTTCAAGCAGTGCGCTCGGCGATCACGCCGCGAACTCGCCTGCTGCACACCGAAACCATCGCGAACCCGACCACCAAGGTCGCCGATATCGCGGCGCTTTCGGACATCGCCCGACAAGCGGGCATCCCGCTGACCGTCGACTCGACGTTCACCCCGCCGCCGTTCTACCGGCCCCTGCAGAACGGCGCCGATATTGTCATCCACTCACTGACGAAGTACATCAACGGGCATGGGGATGCGATGGGGGGAGTCGTGATCGGCTCGTCCGATCTGCTTCGTCCCGTCAGGTCGGATGCGCTCGTCGACGTGGGCGGAGTGATCTCACCGTTCAACGCGTGGCTGATCAGTCGGGGCTCGATCACGCTGCCGTTGCGACTGCGGCAGCAGTTCAGCTCGGCTCAACGCGTCGCAGAGTACCTCGTCGGCCACCCGGACGTGGCATACGTGTTCTACCCCGGTCTCGAGTCCCATCCGCAGCACGAACTCGCGAGTCGACAGTTCGGCGGCAACGGATATGGCGGCGTGCTTGCGTTCGCTCTCGAAGGCGACTCGCGTCGTCAGAACGCTTTTGTTAACCAGCTCAGAGTCATCACTTCCGCGGTATCGCTGGGTCATGACGAGTCGCTGATCGTCCATGTAGGACCGGACGGGCGAGGAGGCTCGGAGAACTATCCCGAGCCGTTCCGGAAGTACGGTCACCTACGGCTCTCGCTAGGGCTGGAAGAACCTGAGGATCTGATCGCGGACATCGATTACGCAATCCGCGAGAGCGGCGACAACTCGCGTCGCGCCCTCGGGAGCGCGACATGACCACCGCCCCGGCCCTGTCAGCCACGAATTCGGAAGTGGGCCCTGGTCCGAGTCATGCCAATCGCCTGCTAGCGGAGGCACTGGGCACCCTGCTGCTGGTCGCCGCCGGCGTGTTCGCTGCCAGCTTCCCCTCCACTGTCAACAACACGCTCGGTGTCGGCTTCCTCGGAGTGGCCCTCGCAGTCGGCCTCGCGGTGATCGTCGGCGCGTACGTGTTCGGTCCGGTCTCGGGTGCCCATCTCAACCCGGTCGTCACACTGGGCCTCGCCGCCGCTGGCCGCTTCGCATGGCGAGACGTAGCCGGATACATCGTCGCTCAGCTCGCTGGGGGTGTGGTGGGCACGTCGGTGATCGCACTCATCGCGTCGAGCGGCAACGGGTTCTTCGCCACGGCGCGGCGAAACGGATTCGCCGCCAATGGATTCGGCAGCCATTCGCCCGGTGGCTTCGGCGTTCTCGGCGCGATCGTCGTCGAGTTCGTGTTCATGGCGATTTTCATCTACGTGGTGCTCCATGCGACAGCAAAGGCCGGTGTGAGCGGCTTCGCGCCGCTAGCGATCGGTCTGGCCTTGACGGTCATCCTCCTCATCACGATCCCCGTCGACGGGACCGGTTTGAACCCGGCGCGATCAATCGCGGCTGCTGTATACGCAGGCGGCTGGGCCTGGGCGCAGCTGTGGGTTTTCATCGTCTTCCCGGTCCTTGGCGGATTGTTCGCGGGCTTCAGCTACAAACCGCTGTTCCGCAAGGCCGCCACCGCTACACCTTGGGCACGACGTCTCTGATCGTGCACGTCGGCGGCAGCGGACGTGGCGGCATGAAGACCTACCCCGAACCCTTCCAGAGGTTACGGGCACCTACGGCTGTTCATCGGCCTGGAGGACGCCGACGAACTCGTCGCCGACATCCGCGCCGTCCTCGACACGACGTTCGTGTGCTGACCCAACTGCCCTACGATCCGCCGCCGCAGCGGCGGCTTAAAGGGGGACCCCGTGAGACCCACATGTCTTCTGCTTGACCTCGACGGCACTCTGGTGGATTCCGCCCCGGGCATCACCAGCAGCGTCGCCGCCACGCTCATGGCCATCGGAGCACCTGTGCCGGACCCCGACAGGCTGCGCAGCTTCGTCGGTCCACCCATGTACCAGACGTTCCGTGAGGTCGTCTGCCTCGACGGGCCGACGGCGAAGCGAGCCCTACAGCTCTACCGCGCTGAGTACGCCAGGACGGGTGCCCTGGACAGCAGCGTGTACGAAGGTGTGCCCGACTTGCTGGAGGCCCTGGCGCGGGCCGGTTTCCCCATGGCGGTGGCGACCTCGAAGGTCGAAGACCAGGCTGTGAGGATCACCGAGCACTACGGCCTGGCCGCGCACATGGTGACCGTGTGCGGCACATCCGATGTGGCAGGCCGCAGCAGCAAGCGGGACGTGATCCGGGAGTGCCTGCAGCGTCTGCGGCTGCATGGGGTCGATATCTCGCGGCCGCTGATGGTGGGCGATCGAGGCTACGACGTGCTGAGCGCAGCCGCCGAAGGCATCCCGGCGATCCGCGTACTGTGGGGATACGGGGCCGCAGACGAATCCGCGCACGCCTACGCGACCGCTAAGTCCCCCCTGGCATTGGCACAGCGGCTGCTCTGCTCCGGAGGGCCTACTCATCGCCACTCCTGACAGGTCCGACATTGTGCACCGGCCCCCGTCAGCGCCCTGGCTGTGGGGGCCCTGTTCGTGAAGGAGACCGCCCACCTTGGACGCCATCGACGAGAAGATCATCGTTGAGCTGGCGCGTAACGCCCGCATCTCTCATGCCGAGCTGGCCAGCCGGGTTCTGCTGTCCCGCAACGCCGTCCGTCAGCGCATCGAGCGCTTGGAGCGACAGGGCCACATCGCCGGCTACACCATCGTCCGGCCCGGCGAGGACGCTGGTGAAGATGTCGTCTCGGCTCTCGTGCTCGTCTACCGCCAGGACCGCATGCGCGGCGGAGACGTCCTGGCCGCGCTCAAACTCATCCCCGAAGTCGTGATCTGCGAAATCCTCAGCGGCGACTTCGACATCATGGTGCGCCTCGAGGCGACCTCACTGGAGCGTGTGCGAGACATCTGGGAGGAGATCGCCCAGATGCCCGGCGTACGGGACACGGTCACAGCACTCACCCTGTCCAGGGTCGTCAGCCGCCCGCGAGGCGGAAACGGCCCTGCAGCCTGGTAGGCCGAGGGCCGACTGTGTGCGTGTCCTTGTGGATCAGATGGAGGTCAGGCGCAGGATGACGGCGCCGCTGATGATCGCGGCGAAGGACAGTAGACGGGTGAGGGTGATCTTCTCCTTGAAGAGGATGGCGCCCATGATGACGGTGCCGACGCCGCCCACGCCGGTCCAGATGGTGTAGCCGACCGAGACGTCGAGCTCGAGTAGGGCCAGGGACAGGGTGTAGATGCCTCCAGCGGCGGCCAGCAGGGTCAGCACTGAGGGCCATAGGCGGGTGAATCCGTTAGTGGCGTTGGTGCCTAGAGCGAAGCAGATCTCGAAGACAACGGCGATGCTGAGGTAGACCCAGGTCATGGGGCTGACTCCTTGTGCGTCAGGTTCGCGGGGCGGGAGTGTTACGCAACGGGCTGGTGAGAGCGGGAGCTGCGCTCGGTGGCCTTCTTCTTCACTTCGAATCTGTCGCTGATCTGCAGGGTGGCGGCACCTCCGATGATCAGGACGAAAGCCAGGACCTTCCACAGCGTCAGGGGCTCGTCGTAGACGAGCGTGCTGAAGACGACAGTGCCGACGCTTCCGATGCCGGACCAGACGGTATAGCCGACTCCGACGTCGATCGACTTCAGTGCCTTGGAGAGCATGAAGATGGAGCAGGAGACGGCAGCCACGGTGAGCAGGGAGGGGCCGAGGCGGGTGAAGCCGTGGGTGGCCTCGGCGGAGAGCGCGAAGGTGATCTCGAAGAGCGAAGAGATCAGCAGCCAGGTCCAGCCAATGTTCGGGTTCTGAGAGCGGTTCGCCTGTGGGGTGGACATGGAGTCTCCAGGGGGAGTTGGTCGAGAGTGGGCCTGGGGCCTGGGGCCCGGGGCGAGGGGCAGGGGAGCGTCGGTGTTCTGCTCGGCGGGCGTGGTGAGCCGGTAGTGCCCCTCGCGGAAGCGCGACCAGGCTGCCGGGGCGACATGGCTCGGATGCCTCGCGTACGCGACGCGACTACGGCGCTGATGCCTGGTACAGGGGCGTCAACCGGCCTCGACGAGGCAGGGTTTAGCCGGGCGGGGGTGCGGCCGCGAACGCCTCGAGCATCGCGACGACAGTGAGCATGCTTGGAGCACCCCCACCCGGTGAGACCACTGATTCTGCTGGTTGCTCGGGGTTCACTGTCAGGCATCGGTGAGACCCGAGCTTTATGACGTGTCAGGCGTCCACGGTTGCCTGACGCTCGAGCGCCCCGGCCTGCGGTGCCCGCTCGATTGCCAGCAGCCGGTCGAGAGCCCACGGCCCGGACCCCAGCGCGGCGACCAGCAGGAAGGCCCAGGCGTACAGTGCGGCCGGCTCGCCGTCATTCTCGATCGGCAGAAGGCCCGCCGCCAGGTGCACGACGAAGTATGCATAGGCCATCGAGCCAGAGCAGACCAGCGCCGCCAGCCGGGTGAACAGGCCCAGAGCCACCAGGCCACCGCAGACTATTTCGATGACCGCCGCCCACCCGTCCGGCCAGGAGTCGAACGGCACCGTGCCGCCGTGGGTGCCGGCCGCCCCGCCCCACACACCGAACAGCGATGCTGCGCCGTGACAGGCGAATAGGACACCGAGGACGATGCGGACGAGTGACAGCACAGGACCGACGGTCTTGGCCACCAGAGAGTCGAGCATGGGAATCAATCCTTCATGGGGTGGGAAGGGGGCATGGCATCGGATGCGGAGCGCAAGGAGGGCCGACTCCTCCGGCATTGCTGACTGCGAAGAGCGGGATGTACCAGGCGGCGGTGACCGGTCTGCTGGCCTCGACAAGCCGGTGCGATGTGAGGCGCTCCGTGGACGTGTCCAGGAGCCGGTCTGCTCGCGAGGTCGTCAGCGGCGGCTTCGACGTCTGCTGCGGCGCGAAGCCGCCTTGCTGGAACGCGTAAGGGCATCCGGGAAGTCACGGCCCAGATGCCCGATGTCCGTGACGCCGTCACGGTGCTGATCCCTGCTCAAGGGTGTCAACCGCCTGCGACGAAGGAAGGGTTCCGCGGCTCGGGTCTGAGCAGCTTGGTCGCCTGGTCCCGGTCGAGCAGCCCAGCTTGGGCCACGAGGTCCGCCACGTCTGCCCCGGTCTCCAGAGCCTGCTTCGCGATCCGGGCAGCCGCGGTGTAGCCGATGTACGGGGTCAGGGCTGTAACCGAGCCCACGGACCGGGCGACCTGCCGGGCTAGGTGCTCCTCGTTGGCGGTGATCCCGGCCACGCAGTGCGAGCGCAGGGCCGAGCAGCCCCGCGTGAGCCACTGGATCGAGGTCAGCAGTAGGTGCCCCATCAGCGGCTCGAAGGCGTTGAGCTGGAGTTGCCCGTTCTCCGCCGCCATCGTGATGGAAACATCGGCGCCGGCCACCGCGTAGCAGATCTGGTTGAACATCTCTGGGATCACAGGGTTGACCTTGCCCGGCATGATCGACGAGCCCGCCTGGCGGGGCGGCAGCACGATCTCGGCAAGACCGCTCTGCGGGCCGCTGGACAGCAAGCGCAGGTCGTTGCAGATCTTCGACAACTTGATCGCCGACCGCTTCAGGACACCGGACACGAGCAGGAAGGCGCCGGTGTCGGAGGTCGCCTCGACCAGGTCGAAGGCCGGTTTCAGGTCCAGCCCGGTGAGAGCGGCCAGGTGCCGTACGGCTGCCTCGGCATACCCGGGTTCCGTGGTGATGCCGGTTCCGATGGCAGTGGCGCCGAGGCTGATCTCGTGCAGCAGCGGCAGAGCCTCGCGGATACGGGCCACATCCTCGCCCAGGGTCACGCCGAAGGCGGCGAACTCCTGACCGAGGGTCATCGGGACGGCGTCCTGCAGCTGGGTGCGGCCCACCTTCACCACATGAGCGAACTCGTCTCCCTTGGCCGCGAACGTGTCCGCGAGCGAGGCCAGTTCGGCCAGCAGCCCGCCCAAGGCGGTACTGACGGCAAGCCGCAGCGCGGTGGGGTAGACGTCGTTGGTGGACTGGCAGCGGTTGACATGGTCGAGCGGGGAGACCACGTCGTAGCGGCCCCGCTCGAAACCCAGATGCTCCAGAGCGAGGTTGGCGATGACCTCGTTCGCATTCATGTTGGTGCTGGTGCCGGCGCCGCCCTGGATGACATCGACCGGAAACTCCTGATGGTGGCGGCCGGCCTCGATGGCCTGACAGGCGGCCTCGATGGCCCCGGCGGTGTCCGGCTCCAGCGCGCCAATCTCCCCGTTGGCCCGGGCGGCAGCACGTTTGACCATGGCCAACGCCTGGACCAGGGACGGGTGGGCAGCCAGCGGGATGCCGCTGGCCTGGAAGTTCTCCAGTGCCCGGGCGGTGTGCACCCCCCAGTAAGCGTCAGCCGGGACCGGGAGGGTCCCCAGGGAGTCGCACTCCATGCGGAAGCCGGTCACCGTACATCGTCCAGGTGGTTGACGCAGACGACCTTAGGCTGGGTCATCTCCTCGAAGGCGAAGCGCACGCCCTCGCGGCCCATGCTCCCGTACTTGAACCCGCCGAACGGCATCGCGTCAAACCGGTAGTCGGACGAGTCATTGATCATCACTCCGCCGGCTTCCAGCAGCCGGGCCGCGGACAGCGCCCGGTCCAGACGCGAGGTGAAGATGCCCGCGTGGAGGCTGTAGTCGATGGCGTTGGCCTGCTCGATGGCGTCCTCGAAGGAAGCGAACGGCTGGAGTACGACGACCGGAGCGAATGCCTCCTCCTGCCAGATGGTGCAGGTGGCCGGGACGTCTTCCAGGACCGTCGGCGTATACAGGGAGCCGTTCAGCGCGTTGCCGCACAGCAGCACGGCTCCCTGGGCCACCGCGGCATCGACCTTCATCCGGGTGGCACGCCCGGCCTCCTCGGTGATCATGGGGCCGACGTCGGTGCGCTCGTCGAACGGGTCCCCCACGCGCAGCGCCTTCGTGCCGGCGACGAAGGCATCGCGGAAGGACTCGTACACCTCGGCCGCGATCAGGATCCGCTGGGTGCCGATGCAGTTCTGGCCCGCGGCCCAGAACGCACCGGAGACGCACGACGCCACCGCCTCGTCCAGGTCCGCGTCGTCCATGACGATGACCGGGGCGTTGCCGCCGAGATCCATGGCCAACTTCTTCAGGCCGGCCGAGCGGGAGATGGCCTCGCCGGTGGCGAACCCTCCGGTGAACGACACCATGCGCACATCGGGGGCGCTGACGATTGCGGCCCCGACATCGGCACTGCCGTTGACGACCGTGACGATCTCCTCTGGCATCCCGGCCTCGACGAGGGTGTTGACCAGGCGCATCGCGGACAGCGGGGTGAGAGCAGACGGTTTGAGGATGACTGCGTTGCCGCCGGCGACGGCCGGGCCCAGCTTGTGGGCGACCAGGTTGAGAGGGTCGTTGAACGGGGTGATGGCGGCGATGATGCCGAGGGGTTCGCGGGTGAACCAGCCCTGCCGCTTCTCGGAGCCCTCGTAGGAGTCGAAGGGGATGACCTCGCCAGCGTTGCGCCGGACCTCGGCCGCGGACAGCGCGAGAGTGTTGACGGCGCGGGCGACCTCCTTGCGGGCCTGGGTGATGGTCTTGCCCGCCTCGTTGACGATCAGTTCGGCGAAGGACTCGGCCCGCCGCTCGACCAGCCGGGCGGTGCGCTCCAGGATGGAGGCCCGGGTGGCGCGGGACAGGGCGCCTGCGATGCGGCGGCCGGCCCTGGCCTGCTGCAGGATGGCGCCGACTGCGGTTGCGTCGTCGGTGGGCACGGCGGTGATGACCTCGCCGGTGTAGGGGTTGTGCACGGGCTCCATGCCGGTGACGAACTCGATACGGGGGGACACAACGGTGTCAGCCACGGTGGGTCTCCTGAAGAACACGGGGCAGGGGGGCGGTGTCGTCGTCCGCGTGGTGGCGCTGGTGGATGGCGATGATGTCCGACAGCAGGGCGTAGGCCGTCTCGATGCGGCCGGCGCCGGGTCCCGACACGGTGACGGTGCCGAGGAGGTCGGTGTGGAAGGCGACCGCGTTGACTGGTCCGGAGATTCCCGCGAGCGGGTGGTGGCCCGGCAGCGCGAGAGGAGCCACGCGGGCGTCGACGGTGCCGTCCGCCCGGCGGGTGGCCGAACCGACCAGCTTCCAGCGCAGCCCCTTCGACACGGCGTCCCGCGCGTCCTCCGGGGTGATCTTGGAAATGCCCTCGCAGAACACGTCCTCGCGGCACAGATCGGCGCCGAGGATCTCGTTAGCAAGGATCATCACCTTGAGCTGAACGTCGTGGCCCTCGATGTCGGCGGTGGGATCGGCCTCGGCGTATCCCAGCTCCTGGGCCTCCACGATGGCCGCCGACAGGTCGATGCCTTCCTCGAGCCGTCCGAGGATGTAGTTCGACGTGCCGTTCATGATGCCCTGGACACCAGTGATCTCCAGGCCGCCGAACATCCGCTGGGCGGTGCGCAGGATCGGAGTCCCGCTGAGCACCGAGCCCTCGAACTCGAAACCGACACCGTGATCGGCGGCCAGCAGCTTGAGCTCACTGGCGGCGAGCGCGACCGGCCCCTTGTTGGTGGTGCACACGTGCTTGCCGGCCTTTAGAGCCCAGCGCACATGGGAGAGGGCGGGTTCGCCATCGGTGGGGTTGGTGAACGTCGCCTCGGCGACGATGTCGGCCGGGACCTCGCGGATCACCCACTCGTTGCGCGGGTCGGCACTGCCGCCGGGTAGACCGGCGAACTTCAGCTCACCAGGTTCGGCCGCCAGCAGCGGAGCCAGGTCGATGCCGTCGGCGTCGACCAGGGAACCGGCCCGCAGGTCGGTGATCGCCACGACGCGCAGGGCGAAGCCCAGCTCCTCGGCGAGGCTGTCCCCACGCTGAGATATGAGCTCGGCCAGCGCGCGGTTGACGCCCCCGAATCCGATGAGGGCGAGGTCGTATCGGCCCATGTGATGACTCCTTCACGGTGTGCCGCAGCCAGTGCGCTGCGGCTGATCAGAGCCTCGCGCCCGGGAGTGTCAGTGCAGCCATGTCGCAACGGCCACAGCACCTGTCGAACTGCACTGTCCCGGTGACGATTCGCCTGGCGACCACTCGGCGGGTCACACGGTGGTGCTCCGGCGGCAGGCCGTACGACGGGTGGACCTCAGTCGGCGGGCAGTGTCGTGTCCGGCAGCCGTGGGTGCAGGCGAAGAGCGCTCCGCCGTCGTCCGTCAGCCGCACCACACGTGTGTCGTGCGCATGGACGAGCCACGACTCCTCGACGGCGTGACGGAAGACGGCAGCTCCCACACCACCCGCCAGATGGAGCCGTTGCTCGGTCCAGTCGACGCACGTACGCACATGCGGTCGGGGCGACGATCCGGGCGCTTCGTCGACGATGCCCAGCTCTCTGAGCCAGCGGGCTCCCGAGGCAGTGAGCGTCAGCCCGTAGTCCCAGGATAGGAACCCTTCGGTGGTCATCGCGTCGGTGATCGCGACGGCCACGGAGCCCGCCAAGTGGTCGTAGCAGACACGGGCAAGGGCGAGCGCGCGGAGCCGACGCGCCGCGGTGAGGGAACGCACCGGCACCTGGCGATGGGGCGCCCAGGCGGCAAGCCCCTCGATCATCTCGGCGATGCCCGGGTCAGCGAGCCAGACATAGCGGTGCCTGCCCTCGTGCTCCTCGGCCAGCTGCCCGCCGGTCACCAACCGGTTCAGATGGCTCGTCGCGGTGGACAGGGCGACACCGGCAAGGCGGGCCAGCTCAGTCGCCGTTCACGCGCGGCCGTCCAACAGCACGAGACAGAATGCAGCGCGCGTGCGGTCGACCAGGAGGGCCGCCAGCGCGGCGAGATCCGGCTCGTCCGCGCGTACACGTCTGTGCTGGTCACAGGACCATTGCCGGCAGCCAACACTTCGACGCCCCTCGAAGGAGAGCGGCTGGCGCGAGGACGGGCTGGACCAGCGGGTCCAGGAAGCCTCGACCCGACCGGCGCCGGCCGCAAACACTGGACCATACGCTGGAAGGGTGCCATGAACGCCTTCGACCTGGCCTTCGACGGCCGCCTCACCGCAGGCCAACTCTAGCCACACCAAGCCCAGTTACACCGCTCGCTTGGGTCTGGCCCGTAGTCGGTGGTGACACCGAGTGTCTGTCAGGGCAGGAGGATGCGGTGGCGGAGGAGGTCGAATCCGGCGCGTCCCATTCACGAGCGCACGCGACGATGCGGCGCTGCCGTTCGGTCAGAGTGTGCGGTGCGATGGTGCTCATAGATTTCAGTAGAGCGCGTGTTCGATGTTTTGGGCGAGTCGCCGGGGTCGACAAGATCGGAATTTTTGTGACTGTGCGCCACACTTGGCCACTCTGCTGCTCATGCTTCAACGCGCTGGGCGGGCCCGGGGCTTCCGGATCTTCAGTCAAGCGATGTGAGCCTAGGGCTGTGGAGTGTGGAGGCGCTCCAGGCGGCCTTCAATGATCTCACTCATCCTGCCCCGCTCCTGGCTGGCTTGGGCCCTTAGTACTCCAGTGAGATTTCGTGTCCTGAGCTGCTGTTTGTCGTTGTTCGGGTATGGACGTGATACCTGAAGTCGATTGTTGGAAGGCCGAGTTGGAGTCGGTTTTGGCTCGGGTGGCGGGCCGGTTCGGGCGGGCGGATCTGCGGTGGCGGATGCGTGACTACGTGCGGGGACTCATGGCGCCGGTCGGGCGGAAGAACGGCTGGCAGCTGGCCGAGTGGGCCGGCCACCGTGATCCGGCGGGCCTGCAGCACCTGCTGAACGGTGCCCGCTGGGACGCCGATGCCGTTCGCGACGACGTGCGGGACTATGTCGCCGAGCGGCTCGGCCCGGGCGGGGTGCTGATCATCGATGACACCGGGTTCGTCAAGAAGGGCACCACCTCGGCCGGGGTGGGCCGGCAGTACACCGGAACCTCGGGCAAGATCGACAACTGTCAGATCGGCGTGTTCGCCGCCTACGCCACCAGCTCGGGCCGGGCCCTGGTGGACCGGGAGCTCTACCTACCGAAAGCCTGGACCTCCGACCGCGAGCGGTGCCGGGCAGCGAAAATCCCTGATGAACGCGGCTTTGCCACCAAGGGCGAGCTGGCCCGGGAGATCGTGCGCCGCTGCCTGGCCGCGGGCCTCCCGGCCGCCTGGGTGACCGCGGACGAGGCTTATGGGCAGGACTGGAACTTCCGCCGCCTGCTCGAGCAGCTCGGCCTCGGTTACGTGGTTGCGGTGCCCAAGTCCCAGCAGATCAAGTCCCTAGCCGGCTGCTGGCGCATCGACCAGCTCATCGACGAAGCCCCCGCCGATGCCTGGCAGCGGCTGTCCTGCGGTGACGGGGCGAAGGGCCCGCGCGTCTATGACTGGGCCGCGGCGAAACTGCCCGCCAACATCATTTTCGACTCAGATCCGCCGACCCATAATCGCTGGGTGCTGGCCCGCCACAGCCTGTCCGACCCCACCGAGATTGCCTACTACCTTGCCCACGCACCCGTCGGCATCGAGATCGACGAACTCGCCCGGATCGCCGGCAGTCGGTGGGCAGTCGAGGAATGCTTCCAGGCCGCGAAGAACGAGTGCGGCCTGGACGAGTACGAGGTCCGCCGCTATCCGGGCTGGTATCGGCACATCACCCTGGCCATGCTCGCGCATGCCTTCCTGACCGCCCTGGCTGCCCAAGAGGCCCACCGGGAAACCGCAGAAACGAACCGACCAGCCTCGTCTCCCTCACCGTGGCGGAAATCCGACGGCTCCTGGACACTCTGCTGCCCCACCCCAGACCCGAACTCAACCAGCGTCAGCATGCCCTGAGATGGTCCCGCTGGCGCAGACGCCACCAAGCCATCGCCCAACGATGCCACTACCGGAAAAGAGCCAGCTCAGGACACCAAATCTGACTGGAGTATTAGACGGTGTCCTACATGGTGAGGCTGGGTAGTGCTCCTCAACATGGGTCAGGGGACGTGGAGTTGGATTGTTCCAGACGGGCTGTGGGAGATCGCCAGGCCGTTGATTCCGGCGGATCGGGTGCGGCCGCAGGGTGGCGGAAAGCAGAACACGCCTGATGAGACGCTGTTCGCCGCGATCATCTACGTACTGGTCAGCGGTTGCGCCTGGCGGGCGTTGCCGCCGTGTTTTGGGGTGTCGAAGTCGACGGTGCACCGGCGGTTCATGATCTGGTCGAGAGCCGGTGTGTGGGGTCGGCTGCACGAGGCGGTTGTGCACCGGCTGGACGATGCCGGCCTCGTCGATGTCTCCCGTGTCGTGCTGGACTCCGCGCACGTGCGGGCAAAAAAGGGGGCGAACACGCAGGTCCGAGCCCCGTGGACCGGGGCAAGCCGGGTTCCAAGATGCACATCCTGTCGGACGCGAACGGGCTGCCCCTCATCGTTGGTCTCTCCGCCGCCAACGTCCACGACAGCCTCGCGCTGAAACCCATGGTCGCAGGTCACCAAACGAGACATGACCCCTACCGCGGACGCTACTTCAAGCCACAACGCCTTCACGCCGACAAGGCCTACGACATCCCTCACCTGCGGCGATGGCTCTGGGGCAAGCACATCGGGGTCCGCATCGCCCGCAAGGGTGTCGAGTCCAGCGAACGATTAGGGCGCCGCAGGTGGGTGATCGAGCGGACGATGTCGTGGCTCACGGGCTACCGCAGACTCAGCCCTCGTTACGAGCGCCAACCCGCCAACTATCTGGCCTTTCTCGGCCTCGCCGCAGCCCTCTGCTGCTACAAACGGCTCCTCAAACTCACCATGTAGGACACCGTCTAAGCCCTCGTCACCCCTGGTGGGCGGCTGACGGAGCATCGGCAGCGAATGCGATTTGAAGTCTTCCCGCAGATAACGCCCTATTATCTGCGGGACGGCCGACCGCGACCTGCGGGAACGGCTCGGGGGCCGTGCGTGAAGAGGCCCTGTTCTCTGCGGCAAGAGGGGAAGCAGTGCCGACGCTCGTACGACTGCCCGCCGGGAAGGCGTTGACCGTACGGAGCGCGGCGGATGCGTTCCTCGACTCGCTCGGCAACGCGAACACGGTCCGCAACTAAGGGATCGGGGTCGGCAAGACTGCCGAATGGCTCGGCGAGGCCCGCCCGCTCGCCACGATCGCGGACGACGAGATCGGCGGCGCCCTCGAAGAGCTGTGGGGCGAGGCGGCGGTCAACACCTGGAACGCCCGGCGGGCGTCGGTGCTGTCGTGGCTGGGCTGGTGCGGCGAGTACGGGCACAACGGCCCGAAGGTGCCGGCGTGGGCGAAGCGGATGACTCCGCCGGACTCTGAGACCCCGGCCCGCTCGAAGATGGCCATCGACCGGCTGATCGCCCGCCGCAATGTCCATCTCCGGGAGAAGACCCTGTGGCGGATGCTCTACGAAACGGTCGCGCGGTCGGAGGAGATCCTCGGAGTCAACATCGAGGAGTTGGACCTCGCCGGGCGCCGGGCCCCGGTGAAGGCCAAGGGCGCCCGGCCGGGCACCCGGCGCCGCGGCGCGATGCGCGAGGACTTCGTGCTGGAGACCGTGTACTGGGACGCGGGCACCGCCCGGCTGCTGCCCCGCCTGCTCAAGGGCCGTACGCGCGGGTCGGTGTTCGTCACCCACCGCAGGCCGGGCCCAGGCAAGGTCCTCGCGCCGCGCGACGTGTGCCCGGACACCGGGCTGGTCCGGCTGTCGTACGGGCAGGCCCGCATGTTGCTGGACGAGCACACCGCCCTCGGCGGCAAAAGTGGCACGGGTTGGGATCTGCACGAGTGGCGGCATTCCGGGCTCACGCACCTCGGCGAGGCGGGGGCGAGCCTGCTGATGCTGATGGCGAAGTCCCGGCACAAGAAGCCCGAGAACGTACGGAAGTACTTCCATCCCTCCCCGGAGGCGATCGCCGAAGTCACCAGCCTGCTCGCGCCGGGTGACAGCAGGCGCTGATCCGGGGCGGCCGCTGGCGGAGCTTGGATCGTGTGGTGGCTGCCGATGTGGATGTCGAGTGCGCCCAACCGGAAGTCGCAGTGCTTCCTTCGGCCAGGCGGGGCTGAGGCGAGCGTGAGGGTAGCCGTCCGGACCGCAGACCATGGCGAACGGCCGGTTGTGTGCATGCCGAAGGTGCAGGTGTGATGCCGCGGCGTGGCGGCTGTGAGCATCCATTGATTTGTACATCTGTTCTTAAGGCTTGTACGTTTGTACGCATGGTGCACATCGAACCGCCGTCGGCGGAGCCTCCCGAAGGTGAAACGGCCAAGGAAGCGGTCGGCGGTGAGCGCCGGGCCTCCGGTGGATCAGGTGGTGGGCGGCGGACCCGTCGCAACGACCCCGGCCGGAAGACGCACATCCTGGACGCCACTCTCGACGTCATTGCGGATCATGGGGTGGCCGGGACGACGCATCGGCACATCGCTGCCCGGGCCGGCGTGCCGCTCGGGTCGATCACCTATCACTTCGCCAGCTTGACCGATCTCCAGACGCAGGCGTTCGCCCGGCATGTCGAGCTGCAGTCCGCGGTGTTCGAGAATTTGTTCCAGAGCGTCGAGACGCACGAGCAATTCGTGGAGGTCCTGGTCGATCTCGTCCACGGAGGTCCTGCTAGGCACCGCAGTGCGGTCCTCGGCTTCGAGCTGCACCTGGCGGCGCTCCGCAACCCCGGACTGCGAGCCCTGACGCAGGAATGGACGGCGGACAGCCGCACTGTTCTGGCCCGTTTCACCGGCCCGGACAGCGCCGCCCGCCTGGACGCCCTGCTTGAGGGAATGATCATGCATGCTCTGCTCACAACCGCGCCGGAGTCGCGCGAGAGGACGCGGGACGCGATCGACCAGACTCTCGGCCCAGCCGGCCGGCCGGGATCGTGACCAGAGCGTCTGCAGCCGTCCTGACGGCGCCAACAGGCCGAGAGGTGACGGCCGGTGCGAGGGCAACCTACGCGGTCTTCGCCGGTCTGGGGCTCGCCGGATCGACGTGGTCCTCCCGGCTCCCCCAGATCCGCACGCAGCTGCACCTCGACCCGGCATCACTGGGACTCCTGCTGCTCACCATCGCCGTCGGCGGCGTGATCGTGCTGCCCCTGTCGGGACCTGTCGTCACACGCATCGGCCCCCGCCAGGCCATCACCGCCGTGGCACTGCTCGTCAGCGCGAGCCTCGGCGTCATCGCGCTCGGATACCCCTTCTCAACATCCCTGCTGGTGGCCGGACTGTTCCTGCTCGGCGCGGCTACGGGCTTCTGGGATGTCGCGATGACCGTGCACGCCGCGTCCGTCGAACGGCAGCTCGGCCGTCCCGTCATGCCACGCTTCTTTGCCGCGTTCAGCCTCGGTACGGTCGCCGGTGCCGCGGTCGGTGTGCTGATGACCGCGCTGCGGGTCCCGGTAAGCATCCATGTGGCCGTGGTCGCAGCGGTCATCGCCGGGACGATACCCGCGGTGACACGGCACTTCCTTCCTGAGCACGCCGCGCACCCCACCGCAGTGCCACCGCCGGTGAAAATGTCCCGCTCGGGTCTGGGCGCGTGGCGAGAACCGCGCACCGTGGCGGTCGGGCTCGTCGCACTGGCCTTCGCGGTCGCGGAAGGGGCGGGCAGTAACTGGGTCAGCGTCTCGGTCATCGACCGTCACCACGTCACCGCCACGATCGGCACGCTGGCGTACGCCTCGTTCCTCACCGCGCTCACCGCCGGCCGCTGGCTCGGGCCAGCGGTCCTCCACCGGTTCGGACGGGTCACTGTCCTTCGGACAGCCGCCGCCGTCACCGCCACCGGCGTCGCCCTTTTCGCGCTTGGGCCGTCCACTGGACTGGCGTTCGCGGGAAGTCTGCTCTGGGGGATGGGTGCGGCGCTCGGCTTTCCGATCAGCATGAGTGCCGGGGCCGACGAGCCCGCTCGTACCGCCGGCCGCGTCAGCGTCATCACCTCTATCGGATACTGCGGCTTCGTCGGCGGACCGCCCCTCATCGGATTCCTCGCAAACCAGACCACCGTCGGGCACGCCCTGCTCGTCATCGCAATCCTCATGGCCCTGTCCGCTGTGATAGCAGGTACCACCCGCCGGTCCCCCGAAAAGCGCACGCAGAGCGGCTCCGGCGCCCAGGCACGCACCGCTGTCATGTGAGAACGAAACCTTGGAGACTCCTATGACCCGCCACGCGCCCGTGATCGCCGTCCCCGAGGCCGAGCTGAACGAGCTGCGCTCACGGCTGCTCAACACACGCTGGCCGACCCCCTGGCCCGCCACCGGCTGGGAGACCGGCACCGACTCCGGCGAACTACGACGCCTCGTCACATACTGGGCCTCCGACTACGACTGGCGTACCCACGAAGCCACCATCAACGCCCTGCCGTCTCACCTCGCAGACATCGACGGAACCCCCGTCCACTACCTGCGCTTCGACGGCGAACACCCCGGCTCCCTGCCGATCGTCCTGACCAACGGGTGGCCCAGTTCCTTCATCGAAATGACCACCCTCGCCCGCCGGCTGGCCACGCCTTCGCGGTACGGGGGTGACGCCGCCGACGCGTTCACTGTCATCGTCCCCTCGCTGCCCGGATTCGCCTTCTCACCTCAGCGGCCCTCGCTCGCGAAGCAGCCGCAGACACATGAGATCTGGCACCGGCTCATGCACGACGAACTCGGCTTCGCCCGCTACGCCGCGCACGGGGGCGACCTGGGTGCCGGCATCACCTCCCGGCTCGGCGAGGCTCACCCCGAGGCCTTGGTGGGCATCCATCTGATGGCGATCGCCAGTCCGGTCGCCTACGACGCGGCCGGTGTCACCCCAGAGGAGCAGGAGTACCTCGATTCCGTCGCGGGGTGGTCCGCGGAAGAGGGCGGGTACCTGCACGAACAGAGCACCCGCCCTCTCACGCTGAGCTATGGTCTGGCCGACTCGCCGACCGGGCTGCTTGCCTGGATCGTCGAGAAGTACCGTGCGTGGAGCGATTGCGGTGGTGACCTGTCGTCCCGGTTCAGCGACGACTTCCTCCTCACGCAGGCGTCGCTCTACTGGTTCACCCACACCATCTCGACCTCCTTCCGGCCCTACTACGAATACGCCCAGCGGCTGACGAGGCGGGTGGAGCGGGTAAACGTGCCCACGGCCCTCGCCCTGTTCCCAGCCGACCTCACCCAGCCGCCCCGCAGCTGGGCCGAGCGCACGTACAACATCACGAGGTACACCCGCATGCCCCGTGGCGGACACTTCGCCGCCCACGAAGAACCCGAGCTCCTCGCGCACGACCTCACCGAGTTCTTCCGCGCACACCGGTGAACACCGAAACCCGTGAGAGTTCTTGAGCCTCAGCACCAACGCGCCGGAGCCGATCGACTTACCGGTCGTCGTCGGCCTCGGGAGTGTCAGTTGAACGTCGTCGTCTGAGTGTCAGTGGCGCAGGCGCAGCGATCTGGTCGTTGACGTTGACGGGTGGTGCTCACTCGTTGCTGGCATGAGTGACGAAGGGTCATGTCATTCTCACTCCGACGAGGCGACCCACGAGAACGTGCACCTCGCGGTGCGCGACGGCCTCGACGTCGTCTACATCGAGCGGCTCTCCGGCCGCCACGCGGTCGGCGTGCGCAGCCGCGTCGGGGCGCGCTGGCCGCTGCACGCGACGGGCGTCGGACTCGTCCTCCTCGCCCACAGTGCCAGGACCTTCCAGGACCAGGTCTGCGACCGGCCGCTCGCCTCCTTCACCCCGCACACCCTGTCCGACCCCGTCCGGCTGCGCCGCGCCCTGGCCGAGGTGCGGCGCACCGGCTGCGCGGTGGCCGACCGTCAGATCACGGACGACGCGGTCTCGGTGGCCGCGCCCGTGCGCGGGCCTGGGGGCGACGTCGTGGCCGCGGTCTCGCTCGTGGTCCCCTCGGCCGGGACACAGCCGCACTCGCTGATCCCGGCCGTACGACTCGCGGGGCGCGGTATCTCGCGCGCGCTGGGCTGGCGGCCCTGAGGAGTCAGGGAGAGACCGCGCCGACGTCCGGCAGGGCGGTGGCGGCCGAACCGTCGGCGTCCCGCGCGGTTGTGTCCGTGCCCTTCCGGCGCCGCAGCGCGACGAGCACGAGGAGCGCCGACAGCGCCGCGGCTCCGCCGCAGACCACGAACCCGATTGAGTAGCCGTGGCCCAGCGCCGCGAGGGCGTAGGGTCCCGCCGCCCCAGGAGGGGAGCCGGCCGGTACCGAGTTCAGGGCGAGCGGCCCGCCCTCGGCGAGGACCTCCCCGGCCGCCGCCTTCGCGCCCGGCGCCAGGTCCGACGTACCGATCGCGCCGTCGAGGCGGGACGCCGCCCGGCTGAGTGCCACCGCGCCGATGACCGCGGGACCAAGTGTGAAGCCGAAGTCGCGCAGCAGGTTCGTCGAGGCGCTGGCCATGCCCGCGAGGTGGGCGGGGGCCGCGTTGACGGCGGTCGCCGTGACGGAGGAGACGGTGAAGGCGAAGCCCACCCCGACCAGGCCGAGCGGCAGGATCAGCGACGGCAGGGCCCGGTCGGTCACCCGCAGCGCGGCGGCCGCGAAGTCGCCCGCGGCCATCAGCGCCAGGCCCCCGGCGAGCAGCAGGCGCGGCGCCACACGGGTGAGCAGTCGTGTGGTGAGCGGGGTGAGGAACGGGGTGATGCCGTTGAGCAGCAGAAAGGCGAACGCGGTGCGCAGCGGGCTCTGGTGCTGGATCGGGCCGAGCCGGATGCTGGCGGCGTACGCGGTGCCCAGGAAGGCGAACATGCCCACCACGGTGACGACGGAGGCCACCGCGAACGACCGGTCGGCGAACAGGTCGAGGCGCAGCAGCGGTGAGCGCGTCCGCCGTTCCGCGACGACGAACAGGCCGAGGAAGACGACGGCGACCAGGAAGGCGGTCACCACGGGCACGGAACCCCAGCCGTCCATCGGTCCCTGGATGACCCCGTAGAGCAGGGCGAACGCCCCCACGCCGATGGTGATCTGGCCGCCGATGTCCAGCGAACGGCCCTCGGGCGCATGAGAGTCGTGGGCGAGCAGCAGGCTGGTGAGGGCGCTCACCGCCGCTATGCCCGTCACCACGACGAAGGCCCACCGCCAGGAGCCGTAGTTCCCGGTGATGCCCCCGAGCAGCGGGGCGAGGAAGCCGCCCGCGGACAGGCTGGACGCCCACAGGGCGATGGCGCGGGTCCGGCTCGCCGCGGTGGTGCTGCCCGCGGCGATCATCGCCAGCGAGGTGGGGAACAGCGCCGCCGCGCCGAGCCCGGCCAGCGCCTGCCCCGCCCAGAGCTGATGCACCCCCTCACTGGCGGCGGCCACCGACTCGCCGATGCCGAGCAGCACGGCGCCGCCGACGAGCAGCCTCTTGCGCCCGAAGAGGTCGCCGAGGACGCCGAAGGTCAGTTCCAGGACGGTGACGGGGAGCAAGAACGCGTCGGATATCCAGGTCAGCTGGGAGCCGACCGGGTGCAGATGTTCCTGGAACAGGCCGTTGAGGGTGGCGGGAAGGGCGATGCCGATCTGGGCGAGGCAGACCGCGAGACATCCGGCGATCAGGGTTCCGGCGGTGAAGCGGCCGGTGATTCTTCGTGCGGGCATGGGATATCCCTTGGTCGAAGGTTCGGGGAACGGTTCAGTGGGAGCGGGCCGCGCCGTTCAACTCGCCCGGCCGGTACGGGACATACGCGGCGTCTCCCAGGTGCAGTCCGAGCGCGGCATGCTGCAGGGCCGCGGGCCGCTCGGCGCCGTCCCAGCGTCCGAGGGCGACCCTGCGGTCGATCGCGTGCACCGCGGCGACGGTCTCCGCGGTAGTGAAGGTGCAGTGCCCGGGGCGCGCGACGTACGCCTGCCGCAGCAGGGCCCCGTCCCCGCCCGCCCTCACCCGGTCCGCGAACGCGTTCTCCTGCTCCACGGGTACGAGGTTGTCGGCGACGGTGTGCACGTCGAGCAGCGGTACACCGAGGCCCTGCCCCGCCGACGAGGTGCGCCGCGCGGCGGCCACCGCGGCCGGATCGGCCACCGTCCGGGGCCCTGCCGCGAGCACGTCGAGGTCGGTGCGCAGGTCGATCCCCGCGGCGCGATACAACTCCCGTACCTGTGGGGCGTGTTCGGAGCGGGCCAGCAGGGCGGCGTAGTCGGTGCCGGCGTTCCCCGAGTTGTTGCCGCCCACCGACTGCTCCATCGCGTACCGGCCGCCCTCGATGAACGTCAGCAGGCCCTGGGCCAACCACGCGTATTGCTGCTCCTCCTGCGCCACCGCATCGTGCGGTGCAGGGGGCTTCGCGCCGGACGACCAGGCGGGCAGGTTGAGGTATGCGGCGGCGAGCGCGATGCGGGCCCGGCCCTCCGCCGTGCCCTGCGCGGACGTCACGGCCGCGGTGAGCCGGTCCGCGGTGGCCGACGCCTCGGCCGCGTCGGCGAACCCGGTGAGCCGGACCTCCTGCCCGGGCAGCAGCAGCCTGGCGAGCGTGTACTCCGTGTTGAGCTGATAGGTGTCGAGGTCGGTGCCGCCGGCGACCAGGCCGCACATGCCGAGCGCTCCGTCGACGCGGCCACCGCCGTCGCGGGCGATCCGGGCGTTGACCAGGCCACCCATCGACTGCCCCACGGAGAGGGTGCGCGCCGGGCGGGCCACCGCGGCGGCGAACGCGTCGAGCGTGGCGAACTGGTCGCGCTCGGCGCTCTCCAGAGCCCACATGGAGCCGTGCGGATCGTAGGAGGAGCCCGCCAACGCGTAACCCTCGGCAAGGAGTTGGGAGCGCACCGCGGGGGTGGGCGCGTCTTGGGCGACAGTCGGGCCGAAGCCGTGCGAGAAGAGGACGAGGGTTCCGTTCCAGTGGGCGGGGACGTCCGCGATCCAGGTCGCGTCATCGGCCAGGGTTCCGGTCACGTGCCGGGCGGCCTCCGCGATGTCGGCCTCGGCGGCGGCCGGGGCCGCGAGGGTGAGGAGCAGCGCGGCGCCGAGCGCGGCGAGGGTACGGGGCAAGGGTGCAGGCACGATGAGGCGCTCCGTTCTGCGGGGGTTCCGAGGGAGGGCGGGGGTGTCGCCGGGGAGTGCCGGCGAATGCGTGGAATGTAGAGCGCAATAATTGTGGAGGTCAATGATTAGGGACCTCCGACATTCTCCGGCTTCCGCCCGGCGGAAGAGCCGTTGCCGGGGACTCGTCCCCGGCACGACGCTGGTGGCACACCACGGCACGGCGAAGCAGAGCCGCTTCGCCCTTCAGGGACGGGAGTGCCATGTCCGAGTTCGGCGAGCTCCCCATCGTGCCCGAGTGGCTGCTCGATGCGGTCCTGGAGCGCGCCCTGCACCTGGTCGCCGACGAGCTCGAGGCGTTCGCGTCCGTCCCGCAGCGCGTGGTCTCGCGTGCGTGGTGGCCCCCGTCGAAGTGGCCGGATTTCCCGGGCGTCGCCATGCTGCTGGAGGCCCGCCGGGAGCGCTGGAGCCGACCTCGACTACGTCCGCCAGGCCCTCGACAAGCTCAGCACCCACAAGGGCAAGCCGCGCTACGAGCGCGACGGCCGACTCATCGGCTACACCAACCTCACCCCCAAAGCGCTGCGCAGCGCCGACAGCGGCCCTTTCGCCCGCCGCACCTTCCATTTGCTGCCGCATGATCGACCCAACCGGCTCGACGACCCCGAATGCCCCTACCGAGTCGGCTCACCGCTCGCAGCCGTCGATCCCTGCACTCTCGAAGCAGGAAAGACCGCGCGGTCCCAGGGCACTGCGGAGATGGTCCCCGCAAGCCCCTGACGACCACTGCCGCAGCGGACCGTGTCGTCCTTGCCGTCGCGTCCGTCTTCGGCAGCGCCAGCAGTACGCATGAGCCCCGAACTGCAACGCCCCCGTTCGGGCGGGAGGGGGCGATTCGTCATGCCCGCGTACGAGCCGCCCTGGGCTGAGTTGACGCTGAGTACACCGTGGCTGATGTCAACTCAGCCGCGCAGGCTGAGTGCCGAGCGGGCGGCAGCGCGGGCCGCTTCGGACAGGAACAGCGAGTCGGCGGCCAGGAAGAAGAGTCCGACACCATCGGCGTGCCACTGGTCGATGCGGCCGGGATCCAGCTGGAACAGACCGGCCGTGCGGTGGTGTGTCCGAGCCGCCCGCACCACCGAGCGCAGCGCGGACTCCAGCGCCTGCCCTGTGGCGCCGATCGCCACCGAGAGGTCACCGGGAGCGGCGTAGAGAGCGTCGATGCCGTGCACCGCCGCGATGGCCTCCGCATGGCCGAGGGCGGCCGGGTTCTCCACCTGGGCCACGAGCAGAAGATCGTCGTTGGCACGGGCCATGTAGCTGGCCAGGTCCTGGTTAAACCAGGACGCGCGCCCGGGGTAACCGCCGCGTTCGCCCAGCGGCGGATAGCGCGTGGCACGCACCGCCCGCTCCGCGTCGGCCGCGGTGTCGATCCGGGGCACGACGACCCCGGCCGCCCCGCTGTCCAGCGCGGCGGCGATCAGCTCGGGGCGGTTGTCGGCGACCCGTACTAGCGCGGGCCGGCCCGCGACATCGACGGCACGAACCAAGGACTCCACGCCCGCGCGGCCGACGGGAGAGTGCTCCGTGTCGATGCACACGAAGTCGAACCCTGAGGAAGCCACCATCTCCACCACGCTCGGGTCCGGGATGGTGCATAAGGTGCCGACGAGGGGGTTGCCGTTCGCCAGACGGTCCACGTGGCTCTCGCTCATGCCCCAGACTCCGGGATGACCAGGCCGAATGCGCGCAATCGGGGAATGCAGACCGCCAAACAGGCCTCCACCGAGGCCGCGTCCGTCCGCACCAAGAGGTCCTCGTGGAACGGGGCTCCGCTCGCGACAAACGTCCACGGCCTCACGCCCTCGCGCATCCGCTCGGCATCGGCCTTGAAAAGCACCCGATGAGTCGGCCGAGAACTTCGACCGCGTCAACGCCGTCAATCTGCGCGGCGTGTGGGCCGCGCAGAAGCATGAACTGCGCCAGATGCGCACCCAGGGCTCCGGCGCGATCGTCAACTGCTCTTCCCTGGGCGGGCTGGTCGGCCTGCCCGAGCGCGCCGCTTACCACGCCTCCAAGCATGGCGTGATCGGCCTGACCAAGAGCGCCGCCGTCGAATACGCCCCCAAGGGAATCCGCATCAACGCCATCTTCCCCGGCGTGATCGAGACCCCGATGGTCGCCGACATGCTCGAAGGCCAGGCCGAGGCTATGGCCGAGATCATGAAGCAGCAGCCCATCGGACGCCTCGGCCAAGCCGAAGAGGTAGCCGCCGCAGCCCTGTGGCTGTGCAGCCCGGCCGCCAGCTTCGTCATCGGCGTCGCGCTCCCCGTCGACGGCGGATACACCACCCACTGACAACAACACTGGCCTTACCGACGCCGGTCTGGAGTGGGGCGCCCCCGAGATGGGCGCCCCGGTGAGGCAGCAATTCCTCCTAGGAGCATGACCATGCAATACGTCCGCCTCGGTACCACCGGTCTGAAGGTGAGCCAGCTCGCCCTGGGCTGCATGAGCTACGGCGACCCGACCGTTCCCGGCGCCCATCCCTGGGCGCTGACCGAGGACAAGGCCGCGCCGTTCTTCCGGCAGGCCGTCGAGCTGGGCCTCACCTTCTGGGACACCGCCAACGTCTACCAGGCCGGCACCTCCGAGGAGATCGTCGGCCGCGCCATCCGCGAGTACTCCCGCCGCGAGGACATCGTCCTGGCCACGAAAGTCCGCGGCAAGATGCACGACGGCCCCGGCGGCGAGGGCCCGTCCCGTAAGGCGATCCTGGAAAAGGTCGACGCCTCCCTGACCCGCCTTGGCACGGACTACATCGACCTGTACCAGGTCCACCGCTTCGACGACGAGACACCGGTCGAGGAGACGATGGAGGCCCTGCACGACGTCGTCAAGGCTGGCAAGGTCCGCTACCTCGGCGTCTCCTCGATGTACGGCTGGCAGTTCGCCAAACTTCAGCACGCCGCCGACCTCGGCGGGTGGACCCGCTTCGTGTCCATGCAGAACCAGTACAACCTGCTGCGCCGCCAGGACGAGCCCGAACTGATGGCCATGTGCGGCGACATGGGCGTGGGACTTGTGCCGTACTCCCCGAATGGCAAGGGGCGTCTCGCGCGCCCCGTCGGCGAGCAGAGCACCCGCTCCACCACCGACCACGTCGTGCAGTCCTTCGACAATCCGCACGACGAACCCGTCATCAATGCCGTACAGCAACTCGCCGAAACCCGCGGCGTGCCCATGGCCCAGATCGCCCTCGCCTGGGTGCGGCGTAACCCGCTGATCTCCGCCCCCATCGTGGGCGCTACCAATTCCCACCACCTTCAGCAGGCCGTGGACGCACTCACGCTCGAGCTGACCGACGAGGAGGCGGCGTCCCTGGAGAACCCGTACGTCAACGCCGGACCCTCCTGGTTCTGACTCAGGCCGACGGGTGTTGCCGCAACAAGCCGGAAGTTCAGGAGCCCAACTGTCGTCCTTGACCCGGGCGCCCGCGAGCGTCGCCTGCTGGCATGGTCTCGCGTTCACGGCGCGGTCTGCGATTTCCCTTGCCGGCGCGCTTTTGGCTAACGGTCGTCGCTGCGGCCGGTGCGGCGCGTGAGTGCTTCGATGCGTGCTGCCAGTTCGGGGTGGCCGGCCTTGAGGTGGATGTGGGTGTCGGCGAGTGGGTTGATGAGGTGGGCGGCGTCGTTGTCGGCGAGGGCTTCGGTGAGGCGGGCCAGCGGCGGCTGGGCCTGGGTGGGGAGGTCGGTGAGGGCGGTGATCTGGCCGGCGAGCTGTCGCAGGTCGGCGGCGTTGGTCCGGGCCCAGGCGGTGAGAGTGCGGTGGGCGGCGCGGTCGCTGCGGGTGGCTTGTACGCGTTGTTCTCTGGTGGTGCCGGGGGCTCCGGGGCGTACGCGCAGGTAGCGTCGCTCCGCGGCCTGGCGGCTGGCGACGCCCAGGGGGTGGGCGAGGTCGGCCCAGCTGGTGCCGGCGGCGCGGGCTGCCTCGATCAGGCCAGGTTCCCATTCCGCGAGCTGTTCGCGCAGTTCACGCAGGAGGAGGAGCGCGGCCAGGGCCTGGTCCCCACTGGCTTGCCCGTCCTGCGGGTGTTGGCCGGTCTGGGCGGCGCGGACGGCGTCGTCGATGGTGCTCAGCGCTGCCGCGGCGGCGGGGAACGAGGTGGGGGCACGGCGCTTGGGAGAAGCGGCCATGGAGATCCTCTCAGGCGCGTCACCCTTTGGATGACGTTTCGCTTGTCATCGGTTGGATGACATGTTACAACGGTGTCAGGTGAAGCGCATTGGCAGTTTCTGCCAGACCTGTGGAGGTGTTTCGTGATGTTGATGCGCACTGACCCGTTCCGCGAACTCGACCGGCTCGCCCAGCAGTTGACGGGGGTGACCGGCACCTGGTCCAGGCCCTCGGCGATGCCGATGGACGCCTACCGCGAGGGCGAGGAGTACGTGATCGCCCTCGACCTGCCCGGTGTCGCCAAGGATGCGATCGACATCGACGTCGAGCGGAACATGCTCACCGTCAGGGCCGAGCGCCGCCCGGCCGCGAAGGCGGACGACGTGCAGATGGAGCTCTCGGAGCGGCCTCTGGGCGTCTTCTCCCGGCAGCTGGTGCTGGCCGACACCCTGGACACCGAGCGCATCACCGCCGACTACGAAGCAGGGGTGCTGACACTGCGCATCCCGATCGCCGAGCGCGCCAAGCCTCGCAAGATCGCAATCGGCGGGGAGTCCGACCACAGGCAGATCAGCGGCTGAGGAGCCAGCTCCCGACCGCACCTACGGCGGAGGACGGGCCTCGACCTCTCCTTTCAGCCCCGTCCTCCGCACTCCGTCCTTCGCGCAACGATGCAGAAGGAGAAGTGGTGGCCATGCGATGGGAAGCATTCCTCGGCCACGTGCAGGAAAGCGGTAAGTACGCCACCCCCCAGGAAGCCGAACGCTCCGCACGCACCGTTCTGGCGCTGCTGGGCGCGCATCTGGTGGGTGAAGTCCGGGCCGAGCTGGCTGCCCGCCTCCCGGAGACCTTCGCCGTGATCCTTCTCAACCCGCTGCAGGCCACCGAGCCGCTCTCGCCCGAGCGGTTTGTGCGAGCGACTGCGGCGTGGATCGAGGGAGCCACCGAGCAGACCGCGACCTGGGACGTCAGCGCCGTACTGAGCGTGACCGCCGATGCGGCCGGCGAGGACCTCACCGACCGCATCCTGCTCCAACTGCCCCCGGGATACGACCTCCTCTTCGGCCATCCCGAACCCACCTAAGCCCGTGAGCGTGCGCCGCTCACACAAATTAGCGGGGCAGGCCAGCCAACGTTGGCCCACCCTGCCGGCTAAAACGCCCTTGAACGAGAAAGGCAACCACCTCCGATGCTTCCGCTGCGTGAATCGACCGCTGCCCGGCCCGGCATGACGTTTCAGCAGATGGTGGAAAGAATCCGCTACGAAGGCGCGTATCCCACCCGGGAGCGGGCCGAAGACGTCACGCGCACCGTGCTGGCGGCCCTGGGCCGCCAGCTCACCGGCAACGAACGCGTCGACCTCGCCGCCTGCCTCCCCTCAGAGGCCGCACACGTCTTCGCAAGCCAGATCCCCGACTGTCAGCCACTCACCGGCTGGGGCTTCGTCAAGGACCTGGCCACCCGCACAGCGGCCACCCCCGCGACCGCCCGCTGGGACACCGGAGCCGTCCTCGCTGTCGTCGGCCACCTGGCCGGCGCCGTTCTCCTGGGCCGCATCCTCACCCAGCTTCCGCCCGGATACGCCCTGCTGTTCGGTCAGGCAGAACTCACCCAAGCCGCATGACCATGCCAGGTCCAGGGGAAATGCGCGGGGACTGCTGTGGCGGCTCAGCGCTGTTTGAACGGTGGGGGAGCAGCGGGACGACGTCGGCGTAGCTGGGTGGATACCTCCGCCCGGCGGCGCCGGCCAGCCTGACGCGCTGGCCCATGCCCAGTCGCACCGTGTCTGCGGATTGCTCCCGGATCGGCCAGGGCCTGCCTGGCCGTCACTGGTCGGCGCACCGCGACCGCGTCCGCCTCGGGCTCCCGCCTGGCAGTGCTTCATGATCCAACACCTGGGGGTGGGGTCACCTCCCAACCGGCCCTCATGGCCGTGGGGCCGGCAGTGCAGCCCTCGGCGCGACGGACTTGGTCGTCAGTGCAGGTGGCGGGCCTTGCTCTCGCCCCTCTGCTGTTCGATGCCGAATATCTCACCGTCGACCACGCAGAAATCTATGTTGACCGGAGTAGACATTGGGTGGCGGTGTGGCTATGGTTTCTCTCGTAGCCGAGATCGAGCAGGGCCTGGCAGAGACGAACTGCCGGTCAGTAGTACATGCAGTTGCAGTTGGCAGGACGGTGCGGTGGCGGAGTTTCGAAGCCAGGGTTGTTGCAGGACGGCGACGGGACTGGCGACCGGACCGGGCGGCTCGCAGTAATCAGGGGCCGCCGTGGCAGTACCCGTAAGTGCAGTTCGCAGTACTCAGCAGTGAAGTCAGTGAGCAGTACCTCGGTGAAGGCGTCAGCTGCGGGCGCGCGTGCCGGGAGGTTCGGCAGTGGGGTTCTAAGCCAGAGCAGATGCAGGACGGGCGACGGGGCTGGCTGCCGAAGAGTGGCGCTGTTCGAGGCCACGAGCAGTTCGTAGTACCAGCAGTACGCAGTTCCGCAGTTCCCGTTTGGTAAGTAGTTGATCAAGAGGGAAGAACGGAGGAGTTGAGCGCCATCAGGATCGCCCGGGTGGAGTGTTGAGCCCGGGTACCGCAGGACATCGATAGTGAGGTGGTCTCCGGTCAAGCAACCGCGATCCCCGCATTCCCGACAACTCCCAGGTCGGGTCAGCGGACACAGAAGGCCGGCGCAGTACCAGGGCCGGCAGATGGTGTAGCAGTTCCTTCGGGGCCCTGGTGCCATACGGCACCAGGGCCCCTCCACGCGTTCCACAGAGAGGTGTAATGACAGCAGACGATTCATTCGGCCGTCTCGATGACGACGACTACCCCGCCTACACGATGGGCCGGGCCGCCGCCATGCTCGGCACCACCCAGGGCTTCCTGCGTGCCATCGGCGAAGCCCGCCTGATCACCCCGCTGCGCTCCGAGGGCGGCCACCGCCGCTACTCCCGCTACCAGCTGCGCATCGCGGCCCGCGCGCGTGAGCTTGTCGATCAGGGCACCCCCGTCGAGGCCGCCTGCCGCATCGTCATCCTCGAAGACCAGCTCGAAGAGGCCCAGCGCATCAACGCCGAATACCGCCGCGCCGCCGAATCAGCGAACCCGACGACCGCGGCCTGAGACAGCTGAGACCTGCAACTCTCCCAGGAGCTTCGCGACTGCGTCCCGCGCATGCTGACCGGGACGCACAACGTTCCGGGCAACTTCACCTTCTACAATCACGCCTACCCGGACGCAGTAGCGCGACGTCACGCTGCCGCCCGGGACTGTCCAATCAACGGCCCTGTCTCACTTTCGGTGGTGACGGAGGGTTGGCAGGGTCGTTGACAATCACGTGCGAGATGTCAACGAGCTTGTAGATGTGGTGTTTTCGGGACTGTCGCCGCTGGTCATCGAGGACGTGACCGACGAGGGCGAGCGGATCCTGGTGCGAGCACGGACGCCGGCGAACACGGTGCCGTGCCCGGGCTGCGGGGCGCCGTCCGGGCGGGTGCATGGCTTTCATCTGCGGACGGTGGCCGACGTACCGGTGGACGGGCGACGGGCAGTAGTCCGTGTGCGGGTGCGGCGTCTGGTGTGTCCCACGCGCGGTTGCCGTCACACGTTCCGTGAGCAGGTGCCCGGAGTGCTGGAGCGATACCAGCGCCGCACGGCTCGTCTGACCAGCCAAGTCAAGTCTGTAGTCAAGGAGTTAGCGGGCCGAGCAGGGGCTCGTTTGCCGGCGATACGCGCGGTGGGCGTCTCGCGTCATACCGCCTTGCGCACCCTGCTGCGCATCCCCCTGCCCACCGAGCGAATACCCCGTGTGATCGGCGTCGACGACTTCGCTCTGCGCCGACGGCACCGCTATGCCACCGTGGTGATCGACGCCGAGACCCACAAGCGGATCGACGTGCTGCCCGACCGCACGGCCGACACCCTGGAGACATGGTTGCGCGCTCATCCGGGCGTCGAGGTCGTATGCCGTGACGGCTCCGCGACCTACGCCGAGGCGATTCGCCGTGCCCTGCCCGACGCGGTGCAGGTTGGTGATCGCTGGCATATATGGCACAACCTGTGCGAAGCCGCCCTGAGCGAGGTCAAGGCGCACAGCAACTGCTGGGCCACAGTGCTGGACGCGCCCTTGTATGACGGACCCCGTGCACAGACCACCCTGGAGCGCTGGCACCAGGTCCACGACCTCCTTAACCAGGGCGTGGGCCTGCTCGAATGCGCCCGCCGACTTCAACTGGCTCTGAACACCGTCAAACGCTACGCCCGCGCTGATCGGCCCGAGAGGATGCTCCGCGTCCCCAAGTACCGCGCCAGCCTGGTCGATCCCTACCGCGAGCACCTGCGTAAACAGCGGGCCGAGGACCCCGGCGTCCCCGTCGGGCACCTCTTCGAAGAGATCAAAGCCCTCGGCTTCACGGGCTGCCTCAACCTTCTACACAAGTACATCAACCAAGGCCGCGCGGACGCCGACCGCAGGCTCGCCCGGATGCTCCTCACCAGGCCCGACAACCTCAAGGCCGAGCAGCACGACCTCCTGGCCAAGCTCACCGCTGCCTGCCCCGAGATGACCGAACTGGCCGCTTGCATCAGGGACTTTGCCCCGCTCCTGAAGCACACCGCGGGAAATGCCGACGCGCTCGAGCTCTGGATCACCCAGGTCCACGCTGCCGGTTTGCCGCATCTGGACGCCTTCACTCGGGGTCTGGAGCGCGACCTCGACGCCGTGATCGCCGCGTTCACACTCCCGTACAGCAACGGACCGACCGAGGGCGTCAACACCAAGACCAAGCTGATCGCGCGCCAGATGCACGGCCGCGCGGGCTTCACCCTCCTCCGTCACCGCATCCTCCTCGGATGACATCACCCTTCGTCACCACCGAAAGTGAGACAGGGCCGTTCTTTTTACAGTCCCGCGGCCGGTTCCACCGCCGCCACCTGCTCGCCGAAGCGCGCCGACATCTCGCACTGGTCCTGCGCGGCCGGCGCCGCGAGCCCGGCCTGGACGAGCTGATCGTGCAGGCGGCCCTCGCCACGTACTGCACGGACAGTCGGGCGGCGCGCTCCTCAATCCTGGTCGGTCACGCAACTGCCGCCGCACACGTCGCAGTTGCGGTGAGTCAGCCACGGATTGTTCACCGTTTGGGTCTACCCGCATAGACCCGGGTGGTGGTGTCATGCCGTCAGGCGCCCGGAACTCCGCCCCGGGCCAACACTTGCGGGAGCCCCCCTCATGCGACCGATGCGCCGCCTCACCGCCACTTTTACTGCTGTCGGGATGACCGCCGCCGGCCTGATCCTGGCCACTGGTACAGCAGCCCACGCATCCACCTGCTCGCAGTCCTATCTGCCGCTGTCCGACCCGTCGTGCACGCCGGGTGCTTACAACCCGGATGTCACGCAGTCGACGATCGGCTCCACGATCTGCGTCTCGGGGTGGACCGCGACGGTCCGCCCGCCCACCTCCTACACCAACCCCTTGAAAGCCCAGGGGATCATCGACTACGGGTACGCCGACACCGCCATGACGTCTTACGAGGAGGACCACCTGGTGCCGCTCGAGCTCGGCGGCGCCCCGCGCGACCCGAAGAACCTGTGGCCGGAGCCGTACTCGGGCGGGCAGACCGCACACACCAAGGACGGCACCGAGACCAAGCTGAAGAACGCGGTGTGCAACGGCACGATCACCCTCTCCGCCGCACGCAGCGCCATCAAGAACAACTGGACAACCGCGCTGCAGGTCACCGGAATCGGCTGACCGGACCCGGCACTGCCGACCAGCGAGGCCACCCCCGCCAGGGGTGGCCTTTCATGGTCATCCTCCAGGCCGCCAGCCTCTTATGCGGGTACGAGCCGGGTGGATGTGGCGCGCGCAAGCGGCCTTCGGGCGCGGTGACCGTCTCTGGCTGCGTTGTGGCAGGGGCCTGACAAATATTTGGCTAAATCTCGTACGCGGGACCGGACTTGCGCCAGTGACCGTGATCAGGTCTATCCCGATCGGCTAGACAGGCCGTTCGGGAGGGAACACGGTGGCATCATCTGCCCGTAAGAGACGATGGTTCACGATCTGTGCCATCACTGCATCCGCCGCACTCGTCGCCGTACCGGCAGGCGCAGTGTCCGGTGGCACGCCGAACCCGTTCGGCGTCCGCACGATGGACAGGCTCGCTCATCAGCGCGAGTCGGCTCATGCCCACTTGACCGCCAGCCTGTCGGATGACGACGACGGTAACGAGTCCGATGAGATCGCCGAGGGCGCGGACCAGTTTGCCGAGGCGCGTACCTCCCCGGGCGTGGTCGCGCCAGGCGCGTACGGGGCTGCGTGGAGCAGCTTGGACGGCCTGCGCCGCGCCGGTAGCAGGTGGAAGAACATCACTGATCTGCCGTACAACTCCGACGATTCGCGTTACCGCGACTATGACTCCAACTCAAGCGGTGGCTCCGGTATGGTCACCGGCCGGATGGCCGCGATGGCCGCCGACAATGATGGCTATGTGTACGCGGGCAGCGCGGGAGGCGGCGTCTGGCGCTCGAGTACCGGCGGCGGCCACTGGACGCCCATCAGCGACAAGCTCCCGACGCAGGCCACCGGCGCCCTTACCCTGGACACGGCTGGCCGGCTGTGGCTCGGCACTGGCGAGGCGACCACCAACGCGGACGCCTATCTCGGCAGCGGCGTCTACGTGCTGTCTAGCCCGCACCACGGTTCGTTCTCGACGCGCAGCCGGGTCGGCGGCGACGAGCTGGAGAGCACCACCATCCATCAGCTGCGGTTCGGCGCCGGCAAGGTGTGGGCGGCCACCAGCGAAGGTGTGTGGAGTCACTCCACGATGCGGCTGTCCGGTTCCTGGAAACTGGAGTACGCCCCGAACCCGGACTACCTGCCGGGCCACTCCAAGGCCAACGACCCCGACGCCCCGTACAAGAACATCACCAACGACATCGCCGTCGACCCCAAGGACCCCTCCAAGGTCCTACTCGCGGTCGGCTGGCGCAGCGGTGACGAATACAACGGCTTCTTCGCTCAGCACAACGGCACCTGGCAGAGGGTGACGACCGGCCTGGGCGACCTGCCGTCGGACTCGGCCACCGTCGGCGAGGTCACCTTCGCCGCGTCCGCCGACGGCTCTCGTTACTACGCGATCGACCAGTCGCCGAAGCAGCTCGCGAACAATCCGGACAGCTCGCTGGAGGGCATCTACGTCTCCAAGTCCGGCTCACCGTTCGGCCCTTGGACGAAGACTGCCGACTACCATCAGCTCGCGGCCTCCGGCTCGGCGCTCACCACCGCGGGCTACATGCCCGGCGTGCAGGCCTGGTACAACCAGTTCCTGTCCGTGGACCCGGCGAACGCCGACCACGTGTACGCGGGTCTCGAGGAGGTCTACGAGAGCCAGAACGGCGGTACCCAGTGGTCTACCGTCGGCCCGTACTGGAACTTCAACTTCCCCTGCTGGAACATCGATCCGAGCAAGCAGACCGGTGACTGCAACCCGACCACGCACTCCGACCAGCACGGCATCGCGATCGGCCGTTACCACGGGAAGCCGTACGTCTACGTCGGCAACGACGGCGGCGCGTACAAGCGCCCCGTCCACGGCTCCCAGGACGCGGACGGCCACGCCACCGACTGGACCTCACTGAACGACGGCACCATCGACACCCTGCAGTACTTCTCGGTGGGCATCGGCAAGGACCTCGACCACGGCGGCGTCTCGGTCACCGGCGGACTGCAGGACAACGGCCAGTCGGAACTGCGCAGCAACGACAAGGTGATGGGCTCCAACTTCGGCGGTGACGGTACCGACACGATCACCGACACCGCCAACGGCTGCAACATAGCGCAGGCATACGTCTACCTGCAGATCCAGGTCACCCAGGACTGCGCCGTCAACGATGGCTCCTGGGAGAGCGACCCGTCCAAGGCCACCTCGTACTCCGTCGCCCCGCCAGACAACGCGACCGGCGAGGCTCGCTTCGTCGCTCCCATGTCGGCGGACGCGAAGGACAGCTCGACCTGGGTCGCGGGCGGCCGGCATGTGTGGGTGCAGACCCACGGATACGCCATCCGCAGCAGCACCGAGTGGACGAACGCGTTCGACCTCGGCGAGGGCCACACCGCCACCGCGGTCGCGTCCTCGGGCGGCAAGGTGTACGCGGCGTGGTGCGGCCCCTGCAACAACCAGGGCTTCACCCGCGGCATCGCGGTCGGCAACGCGGACGGCACCGGCTGGCACCAGATCAGCCTGCCGGTGGAGGGCAAGGTACCCAACCGCTATCTGAGCGGCTTCGCCATCGACCCGCAGAACGCCGATCACGCCTACGTCACGGTCAGCGGCTTCTCCCGGCAGTGGACCGAAGGCCCCGGCGCGGGAGTCGGCCATGTCTTCGAGACCAAGGACGGCGGCACCACCTGGAGGGACGTCTCCGGCAACTTCCCGGACGTACCGGCCGACTCCGCGGTCGTCCTGCCGGGCGGCGGGCTCGCGGTCGCGACCGACCTGGGAGTCGTCTACCGCGGCCCGCACACCGCCAAGTGGGAACGGGTCGGCTCACTGCCGGCGGTGGCCGTGCTCCAGCTCAAGATCGGCCCTGACAACAAGCTGTACGCGGCCACCCACGGGCGCGGCATCTACACCATGCCGGTGCGCGAACTGCAATGACCAGCAACCGGTGATCACGGCTCGTCCGGTCGAGGCACCACGCTCAGCCGAAGAGTGAACGCGACAGGCGCCGGACCAACCAGGTCCGGCGCCTTCGCCGACACCAAGACGTCGACCCTCCCGGCACGGACGCAGGCAGGCGTCTTGCGCTGGCCCGCGCCTACGAGATCGTCGCCGCCGCCCACAACCGGCTCGGCCTCACCGACCCGGTCGACCCCACCACGCGCCTCTACCTTTGATCTTGGCCAGTGCTCCGCCGTTTACGGCGGGGGTGAAGGCCATCTCAGGGCTGCTCTGACCCGCGCGTTCGCACGGGTCCGCAGTGTTGTCCTCAGCCGGTGGGGCGCTGCTGGTTCTCGATGTACTGCTTGACGACGGTCAGCGGTGCGCCGCCGCAGGATCCGGCGAAGTAGGAGCCGGACCAGAAGTGTCCGCCCCACAGGTAGCGGCGCACGTGTGCGCTGTGTTCCTGGCGGAGCCTGCGGGAGCTGACGCCCTTGAGGGAGTTGACCAGTTTGGAGAGCTGGACCTTGGGCGGGTAGTGCACAAGCAGGTGGACGTGATCCTGTTCGCCGTTGAACTGCTTCAGGTCGGCTTCGAAGTCCGCGCAGACCTCGCGCATGATCTCCTCAGTGCGCGTCAGCATGGCGTCGGTGAATGCCTTGCGCCGGTACTTGGTAACAAAAACCAAGTGGACATGCAGGTTGTAGACGACGTGGCGCCCGGTGCGCACGTCAGGATTCGGGTTCCATCGTGGTGACATAAGCCAACCGTAGTAGGGTGATTGTCATGGGCGAACTCGTGTGGGAGAAGCGGCAGTTCGGGCATCGCGCCCGGCTGGCGCTGACGCCTGCACAGGTCCGGCTCATGGATGACCAGGCGCACGCGGCACGCGCGATGTGGAATCAGCTCCACGACCTGTGGCGGATGACGCCGAAGTGTCAGCGCGCTCTGACGCGCATGGATCAGGCGTTGCGGCAGGCCCGCAAGGAGATCGACTGGTACGCGGTGCTGCCCGCGCAGGCCGCGCAGGCGGTACTCAAGACGTACTTCCAGGCGTGGCGGAACTGCTGGGACGGGCGTGCGGACGAGCCGAACTTCAAGGCCCGCTTCCGCACGGCATTGTCGGTGGACATCCCGCAGGGCCGGGATCTGCAGATCAAGCGGGTGCACCGACGGTGGGGCATGGTCAACATCCCCAAGGTGGGCCGTGTCCGGTTCCGCTGGACCAAGGACCTCCCCGTCGGCAAGCTCGCCAACAAGGAGAACCGGATCACCGGGGCACGGCTGGTCAAAGACGGGCTCGGCTGGCACATCGCCTTCCGTATCCAGACCCTTGAGCCCAAGCCGGAGCCCCACCAGGGTCCCGAGGTCGGTATCGACGCCGGGGTGCACCTGCCCCTCGCGCTGTCCGACGGCAACCACCAAGACCACGACCGGCCGCCCCGACTCCCGGACGGCACCGCCGACCGGGACAAGTGGCTGAACCCGGATGAGAAGGCCAAACTGCTCCGCCTGGAACAGCGCGCCGCGCACCGCAAGTCCTTCCGCAAGCCGAAAGAGCGCAGCTCGAACCGGCTGCACGCCACCTACGACCAGATCAAGCAGCTCCGCGCAAGAGCCACGCGCCGAGCCACTGACTGGCAGCACAAGACCGCCACCGCCATCGCCAAGCAGTACGGCACGGTCGTGGTGGAGCAGTTGCAGATCACGAACATGGTCAAGTCCGCCAAGGGAACCATCGAGAACCCGGGGAGGAACGTCGCGCAGAAGTCCGGCCTGAACCGTTCCATCAGCCAGGAGGCGTGGGGTCGCACCGTGACGATGCTGACGTACAAAACTGCCCGCAACGGCGGCACCCTGGTCAAGGTTCCCGCCCCGAACACCTCCCTGCGCTGCTCCGCGTGCGGTTTCATCACGCCCGGCAGCCGGGAAGACCAGGCCACGTTCGTATGCAAGAACCCGGACTGCGGATGGTCGGCGAATGCCGACTGGAACGCGGCCCGGAACGTCTTGCACCTGTACCGGATCGGCCTCGTGGCGATCCCGGCTGCCGGGAGGGCAGTCGTCAGGCGCACCCGTGGCGTCAAGCCCGCTGCCGCAAGGTAAGCAGGAATCTCCTTCCTGAGCCTGCGAAGGGAGGAGAGCACTTCAACACGGCAGACCGTTCCAGGTCCTGCACGCCGAACGCTTCACCGCGGCGCTGACCGCCCGCATCACCGACCCGGCCGTCCGCGCACTGCCGCCTACCGGCACGGTCGACCAGTTCACCGACAGCACCGACGCCCTCACCAACCCCTCGCGGGCACGAGCGGTGACCCGGGCCTCGACCCGCACCGGAGCAGTGCCGTCGTGACGTCGTGACCGGGTAGTGATCCGCACGCCGCCACGCACTCCCGCATGCATCACGAGACACCTCGCAGTCTGGAGAACGACGGGCACCGTTCCGTCCTGTGGCGCGACGCCGAGACCGTCCGGTTACAGGCCCGGTCTGATCGGACGGTCACCTCAGCTCTGGTCGGGACTGCCCGCGCTGCGAGGACCGGCAGGCCGACGCCCGTGCCCAGCGCCGTACGATTGCGGCCACCGTCGACGCCGCGATGCCCGGGGCCTGAGAGGCGGAGCGCCGCGCAGCGGCCGGCCGCCGCGCCCGCCCCAGTCGACGTCGACCAGGAGCTCGTCCTCGAGGACCTGACCCGCGATCAAGTCCGCAAATGGCGAGTGCAGGCGATGAAGGACCACCAGGTCGTCTTCGACCACATCGACCGCTACGGCGAAACATCGGCGAGGCGCCTGTTCAGCCACCAACTGGTCGACCAGGCGCAGCGCCTTTCAGGCACGCACCACCTGATCCTCGGACACACCCCCGGGGGCAGGCGTGAGCGGCAGCGAGGTGTCTGGGGTCGACCTGGCCCGCGTTGCGCCGCCGGCCGGGAGGGAGGAGGCGCGGAGGAACGGCGGCGGCCAGACGCCAAAGTCGAAGGCGCAGCCGGCACTGCCTCCGTATGAACCCTGGGTACCCGTCCGCAGAATGGGATTGGAAGCCCTCACAAACTGAGAAAACACGCTGCTAGATTCACCCACCATGCGATCACGTGACTACGACCTCGACTTCCGCGACAGGGCCGGGCGGATACGCGCCTGGGGCATAGGCCTGTTGGTTGTGGCGGCGCTGCAGTGGGCATGGTGTGCTCTGCTGCTGCTCACGCCATACTCGGTCGATCGCGAGCCAGACGACCAGTACCCCGCGGAGTGCGAGTCACGGTTGCTGACCGAACGGGGTACCGCCAACAACGGCCTGCAAAGCAGTGATTGGTGTCAGAACGAACGCGACTGGCCTGAAGCCCTGGCTGTGCTCGGGCTGTCCTTGCCGGTGTCGGTCGCTGGTGTGGCGCTCTTCACCAGCGGCAGTTTGAGCATCCGGATGAGCGCCCACGCAGAGGCGATGCGCGAACTGGACAAGCGCGCCGACGTACGGAACGTCTAGCCCGCGCGCAAGGCCCAGATCGCATGAGGGGCTGGGCCGACCGCAAGGCCGATGGGTGGATGGCCGTCATGGCAGCCCAGAGGCACACCCTCCGGTGATCGCCGGGGTGGACGAGCGCTACGTCAGGGGCATGGCTCAGCTCATCCTGATCCTTCCGCCCGGACCGCCGACCCCCACCCCGCTCGATGTGCAGCGGGCCGTCGCGTCCCGCCACCCGGCCGCGCTTCCCGCGGCCAGCGTCCCGCGCTGGAGCACCGCCAGCCGCCTGGCCCTGCCCGGCCCACGCCGGTAGGACCAGCCCGACCCCGACCGGAGACACCGGCAACGGCACTGGCGGTGCAAGGCTCTGGAGAACCCGGGCCGGATCAGCGGCACGAAATGGGACCGCGAAGCGGCGGCGTTCACCAAGCTGTTCAAGTGGGGGAAGGTACACCCGCTTCCGGTGGACATCTCCCGGCATGAGGATCGGGCGGCAGACTCGGTGAGCGCGCGGGTGTCGTGGCTGACGCCGCGGACCTGGGGCCTGTGGTCCGACATCGGGCTACGCGGCCACACCCGCGCCGGGGTCGCGGCTGTGGAGTGGGAGTCGCGCACGGAGCGCGGCCAAGCGCCAGTACTTCCAGACCTGCGCCTCCAACTCGCCTGATTCTCCGCAGAGGACTCGCTCGAACGGCTTCCCCGCCGCGCCTCGCACACCGCTCCTGCCTAGCCTCAACGCCCAGGACGTCCCGCCCCCCACGTCCCTGTCGGCCCCGCGCCCCACGCCAACCGCGCCCGGCCGATCAGACGGCAGCGGCCTGCAGATCTGCGGCCGTCAGCAGCGACAACAGTCCGATGCCCTCGGCCGCGAGGGCATCGGCACCGCCTTGCTCACGGTCGATCACGCACAGAGCCTCCTGCACCTGAGCCCCCAGACCCCGCAGGTCCGCGGTCGACAGCACGATCTGTCCACCACTGGTGACCACATCCTCAACGACCAGCACCCGACGGCCTTCGACGTCGGCGCCCTCGGCGAGACGGCAGGTGCCATACGGTTTGGCCTGCTTGCGCACGAAAGCGCAGGGGAGCCCCGTGTGTCGGCCGAGTGCGGTCACCACCGGGATGCCGCCCATCTCCAGGCCGGCCAGGACCTCGGTGCCCGGCGGCACCAGCGGAGCCATCTCCCGGGCGATCTCGTCCAGCAGGACCGGGTCGCCCTCGAACCGGTACTTGTCGAAGTACTCCGTGGCAGTACGGCCGGACCGAAGCGTGAATTGCCCGGTCAGATGGGAAGCAGCATGGATACGGCGAGCAAGATCAGAGTGAGTCACAGGCAGCCAGTCTCCCAGCAACCCCTCCCGGCCAAGACACCGGCTCTCTCCACGACACCGTGAACACGAAGCCGACACCGTGAACACCAAGAACCCCTGCGCCCTGCGGCCGCAGGGGCATTTCACGCCCGCACGTCATCAACGACAGTGTCGCCGTCATGCTCATCCAGCGCGTCGCGCAACAAGGGGCTCGCGGTCCAGGTCGGGGAGCTGAAGAACTAGCAGGTGCCCCAGTAGATGAGGCTCGACCCAGGCGAGGAGGGAGGGTCGCCCGTCGGAGACACGAGCGCTGTACGGCGGCCCACCGAATGTGTGTGACTAGGCACGGAAGTTGGCCAAGATGAGCACCGCAGGCTCGCCTTGGGCCTCAAGGTAGACAACCCCTATCAGGCCCTCACCCCGGCGCTTGGCTCAGTAGCCGTGGGTGATCACCTTTTCCTGCATCAGCCTTTCCAGCTCCGTGTTCGACAGCGGGTGCAGCGTGTTCAGGAGGCGGCGCAGGCCGGGTTCGTCGAGGGACTGGCTGGTGACCTCAACCTCCGCGTCGTGGTGGCGGCGGGTGAGGGTGATGTCGCGGGTGCCGCCGGGGAGGCGGCGGATCATACGCATTTCGCCGTGCACGTCCACCGTGCAGGTCACGCTCTTGTCCACGAGCTTTGGGCATCGTGGTGTCTGCGTGAGCGATGGACGCATCACGAGGCCCGCGTACCCCAACTCGTATCCCTCCCGGACAGGGTGGTATTCGACGCTGAAGTAGGCGGGCCCGACCACGGCACGGGATATCCGCATTCCAGGCGGCACAGCGCCCAGATAGAGCAGTTCCGGATGCTCCCGGTAGCGCGCGATCTCCGCCGCGTGTCGGCGCTGCTGTGCCTGCCCCGGGCCGATGGAGCTCCCGTAGACCACGCCGGCCGCGAGCACTGCCACCGCCCCGAGCCGTACCCACCGGCTTGGCACGAAGAACGCCGCGGCGACGGCGTACGGCACCCCCGTCAGCGCGACCCGGGTGCCGGCACTGCCCAGGTCTACGTCCCCGCCGTAGGCGGCCAGGCCTGCCAGGACGCCGAGCGTGCCGAGGGCGAAGACCACGGCAGCCCAGCCGAGCCGTCGGCGCACCGAGCCACACAGCGGCACCACGGTCCTCGCCGGCATGCCCGCCATGGCCAGCAGGCCCACCATCAGCGGCACACCCATGGCCAGGACCGGCACCGCCGCCCCGGCACCGCCGCCCCAGGCCGTCACCACCAACTCGAAGCCGAGCACAGGCCCCGCGGCCGCCATCGTCGCCCAGACCAGAAAGAGATGAAGGGCCGTCAGCGCCCCTCTGCCACTTGTCATGCCGCGGAGCCTGCCAGCCCGCCTCCTGACGCACATGAGTTCTCCTACTCAGTACGTCCTCTCCCATCCTCCACGGGAAAGCGCACGTCCGCCCTCGCCGAACCGAAGCTGGAAATGATCACTGCTGAAGGAGCACTGACAGTCCGTGAATTGATTCGGGTGCCTGTCGTGGCCAGGAGCTTATGCTTCTCAGCCATGCCTACCAACGCAGAGATAGTCGGCCTGGCCCTGGACCGGATCACGGCCGGATACGTCTTCCCCCAGCGAGCCGTGGAGATCAACGGCGCAATCCGGAGCCGGCTCGCCGCTGGGGCGTACAACACGCTGAGCGGCCCCGCACTCTGCGCGGCCGTGACCGCCCACCTGCAGGAGGTCTGCCCGGACAAGCATCTGAGGCTGCTCTGGCAGGATGAGCCCCAGTCCACGGATCCGGCGGACGAGGATGAAGGCCGGGCAGCCTTCCTCGCAATGCTAAGGGCCGAGAACCAGGGCGTCCGTCGCTTCGAGCACCTCGAGGGCAACATCGGCCATCTCGACATCCGGCGGATCGCCGACGCCGGCGAGGGTGCCCGCGCGATCGGTGCGGCCATGGAACTGGCCGCCCACACCAGTGCGCTCATCCTCGATCTGCGTGAGTGCCGCGGTGGCTCACCCGAGGGCGCCGCCATGTGGTGCAGCTACTTCTTTCCTGACGACCAGGTGCACCTCAACGACGTCTACGAGCGCTCCACCGGCTCCACCCGCCAGTACTGGACCGCCTCGCATCTGCCCGCGCCGCGCTACCTCGAGCGCCCGGTGTACGTACTCACCAGTGCCATCACCTTCTCGGGCGGGGAGGACGTGGCGTACACCCTGCAGGCGCACGGGCGAGCTGTTCTCGTTGGCGAAACGACCCACGGTGGTGCTCACCCGACCGCCCGGCACACGGTGACGGAACACATCACCGTCACCGTGCCGACCGCCCGGACGATCAGCACCGTCACCGGGACCAACTGGGAGGGCGTGGGCGTTGTGCCCGACCTAGCCGCCACCTCAGAGCAGGCGCTCGCGACGGCACACAAAGACGCACTGCGACGCGGAGCGTAGCCGACCGGAGGATGCGGCCACCGCAGCGGCCCTTCGACCCGATCAACGCGAGGGCAAGAACCGGGCTGGTCGGGCGTCGGCGTACTTGCCGATGCCGCTGACGTCGGCTCTCCTCACGGCCGCGAGCTCTCCGTGACCGTGAGTAGGACGCTCGTCGTGGGTCGGATGCTGCCCGCCATATCGGCGGGGTTCAGCTGGAGAGCGATGTCGACGACCTCTTCCTGCCCGTCCAGCGCCTCGCGCTGCTTGTCGATGAGGACGGCGGGCGCCTGGATTTGAGCAACATTCCCACACAGCCCGAGACTCGACGGGGCGGCACCGACGTCACCAAGCTCGAACCGTCCGTCGTCGAGGTTGCGCTGCCCCTCCGTCACGATCTTGTTCTCCCGCAGATACGCCTGCATCGCCTGCGAGGTGCTGCGGAACGCCACAGCCAGCCGGACACCTCCGGCCGCCGCCGCAGAGTGCGTGACGTAGTGGACATTTTCGGCACCAGCGGGGAGAGCAAGGCGTATGACATCGAGCTCCTGCTGCAACGGAACATCGCTCCCTTCGCAGGCCCGCGCGTCACCGAACGGATGCCCCTCGTCCATGAATCCCAGCCAAAGGCCCACGCCCAACGCCGCCAGGACGCACCCGCCCCCGGCCACCCACCACAGCCCACGCATAGGCTCCCCCTTCTATATTCCGGACCGTTCACCGCACCGAAGCGGTTCGCCCACCAGCCCATGGAAGATCGCGCATGCCGATCTCAGCTGACGTTCACCCGACCGTGGCCGCTCACTCAAACCGATGCTCAACACGATCTATAGGGCAACGCGTTCGGAGACCACACCAGAGATCTGACTCAGGTCACTAGCGGGTCAGCGTCTCGAAGCCGACATCGCCGCAGTACTGCACGACGCGCCCCTCCGCCTCGGAGTCACGGTTGTTCATCGCTGCCACCGTCGCCTCCGCCAAGGTGCGGCCTCCGCCAACGGGCTCATCCCGGAGCGGTCGCATCGCGAGGAAGGCGTCCTGAGCGACCGCCCCGACATCGTCGTACCCTGACTTCGGAGTGTCCGTGCCCGCCGCGTTCCGCGCCTTCTGCCACGCCCCCAGCTGCGTGCAGTAGTTCTCCCGCTGCGCGGTCAGCCGCTCCGCGTCCCTGCCCTCGGACGAGGAACACCCCGCCGCCACCGCCACCAGGGCGAGGACCGGGACTACCGCCTTAAGCACTCGCACCACGTTGCCCCCCGGCTGAAACTGCGTCCACTCGACCCTGCCACCTGCAACCCCCGCAGCAGAATACCCGCGCCGGATACCCTGCCCCCGCTCGCTCCCCAATGAGCCGACCCGAGGCCACCGAGAACACATCAAACCCGGGCGTAGCCACCACCCGAAGAGACCTATTGATCCGAAACGGTAGGGGTTCCGGGGCGTTGACCCCTGCGTGAGTGAACTGGTGAAGGACGCACGGCAGTTGTCGCCGTTGGCGCAGGAGGCCCTTCGGCTGCGGGCGGTGGCTGCCTTGGTGGCGGGCCGAACCCGCGAGGACGTCGCAGTGGTGTTCCAGGTCTCGCTCAAGGCGGTGGACAACTGGTGGGGGAAGTGGCTGGCGGGCGGGCGCGAGGCGTTGGTGGCCCGGCCGCGCGGACGCCGGGTCGGCGAACATCAGGTTCTCGATGGGGTCGAGCCGCAGGCGATCCGGCAGGCCGTGCTGGATCATCGTCCCTGTGATCTGGGGCTGGCTGGGCAGCTGTGGACCCGCGCCGGGGTTGGGAATCTGATCGCGAAGCTGTACCGGGTGCGGCTGACCGAGCAGGGCGTGGGCAATTACCTGCGCCGGTGGGGGCTGTCGTTCCAGCGTCCGGATAAGCGGGCCGTGGAGCAGGACGAGGAAGCGGTCGGCGTCTGGCAAGAGGAGACCTGGCCGGCAATCCGGGCCAGGGCGAAGGCCGAGGGAGGTGAGGTGCTCTTCGCCGACCAGGTCGGCATCCGCTCTGACCAGGTCACCGGCCGCACCTGGGGTGCCAAAGGGTGCACCCCGGTCGTCCGCCGCACGGGCAACCGGTTCTCAGTCAATGCGATGTCCGCGATCAGCACGAAGGACCGGATGCACTTCATGGGGTTCCCCGAGACCTTCGACGCCGATGTCATGTGCCGCTTCCTGGACCGGATCGCGGGCCACTTTGACCATAAGGTGCACCTCGTCGTGGACGGCCACTCCGCGCACCGTTCCCGCAAGGTCCGCGCCTGGCTGGCCGATCACCCGGACCGCATCGAACTGCACCTCCTGCCGTCGTACTCGCCGGAGCTGAACCCTGACGAGCTGGTCAACGCCGACCTCAAACGGAGCCTTCCGATGCACAGCCGGGCCCGCGACCAGGCCCAACTCGCCGCCGAGAACCGCAGGTTCTTCCACCGCCGCCAACGCCAGCCACACATCATCCGCGGCTACTTCGGCGGCCCGCACGTCCGCTACATCCTCGAAGAGAACTGTGGTCGGGTAGCCGGAGACCATTGCTGATCCCCGGCCCCCTCAGAACCGGACATGCGAGCTTTCCCCGCATCCGGCTCAAGCAAGCCCCATGGGCTTCGCAGGTCAGCAGGGTTATGTGGTCCTTTTGCCGTCGCCAGCGTGATGCTGGCGGTGGCATTCGGAGTGCACGAGGCGAAGGTTGTTCCGCTCGTCCGTGCCGCCGTCTCGCCGGTAGGTGAAGTGATGCTTGTGGAGCATCTTCTTCGAGGCCGCGAACCAGTTGATCCACTCGCGTGGACTGTCCGGTTCGTACTCGGCTCCGACGATCAGCGCCTACTTGCAGAGAGGACAGAGCCCCTGCTGCCGGACCGCCAGGAGAAGACTCGTCTTGTCCATCGGCGGTGGCGCTTTCCTGCGGCGGCGGTCCCGCCAGTACTCGGTCAGAGCGGGATCGTCCGGGGACGCTCCGCCCTTGACGAGCTGGTGGCGGACGATGCCGGTCCAGGCGAACTTGATGAGGAAGGTGCCGCTGTCGCGGTCGCCGAACACCCACCGGTCTCGCCGGGATGGGTGGAACCTGCCGAAGGCGGGTCGAGTGGGCGGTTCTGCCACTCGGCCATGCCCTCGAGGACCTTGTCGGTGATGGTCGAGATGGTCTGGCGGGAGACGTCGGTGCCGTAGACCTCGGCCAGATGTGCCTGGACCTCGCCGGTCGTCAGGCCCTTCGCGGCGAGCGAGATGACCATCTCGTCGACGCCGGTCAGGCGCCGCTGCCGCTTCTTCACGATCTTCGGCTCGAACGACCCGTCCCGGTCGCGGGGCACGGCGATCTCGACGGGCCCGACCTCGGTCAGCACGGTCTTGGAGCGGGTTCCGTTGCGGGAGTTGCCGCCGTTCTTGCCCGCCGGATCGTGCCGGTCATAGCCGAGGTGATCGGTGACCTCGCCCTCCAGAGCCGACTCCAGAAGTCGTTTCGTGAGCTGCTGCAGCAGACCTCCCTCGCCGGTCAGCTGCAGCCCTTCGGCTTGAGCGCGGCCCACCAACTCCTCGATCAGCTGGTCATCCACTGCTTTCGCCGACTGCGGGGAAGCCACCTCTGAACTCTCGTTCTCAGACGTGTTGTTACTGGTCATCAGTGCATCCTCCATGATCAGGAGTTACACCGTTCTTTTTTACAGTCCCCGTCATGGCTGTAGGGTCCGCTCCAGACCTCCGGGGCGGACCGGCTGCCGGAACGTCCTGCAGGACGTACGGAAGGACCTCCCCGCGGCAGGAGAATCCGATGGCGCCGGCGCTGCGTGCGATCGACCAGAATATCGAGTGGAACGTAACTCTCCCTCGGATAGAGCGTTGAACCCTGCGGTGCCGCTCTTCGTACTGCGACGGTGCCCGGCCGAGAGCCGCCGCGCTGCCCGCGCGTCGGAGGACAGGTAGGTCCTAGCCACGACGGTGGCATCGCAGTCCCGTAGGGCCTCGTGGCCTGGCGCCGTACGCGGGCAGCGGCACAAGAAGAGGTCTGCCATGTCCACACACCCGCGTAAGCAACCCCAACGCCGCACCGGGCAACCCCGCATCCCGGTCCCGGAGCAAGCGGTGCAAGCCCTACGCGACGCACTCCCGCCCACCATCAATGCCCGCACCACTCCACCGCGCGCCGCCAACCTGCCCGAGACAGTCCCGCCCCAGCTCCTGGCCATGGTCCAAGAGCTTTCCCGTCACGCACATACGCACTGGACCCGCGCACTGCAGGCCGGCAACCGGTACGGCGAGTGGCATAAGGAATGGCAGCGCCTGGTCCTTTACGCGCTGACCGACGCGCTGGTCTACAACTACCTGGCTGTGGGAACCATCGCCGCCTACCTGCAGCAGCACGGCATCGACGAAGACCTGCTCATCCGCCACACGCAGGGCACCCAGCCCGACCGATTCGTCACGCAGGACGCTCTCGACCACCTAGCCGGTCTGCTCGAACCAGCCCCGGACCAGGAAGCCGGTGAGCCAGCCTGGACGCATATCGGCCGTCAGATCGCGTACCGCGCACTGCAACAGCCGTAGGAACCTGACGCCCGTACGGGCCCACGGGAGCTGTGGACCGCGCATACCGGAGGTGAACGTGCGCCGATGGACCAGCACCGTGGGCGCGTGGGCAGCGGACGCAGGGCCTGGACGCCGCATGGACCTTGACCAGCGTCCCCTCCTCGAACATTGCCGTCACTACGGCCTGCGTTACTCGGGGAGTCATGCTGAACCGGGCAGCCAGCTCGGTGAGTGTTCGGTGCTGTGTGCGGCATGCCTGCTCGCATGTCGAGGGCTTCGAGGTCGGCCCGGAGTTGTGGGGTGAGTTCGTCGGCACGCCGCCGGGTGCTGGGCGAGGAACATGCCCATCGCCAATGGCACGCCGCCGGACACTGCACCGATCGCGACTCGCCCAGCCTCTTCCACGGGCACCAACTCAGCATGTTTCCTGGGTACGTTCAGGTACCCTTCACGCTCGTGGAAGCGGCGAGCGGCCGCCAGGTTGAGCATCCACTTGTCGTCCTGGGTCCGGCGTACCGGTCGCTCGTCCTCCCCAGTGAGTAGGGATCTGTTTCTCCGTGGAGTTAGGCCAGGACTGCGGCGGCGAGTCGGTGCAGGGCTGCGGGGAAGACCTGGCCTACAACAGACCTCAGCGCTGAGCCCCTGACCTCTCGTCCCGTCTGCTCGCCCATGCCCTCACCCGCTCGATCGTCTCATCCGGCGTAGGCATCGCCGAGTACACGACGAACTCCGCGTAGCTCGGGTCGTCGATGGGCAGCGGTGGCAGTGGATGCTCGCGCAGCCTGGCCACCGTATATCCGGCGGCCAGCAGGTCACGGGACTTCTCGATGTCGAGGTCGGCCTTGTCCGAGTGCCAGTAGCAGCCGTCGTACTCGATGGCGAGCTTCTGCGCCCCGGCCGTTTCGACCGTGATGTCGACGAGCCAGTTCGCGCGGCGGGCGAATGCCTCGTGCCGCACCGACTGGCCGGACGATGCCCGGCCGAATGCGCGCTCTGCGGCGGCCCAATGGTCAAGCTCTATACGGGACTTGCCGTGCTCCCGGCACTCGGGACAGCCGCTGCCGTTCGCCCGTGAGGACAGGGCCGCCTGCCATGCGTGATCCGGGTTCGCGGAGCAGATCCAGGCAGGTGTGAACAAGGTCTGGCCGGTCGGTCGCACCTGCCACGCGGACAGCGGATTGGCCGGCGACCACTCCGCCGCCAGCTCGGGGAAATGGTAGGCGAGTGAGTCGAGGATCGTGCGGCACTCCGGGCAGCGTAGGCGCTGACCCTGCTCCCGACGGGCCGGTGTCTCCTGCCACTCGTGTCCACAGTCCGGATTTCGCCACCACATGAGCTTGCGGGAGCCAGGCGACACCTTCGACAGCTCGGTCTTCCCGTTCTTGGTCGGGTGCCACTGTGCGGCGATCTCGACGTTGAGCCCGAAGGCCTTTGGGCTGATTTCGACCGCCTCGATGCGATCCGCCAGGGTGTCCTGCCCGCGGCAGGACGGGCAGCCGTTACGCAGATACGTGTGCGGCGACAGGCGGGGGTGGTGCCCTCGTGGGCAGCGGAACTGGCGCTGCGGCCCGTAGTCCGCGACCATCACGGTGCGGGGGTCTTCGTCGTCGTCCCAGGCAGCGAGCAGCTCGGGCACGTCCGCGACCGGCGTCACCTGATAGCGCGCGTACTCCGCTTCCCACTCAGCGCGTCGCTTCGGTTCGCACTCAGGGCACTCACGCATATTGACCATGTCGAGGATGCGCTTCGTGAACCGCAGGTCGCAGTCGGGGCAGCGCCAGGCCGCCTCCCGGCGGGCCTTGACAGTGACGGTCTCCCAGGTGGCTACGTCGTTCTGCTCGTGGTCCCACCAGTCGAGGACGGGCAGTTCACTGTCCTTGAGGAGATCGCGCTGCTTGGACCCGGCGGGCTTGCTCGTCTGCCGTTCACGCCGGGGGTTGGTCTGGCACTGGCAGCCGAACGCGATGTCCCCTAGCCGTGCCGCGCTCAAGTGGCCGCAGTACCGGCACCGGACATGGTGCGGGTCGTCGGAGAAGGACGGGGTGGTCAGCGCGCTGAGGTAGTCGTATCCGTTCCTCTCGGCGTGCTCTCGCGCTTTGGCCTCCGCAACCGGACTCAGGTCCGCGTACGCGCCCATGGCCTGCCGAGCCTCCTGCGCCCACTGCCTCCAGTAGCAGGCTCGACACGTCGCCTCCCCATACGCGTTCTTTTCCAGGGTGTACTCGAAGCGATAGTGCGCCTCACAGCCGCATGCCAGGCACCGGGTCAGGCGCCACGCTTTAGGTTTCGTGAAGGGCTCCAGCGGTTCCAGGCCGCCTTGGCGCAGCATCTTCGTGATGTGGGCGTCGCACCAGGTGCTCTTCGTGCGTGTGGAGAACGCGGCAGGCTGCCCGCAGCCTGGCTCGGAACACAGTTGGGTCATCTTAGGAGGCGACATGGAACTCATGTGCGGATTTTCGCAGGTGTGCGGCGTCGGCGGTATGAAATGAGCGTTCCTTCCTTGCTGATACTTCAGTGGTCTGTCGCCGCCCGGGTCTGCTGAGCGGGAAGATCCGAAACGACGGCGGCGAGACCGCCGATCCGTTTCACTGAGCTCACCGTTTGAATCCACTGGCGTCGGTGGGGGCGAGGCGGCCCAGCGGGGCTTGCCCTCTACCGTCAGAGGCGTACCCCGCCGGGCGCTGGGCCCACCCCGGAAGGTTCCCAAGGGCTACGGCGGGTGAGGAGCGGGTTGTCTCCGAGACGGCCCGTTGCCGCGAACGGGTGGGCGGCGGGGCCGAGTTGTCAGTGGAGAGTGGAAGAGTGAGACGCCATCCGCTTTCCGAACGTGATCGTTTAGTTCGGGTGGGTGGGCATGAACTCCGGTTGGTGGCGGGAGAGATGGGCGTGGTTCGTCCGCTCATCTGGTTCGTGGAGGTCGCTGGTGGCGTCGGTGTTCGGTCTGCTGGAGGCCAGGGAGAAGAGGGTCCGGGAGGAGATGACGCGGTTGTGGGAGGAGGCCGAGCGGGTGCAGGCCGCGCTCGGTGAGGCGGAACGCGCGCTTCGGCGGCTGGTGGATGCCCGGGTGACAGTGACCGAGGTGCTGGCCGGGCCGCCTTCGGTGGTCAAGGAGCGAGCCGACGGGAAGCGCGGTGGCGGGTTCGACGGTGCCCAAGTGCGAGACGGGCATGGCGGCGACAACCTACCCTCGCGCCGGACTACCAGCGGATCTTGTCGGTGCTGGAGTCTGATGCGGGCCGGGAGGGCATGCGCTGCCAGCAACTGGCCGTCGCGCTGGGACTGGAGGCCATCCCGGCAAAGGTCGAGGGGCTGCGATCGAAGGCGAAACGCCTGGTGGAGCGTGGGTGGCACTCCAGGTGCGGCCAGGAGTGTTCACCGCTCTCGTGGTGTCGGCCGTCTGAAGCCGGCCGGGTGGAGTCCGGCTAGGCGACCGCTCACGAGCATGGTCATCGACCACAGCACCATGGCATGGCCGGCAGCGTCTCGTAGTCGCGCACCAGGCGACGCGAGCGCATCAGCCAGCTCAGCGTCCTTTCCACCACTGACCTGCGCGGCAGTACAACGAACCCCGCTGTGTCACTGGCAGGTGTCCCTGGCTGCTCTGCTCATGTGTGCCCGGACCCTGGGGCGCATGAGTGAGAACACCTACCCGACCGCCATCAAGGCGGCGTCCGCCCGGGGATGGCGCCGAGTTGAACCGGTCCCTCTTGGTCGGCCGGAGCAGCCCACGAAGCTTCTTGCCTATCTTGCTTCCGTCGACAGTGCCCCAGCGCGGGCCATCCTGCCGTCCCACATCGTCGAAAGCCTTACGGCCGCGTCAGTGGCATAGCCGCACCGGCTCGTGAACGTGAGGCGCCTTCCCGCTCAACCTGTTGCTCCGCTGTCGCGGTGGATTGCAAGCTCCGTGGCGGTCAGGCCTGCGGTTGAACCGTCTTGAGCATCTGCAGGGCGACACGGATTTCTTCGACCGCGCGGGCGCGGTCGTCATCCATCTCGTGAAAGTGCATCGTCTTGTTGCGGATGGTTCTGACTTGGTCCAAGCGCTCGGTGAAGCGCGTCTGAGGGAACTGCCAGCCCGTTGCCTCCCACACATCGGAACGGTTCAACAACTGCAAGTAGTCGCTGAAGTTCATCCCCTTCGTGGCGAGTTTCTGGATCTTGGTCGGGTCGCCCGGCAGGCCGTACTCGCCGGTTGTCTCCTTGATCCGGCGCAGGGCGAGGACAAGAGCGCGGCGCAGCCGGCGCTCCAGTTCCTCTAGGAGTGCGTAGGGACGCAGTTCCTGCTCGAATCGGTGGGCTAGATCGTGCCCTGTCACGATGCCCGACAGGGTTCCGTCCGGGTTTACGACGAACACGCAGCCGTGGTCCGCGACGTTGACCAGGCAGTCCACCAGAGGGTCGTCAGTGCGTACTGACCGGACCTTCAGGACGGCAGCATCCTTGACGAGCGCGTTCGCGGGGCGGTTCGTCGCGCCGATTTCCCGCCAGGTGATGGAGCCGCGCAGGTGACCGTCATCGTCGAGCACGGGTAGCTGATCGAAGGAGTGCTCGGACATGAGCTCTATGGCGAGGTTCAGTGGGTCGGACAGACGGACCGACTTCAGGTGACTGCGGGCCGAGGGAAGCCGTCCCACCGTCACCACCACCGGGACTGTCCGCGGAGCCTGCTGCTCGTCTTCGTCCCCCTCCTCCTCAGCGCCGGTTGCCGTCTCAGCGTCGGTTGCTGTGTCCTCGTCGGGAACGTCGAGGAGTTCAGGTCCTGGATCGTCAGGTTCTACGGTTTCGAGTTCGAGGGCGCCCGTCTCTTGCCCCAAGAGCTGCCGCTCGGCTTCCGGGGCCTGCCCGATGGGGATGACACGGATGGTGTGGTCGATCGGGACCTCAGTAAACGGCGGGACGGTCGAAAGGCCGAACTCAGCCAGATCACGCCGGATGGTCGCGATGGCCTTGGACGAGCGGCTCACGACGTCCCAGATGCTTAGGAAGTCGCGTACGGCAAGTTCTATGGGGCGGCCCTTTGCTGCTTCAGCCACCTCCTCGGCCAGGGCGGCCGGGCCTTCCAGGAGCCTCAAGTGCTTGGGGGCGTCGGGGTTTCCCGGGTCAGGGCTGCCATCGGCAAGGGCAGCGAGTCGGGACGCTGCGTCGAGACGGCGCAGCTCGCTCACAGTGAGGAGGGAGCCGAGTGTGGCACGCAGGTCCGCACGAAATTCGGAGCGTGGCACATCGGTACGACTCCAGGTGACGGTGCGTACGTGGCGCAGCCCGGGTGGCGAGTCCGCCCGGTACTGGTAGTCGCCGGTGAGGTACCCGATCGCAACGCTGCCGGCCTTCAGCGGGAGCACGATGATGTCGCCAGGAGTTAGTACGGAACGAAATCGCCACAATTGGCCTTGCCAGTTGCTCAGGACTCGCGGGTTTTCGCGCGGGTAAGCCTTGTCGATCTCAGTGCGGAGGTCGTCCCAGGATGAGCAGAGGGTTAGGTCACCGACCTCGGGCCAGCCAGCGATAGTTAGACCTTCGCTGAGTGAGGCGTCCTCGCGTTCGCCGTCGGCCCCGGCCCGGATCATCCATGCCTTCACCACGCAGCCCCCTCAGGCAGGTCACTGGCACACGTACTCGTCTGAGTCGCGAGCTTGGTCAGGGGGAGGGTACCCGGGCTGCGGATGCAGCCTGCACACCGGTCTCCTGGCGCACGCGAGCGGCGGGTCAGCGCGCCGGCAAAGGTTCCTTGTCTCTGTCGGCAGCGGTCCAGCGATGACCGTCTTGAACCGTTCTGGCTTTTCTGCCGCTCCGTTGTGAGCTAGCAGAGAGGATGGGCACCGTGCCCAAGAAGATTGACTCGACGCTTCGTAGCCAGGCTGCGCTCGGAGAACAAGCGACAGCGTGAGGTCAACGAGGTCCTCAAGTCCGCGACGATTTTCCTCGCGGGGGAACTCGACCCCCGAAACCGCTGATCGTCGCTTTCGTCGACCAGAGGAAGGTGGTCGGTCATGCCGTCGAGTCGATCCTCATCGCCCTGCACACCGCAGGACTGAAGATCGCGGCACGAACTTTGCGAGCCTGGTGCGCCCCGGCTGGCCTGGCAAACGGGCTGGCGGCCCGGACCGTGAGTGACGCCCTGGTCGAAGACGCCGTCCGCTCGCTGGTCTTCACCACCAACGCGGCCGGCCAGCGTGTGCTGGCTCCGGAGGGACTCTATGGGCGGCGCAAGATGCTGGCTCTCATCCGCCGCACTGCGCTGCCCCATGCCGGTTCGGGGCCGTCGACGGGCCATGCGTTCGCTCGGCCTGGCCAGCGTCGTGTGCGGGAAGAGACCCAGAACTACCGTCTCCAACCCGGCCGATACTCGGGCGGCGGACCTGTTGAACAGGGACTTCACCGCACCCGCCCCGGACCAGGAGCGGCGGTCAGTGACGCGCGGACATCGGCGGTGACGGCGGCGATGTCGGCCGCGCGGGCCTCATCGCGCCGGGTTTTCTCCGCGCGGGCCTGGTCGTGCCGCCAGGCGAAACATCGAGCGCACCCGGCGGGAGTTCCTGGACCCGGTGGAGCCGGGCGACCTGGACGCGGACCGGCCGGTGCGGTATCTGTGCTCGCCTTCGCTGCCCTCCAGACCGTGGAAGCGGCGCTGCCGGAGTACCACAGCAGCGCGCTGGGGCGGTTGGGGCGGACCGAGGAAGCCGAGGCGGAGGCCAGCCGGGCGTTCAAGACCGAGCAGGGACGGCGTTGGTTCCAGCACAACCTGCACGGCGCGGACGCCGTCGCGGCGGCGACGAAGGCCGCCGACGCAGCGAGGGAGCGCGCTGCCGAGTATCTGCTGGCGGCGCGGCTGGAGCAGCTGCGCGAGCAGGCCGCCGCCCGGATCGAGCAGGCCGCGGCCGCGGCGTGGACGGACCGCCTGCCCGAGCTCGCCGCGCGCCCGCTGGACGGCGACGCCACCGGGCCGGTGATCGCATGACCGAGCTGAGCGGCGTTGACCTTGCGCACCAGACCTTGGTCGAGGCCCGGGAGGCAGTGGAGAAGAACGGCGCCGCCAGCATGGGGCTGCCGAAGTGCTGCACCGGCACGGTCGTACGCCGTCAGGACCCCGCCCTCAGGTCCTCTGGTTGGTGAACTCTGCAGGTGAAACGATGAGTTGGCAAGACGACGATGGGGGAGTTTGTGCAGGCTGACAAGCGGCGGATCCAAACAGCGGTGCTGGGGAGCGCGGACTCGGAAGAGCCGCTGCTGCTGCCGATGGAGGCGATCGAGCTGGACGTCTTCCGCCACCGCTACGAGAACGACACCTTCTGGTGCGGGACCCTGCTCGGCGGCTGCGGCGGCCAGCTGACCACGAAGCTCTACACCGACCGCGCCTGCCACTTCGCGCATCACCCGGATCCGGACGGGCTGCCGCACGTGTGCGGACGCCGCGCCCGCGGCGTGAACAGCGCGGATCATTTGTACGTAAGGTCGGCAGCCGCAGCCTGGCTCGCCGGCCATGGGGAGCAGGCCAGCTTCGAGTACGCCCGCACCGCCGGGGAGCCGATCGGCTCCGTCGTCGACATCCGCTGGCAGCACGGAGCCCTGCGGATCCACCTGGACCAGGCGGTGGCGCCGGTGTGGGACAACGGCATGGAGCCGGTGCTCGGCATGGGCGTCCCGGTCGACCGGGACACTCTGATCCGGCGCTGGTACGTGCACCGCATCCGTCTGGAGTCCCAGGGCACGACCCGTCAGGTCCGCATCGGCACCGAGGCCTTCGCACGGACCACCGAGTGGTTCGGCCTGGAGGACTGCGAGGTCACCAGCAACGGTCTGTCGACACCGGCCGTCCAGCGGATCATCCAGGCCCGCAGCGCGCCCTCGCCCGCGAAGTGGACGCCGGGCAAGAAACTGGACACCGCACAGGGACACCCGGGCACAGGACCTGCTGCGCAGGCTGCTCTACGCCCGCCGGACCGGCTCCATCACCCTGGCGGACTCGGCGTGCCGCGAGATCACGGAGCTCACCGGCGTCAGCCCGCGGATCCAGGACCAACTGGATGCCGCTGTACGCTCGGGACGCCTCTGGCTCGAGAAGGAAGTCGCAGCCCGCCGGGGATTGTTCGCCAGCCTGGAGCAGGCGGTGGCCGAGCAGCGGGTCGGGAAGGTCAAGAAGCTCTTGCGGCACGCCACGAAGGCCACCAAGGACGACCGCTCCGAGGATGAGAACCGGACGATCGCCGCGGCCGCCGACTACCTCACCGCCGTCGCGGCGGCAAGGAACGAGCGCCTGAACGCTCTCCTTGACGACCTCGACCGGCTTCCCCCGGACCTGGACCCGAACGTACTGCGTATCAAAGTCCGCGAGCTCCTGCAGGCAGCGAGCCAGGCCGGCAGCATCGGACCGCACCGTCAGGCGCGGGTCAATGCCTGGAGGGAACGCGTCCGTCACACAGCAGGTCCTGGCCAGGCCGTACAACAGCGCGTCATGGCAGGGGAGGAGAAGAGGCTTCCGCAGCTCCACAAGCAGGTCGCCCGGAGGATGTGGCTGGAGAGAAGTTGCCCACGCTGTGGGGCGGGCAGCAGCGAGAAGTGTGTCGTCGACACCGCGCCTGGCGATGCGCGGCAGGTACCCCACAGTGAGCGGCTGAAGCCGATCATCGACGAACGCAGAGAACAGCAACGGGCCCAGGCGAAGGCGCGGCGTCCGTGGCGGGTGTACGAGGTGACCTGCCCCGACTGCGGCCAAGGTGCCGAGAAGCGGTGCACCACTTCCGGAGGTCCGCACCGCGCACGCGTTGAACTGGCCAAAGAGTTCACCCTCCAGCGAAAGCCCCGCCCCGCGCCCGGCGGACATCAACCATGAGGCTGCCGGGTGGCCACACCCGGCCGTCTACAGCAGGCCGGACAGCGGCAGAGCGCGCTCGGTGAGCTGCCCGCGCAGCCGTCCCTGACGCCCTTCCGCGACCCCGATGCCATCGAGGACGAAGGGGAAGACGGCTGAGGGGCGGCGCATCCGAGACGGCCTGCGCCCGCTGCGCGGCCCGGCCGTGGCCGGCGATGGCGACGCGGACGGTGGAGAGGAATGGCCTCTTCTCGGCGGCGGTCTCCGGATAGGCACGGGGAAGTGCTTATCGGCCGGTTCCGGCGTGGGCGTGGCGGCCGTCGTGGTGGGGGCCGTGCCAGTCGAGGCACAGCACCGTGGCGTCGTCGGGCAGGTGGCCGCCGCAGGCGTCGGTAACCGCTGCTGCCAGGATGCGCACGACCTCGCGAGGATGTTCGGAGGCGGTCTCGCGCATGAGGCCGGGCAGGTCGACGGACTCGGCTTGTCGTTCCTGCATGCCGTCGCTGTGGAGCAGGAGCCGGTCGCCGGGGCGCAGATCGAGGAACTGTACGTGGTACGGGGTGGGTCCGGGGGCGCCGAAGAGCAGGTCGACGTCCAGGCGCACCTCGTTCACCGTGCCGTCGCGCAGGAGCAGCGGCCAGGGGTGTCCGGCGTTGACGACCTGTGCGCCGGTCCCGTCCAGGGCGATGCGCAGGAGCTGGCCGGTGGCCATGGTGTCGTGGCCGTGGTCGAGGAGAGCCTGGTGGATCCGGCGGGCCTGCTCGGTCAGGCTGTCGCCGTCGCGACGAGCGCCGCGCGAGGCATTGACCAGGAGGGTGGCCATGAGTGCGGCGTCGACGTCGTGGCCCATGGCATCGGTGACGGAAAGATGCAGGGTGTCGTGGCCGAGGGCGTAGTCGTAGGTGTCCCCGGCGGCGTCGTCGGCCGGGACCAGGCACGCGGCGAGCACGAACTGTGCGGCTTCGCAGGAGGGCGCGTCGGGCAGGAGCTGGCGCTGGATCTCGGCGGCCAGGCTGAGAGGGGTAGCGCGCTGGCCCCACCGGTAGAGGTCGGTGAAGCGGCGGTCGGTGACGATGATGTACGCCAGCGCGTGCGCGGCCTCGCCAACCTCGTTCAGGATCTCCTGGCTGACGTGCGGCAGGGACATCTCCAGGACGCCGATGGTGTCACCGCGGTTGGTCACCGGGGCGAACACCCGCTTTCCGTGCCCTGCGTCGGGGGCCTGCACCAACTCCTGGGTGCGCAGCACCTGTTCGTAGACGCTGCCGGCCAGCTGGATCTGATCGGCGTCGAGGCCGGCCCGCGGGGCGATCCCCTCGTCGACCCGCACCATCTGCCGGCCAGCGACGCCGACGAACAGGAACGACACCGCCCGCGCGTCGAACCGGTCGCGTAGATTGCGCGCCACCACGGCGAGAGACGCCGCCGGTGCCGCGTCCTCCGCAGCGGCGAGCACCTCGGCCAGCCCGAACGGGTCACCCGGCATCCTTGCCTCCGCTCATGCGAATGTCCCAGCCTGACCGCGGGCACTGTTCACATGCGATCTCACACCGGTTCCACCTCGGCGGCGGGCAGGCACGCCCAGTCCCTCGCATAAATGACCGGTTGTGAGGACCGTTCTTGCTGGCCAGCGCCAGGCACGTTTGCCCAGGCCGGTTCTCGCAGAACCCCTCTCGCAACCGCCGGGTTCTGCAAGGCCGTTCTGAGAGACGCGGTTGCGGCGCCACTACCTGCGGAACCGGCTTAGCGTTACTGGCTGTTCCGCTGGTCCCCAGGACCGGCGTGGAGCGGCAGTCGCCGCCCGTACGATGATCACGTGACAGCCCGCCGCACCCTTGGCACCGGGCCCCAGGACGCGCACGGGGCCTTCCCCGTGATCGTGGACACCGGTTGTCATGCGGCGGTGGCCAGCGTAGTTGATCGCTGTTCGTAGGTGATCGGGCTGATCTGGCCGAGGCGGGAGTGCCGTCGGTGGGTGTTGTAGCGGGTCGCCCAGCGGAAGACCGCGAGGCGGGCCTCACGCGCCCCGTTCCACCGCTTGCGACCCTGCAGCGTCTCGCGCTTCATGGTCGCGTTCAGACTCTCCGCGGCGGCGTTGTCCGCACTCGTGCCGACCGCGCCGCGCGATCTGGTCACGCCCAGCTCCGTTCGCCCACGGACACGGGATGCGACGCTGCCGCTACCGAGGACAGGACAAAGCCCACCTCCAGCACGTCTTGACCGCCATCGCCGTCAACATTGAGCGCCTCAGCGAGCTGCCACCGGCCGCAGAAGCACCCCCACCCCGCCAGCCGACCGATTTCCAGAACTACCTCGACCAGCACAAGATCTACCGGCCGAAGTCCTGGCGAACCCTCGGCAGTTGACCGCGAGCCACCAAGATCCCCGACAGAGTCAAGCTAGAACTCAAGTCCTCTCGGCGGGGCTTCGTCGTGTGCGGCACGGGAGCAGCCCTGGGCTCCCGGTTCGTCACCCGCTTTGCTCTGCCGTACTGCCCTGCGGCTAGTTTGTGTGCAGGACAGGTACGCAGGCCCGTGGCGGCAGAGGTGCACGGGGGACGGGAGGTCGGGAAGAGTGTCGCTGCGCGGAGGTGATCCAGCCGAGATCGGCGGTTATCCGCTTGAGGCGCGGCTCGGCTCGGGGGGCATGGGCACGGTCTTTCTGGCCCGTACGAGTTCGGGGCGACTTGTCGCGATCAAACTGATCCACCAGCAGTTCGCGGGGGACGACGAGTTCCGCATCCGTTTCCGGCAGGAGGTGGCGGCGGCGAGGCGGGTGAGCGGCGCGTTCACCGCCGCCGTGGTCGACGCTGCCCCTGAGGCCGAGCAGCCGTGGATGGCGACGACCTATATCGAGGGGCACACGCTCGCCCAGCGCATCGCCACGAAGGGCCCGCTGAACGGAGCGGAGCTGAGGAGGCTCGCCATCGGGCTGGCGGAGGCGCTGCGCGACATCCACCGGGTGGGGGTCGTCCACCGTGACCTGAAGCCCTCGAACGTCGTGCTCTCGCCCGAGGGCCCGCGCGTCATCGACTTCGGCATTTCGCGCGCCGTGGACCAGCAGACGCTGACGATGACAGGGCGGGTCATCGGTACGCCGCCCTTCATGTCGCCGGAGCAATTGCAGGCGCCGCGTGGTGTGGGGCCGCGGTCCGATGTCTTCTCGCTGGGGACGCTGCTGGTGTACTCAGCGACGGGCCACGGGCCCTTCGACGCGGACAGCCCATACATGACGGCGTATCAGGTGGTGCACGAGGAGCCGTCGCTGGGTGCCGTGCCGGCGGCTTTGCGCGCGATCGTCGAGTCGTGCCTGGACAAGGAGCCCAAGGGGCGCCCCTCGGCGGACGAACTCCTCGTGCTACTGCGGGACCTGCCGGCCGACCTCGGCGGAACCGACGCGAACGGGGCTGGCACGAGCCGCACCCGCGACATGATCACCCAGCATCACCTGGCGACGCGGGCCACCCCGGCGCCGACTGCCCCGACCACCGCCCCGGCCGGTCCCGATACAGGGAGCACCGATACCCCCATCGGCCGCCGTCTGCGTCGCCGATGGCGTCCTGTGCTCGCGGCCGCGGTCGCGGTGGCGGCGATCGGCGGGGGAGTCGCCGCGCTGAAGGCGGGCGGTTTTGGCGGGAACAGCGGCGCCGACAAGGGCAACAGCGTTGCGGCGCCGGGTGCCGCACTTCCGGACGGCTTCGAGCCGTGGCGCAATACCGTGCAGGGCGGTCGCGAGGACACCCCCGACGAGCTGCGTTGCGTCGCGCGCGGCGACGCGCTTTTCTGCGGGGGCGGCGGTGTTGTCGCGACCCGTATCAGGGCCCTGGACGGCTCGCGGGTGTGGACGGCGAAGAGTCCGGGCGTCCCCGTCCAGGGCATGCACCTGGTGGGCGCCACCGACGACACGGTGCTCGGTTACCGCTTCGCCGCGCAGGACGCCCCGCATGACCCTGCCAGCGAGGTGGTGGCCATCGACGCGAACAGCGGCCGGGAGCTGTGGTCCGTCCCGTCCGGCGCCCAGTCGACGGCCGTCACGGGTCGGACTCAGGATGCCCTTGTGGTCGGCTCCGCCGTCGTGACGGTCGACGCTTCCAACTCCCGCTTCGAGGCCCGGGATGCGCACAGTGGTGAGGTTACCTGGACGACGTCGTTCCCCGCGGGTACGCAGTGCGCTCCCGTCCCGGTGGGCCCACAGCTCTTGGCGATGTGCGCGACGGATGCGGAGGTGGATGCCTCAGAGGTGCGCCACCCCACCCTGTACACGGTCGACCGCGCCTCGGGGACACTGGGCAGGCCCATCGCGGTTAACGGCCCCGCCGTGCCGATGGGCGTCGCCAAGGGCAGGCTCGTACTCCTTCAGGAGCACATGGAGGGAACGGCGCTGGCCGGGTACGACGGGGTGGCGCGGGTCGACCCGGCCTCGCGGAAGGTCACGTACTCCCGACTGGCCAAGACATACGCGGGGACGCCCGGCGTGGTGGACGGCACGGTCTACGTGAGCGGGCAGACCGGTCTCGTCACAGCGCTCGACCCCGTGACCGGCCGGAAGAAGTGGTCGCGGCAGACGGGCGTGGAGGGCGCGTCGGGTCCCGTTGCGGGAGCCGACGCGCTGTATTTCAGCTCGGCCACCGGCCGGGTGGTCGCGCTGTCGCCGTACGACGGCAAACCCCTGTGGACAACAGACCCGCAGGCCGATGGTTTGACGGGCGAGCAGGGCGCAAGCCCGCGCGTGACCGTTGCGGGGCGTGCGGTGATCGTGGCCGCGGCCAAGAACACACTCTTCGCCTTCGACGCGCAGAAGCCGCCGAAGTCGGGCTGACCCCGGCGGCACCGGCCGCCGGCCGCCTTCCTTGCCGTGCGGACACCTCAGCGGCTCACTCGGTGGCCTACGCAGCGAGGTCGCGCCTTGTGCGAGTGCGCCGCCCGTAGCGTTTCTGGTCTAACGAGCTCGTGCAGGGGTGGCGGTGGCGCGTCGGGACGTTGATCACGGTCAGTGTGGTGGGGAACCGGGCACGTGCAGCAATGATCCGAAGCCAGCGGATCACGGGCCTCACGCCCGATGTGATTGCTGAACTCGTCGCCGAGACCGGACCGTTGTGGCAGAGCGGCATCAGTCCGCGCTGGCCCCACGGCCTCGTCGCCGAGGGCCCTCGTAGCCGTCGGCCAGGTCCAGGACGTCCCCGATCAGCTTCACCAGCTCGGGCTCGTCGTTGACGACCCGCCGTGACAGCAGGGTCATGCCGTCGGCGTCCAGGGCGAGGCCGTGGTGGTGGCCCTTGCAGCTGTCGATCCCCGCCCATATCCGGCTCATCGCGCTCCTGACGTTCGTGCTCGTGTTGTTCGTGCCACGGACGACCTCGCCGGCATTGCTCTACACAGCGACTTGTTCGCACTTCCTAATCGGCGGTCGAGTCGTCGTGGGGCGCTGGGCGGCGAAGCCTGCGGAGCCAAGAAACGGCAGCCGACTGTTAGCCACACCCAGCGCCCCTGGGCGACCCAACCCTACGAATGGTTCGATCAACCCGACCAAGAAGTTGAAGTGCTCTCCTCCCTTCGCAGGCTCAGGAAGGAGATTCCTGCTTACCTTGCGGCAGCGGGCTTGACGCCACGGGTGCGCCTGACGACTGCCCTCCCGGCAGCCGGGATCGCCACGAGGCCGATCCGGTACAGGTGCAAGATGTTCCGGGCTGCGTTCCAGTCGGCGTTGCCGGACCATCCGCAGTCGGGGTTCTTGCATACGAACGTGGCCTGGTCTTCCCGGCTGCCGGGCGTGATGAAACCGCAGGCGGAGCAGCGCAGGGAGGTGTTCGGGGCGGGTACCTTGGCGAGGGTTCCGCCGTTTCGGGCGGTTTTGTACGTCAGCATCGTCACGGTGCGACCCCATGCCTCTTGGCTGATGGAGCGGTTCAGGCCGGACTTCTGCGCGACGTTCTTCCCCGGCTGGTCGGTAGTGCCCTTGGCGGACTTGACCATGTTCGTGATGTTGAGCTGTTCCACCACGACCGTGCCGTACTGCTTGGCGATGGCGGTGGTGGTCTTGTGCTGCCAGTCGATTGCTCGGCGCGTGGCTCTTGCGCGGAGCTGCTTGATCTGGTCGTAGGTGCGGTGTAGCCGGTTGGAGCTGCGCTCTTTCGGCTTGCGGAAGCTCTTGCGGTGCGCGGCGCGCTGTTCCAGGCGAAGCAGTCTGGCCTTCTCATCCGGGTTCAGCCACTTGTCCCGGTCGGCGGTGCCGTCCGGGAGTCGGGGCGGCCGGTCGTGGTCCTGGTGGCTGCCGTCGGACAGCGCAAGGGGCAGGTTCACCCCGGCGTCGATACCGACCTCGGGACCCTGGTGGGGCTCCGGCTTGGGCTCAAGGGTCTGGATACGGAAGGCGATGTGCCAGCCGAGTCCGTCTTTGACCAGCCGTGCCCCGGTGATCCGGTTCTCCTTGTTGGCGTGCTTGCCGACGGGGAGGTCCTTGGTCCAGCGGAAGCGGACGCGGCCCACCTTGGGGATGTTGACCAGGCCCCACCGTCGGTGTACTCGCTTGATCTGCAGATCCCGGCCCTGCGGGATGTCCACCGACAATGCCGTGCGGAAGCGGGCCTTGAAGTTCGGCTCGTCCGCACGCCCGTCCCAGCAGTTCCGCCACGCCTGGAAGTACGTCTTGAGTACCGCCTGCGCGGCCTGCGCGGGCAGCACCGCGTACCAGTCGATCTCCTTGCGGGCCTGCCGCAACGCCTGATCCATGCGCGTCAGAGCGCGCTGACACTTCGGCGTCATCCGCCACAGGTCGTGGAGCTGATTCCACATCGCGCGTGCCGCGTGCGCCTGGTCATCCATGAGCCGGACCTGTGCAGGCGTCAGCGCCAGCCGGGCGCGATGCCCGAACTGCCGCTTCTCCCACACGAGTTCGCCCATGACAATCACCCTACTACGGTTGGCTTATGTCACCACGATGGAACCCGAATCCTGACGTGCGCACCGGGCGCCACGTCGTCTACAACCTGCATGTCCACTTGGTTTTTGTTACCAAGTACCGGCGCAAGGCATTCACCGACGCCATGCTGACGCGCACTGAGGAGATCATGCGCGAGGTCTGCGCGGACTTCGAAGCCGACCTGAAGCAGTTCAACGGCGAACAGGATCACGTCCACCTGCTTGTGCACTATCCGCCCAAGGTCCAGCTCTCCAAACTGGTCAACTCCCTCAAGGGCGTCTCCTCCCGCAGGCTCCGCCAGGAACACAGCGCACACGTGCGCCGCTACCTGTGGGGCGGACACTTCTGGTCCGGCTCCTACTTCGCCGGATCCTGCGGCGGCGCACCGCTGACCGTCGTCAAGCAGTACATCGAAAACCAGCAGCGCCCCACCGGCTGAGGACAACACTGCGGACCCGTGCGAACCGCGCGGGTCAGAGCAGCCCTGAGATGGCCTTCACCCCCGCCGTAAACGGCGGAGCACTGGCCAAGATCAAAGGTAGAGCCGATTGAAGACCCCTGTCGCCGGGTGCTTGAAGGCGGACGGCGGCGGGGCAGGGCGGCCGCTCGATGTGGCAGTCGCCGGTGTGGAAACGCGGTGAGACCGCCCGGCCCGCTCCCCCGGACTGGCTCCTGGAACTCGGGCTCACCGGGCGCTCTGCCGTCTAAATCCGTCTCATCCCCCGTTCGTCGGCTGCCAGAGTGCCGCGGGCAAAACTTCTTCTGCATTCACAGTCACGTCCCGACCCCTTCCGCTCCTTGGGGAAGGCATGCGGAACGATCACCTGACTCTCTGCGCAGCTCCGGTGCTCCCATCGCGCGTGTTCGCGGGGGGTATCCCCTCTGGCGCACACAACCGCGTCATGACGACAGCAACGGATGGGGGCGCACTGGCGCCCGAGTTCCTGGGTAACACCAGGGCTGGGCCTGCGAGTTGGAGTTCGCCGCGCCGGTTGCGGTGGGTGCCGGCTGCCGGGCAGCCCGGCGACGGCAGCATGGACGACGCGCTGCGGCTGGGTCGGGAGATGCGGCTGCGGCTGCTCGCCGCGGTCCGGGCGCTGCTGGCGGATGAGTCGCTGGTCGGGCTCGGGGATGCTGCCCGGTTGTCGGCGGTGGTGCTGTACGCGAAGTCGCGGGCGCCCAAGGGCCGCAAGGACGACAACCAGACCTCGATCAAGGGTCCGCAGTTGGGCCGGTGGCTGGGCATGAACGAGTCGACGGTCCACCACAAGGTGCTGCCCGCGCTGCGCGGCTCGGGCGCGCTGCGCACTCGGGTGGTGACCGACGCCGAGGGGCAGGTGAGGGGGCTGGACTGCCTGGTGATGCCGTTGTGGAACGCCCGCAAGGGTGGGGGAGCGGCGCACCCGCTGGCGTTGTCGAAGGCGGAGCTGGCGGTGCTGCTGCGCCTGATCGAGACGCTGTTCTCGCCAGGCTGGACGCTTGAGGACGGCTCGGTGATCCCGGCGGGGCTGCTGGCCGGCCGTACGGGCAAGGGGGCGGCGACCGACCGGCTCGGGCTGCTGATGATGATGCTGAATACCCGGGCGTCGGGCTGGCTGCAGCTGTGCGCCGGCTCGGTGAAGTCGAAGGAGGGGCGCGGGGCGGCGACGCTGGCGCGGCTGCTGGGCTGCACGCCGTCCGGCGCGCGGAAGGTCCTGGCGCGGCTGACGGAGGCCGAGGTCGTCGCGCGGGGCCGCAAAGCGACGGAGACGCGGATGCGCGGCCGCGGCCGGGTCATGCTGCTGCCGGTCGCCCAGGCTTACGGCCGGGTGCTGGCCCCTGTGGAGGCCTCTTCGGGCCCCGAGACCATCCTTTCGCAGCGTCCCGATGGTGCAGTCGGAGATCATGCTCCGGACCAGGGTGCCGCTGCCCTTGGTACATCTGGGCTGTGCGGTGCTGAGGCGGTCGAGAGGGCGGGGGATCGGGAGCGTCCTGATGGTGCAGAGCTCCACGCAGACCACGCTTGTGTGGTTACTCCGGTAGTTCCTCCGCAGCTCTCGTCTGGGTTTTCCGGCGAAGTCCGTGGGGGTGAGGGCCGTCGGCCGGAGCGCGCGTGCGTACGCGAGGGCCAGTCCGCCGACGCCGCAGCGGCATCAGCGCCGCCGGTGGCGGAGGTCGGCCCGCTTCGCGGGGAAAGGCCGAAGGAGTCTCCGGTCGATGAGCGGGATGGACAGCGCGCTGGCGGGGCTGGTGCCGGTGGCCGGCAAAAGCCCGTGGGGTGGGACAAGGCGCAGCGGCAGCGGAGGGTGGGCCTTCCGGCTGATCTTCGTGTGCGGGTGGCTCTGGGGCCGGTCGCGGGGCTGTGGGAGCGGCTGTCCGGCTGGCAGCAGGACCAGGTCGAGGCGGCGGCGCAGGCGGAGTTGACCCGGCTGGCGGGCATGCTGATGCGGCCGGAGATGGCGCCGCAGCTGCTGGCCGACCGGTTCACCGACCGGCTGGAGGAGACCGGCGGAGAGGCCCTGGTCGATCGTCCGTACCCGTGGCTGACCCGGCGGGGCCTGGTGCAGCGTCAGGCATGCTCGGACCGGCGGTGCGACGACGGGATCCGGCTGGACACCGGCGGCGACTGCGAGAACTGCCACAACGTGGTCCACATCCGGCGTGCCCGGCGGGCGAAGATCGCGGCGGAGGTCGACCGACAGCTGCCCGGCCTGACCATCGGCGAGCGCCGCCAGGTCCTCGATGAGCGGCTCCAGGAACAGGCCGCGATCGAGGCGGAGAGCTTCGTGTGCCGGCGTGAGCAGGCCCGCGCGGAGCAAGCCCGCCGGGACGCGGCACGTGCAGCTGCGCAGGAGCGGACGGAGCGCGAGCGCCAGGCCGCGGCCGCCGCCGACGCGGTCCGTCAGGCGTTGCCGTGCGAGGACCGCGGGCAGGGCGCGGCGGCCGGGCTGTGCGAGGCGTGCGGTTATCGGCGCCGGACCGAGGCTTTGATCGTGGAGGCCGGTCTGGTCGCGGCGGCCGCGCTGAACGGTGACGGCGACGGCGCCACCGTCACCGCCGACGTCCGGGCGTCGCTGGAGGCCGACATCGAGCGCGCCCGGCGCCACCTCCTGGAGCTGGTGGAGCCGGGCGAGCTGGACACGGACCCGGCGTTGCGAGCGTCCGCGTTCGCCTTCAACGCGCTCCAGACCGTGGAGCAGGCGCTGCCGGAGTACCGCAGCAGCGCACTCGGGCGGCTCGGGCGAACCCGAACGGCGCGGACGCCATCGTCGCTGCGACCAAGTCCGCCGACGCCGCCCGGGAGCGCACCGCGCAGTACCTGTTGGCGACGCGGCTGGAGCAGCTGCGCGAGCAGGTCGCAGTCCGGACCGAGGCGGCCGTGCCCGCGCCGTGGTCGGACCGGCTCGCCGGGTTCGTCGCGCGTCCACTGGACGCTGACATGGCCGGGGCGGTGATGGCGTGAGCGGCGAGCTGAGCGGGGTCGACCTCGCGCGCCAGGCCCTGGTCACGGCCCGGGAGGCGCGGCCGAACTCGCCCAGGCCCGCCGCACCAACACCGAGCCGGTCACCGCCGAGGACGTCCAGCGCATCGCGCTGACGGAGTTCGCCCTGCTTCTCGACGAGGCCCAGGCGCGCCGCCCTCGCCCAGCGGCGCCGTACCGCAGGGTGACCAGGACCGGGGCGGCGCGTTAGTACGACCATGACCGCGATGACCGTGCGGCCGGCACCCGTCATCGACCTAGTCGGCCGCACCAGTGAAGCCGTCCGGCTTCGCTCGGACGAGCCGATCTACGCCGCGCTGGCAGTGCACTGGAGTGCGGCGGGGCGTGTCGTGCCCGGCCAGACTGACCGGGAGTGGACGATGCTGGCAAGCCGCTGCCTGTGGCCCATCCGATAGACCGGCGTCGGTGCGACGGCCTTCCCCCGGGGCCCGCATCACGCCACCGGCCGGCAGCCCCGGAAGCCTGCCCGGCCACCCGGGGCTGCCGGGACCGGCCGGTTCTGGTTTGGGCCCCCTGCCGGCCCGGCAGCTCAAGACGTCTCAGCGGAGCGTGCGGCTGCGGCGGCCGGAGCGCCGCAGGTGCACGCCCAGGTACACCAGGGCCGCGATGAACACCACGATGCCGATGATCAGCAGGTAAAGCAGCCCCTTGGCGACGGCGCCGATGATGCCTAGCACGATCGCCGCGATGACGAGGATCAGGAAGAGTCTCATGGAGCGGGCACCTCCTCGGTGGGTCGGTCAGCGGCGGGCGAGCTGCCGCTCACCGTTCGCGCCGCTCTGGTAGGGCAGGCCGTAGTGCGCGAAGACCGCCGCCTCGTCCTCGGCGGGCAGAACGTCGTCCGTGCCGATCGCCGGGCACTTCTTCACCAGCGACCGGTCGTAGTCGACCTTCACGTAGCCGGGGCCCACGAGCGCGCCGTTCAGCGGGACGAAGACCAGGTGGCGGCGGGTGGGCAGCCCGACCTGGACGGTGGCCATGGCCGGCTCGTCGGTGCTGGTGTCCACGTAGACGGCCTCCATCGTGCCGATCTTGTGGCCGCCCGCGTCGACGACGTCGTGGGTGCGCCACTCGCGAATATCCGCGATCTTGATCATCCCGGGTTCCCTTCGCGCGGCGGTATGCCTGAGCCGGTGCACTTCTCAGCCTGCCCCGCCAAGCCCGCCCACACCAGCCTGGGCGCCTCGCGTCATGGCGGGCGGCGGGGCCGCGACGGTTCTTCTTGGCCGCGTGACGGGCGCCAGGCGGTGAGTGACGGGGATGGACACGGCGTCTGGGCAGGGCGTTTTCTGGAATCACGACCCCGCCCAGTGACGCGACATCGCAGTCCCGAAGGGGGCGCCGTGCACGACACGCTCCAGGTCGCAGTGCACCCGACCGGGCCCGGCAGCTGCCGGGTGACCGTGGCCGGGGACCTCGACCTGGTCAGCGCCCCGGACATCAGGGAAGCCCTCCGGGCCGCCGTGTCCGCCCACGACCGCGTCGACGTGAATTGCGGTCGGCTGACCTTCGTGGATTGTTCCGGCCTGTCCGCGCTGCTGGCCGCCGCCCGCGCCGCGAAGGCCGAAGGGGTGGAACTGCGGCTGTACGCGGTCCCGCACGCCCTGGCCCGGCTGCTGCGGCTGTCCCACACCGGCAGCGCCTTCACCATCGAGCAGCCGGGGTGAAGTCATGGCCGGGCGGGTGTGCCGGTGCGCGTACGTCCTCTGCTCCAGGCCGCTGCCGGCGGGCGCTCGCAGTGACAAGAAGTTCTGTGACCGCACGTGCCGGGCGGCCCATCGCCGTCAATGAACACAAGTCCGATAAAGGGTCAGGGAAGCGGAGTCACCGATAGCGCAATCGCGCCCTGTTGGTTCTCGCCCGGGTGTGCGGATCGGGCTGCCGGACGCCCGATCGATGCGCGATGATCACCACTCCGAACGTCGAACGACGAAGGGGACGGCCATGGCCAAGGGAACGCGGATCACCGGCGAGGCACGCGACAAGATCGCGAACGAGCTGAAGAAGGCGTACGAAGGCGGAGCGAGCATCCGGGCCCTGGCCGAGGACACCGGCCGCAGCTACGGCTTCGTCCACCGCATCCTCACCGAAGCCGGTGTCACCCTGCGCGGCCGCGGCGGAGACACCCGCAGCCAGCCCAGCGCATAACCGGCCGCGGCACGGCGAACCCGCTGGTCACCGCCCCTGCGGACGCGTCATGATGGCCGACGCAAGCCGTACGACGAGAGGACCGCAGAGCGATGCCCCTGTCTGCCCTAACCGCCGAAGCCCGCGCGGAAAACCTCCGGAAGGCGGCTGCCGTCCGCCGCGAACGCAGCGAACTGCTCGACGCGCTCAAGCACGAACGCACCTCCTTGCAGGAGGTACTCGACCGAGATGACCCGGTCGTGGGCAGGATGCTCGTCAAGCGCCTGCTGGAAGGACTGCCCAACATCGGCAAGATCCGCGCCGCCCAGCTCCTGGCCGACCTCGACATCTCCGAGCGCCGCCGCGTCCAGGGCCTCGGCTCCCGCCAGAAGGCACGCCTGCTCGAACTCTTCCCGCCGCAAGCCTGACCGGCTGCGCTGCCGTAGTCCACCACCCCACCCCAGCAGGGCACGGGACAGGGCCCGCAGAAATGAAGCCCTGGCCCCGACGGGAGACCAGGGCTGTCGGTCACACAGTCCGACGAAGTTGCCCAGGACGTGAGGCGTTCCGGGCAGCATGTGCGGGCGGCAGCCGCGAAACCGCTGGGGTAGTCACAGGGTCTCAGGCCGAGGCCGACGGAGCGGAGGACTCGCCACGCCGGCGGTATTCGGCGTTGATGCGCTGTGCTTCTTCGAGCTGGTCTTCGAGGATGACGATGCGGCAGGCGGCCTCGATGGGGGTCCCGTGGTCGACGAGTTCCCGGGCGCGGGCGGCGATGCGCAGCTGGTAGCGGGAGTAGCGGCGATGGCCGCCCTCGGAGCGCAGCGGTGTGATGAGGCGGGCTTCGCCGATGGCACGGAGGAAGCCCTGGGTGGTGCCGAGCATCGCGGCGGCCCGGCCCATCGTGTAGGCGGGGTAGTCGTCGTCATCGAGACGTCCGAACGAGTCGTCTGCTGTCATTTCACCTCTCTGTGGAACACGCGGAGGGGCCCTGGTGCCGTACCGCACCAGGGCCCCGAAGGAACTGCTACACCATCTGCCGACCCTATTACTGCGTCGGCCTTCTGTGTCCGCCGCCCCGACCTGGGAGTTGTCGGGGGTGCGGGGATCGCGGTTGCTTGACCGGAGACCACCTCACTATCGATGTCCTGCGGTACCCGGGCTCAACACTCCGCCCGGGCGATCCTGATGGCGCTCAACTCCTCCGTTCTTCCCTCTGGGATCAATCACTTACCTACCGCTGGTGATGCGAACTACTCGGTGACCTGAGTAAGCGTCACTCTTCGGCAGCCAGCCCCGTCGCCCGTCCTGCATCTGCTCTGGCTTAGAACCCCACTGCCGAACTTCCCGGTGCGCGCGTCCGCAGCCGACGCCTTCACCCAGGTGCTGCTCACTTAACTTCACTGCTGGTACTGCGAACTGCCCTTACGCGTACTGCGGTACTGCTCGCGGCGGCCCCTGATCACTGCGGGCCACCCGGTCCGGTCGTCAGTCCCGTCGCCGTCCTGCAACAACCCTGGCTTCGGAACTCCACCACCGCACCGTCCTGCAAACTGCGGTACTGCTGCCCGGCAGTTCATCTCTGCCAGGCCCTGTTGATCTCGGCTACGAGAGAAACCATAACCACACCGCCATCCAATGTCTACTCCAGCCAACATAGATTTCCGCGTGTTCGACGGTGAGGTAATCGACCTCGTGCAGCGGTGGAGGGCGGGAGCAAGCCGGGTTAACGGGCCGCAGCCGGGGCACAAGCCACGGACACACAGGACCGGACACTGACGATCCAGAGACCAGGGGAACCTGATGGACACGATGAGCGTCAACGTCGCAACCCTCCGCTCCGCGACGGGCCCCGCTGGTACAGGGCATGAAGGTCGCCTTTACCGGTGACACCCGCACTGCACGCGAAGAACTCATCGCACGCTCCGTCGCGGCAGGACTGAACGTGATGGGCTCGGTCAGCCGGCACACCAGCGTGCTGGTCACCAACGAGTGCGACTCCGAGAGCGCCAAGTATCGTGCGGCACGTGGTGCAGGAGTGCCCGTGATCACCGAAGGAACCTTCCTCGGCCTGCTCACCGGCGTGCAGCCTGGAACCGCCCACACCAAACCGGCACCATCGAAGCCGTCCCTACCCGCACAGCGGCGCACCGGCCGCCCAGCCTCCGCCCAACCGCTGTCCGGGCGCCGGGTCCTGGTGCTGGGCGGCCACCACGACGAAGCCTCGGCGCTGCGCACCCGCATTACGGAGCAGGGCGGTGCCGCCGCCGTCAATCTCTCCGCCGGCGTCACCGATGTGATTCTCCTGACCGGTGGAGCCGAGGACCGTCGCATGCCCCACATCACGGCACGCGGACTGCCGGTCCACGATGGCGACTGGCTCGCCACGCTCAAGCCGCCATCGGGCACCGCCGCACAAGTGGGAACGGCCGACCCGGTCCTTCCCCGCGGCGGCGTTTTCGACCTTCCGACTGCACACGGCGGCGCCGGAACATGGACGGTGAGTGCCTCCTGGGGCCATCAGGCCGACTGCGAGATCGACGTGGTCGCCTTCCTGCTCGACGAGGACGAACAGGTCCTGTGCGACGAGGACTTCGTCTTCTACGGGGCGCCCGAAAGCCCCGACGCGACGGTGCGCCTGATCACCGACGGCCCCAGCGAACAAGCCATCACAGCGGAGCTGACCACCCTTTCCGACGCCGTCCGCAAAATCGTCATCGCCGCTGCCATCGACGGAACCGCGACGTTCGCCGATGCCGGAGCAATCGAGATCACCGTTGCCCAGGCAACCGACGCGCGAGCACTGGCCCAGGCCACCCTGGACGCCGCGACGACCGAACGAACGCTGCTGCTCGCCGAGGTCTACCGGCGTGGCCCGGGATGGCGCGTACGCGCCATCGGCCAGGGATACGACCACCAACTGGCCGACCTGGCACGCAGCTTCGGCGTCGACATCATCGACTGAGCTCTCGCCTACCCTGCGGCCGAACCGTTTTGCGCCCGTGAGCCGACTGCTGTCCACACACCGGTGGCCCCCGCCTCGAGCAGCACACGCCACTGCGCGGCCATCGTCGACCGCCTCACCTTCTGATCAGGCGGCGGGGTACGGCAGCAGCCCGCTCGCGGTCTTCTCCCAGGCCGCCTTCAGCTCGGCGAGCAACTCCGGCTTGTCGGGCGCCAGATCGGCCTGCTCGCGCAGATCGGCGCCGAGGTCGTAGAGGTGGTCCTTGCCCGCGGAGTCCTGGTAGTACTTCCAGTCGCCGCGCCTGAGCGCCCGATTGGCCCGCACCCGCCAGAACAGGTCCCGCTCGGGCAGCTTCTCGCCCTTCAGCAGATAGCCCGCGAGGCTTCTGCCGTCCAGCGGATACGCCGGGTCGGGCCGGGCGCCGGCCAGCTCCAGCAGGGTCGCGGTCCAGTCGGGGGAGAAGTTCGGTTCGCGGCTGACCTGGTTGTCGTCGATGCGGTGCGGCCAACGGACGATCGTCGGCACCCGGATGCCGCCCTCCTGGAGCACGAACTTCTCACCGCTCAGCGGCCAGAGGTACGACCAGCGTTCACCACCGTTGTCGCTGGCGAAGTACACCACCGTGTTCTCCTCCTGCCCGGACCGGCGCAGCGCCGCCAGCACCTCGCCGACCGCCGCGTCGAGGCTCTCGACCATCTGCGTGTACTTCGCGACCGAGCCGCCGTCGTCGTGCAGCAGTGCGGCGGTGATCTCGGCCTGGCTCTTGGCGGCCCGGATCTTCGCGGCGATCTCCGCACCGGTCTCGGCGTCCTCCTCGCTCAGCCAGGGCCAGTGCGGGGTGGTGAAGTTGAGGTTCAGCAGCCACGGCTTGTCGTGCTTGCGGCCGACGTACTCCACCGCCCGCTCGGTCAGCACCTCCGTGTAGTAGCGCAGGTCCTTGTACTCGGCGTCCCCCTCGTAGAGGTCGTAGTCGCCGAGCTGGCCGAGCTTGGAGAAGTACTCCAGGACGCCGCCATGGTTGCCGAAGAACTCGTCCCAACCCGACTTCGTGGGGCTGTAGTCGGGCAGCCAGCCGCAGTGCCACTTGCCGATTAGGGCAGTGGAGTAGCCCGCCTTCTTCAGCAGGGAGGCCAGGGTGGGATGGTTCGGGTCCAGACCCTGGGTCCTGTTGGCGATGGGCTCGGCGAGCCCGCCCTTCGTACGGCCCGGATAGCGCCCGGTGTACAGGCTGAACCGGGTCGGCGAGCAGGTCGCCGACCCCGAGTACGCGTCCGTGAAGCGCACCCCTGCCGGGCGAGCCGGTCCAGGTTCGGGGTCTTGATGTGCGGCGCTCCGTACGAGGAGAGGTCGGCCCAGCCCAGGTCGTCCCCCAGGATGACCAGGAGGTTGGGGCGCCGGCCGGAACCGGCGGAGGCGGTACGGGCCTGGAACGGGCGCTCGGTGGGGGCGGCCTGGTCGGGGGCTGCCACGGCGGCGGTGGCCGTACCGGCGACGGCGGTGACCGCGCCACCACCGACGAGACCGCCGAAGGTACGACGGGATATTTCGGGCATGCGGGTTCCTCGGAACGGACGGGTGCCACGACGGGACACGAAGAGGGAAGAGAAGAAGGGCGGGCGAGGAGACTGTGGGCTCAGCGACAGATGGCGCTGGACTGCCGGCACAGGTCGACGTGGCGCCGCTCCACGAGCGCGACGAGCGCGCGCGGGTGATCGGCGGAGGGCCTCATGCTGAGCGACGGTGCCAGCGGGCAGCCCGACACGTCAAGCCAACGTCCATGCAGTGGACGCACCTGAAAGGTGCGCGGGGAACTGCGCAGTCTTTTAGGGGCGTCTGGGGGCGCAGCCCCAGGACGGGATGGGACGGGTAGGGGTGGCGGTGACGAAACAACCCTCACCCCACCACCCGCAGCAGCAGCACAGCCCGCGCCGGCACCGTAATCGCGCCCCCCGCGCGATGCACGACGCCGGGCGCCCGCCCCTGCTCCTCCCGCGAGGTGTCGACGGCAACCTCGTACCGCTGCGCCCACGGCCTCCCCGGCAGTACGAAGCTGGCCGGCCGATCCCCGGCATGCAGCACCGCGAGGAAACTGTCGTCCACAACCGGCGCCCCCCTGGTCCTAACGGGAATGTACGGGGGGATTCCATGCGCCGTTCCATCGCTGCCGCCGCAGTCGTCACGCTCACCGCCACCCTTGTGGCCGGGTGGGCTGGTAGTACGTCTCGTGGTCCATGCCGTCGGGGAAGTAGTCGGCGCCAGAGCGGGGCGTGACGGCTTCGCACCTGTCCGCGTCGCTGTTCGAGGTCGATTACCTCACCGTCGATCACGCGGAAATCTATGTTGGCTGGAGTAGACATTGGATGGCGGTGTGGTTATGGTTTCTCTCGTAGCCGAGATCGAGCAGGGCCTGGCAGAGACGAACTGCCGGTCAGTAGTACATGCAGTTGCAGTTGGCAGGACGGTGCGGTGGCGGAGTTTCGAAGCCAGGGTTGTTGCAGGACGGCGACGGGACTGGCGACCGGACCGGGCGGCTCGCAGTTATCAGGGGCCGCCGTGGCAGTACCCGTAAGTGCAGTTCGCAGTACTCAGCAGTGAAGTCAGTGAGCAGTACCTCGGTGAAGGCGTCAGCTGCGGGCGCGCGCACCGGGAGGTTCGGCAGTGGGGTTCTAAGCCAGAGCAGATGCAGGACGGGCGACGGGGCTGGCTGCCGAAGAGTGGCGCTGTTCGAGGCCACGAGCAGTTCGTAGTACCAGCAGTACGCAGTTCCGCAGTTCCCGTTTGGTAAGTAGTTGATCAAGAGGGAAGAACGGAGGAGTTGAGCGCCATCAGGATCGCCCGGGTGGAGTGTTGAGCCCGGGTACCGCAGGACATCGATAGTGAGGTGGTCTCCGGTCAAGCAACCGCGATCCCCGCGTCCCCGACAACTTCCAGGTCGGGTCAGCGGATACAGAAGGCCGGCGCAGTAACCAGGGTCGGCAGATGGTGTAGCAGTTCCTTCGGGGCTCTGGTGCCGGTATGGCACCAGGGCCCCTCCACGCGTTCCACAGAGAGGTGTAATGACAGCAGACGATTCATTCGGCCGTCTCGATGACGACGACTACCCCGCCTACACGATGGGCCGGGCCGCCGCCATGCTCGGCACCACCCAGGGCTTCCTGCGTGCCATCGGCGAAGCCCGCCTGATCACCCCGCTGCGCTCCGAGGGCGGCCACCGCCGCTACTCCCGCTACCAGCTGCGCATCGCGGCCCGCGCGCGTGAGCTCGTCGACCACGGCACCCCGATCGAGGCTGCCTGCCGCATCGTCATCCTCGAAGACCAGCTCGAAGAGGCCCAGCGCATCAACGCCGAATACCGCCGCGCCGCCGAATCAGCGAACCCGACGACCGCGGCCTGAGCAGCTGAGACCTGCAACTCTCCCAGGAGCTTCGCGACTGCGTCCCGCGCATGCTGACCGGGACGCACAACGTTCCGGGCAACTTCACTTTCTACAATCAGCGCGGCCGCCGCCCTGGCCATGGGGTTCAAGCTGTCGAGCGCCCTGAGCCCGGGGCGGGCATGACAGTCGCAGCACGGACTTGAGCTGGCGCCGGTCGCCTTCGGGGAGAGCGTCGGGGTGTGTGAGGATCCAGCGAGTGACGGCGCGGGCCGATGGCGGCCGGGGGCCGACCGGTTGGGGTTTGCCGCGAAGGGTCCTGCTGACGTAGTCACGGACGCCGCCGTAGCCGCGTGGATAGCCCTGTTCCCTGATCTCCTCCCACAGTTTCCAGGCGTTGGTGCAGCCTTCCTGCCAACGCTGGTCGAGGTAGGGCTTGTAGGCGTCGAGCCTGGTCACACGACCTTGCCACTGCCCGGTGAACATCTCCTCCGGGGTGGCGGCGCGGGAGAAACGCAAGATCGTGTTCAGGGTCATGCCGAGTTGCCTGGCGACCGAACGCTTGCTGTGACCGGCGGCGAGGAGAGCGTGGATGGTGGCGTGCTTGGCACGGGTGCGTTCGGCGAACCGGTGCCCGGCCGGCCAGGGCGACAACGCGGCCGACTCGGCCTCCTCCTGAGGTTCCTCCGGCTGCATGGGCGTGGGCCACAGGCAGCCGCGCTGCCGGTAGACGCACTTCTCGGCGGCTTCGCCCAGGTTGTGCCAGAGATGCCATCGGTCGGCGACCTGGAGGGCTTGCGGGGCGCCGCGGGTGGCACCGTCGGCGAAGAAGGGAGCCCGGTCACGGCAGATGATCTCGATGCCAGGCCGTTCGGCGAGCCAGGCCGCGAGCGTGTCTGCCTCCCGGTCCGGCAAGAGGTCGATCGGACGGCGTGTTTCGACGTCGACGAGCACGGTTCCATAGATACGGCCCTTGCGCTGGGCGTATTCGTCCACGCCGACCACACGGGGTGTGGCAGTGGCGGGGTCCGGGAGCGAGGCGATCAGCCGCAACAGAGTGTTCCTGCTGACCGGGACTTTGAAGGCGTCCGTCATGCGGGCGCCAGCCCGGCCTGCGAGCGCAAGCCCCACCGACACCAACGTCGATCGCAGCCGCTCGGTCCGTCGTCCGAACAGGCGAGTGAGACCAGGGACTTGCTCAGCGAAGGTCTTGCGTGGGCAGGAGTCCTCCGCGCAGACGAATCGCCGCACCTGCAGGGTCACCACGACGAACTTGCCCGCGCTCGGCAGGTCACGAGGAAAACGCAGGTAGGAGCCATGTATCCGCCCTGACCAGCATCCGCACTCCGGACAGGCCGCCCGCCCTACGGTCGTCCGAGCTTCCACCTGGACGACCGTGTCGGTCACCTTCACCGATTCCACCAACACGCCCTCGACCGAGGAGAACAGCAGCTCATCCGGCTGCGGCAGCACTTCGTTCACGGCGAAGGACTGTCGACCACACTGCCCTCCCGCCGGGCGATTTTCGGGCGAACTCAATCGCCATCACACGAAGATCAACAGTCACCCTGGGTACGCGACCACACGAAGTGGACCAGAGCCCGAGTTTGGACAGCAGTTGTTCACCGTCTCGGGAGTCGGTTGGATCGGGGCGGGGTCGATGTTCACGAGAACGGGAGGCACCTGATCCGGAGCCTGTTCCGGGTGCCGGTCGGTGAGTGTTGAGGGGATTGTCGTGGAGTGGTCAACGGGATTGCTCGGGTTCGCCGCCGGGCTCCTGCTATCGGTCACCACTGCGCCCGTAGGCGTCTCCGGGGCGGTCTTCCTGCTGCCCGTTCAGGTCAGCGTGCTGGGCGTGCCGAGCCCGGCCGTGACACCCACGAACCTGCTCTACAACGTCGTGGCCGGCCCCGGTGCCCTCCTGCGCTACTGGCGAGCAGGGCGACTGGGCGGGCCACTGACCCGCCTACTCATCGCGGGCACCGTCCCTGGCGTCGTCATCGGCGCCGTGATCCGCGTATTCGCCGTTCCCGGCCCGCGCGTCTTCCGTCTCCTCGTCGCCGTGCTGCTGTTACCGCTCGGGCTGTGGCTGTGGCTCCGGAGCGTACGCCCGGCTCCACAGAGCGCCCGCGACCAGCCTTCGCCCCGCGCGACGACGTCGCTGGCCCTGGCCGTTGGTGTCGCCGGCGGCATCTACGGAATCGGGGGCGGCTCCCTGCTCGGCCCGATCCTCGTCGGCCGCGGCGCCCCCGTCTCCACCATCGCGCCGGCCGCCCTGGCCTCCACCTTCGTGACTTCCATGGTCGGCGCGGCCACCTACGCCCTCCTCTCCCTGGCCGCCACGGGCGACGTCGCTCCTGACTGGCTGTTGGGCCTGTCTTGCGGAGCCGGAGGACTTCTCGGCGGATACCTCGGCGCACACCTCCAGCCGCACCTGCCCGAAACCGCGCTCCGGCTCCTGCTCGGCACCCTCGCTACCAGCGTCGGCGCGCTCTACACAGTTCAGGTCCTTCGCTGACCGTGCTGCGTCCAGTCACCCACGGCCCGCTGGGGGAGCGTTCCCGCCGCATTGGGAGGCGGATTTCGAATCGCGGGTGGAGGACTTGCTGGCGGTTTCGGCCTCCCCAGGGCGCGCTCCCTTGTTGGGGTGGGCGGCGTTCTGGGCCCGCTTCTCCGATGTGCCGTGTTCCTTGGCCTGAGGGTCCCTGTCAGCACCGTCACGGCGCGGGACACGTCGGATCCGAGTCGGCGTCGCTTTCCGGCTGAGGCGGGTACGTCAGGTGGCCGTCCTTGACGTGCGCGTTCTTGTTCAGGACAGCCCGCTTCGCGGTGGCGGCGGACGTGATGTCCAAGACTTCGACGCCCGCGACGATCAACGCGTCGGTGATCAGCCTGCGATGGCAGCGCCAGGGAACCGCTTCGCTGCACATGATCGCGGGCCGTTCGTGTTCGGCCAGCTCCAGCAACTCGTGCAGGCCTTCCTTGAAGGCGTCGGTGTCCATGTAGTCGGCGTAATCGCGGAAGGCTTTTACCTGCCATGCGCCGTTCGCGCTCGGCACGCCTTTTGGGGTGTGCCGTCGGCCGCCCAGTTTTGGGATCCACCGGTATTCGATATCGGGAGGCAAGGCATCGATGATCGCTGGCTGGTTCCACTGCGGGAACTTTCTTGACGACGGGAACGAGCGGACATCGACCAGGCAGGTCACGTCATGGGCCCGGAGCATCTCCAGCACTTCGCTGAAGTCGCGGGTCGAATGCCCCACCGTACAGATCCGGTTCACCAGCCTGCCGTCTCGCTCATTTCCTACAGTTTCGTCAGAGCTACCCCTTTGTGGATGGCGATGTGATCGGTCCTGTCGCTTTTGATCTCATATTGCGGGTCGCTTTCGGTGCAGTGCCGCACGTACCCTTTGTACTCCACGTCCCGCGTGTGCTTCTTGATAATGACGCCCTCGACGTACCCGGCTTCGGAGTTCCATCGGACGTGGTCCCCCACAGCGAACTTCTCCGCCATCCCAAGCTCCTTTTGCTCGGCGTTCAGGCGCGCCCGGTCAGTCCTTGGCGGACCGTACGTAGACGCGTCCGCCGTCGGTCTTCGCCTCCCAGCGGGGCTCGTCGACGGCCGCCGGTCCGCGCATCACTTTGCCGTCTTTGAGCCGGAAGACGCTGGCATGCCAGGGGCAGCGGATACAGCCGTCGGCCATGACTTCGCCTTCGTCGAGCGGCCCGCCTGCGTGCGTGCAGGTGGCCGAGAGCGCGTGAAGGGACCCGTGGTGCCGGACGAGTACGACCGGCACTCCGTCCGCTGTCACTCGGAGGGGTTCGCCGTCGCCCAGGTCGGACTCCGCTGCGACGTCGGTCCAGTCGGTCACGGTCTGCTGGAACGCGGTGTGGTTGACGCCTACGCCCTGGACGAGCGACAGGTGCCCGCCCAAGTACGCGGCGCACGCGGTGATGCCGAGCCCGACTCCGCTCAGCGCCATCCCGAGCTCGTGCCGTCCCCGCCTGCGGGCGATCCAGGACGCCGCTTGTACTGCGGACGCCGTCATGTTGCAGACCGCGTGCACGAGGCCGACCCGTTGTGTGGCGCCGTAGGTGTCGGACCAGTCGGACGCTCCTGTCGCCGCGGCTGGCAGCGTGGCGATCAGTCCGATGCCGACGAGTCGACGGGCTGATGCGGCTCCGGCCTTGCCCGCGGTCAGGTCGAGGACGGAGGCCATGGTCCAGGCGCCGATGGGCACGTCCGTGAGCATCGGGTGCAGCGGGTGTCCCAGCCAGGTGCCGGACAGCGCGTTCTTGATCGCGTCGGGATGCGTTGCCCGCGCCACCCAGCCGGCAGCCTTGTGCGAGACGCCGTCGAGCGCCTGCAGGCCCTCGACCTGTTCGGTCAGCTTCGGCAACATGGTCGCTCCTTGTTGCGGACGGACAGGCTGAGCGGCTTTCGGAAAGCTACCGACCCATGGTCTCCCCTGGCCGGGCACCCGCCAACTCGAGCACCTCCCCTTGGACGCGACGACTCTCGGGCACACTCTTCTCGCGGAAACTCGCCAACATCTGTTCTCTTGATGACACCAGATGACGGTCGGCCAGTGACGGCTAGCGTGAAAGCGGGTGGATCATGTCCGCGGCCGAGGGTTATCCGGGCCGGGCGGCTGCCGACAGCCCCACCCTGGCCGAACTGGATGCGCGGCTCGTCCTGTGCCGGGCCTGCCCGCGCCTCGTCGCGTGGCGCGAGGAGAGCGCACGCGTCAAACGTCCAGCGTTCCAGGACTGGGACTACTGGGCGCGGCCCGTGCCCGGCTTCGGGCCCACGGACGCCTCGCTCGTCGTCACCGGCCTGGCACCTGCGGCGCACGGCGCCAACCGGACCGGCCGCATTTTCACCGGCGACCGGGCCGGCGACCTGTTGTACGCGACGCTGTACGACCTCGGCCTGGCCTCCCAGGCCGCATCGACGCGCCGGGACGACGGACTGGAGCTGTACGGGGTCAGGGTCACCGCGCCCGTCCACTGCGCACCGCCCGCCAACAGACCCACGCCTGGCGAGCGGGACACCTGCCGCCCGTGGCTGGCTCAGGAGCTGCGGCTGCTGTGGCCGACGATGCGCTCCGTCGTCGCACTGGGCGCCTTCGGCTGGCAGGCGGCGCTCTCCGCACTGGAGGAGGCTGGCTGGAGCGTGCCCCGGCCGCGCCCGATGTTTGGCCACGGCGCGCGGACGACACTCACTGCGTCGGACGGGACGGGCCCCGCGATCACGTTGTTCGGCTGCTACCACGTGAGCCAGCGCAACGTGTTCACCGGCCGGCTCACTCCGACGATGGTGCGCGAAGTGCTCGAGGCTGCCGCGCACTGCGCCGGCCTGCCCGTGGACGGAAACGGAACCGGCCCGGGGCCGCCCGGGTGACGACGACGCTCTCAGAGGGCGGTATGTGAGTGAGTAGATAGTTTGTCGTCGCCTGAATGTGTAGCAGTGTGGCGTTCCGGCGGGTGGGGGTCGTGGGCATCGTTCAGAGAGCAGCACTGGCGACCAAAGCCTCTGCCGAGGGTTTCGGACTAGACAGCTGCACACACGTCAAGCAATGGGAGAAACTGGGAAACTAGCGAGACTCGACGGACGAGCCTGCGAAGGAGCCGCGCGGTGGGCGACGAGTCGCTGTTCTATCGGCCGGGAAGCACGCTGCTGACCACGATCCGTGCGTATACGGGCGGGCCCGCGCCGAGTCGCCGTGACGACCCGGCCGTCCGTTTCCATCCCGGCGGAGTCGCGTACCACCAGGCGTACGGATACGTTCCCGTGATCAAACTGGGCTGGCCGGCGGTCCGCGCGGTCGCCGTCCTCCCCGGACCGGTCCCGGACCGTCAGGCTCTGTGCGTGTACCGGCTCAACGAACCACCGGAGCCCGACGTCCCGGCCAACGAACTATTCACCGGCACCGGGCGGGGCCTCGGAGTCCACTTCCATGCGCTGTTCGGCACGAAACTCGTGGTGCACCTGCACCACGTACGAGGCCCGTCCCTAAGGAAACTCGCCCAGCGCCTACCAGCCTGGACAGACGGCCGCATCACCCTCACCACCGAACGCCCAGCCTGAGAGGGCGGTAAGTGACGTGCTGCCTGTTTCGCGCTTGCGGCTGGGGTTGTCGGGCTGGTGGTGGCCTCTCCGGGTGGCTATGGCCGTGGCTGGGTGAACAACCCCTGCTCGGTCTCGATCAGGATCCCGCGTTCGACCAGCCGCTTGAGCTTCAGCCGGACGTTGTTGACGTTGCTGGGTGCGATCTCCAGATCCATCGCCTCGCAGACCGCCCGTGCCCGCAGCGGGGCGTCGGCCGCGGCGGACACCGCCATGATCTGCCGGTAGTCCGGATGGTCCGGCAGCTTCGCGGCCGGCGGCGTCGGCGGGGACGGATCAGGCAGCGCCTGCAGGGTCTTGCGGGTGATGCGGACCTCCTCGGCGACCCGGTCGAACTCCTCCAGTTGTGCGGTGAGTTCCGCGATGCGTCCCCGCGTGGCCTCGGCCTGCACGGCGATCTCGCGCTCTTGCTCCTCCAGGTGCGCCAGCACCGCTCCCAAGGTCAGCTCGCTGCCGCTCATGCGCCGCGCCAGGTGGGGGTGGAGGTCACGGTGAGCATCCGGGCCATCCGGTCGCTTATGGCCCAGTACACCCTCGACTCGGCGGAGGCGGGCCGGTGCTCGTAGTCCCGTACCAGCCTGCGGTGCAGCATCATGATCCCGTTCACCTGCTCCACCACCCACCTCTTGGGCTGCGGGACGAACCCGCTGGTCGCCGGGTTGCGCTCGACGACTTCGACGTCGATGCCCACTTTCTGCCCGTGGTCGATGACGGCGGTCTTGAACCCCTGGTCCACCAGGGCCTTGTGCACCGTGTCGGTGTCGGCGGCGACCTTGTCCAGCAGGGCGATGCCGGCGGCGTTGTCGTGCGCGGACGCGGCCAGCACCACCACCGCGATCACCAGACCGAGAACATCAACTGCCAGGCCGCGCTTGCGGCCTGGGACTTTATTTTGCCGCGTCCCTTCCGGTGGTGTCGGCGGGCACCCCGACGGCCGCGTGCAGGCTCTGGGTGTCGAGCACCACCAGGCTCGGGTCGGCCTTGCGCCCCCGGCTCTCGCGGACCTGCCAGCGCAGCAGGTCGTGGATGGTCTGGTCGGTGCCGTCGTCGCGGCACTTGTAGAAGTAGTACTTCACCGCACCGACCGGGGGCAGGTCGTGGGGGAGGTAGTCCCACTGGCAGCCGGTACGGGACTGGTAGAGCAGGGCATTGACGATCTCCCGCATCTCGTAGGCGCCCTGGTGGCCGCTGACGGAGGGATGCTGAGCCTTCCAGGAGGCGATGACGGGTTCGATCAGAGCCCACCGCTCGTCGGACAAGTCGCTCTTGTAGGGCTGGCGGTCGCTCACGAAGAACACTCCAGCACGACAGGACTCCCCGATCAGCCCCGATGCGCCTGCGCCACACGTTCCAGCGACAACAAACGTGGCATCACGTCACATACCGCCCTCTGAGTGTCGGCGGGACTGGCACTCGCGGGGCCTGTAGCGCTCGGGTTTCGGTCAGCGTTCGATGTGATAGCGGCTTTGGGAGATGATGGCCTGGCGGAGTTTTGTGGTGAAGTCGGGGGTTCGGGCGATGCGGTCGACGCCGCCGGCTTTGCTGTGGCGTAGGGCACTTTTGAAGTTTTGCTCCAGGGTGCCGGTCATGCGGGTCATCAGGTCGTCGCTGAGGTGGGCGAGGTCGATGTTGAGGAGATCTCGTGTGGTGGGCTGGCGCAGCCGGGTGAGGGTGTAGGCGGACATGGAGGCCAGGGGATAGAGCCAGTTCTCCAGGGAATCGCCCAGCAGCGGCCGGTCTTCGGCGTACCGGGTGAGGAACATGCGCAGCCTGGTGTGGACATCGAGGCAGAGGCGGTAGATGTCCAGGTCGTGTCGGGACGAGAAGATCTGGGTGTAGTGCTGATCATCCAGCAGCAGGGCATCGGAGTGCCGCAACGCCGTGTGCGGCTCATGCTGGACGAAGGCCGTGAACTCCCGTGCCAGACGGGACATGCTGACAACCCGTTCAAGTGGGAAGCCGAGGTTGCGGTAGTAGCTGGCGCGGCGTTCGTAGTAGTAGCCGCCGGCGTGCGTGAGGCTCTCCTCGATATCCTTCTGGATGGATTCGGTAGCCCGCAGGGCACCGGCAGGCAGCTGTGTCTGACTGTTGGTGGCTCGGATGATGCGGTCACGGGCGGTGCCGGACTCGGGGGCGACGACGACCTTGACCAGGAGCGAGCGGTCACGGTGCTGGCCGCCGCTTTGGAAATAGCTGTAGATTTCGTGACTAGTCTGCAGCCCGTTGACGATCTGGGGCTCCTTGACGACGATCCTCTTGCCGGCGATCTGGGCGGCGTCCGCGACCACCGTGACACCGTTGTTGAACCACCAGAAGTCCTCGCCGGTCCCGGACTTGAGGGTCTCACCGATGGCGTTGTTCACCGCGGTGGACCCTGCGTAGTCGCGCACGTTCGACTCGAACAGCTCCAGCCGCAACGCCTCGTTGCCGGACGTGATGAAGCGGTAGTACTCGTCCAGGCGTGCCAGGCACACGTACCCCTCGCCGAGCGAGGTGCTCATCGGGGTCTCGGTGAAGACCAGTTGTGCGACAGCTTTGGCACCCCGGGCGGTGCGCTCGCGTAGATCTGCGGCGTTGAGGTACTCGATGGTGGCCTCGGAATCGGAGGTGATCTTCGCGATTTCCCTGCGTAACCGGTCGCCCTTGGCCTTCACATTCGGGTGCGGCGCCTCGGATGCTTTGCTGGCATAGATCACCTTGATGCGGACCTGGGGGAAGGAGGACGCCAGTTCTTCGAGGATGTGCAGGAAGCGCCGTGTGCGGTCCAGGAGTCTGGCGTTGGTGTGGCTGGCCAGGTCGTCCTCGTCGCGGCTCATGTCCAGCAGCGCGGGCAGATGGAAGTGCAGCTTCTCGATTACGGTTTCCTGGTAGCCCGAGGTGTTTTTCGCCTGCAGGATCACCAGCTCGATCTTCCCCGCCCGCGACGGCAGGAACTGATGAGCGTCGGCGGTGATGTAGCGCTCGTCCACGAAGGTCCAGATGCCGTCGATGCCGCAGTCGTGCGCCCCGTCCACGATGCCGTCCATGATCTCGTCGGTGTCGAGATCCCAGTCCTGCAGTGCTTTGTCGGCAGCAAAGAAGGTAAAGAAGTCGTCGCGGCTCTTCTCAGGCGCCAGCTTTCGGTGTTGGTCCTCCAGGATGCGGTCCAGCAGCCGCTGGTCATTGTTTTGGGCCGACGTCATGCAGCACCTCCATCAAGGAGCCAGAACCCGGACAAAGAGATGCTGACAGGCTGATGTCACGGTGAACACCCTGCACACCGACAGGAGTTGGAGGAAGGGGGCAGATGCTCTCGTGTCGGTGCCACTTCGACCTGGCGGTACGCAGGTGCTCACCGGTGGACGCCCTGGCGAACAACGTGTCGTAATCAGTGACTTCGTCAACTACCGGGACCCGGTGCGGCCTGAGACCTGCCGGGAGGCCGTCGACCTGGCCGAAACTTTGCTGCCCGCCCCCCCGGGTGGCACCCGCGCGGTCGTCCTCGTCACCGGCACCACCCAGCTGGCCCTGTGACGCACCCTGCTGACGGGAGTCGAACCCACCTCGGCCGCTTCCAGTGTGCTGCGCCGCCGCGACCCCCGCAGCCTGCGCGGCTGGGCTCAGTGGGTCAACATGTTCCACACGGAGGACCGCCTGGTGCGTCTCCATGAGCTGACCGGCGGCTGGCGTCAACTGCTTAAAGACACGCTTCATGTATTCGACCGAGAGGACACCCAATTGCGCTTGGAACCGGTGTTGCGCCAGTGAGTGGCGCCGATTCGCATGGTTGACGGCGAGCGGCTGCCGCCCGATGCCTGGCGCGGCCTATGCATTGCAGGCTGATGAAGGGTGTTGCTGCGCATGCAGGCGGTGTGATGCCGCGGCGGCATACGTCCTCACCTGCTAGACGGTCTACCCGTAGACTCTTCTGTCTGGGTAGACAAGAGAGTTGCGTCTCTGTCAGTCTTCTTGGTGCCGCCGCGTGTACGCGGCTTCTGGGGAGAGGGGTGGGAGTCATGGCAGAGTTTGATCAGCAGTTTGTTTCGGTGCCGGTTCCGCGGGAGTACGTCACGCAGGTGTACGCGTTCCTGGCGAGCCTGTCCGGGGCGACGGTCCCTTCGCCTGCGGCGCCTTCGGAGGTGTCTGGGGCGGACGGGGATGGCGGCTGGCCGTACCGGGAGTGGGGCGTCGAGGACCTGGGGGACCTGGCCGCGAGTCAACTGGCCTCGGTGCAGACCGTGATCGGTCTGCTGGACGTTCTGGCTGAGCAGCCGGGGAGCAAGGTGGGCTACACGTTTCTGGTCGATAGGCTCGGGGTCGAGCGGAATCAGTTGCGTGGCTCGCTGGCCGCGTTCACCCGCGTGGTGCACAAGCACTACCGGCGGCGTAACTGGCCCATGTCCTGGGAGGAAGGTCCGGGCCAGAGCGACGGGTTCAAGTCCGAGTTCTTCTACACCGTGACCGAGGACCTCGCTGCGCGCTGGAAGGAAGTGCGCGCACAGCGGTAACAAGGGCCAATGGGGCCCAGGTCGGGATTCCCTACACCGGCTGCAGTCGCCCGATGGCTGCAGCGCCGTTTGATGCGTCGTTGATGTCGTCGCCAGGAGAGAGGCAGTCTTCATGTCCGGGCCCGTGCAGGACTCGTCGCTTGACCATTTCGGCCCCGACGGGATGCGCCGGATTCCTGTTCCTGGCGCCTACAGGGTACGTCTGCCCGACGGAGCCCGCCGGCAGCTGGAGAGCGTGGGAGTGCCGCTCATCGTGGCCCCCTACTTCACCGCGGCGAGCCCTTCGGACGCCCTCACGCTCGGCGTGTTCGCAGGTCACCATGACCTTGAGCCGCCGCCTGCCGACATGACCGACTGGCTGCGCATCGGCACCGACCGCCTGGCGCACCTGTGTGTGCGTCCCGACGGCACCGTGCAGGCCGTGTTCCTGGACGCGGTGGGGGAGGACGACATGCTGGTCTCCTCGAGCCTGGCCGCGTTCACCGCCCAACTCGCCTGCCTGGACCGCCGACTGCCCGTGATCGCCGCATCGAGGGACCTCTCGGTGGCCGCGGCCGCGTTCCGCGAACTCAACGCTGAACTGCGCCTGATCGACGAGGCGGCGTTCGACGCGCGCGAACGCTGGTGGCCGCGTGTCCTGGACGACGTCCGTCACACCCTGAACTTCCCGTTCTCCTCCGCATTCGAGTACCTCGACGACGCAGGCAGCAAGCAGATCGTCACCGACGCCACCGGACCGGGGCGCGCCCACCCCGAGGAACTTCTCTGGAGCCGGCTCGAGGAACAGGGCATTGCGCCGGAACAGGTCCGCCGCGTCTACTGCGAACTGCAGCCGTGCATGATGCCGGGCCACTACTGCGCCGTCTGGCTGCAACGCACCTTCCCTCACGCCGAGTTCACCCACAGCTTCGACTACGGGCCGGAAGCGGCGTCCCGCGAGGAAGGCCTCAAGGAACTGATCACCTACGCGGCGCAGCAGGCCCGGCGGTGAGCATCCAGAGCTGGCGGCGGCCGGCAGCCGGACGGGAGCCGGCCGCGGCCGCCCTGCTGGCCTGGCTGACAGACTCGGACGCACCTCGCATGTGCCTGGTAACTGGCAGTGCAGGCTGCGGCAAATCGGAACTGCTGGCCTGGCTGGTCGCGCACGGCTCACGGCCTGGCACATCTACCGAGCGCCGTGTGCACGCCGTGGCCCCCCTGCACGGCATCGGCCTGCACGGCGCGGTCTGGGACCTGGCCCATCAGCTCGGCGCCGCCGCCCGCACTCCCGGCGAGCTGATAGCCGCACTGGCAGCCGACCAGCGGCCGACCACGATCGTGCTGCCCGACCTGGACCACTCGGCAGACCCAGAGTCCTTGAGCGAACTGGCCCTGGCCCTGGCCAACCTGCAGCACGTCCGACTCCTGGTCGAAGTGACCCACGACAGCCCACCGGCCGCACGGCTCAGCACACGCGCACCGGCCGTCATGGACCTCGACCACGACCAGTGGACTGACGCCGCCCGCCTCGCTGCCTGGCAAGCAGCCAATCCTGCCGTCCCCGCCCAGCACCCGCAGACGCCGGACTTTGCCATCGATCTGGACGACCCGGCTCAAGTCGTTGGCGCCGACCCAATGACGGTGACCACCCGGTACGAGACCAGCCCCACAGACCACGCAGGGCTGCGCACTGCCTGGCTGCGCGCGGGCCAGTCGCTCACCAACGAACCACACCCCGCAACCCGCGCCCTCATCCTCCAGACCGCCCTCGGCGACAACGCCGACCCACGCCTGGCGGACCATCTGGCAGAGCTCGCCGAAGACGCCCCCTGGCGTCTCGTCTGGAGCCGGGCCAGCGGCGACGTCAGACCGCCCTGGCCCGGCCCCGTCCGCGCGCTGGCGACCGGACGCGACGCGCTCGACGGCACCGTCTTGATGGCCGACCACCGAGGGATTGTGCGTGCCGTAAGCGCGGCCGACGCAGCCCCTCAAGGCCGCCTGCCAAGACCCTTCCCCGCGACCCGCACCCTGGCCGTGCTGCCCGGCGGGATGGCCCTCACCCTGAACAGTCAGGGCCACCTGGACACCCAGCACAGCCCCGCGGCGCCCAAACCGACCGGCATCCAGGCCCTCCTGGACGACGGAACCAGCCCCACGGAACAACTCCTCGACACTGTCCGCGCCCACCTGGCACGCCAGCCAGGCCAGGTCCTCGCCGCATCCGGCACCCTGCTGGCTACCGCGGACCGAGCCGGCTGTGTGCACGCCCATCTACTGGACCAGCCGTCAGCCCGGCCGCAAGTGGCAACCCTTCACCCGACGCCCGTCACAGCCCTGGCAGTCATGGACGTCAAATCGTCGGACGACACGGATCCCCTGCCCCTGGTGTACAGCGGCGGGGCCGACGGCCACGTCCGCGTCTGGTCGCCCGGTCATGATCCACTGTCAACACCGGTTGCCACACGGGAGGTTGCGGTCTCTGCCCTGGCCGCCGCACAGGTTGAAGGCGAGCCCACGCTCGCCATCGCCTGGACGGACGGCCTGGTCGAGCACCACTCGCTCAGCTCCGGCACAGTGCGCCCCCTGCGCCTGGGCTCGGCGGTGCATGCCCTCGCCCTAACCGCCGTCGGCAGCCTGATTGTTGGAACCGATGAGATGGTCGGCTGCCTGCGCCCCTGCTGAACCCACCGGGGCTCAAACAGAACGGTCCACGGTTGACGATCTTTTACTTACCGTAAAGGGTAGGGAGGTTGAAGCTTTACGGGGGAAGGACAATGTGTGGGAAAGAAGCTGCCCGACGAGCTCGTCGAGGTGCTCGACCTCGTCGGCGTCAAGTGGCCCAACATAGACGAGGACGAGGTCCGCGGCAGCGCCAAGGACTACCGCCACCTGGCCGAGGGCATCCGCGACGTCATCACCGAGGGCAACAAGGCCTGCTCTCATATCGTCGCCGGCCGCAGTAAGGGCAAGACCGTCGATGCGCTCGACCGGCGCTGGGGCAAACTCACCACCAAAGACCTGACCACCTTCATTAAAGCCCTCGACGATCTGGCAGATGCCCTCGACGACTGCGCCGGCTTCATCGAAGGTTGCAAGATCGCCTGCATCGCCGAGCTGAGCACCGCCGCCGCGGCCGCCACCGCAGGCGTCATCGGCATGTTCTTCACCGTCGGCCTCAGCGGCCTGCTCAGCGCAGCAGCCATCGCCGCCTGCCGCTTCGCCCTGCACGAAGCCATCGACTACGCCATCGGCGAGATCACCTCGGTCGTCACTGACAAGATCGAGGCAAAGATCCTCGGCAAGATCGAGGACCTGTTCACCGACCAGCTCGACGCCCACGACGACAACGACCTCTCCCGCTACGCCACCGGTAGCGCCGACATGGCCCAGGACCTGGCCATCGAGTTCGATGAGTTCGAGAAGGCCTCGGGCGGCTACGACGAGACCAAGCGCAACTTCGATAAGAAGAAGAACGCGCACAAGACCGGCGGTGCCAAGCGCCGCAGTTCCGTCAAGAAGGACAGCCGCTTCCACAAACTGTCCACCGTCATGGACAAGGCCGAGGACGCCGTCGAGAAGAAGACCGACGAAACCGTCCACGTCCTGGAGAAGCACGGCGGCAAGATCGACGACTCCAAGAAGGAACACAAGAAGAGCGACGAGAAGACCAAACGCGACCTCGACGGCTGCAAGGACGTCCGGACCTACATCCTCAACTCGGACGGCTCCGTGGACCGGCTACTACCCAACGGGCAGATCGATTCGGACGGCCTGACAGCGACAGACCGCAGGAACCTGACCAGCATTATCGAGCCGGACGGGACGGTCTGGCGCCCCCAGACCGACAAGGATCTCCGCAAGTGGCGCACCGGCAAAGGGCACACCGGCGTCGTCACTTCCAAAAAGGTCGACCCGTTCACCAACGACCTCGGCCAGGCCACCCAGCTGGCACGCAAGGCCCGCGACGACTACGGGGCCGGGAACTACGCCGCCGGCCGCTACATCGACCCGAAAAGCAACCAGGAATCCATCCTCGTCGGCTACAGCGACGACCGGTTCCACTCCGAACGCAACATCGGCCACCCCCTACTGCACAACGGAGCACAGTCAGGCCTGCAAGAGGTTTTCACAGAAAGAGAACCATGTCAGAAGAATCCAAGATGCAACAAATGGCTTGACTACTACTTCAAGCCGGCCAACCCCGACCTGACCGTCACCCATGCCGCCGACTACGATCAGAGTGACAAGTCCACCCAGAACAAAGAGCACGCGGCCTACATGGACCGGCTCAAGAAGGCGCACGGGAAGAACTGAGGCGTGATCCCTTGAAGAGCACTCTGACCGCCGACCAGCTCGTGCGCGCTCACGGCCTGGACAACATCGTGTACTTCCCTCAACACACAGGCACGCCGTTGGAACCCGCCACAGCAGCCTTCCTCAGCGCTGTCGGCATCCCCAACATGCGCCTGTTCAAGACACGAGCCGACATCGGACTCGAGGACCCCGACCCCGTCGAGCTCGGAGCCCTCTTCGACCTTGAGGACGACGACTTCGACTGCCCGGCCGAACGCCGACACTGGCAGACCCTCGGCTACCTGCGCACCACCCTCATCGTCATCGACCCGGACTCCGGTGCCGTACACGGCTACCCGGAGGGCGAAGAAGACAGCCTGCCGCTGCACCGCGACGTGGAATCACTCGCCTACTGCCTGACCGAGTTCCGCAAACTCCAGGATGCTCACGCCCACAAAGACAACACTGAAGTAATCGTTCACCACTTCCGCGAGGCCGTCACCGCCTTCGATGCCACCCCCCTCGAAGATGACGAATCAGAGTGGAACACCATCCTCGATGAAATCCTCGACGGGATCTGGTAACTGCAACGCCCCACCAAGATTCCTCGTATCAGCCGTGCTGGTCACCAGACGAACCAGTGGGCGCATTCGGCCTGTCGGGCGTGTACTCCCCCCGCTGTAACGCAGCACACAACCGTCTGAGGTCGCCGACCGGACCGCCCGAGCAGGCCACCCAATCCCCGTCCTCGAACTTAGCGGGATCGATGCTGGGACGCGCCGTGTCGACGTTGACGAACTCGTGGCGCTGGCACAGGTCTTCGGACTTAGCCCTGAGCAACTGCTGGAGCCGCCGGCGGACTGTGAGCACTGCCATGGCGCGCCGCCAGCCGGATTCATCTGCGCGCGGTGTGAAGCCGCCAGCCTGCCCGAGCGCGCACCGGCTGAACCCACCGCATAACGAAGGCCCCGCCTGGAACTCCAGGCGGGGCCACGGTGGGATGCGAGATCAGTACGCGCCGGCATCTCTCAGCTCGTCACGCACGGCGTCAAAATTCTCAGGGCAATACGCCTTCGTCCCCGTCGCCACAAGTGTGTACGCGTCCTGCTTCACCGTCCCCCAGTCGTCGCCGATCGGGTACAAGTTGCCCTCGCCGAGGAGCTGTCCAGTGTTCAGACCGTCGCACCACTGTGGCGGGAACGCGGTCAACTCGTCGTCCGACGGCTCCCCGTTGAAGGTGATCTCGTGGGCCGCTTTGAGGTAACGGGTTTCCTTGCTGATGGTCGGCTTGGCCTTTGGTGTCGTGGTCGCCTTCCCGTCCTCGCTTGCGCCGCAAGCGGTGAGGCTGGCGAGCAGGGCGGCGGCGAGTAAGGCGGTGGCGGTGCGGCGCATGGTGTCCCCCAGGTTCGGTGTAGTGGTGGGCATGATGCGCAGATGTGGGGACCGTGTGAAGTTGGAGTGTTCAGGTTGTGGCATAGAGGGGCCCCGCAATGACGGGGGAACGTGGCGGGGCCCGGACTTCAGTGTGTCAGCGCTCGTCCGTCGGTGCGCCTGGAACACGCGGGGTGCGTGGAGTGAGGCCCCGCCGCGACGGGGGCGCAGCGGGGCCTGGATCAGCGGCGGTTCAGCCGATGCCCCACTGGCCGGTCTGGTCCGAGAAGCCGGAGTCCATGGCGAACTGCACCTGCGTCACCTTCGAGCTAGTCGGGGCCTCGAACACGATCCAGCCGAGTGCCTTCCCGCCAGGGGTCAGCTTGACGCTGGACGACATGGACGGGCCGGCCGTGATGTCCCCGAACGTGGACTGGAACTGCTGTCCCTCGGCGTCGGCGACCTGAGCCCCGTTGGAGGGGCTGTCGTTGTACGCCTTGGTGCCGGAGTTGACGAGCTTGAACTGGACGCCGATCCAGCGCTTACCGGACTCCGGGGTCATGAAGTCGTCGCTGCTCTTGGCGGGGTCGACGACCTTGACGACGGTGACGTCGAGCTGACTACCGTCTTCCATGCCCTTGAGGGTGATGGTGTCGCCGGTCTTGGCGTCCTTCTTTGCGGCTTCCTTGGCCGGCTTCTCGGCCGGCTTCTTGGCGGGCTTGTCGTCCGCCTTGATGTCGCTCTTCTTGTTCGGAGTGGTGGTGACCTCGGAGCCGCTGTTGCATGCGGCGGTGAGGGGGAGGAGGCCCGCGAGGAGCAGGGCTGCAACGGTCTTGGCGGCGCGGTTCATTGGCAAGGGTGCCCTTTCTGTGAGCGACATGTGTGTGACCTGTGAAGGAGGCGGATGGTTGTACACCGCCGCTACTTTTTCTTTGGCGCGCACGGGACCGGCTTCTCCTGACCGGGTAGTAGCCGCCGCGACTGGCCTTGCACTCGGTGGCGTGCTCGGTGTCTTCTGCTGCGCACGGGTTCATGGGTTGGTCAGCGGCCCCAGCAATTCGCGAGGACCGCAGTGACCAAGAACGTGTTGTCCTGGTGGTGGTGGACGACGTGCACTAGGCGCAGATGGTCCGGGTCGACGGTGACCCCGGTCTCTTCGCGCAGCTCCCGTGCGGCGCCCAAGCGCAGGGGCTCCCCTGATCGAGCTTGCCCGACGGCAGGTGCCAACGGCCGTAGCCGTAGGGGCCGCCGCGTTGGGAGAAGAGCAGCTTGTCGCCGTCGCGGAGGATGACATGGGTGTCGATCAGGGGTTTTGCGACTTTCGGGTTCATGTTTCCTTGGGGGGTTGTTGAGGTCGGGGAAAGTGCCGACGCTGCTGGCGGCTCGGGGGTGCGCGTCGGCGATTGCGGATGCGACGTCCGATGGGGTGGCATCGCTTTCGCCGGTGATCAGCCGAGGCCACAGAAGTAGGCCGCGCTACGCGGCCGGAACGGATTCGAGGTGCTCGATCGCGCGGTTGCGGTTGTAGACCATCGCGTTGATGGCGAGGGCTTGGAGGCCGAGAAGGGCTAGGCGTTGATCACGTTCTTGGACTCGGCGCGGTGGCGCCCCTTGGGGAGAGCCGTCTTGGCCGTCAGTCCTCGCGACTGCCACGCGTTGTCACGAAGCTTGAACAGAGCCCAGTAGCGGGTGGGGCACAGCAGCACGATGTTCATAAACACGGACGACGGGGTTCCGACAAGCCACGAGCGCCACCGCTGGCGTGTGGTCATGTCCGGCCGCATGAGTACGTACAGACCTGACTGGCCGTATCGGACTACGAGGTACACCGCGAGGTACACCAGGGCCACGCCGGGGTTGTGGTATCGGCCGCCCAGGGTCATCACCGTCATCACGACAGTCCAGGCCAGCATCACAGGGGTGATGACGAGCTGGAGCAGACCGAAGGTCGGCGAGATGAGCTGCTTGAGGGACAGCCGCGAGTACACGAACGGCAGCATCCACCACCATGACCGGGCCCAGCGCAGACGCTGGCGGTAGGTCTTCTTCAGCGTGGTGGGCATGTCAGTGACCACGCCGGCCTCATTGACGGCCACGACCTCACCGCGCATGAGGGCCCTCAGCGCCAGCCAGCGATCGTCCCCGGTTCCGCACTCCACCTCGTAAGCGTCCAGGTGGTCGTAGAGCAGCTCTGCCCTGTACAGGGCCAAGGCGCCCGACGTGGTCTCCAGTGCTCCGAGCATGGAGCGCGAGGAGCGCATCATCACGCACGAGGTGCCGATGTCGATGTCCGCAGCCCTGGAGACCCAGGTCTCCTCGAAGTTGCGGATGTAGATCATCCCAGTGGTGGCCTGAATCCGCGGGTTGCTCATGGCCCGGAGCTGCTGCTCCAGAGCATCCGGGAAGGGCTCGCCGTCTGAGTCGATGGTGAGGACGAAGTCGAAGTGCTTGCCCTGCGCCTGGAGGTGACGCAGTACCGTGACCTGGGCCCCGCGCTTGCCCTTGTTCTCCTGCCGGTGCCAGAAGACCTGGGGGTGGTCGAAGGGCTCCACGGGGTGTTGCTGCGAGCCGTCGTCGATCACATGGATCTCATCGAGGGGATGCGTCTGGGCCAGCAGCGACCACACGGTGCGGTGCAGTTTGTCCGTGGGCTCTTCGAAGGCCGGGATGATGGCTACCGTGCGGCCGCGAGCCACGGGCAGGTGTGTGAAGGACCGGCCCTTCAGGAACGAGACCAGGCAGAGCACGATCACCATCATGCCCAGCCACCAGTAGAACGTCAGGATCGGGCTCTTCGACTGGAGGTGGACCACCACGGTGGCAGCGGCCAGAGCCGCTACCACCACAGCAGTCACCACGGTGAATCTCGCCCGTGATGAAGTGCTCAAGCGGTCACCCGCTTAGTCCGGGTCGCCAGGCGGAAGACCGCCACGCCGCTGATCACGAGGAGCATGGCTCCCAATACGATCCACCCCAGCGCCGTGCCGCCCGTGGCGGCGAGAGCGGCTCCTCCAGTGGCGGTGCCGATCGCGGCACCCACACCATTGTGTCCGTACATGTGTTCCTCCTTTCCGAGCGTCAAAGACGCTCGACGTTGTCGCGGGCCGGCATGGCACCACGCGTGTGCCGGAGCGGAGGCCGCCTGGTCGGCGACTTTCGTGAGGTCGAGGGTGTTGTGGGGCGTGAGTGGCACCACAGCGTCGTACTCCTCGACCGGGATCTCGCTCCCGCGTCCCACGTCGTCCGTGGGGGTCCAGGACGTTCACAGCGGCTCCCGCGCCAAGAGCTCGACCGCGTGACGGGGCGGAGCTCTCCCGCTGTTGTTCCGTCTGTGCTCTAGAGCCGCTCGATGTGCTGGGCGCGCGTCATGACGCCGCGGGTGTCGAGGACGTAGGCGGCCTCGGCGGCGAGTTGCGTGAGGTCGAATTCGCCGTGTTGGGTGAGCAGGAGGACGGCGTCGAAGTCGGCAACGCTCGTGCCGTCTCCCGCGGATGCGAAGGGGATGTCCCGGCGGCCGCCTTCGGTCAGGTAGGGGTCGACGACGGTGACATCGGCGCCCATGGCGCGCAGCCGGTCGATGACCTGGATGGCCGGTGATTGGCGGGCGTCGGACGTGCCGGGCTTGTAGGCGGCGCCGAGGGCGAGGATGCGGGCCCCGTGCACGCTGCGGCGGAAGCGGCGGCTGAGTGCATCCTGCAGGCGGCGCACCACGTAGTCGGGCTGGCTTTCGTTGATGTCCTGGGCCAGCTCAACGAGCCTGAAGGTCTGCCCGTGCTGCGTTTTGACGTGATGGCTGAGGTAGACGGGGTCGATGGGCAGGCAGTGTCCGCCGACGCCGGGGCCGGGCAGGAACTTGGTGAACCCGAACGGCTTGGTCGCGGCCAACTCCAGGGTGTGCCAGACGTCCACGCCGAGGGTGTGTGCCATCCGGGAGAGTTCGTTGACCAGGGCGATGTTGACGTGCCGGTAGGTGTTCTCGAACACCTTGGCCAGCTCGGCTTCTTCCAGACCGGAGGCCGGCACGGTGACGTCGGTGACGGAGTCGTAGAAGGCCTTCACGCGGCGCAGGCAGGCTTGTGTGAGACCAGCAACGATCTTGGGCGTGTTTTCCAGACGCCAGAGCGTGTTGCCGGGGTCGATGCGCTCGGGGCTGAACCCGACATGGAAGTCGCGTCCGGCGATGAGGCCCGAGCCCTCCTCCAGCAGAGGGACGAGCACATCGCGGGTGGTACCGGGGTGCGTGGTCGACTCCAGTACCACGGTGGCGCCCGGCTCCAGCCATCTGGCCAGGGTTCGGCCGGCCTCGCGCACACAACTGAGGTCGGGGGCACGGTCGGTCAGCGGTGTCGGTACCGTGATGACGGCGACGTCGAAACCCTTGAGATCCTTCGGATCCGAGGTCGGGGTGTAGGCCCCCGATTGCAGCACGTCCTGCAGACGAGTCGAGTCGATGTCCTCGATGTAGGACGAGCCGGTGGCCAGTCGCTGGCAGCGGTTTTGGTCGGGTTCGTAGCCAGTCACGATGTAGCCGGCCTCGGCGGCCTGCAGGGCCAGAGGCAGGCCGACATAGCCCTGCCCTAGAACGCAGATGTGCATGGTGGTGTCCTCCCCTTGATCCGGCTCGCAGGCATGCGGGTCTGGCGCAGGAAACTCTCCATGCCGAGCCGCAGGTAGCCGGGGTCTTCGTTGTAGGCGGGTATCAGGATCGAGACGTGCAGCGCGTCCAGCCGGCGACGGGCGCGGCCGGTCAGGTGCGGTACCCGCTCGAGGTGGTACATGAAGGCCTGCAGCAGGAACACCAGGAACAGGCTGATCCAGACCACGGTGAGCTGGCTGCGAGTCTCGGCGTCGGTGGCGAAGGCGACCACTGCGTGATGCGTGGCCCACGCGGCGGCCGACAGAACAACGATGATGCCCATGACGACGGTCGCGGACCGGTGCTGATGGGCGCTCAGCACCGGCGCACTGCGCTGACGGCGACTCACTTGCCGTGCCGCGCTGGGGACGTGGACGTGGACGTGGACGTGGCCTCGTCGGCGGCGAGCGTGCGGCGGAACCCGAAACGAATGCACAGCAGACCCGAGCAGAGCAGGCCCGCCGCGGTGGCGAACATCGAGCCGCCGATCGGATAGCTGATGCCACCGATCACCAGAACCGGAGCCCCCGTCTGCGCAAGCTGAGCGTGTCCAGGCATACGTATATCCCCCCCGTGGGAACGGCCGTTGGATGGAAAAAATGATAGGAGCAACTGTGGAGGTTCCGTGCAGTCCTTGAACTTTGAAAGAGCTTTCTATGCCCACCGGAGGGGCACCATCCGGTACGGCAACGGAGAGTAATGCCAGGTCAGTGACACACAAGCATGATCGAATCCCGTGACACAACTGCGACATTCAATTTCCGGCACCCGCGCCAAACGGCCTCTCACGTCACACCTGTCACACCGTCAAGTGCCGCTCACCCTCCAATCGTTGGCCAACGATCGCCCCGATCCATGGCCAACGGTCAATTAAATTCAATGAAGAAGCGGAATATAAAACCGGAGCCATGGCGCGCCACTTGGGCGGCGCAGCCCACAAGGAAACGTGGCCTGCGATGCGTTCAAGCCAGGGAAGCCGAAAGGTTCACGCCAGCAATGCGCATGCCGGATCGTCATGCGGTCCGACTGTCGCGGGCGGTCAATTCGGCCACGCCACGCTCCCGCACGGCCTGGTCGTGGAGGTCGCGGCGGGCACCACCAGATATTCGGTTGTCACCGTCATGAGACTGCGATGACGAGGCGGGGCGCCTCAGCCGGGAGGCGCCCCACCCTGCTGTCTCACCTCGGGGGATGGCGGATCACCGGGTACATCGGGTCGTGCGGCGCCTGGTGACGGGCCACGGGCAACACCCTTGCCGCCGACCGGTCGACGGATAGGGTGACCTGGTGCTTTCGAACATAGGTCCCCTTGGGCTGCTCTTCGTCACAGCAGCGTTCCTTCTCCTCATCGCGCCGACGGTGATCGCCTACCGCAGGAAGGTGGCACGCCTGTGGCTGGTTGTCGTGGTCAACCTGGCTGGCATCACGGGCGTGTTGTGGTTCGTGGCCCTGTACATGGCGATGACGATGCGCACCCGCGCAGCTGACATCACACCCCCGCACGTCCCGAGGGGCACCGCCCTGAGCTAGAGGCAAGGGGAGAGAGCAGCCGAATGACACTCAAAGGGACGCTTGGCCTCCACCGTGGTGGTCATGCCGTCCACGGTCGCAGCCGCGGAACGCCTGCTCAAGCTGGTCGGTGACCACGTACTCGCGCACGCGCTGCCCGGACTCGCCAAAGCAGCAGGCTGCGGCTGCTGGTGTGCGCGCCGTCGGCGGTCTCGGGTGGGCTCTGGCCGTGGTGGGTGTGCAGCAGCCGTGGCCCTTCGCCGGGCGGCTGGACTCTGCCGCGGGGTGCGCAGTCGGCGATGTGGCGGGGCAGTGGCGGCCTCGGCATGGGGCTAGCCGCGGCCCGTGCCTGTGCGTGGCTCGAAGGAGTGGGTCGCGGCGCCGTCTTGGTCGCGGCGCGGGCCCTGCAGCGTCCTGCCCGGAGGCGGTGCCGCGCCGGCCGTGTTGACGCGGGGGAGCGCGTAGGGGTGGTCCTCGGTCAGCCAGCGCATCATCCGCTCACGGACCGTGACCCTCACCGTCCAGATATCGTCCGCGTCCTTGGCCGTGACCAGGGCGCGCACCTGCATGGTGTTAGGAGTGGAATCCGTGACGGCGAGCCCGTAGTCGCGTCCGTCCCAGGCCGGGCACTCGCGCAGGATGTCGCGCAGCTTCTCGCGCATGGCCTCCACCGGCGCCGAGTGGTCGACGTGGAAGAAGACGATGCCGGTCATCTGGGCGCTGCCACGCGACCAGTTCTCGAACGGCTTCGAGGTGAAGTACGAGACGGGCATCGTGATCCGCCGCTCGTCCCAGGTCCGTACCGTCAGAAAGGTCAGGGTGATCTCGTCGACGGTGCCCCACTCGCCGTCCACCACGACCGTGTCGCCGAGGCGCACCATGTCGCCGAAGGCGATCTGCAGCCCGGCGAAGAGGTTCGACAGCGTGGACTGTGCGGCGACACCGGCGACGATGCCGAGGACGCCGGCCGAGGCGAGCAGCGAGGCGCCGGCCGCCCGCATCGCCGGGAAGGTGAGCAGCATCGCGGCGACCGCGACCACACCGACGATCGCGGACACCACCCGCTGGATCAGCGACACCTGGGTGCGGACCCGGCGGACCCGGGCGGGGTCGCGGTGCGCGGTCGCGTAGCGGGTGTACGAGGTCTCCACGATGGCGGCGGCGATGCGCACCACCAGCCAGGCCGTGGAGCCGATGAGGGTCAGCGTCAGGATCCGGCCGATGCCGATGGAGTGCTCCTCCAGCAGCTTGGCCTCCGCGTAAGACCCTCTGAGCATGGCGGTGCACAGAACGAGTTGGAAGGGGACACGGCCGCGACGGAGCAGCCCCCACAGCGGGGTCTCGTGGTGCCGGCCGTCCGCGCGTCGCAGCAGCCGGTCCACGGCCCACCCGACGAGCAGCGTGAGCACGACCGAGCCGCCGACGACGATCACCGGGCGCAGTACGTTCTCCATGCCCCCGACCGTAACCGGCCCGTCGCGGTCCAAACCTGGAGCCGGAAGCCGCCACGCGGGCCCGTGCGGCGTCGTCGGTCCAGGCTGGCCCCATGGAGCCCATGAACGTCATGCTCCTTCACTCCACCTACGGGCTGCGGCCGGCGGTGCGCGCCGCGGCGGACCGGCTGCGTGCCGCGGGGGCACGAGGTGTGAACACCCGACCTCTTCGAGGGCCGCACCTTCGACACCGTGGAGGAGGGAATGGCCTTCAACGAGGAGATCGGCAAGGACGAGCTCCTCAAGCGCGCCGTGCTCGCCGCCGTGCCCTGCTCCGAGCGAGGCCTGGTGTACGTGGGCTTCTCCGTCGGCGCGTCGATCGCGCAGACCCTCGCCCTGGGCGACGACAGGCCCGGGGACTGCTGCTCCTGCACGGCACTTCGGGCATCGCGGAGAGCGCCTCGGTGGACGAGCTGCCGGTCCAGCTGCACGTCGCCGAGCCGGACCAGTTCGAGACGGACGACTGGCTGAGCGCCCGATACGAGGTAGAGGTAGCACCCCCGACACCCGAAAGATCACGTCCCCGCGCCTGCTGCCCGCGCCCGCTCGCTGCCCCGCGGGGTTCCGGCATTCCGAACCCGGCCGCCATGTACCGGGCCGCGCACGCCTGGAGGAACGAGGGGTCACTGACACGGGCCGCGATCTCACCCACCCGGCCAGCCGCCGCACACGCCACCACCCTTGCTGCCCGTGGCCGATGTGCCCGGCGCGTGGCGTGGGGGAGGGGACGGTGAGGCTGTCGGGCTCGGATGGTCGCCGTCTGGTCGGACACGTTCTTTCCCCGGGTTTCCACGCCCCCACAGCCACCTGTACCGCCCGCCGGCCCGGCTGGTCCCTGACCGTGACCTGCTCCTGGCAGCGGACCTGCCGGATTGTCAGTGGCCGTCCCTAGACTGCGAGTTGACGTCATCTGCTGGATCCTGAACCCATGCACACTTTCAAAACTAACTCTATCGACACCTCGATAAGGGCATGCTTATGATGCCCTGCATGAAGAGTTCGACGTTCGTCATGGTCCATGTCGGCCAGAGCACTGAAGCCCAGCGCAACCTCGTCCACGGCATCGAGACACTGTCCTGGGGCTTCCCCGAGGAAAAACCCGAATACAGGGACGCCCACCCGCAGTTCGCGCTCCTGGCCACCGGAGCCTCGCCGCGAGTCCAGCTCGAGAACTGGCTTCAGGACACCGCAACGCTCTACCTCTTCCAGGTCCGCGGCGGCTTCTACGAGGGCCGGTCCTGGCACTGGCCCGACGAAGAGGCCGAGCGGCGCCTGAAGTACCCCCAGCGCTTCGGCATCGAACCCCTCGCGCGGCTCGAGAACATCCCCCTGGGCCCCAAGGGACCGCTCACCGAAGCAGGCAGCGACGCCATCCGCCGCTCAGGCACCGACCGGGGCATGGGCAAGCTCGTTCAGATGCCGGCCCAGCGCCTCCTGGAGCTGGCCAGGATCCCCTTCGACCCCGACGAGCCCGAAGACGTGCCCCTGGACAAGTCACCGGGCTTCACGGCGGAACAGGTGGAGGGCAAGAAGAAGCCCCAGCGGCGCCGCCGCGGCGCCGGCTACATCTCCGACCCGAAGAAACGCAAAGCCATCGAACTGCACGCAGAGAACCACGCAGTTGCCCACTACGAGAAGCACGGCTGGACGGTCGAGAGGCTGGGCAAGCCCTACGACCTGCGCTGCACCCGCGGCACGGAAGAACTCCATGTCGAGGTCAAAGGCACCACGGGAGCCGCGACGAGCGTAGAGCTGACGATCAACGAGGTCCTGCACGCCAGGGACAAGGACAACACCGTCGACCTCTACGTCGTCAGCGACATCAAGGTCGATACCCAGACCGACCCCTACACCGCCAGCGGCAACAAGATCACGCTCTTCACCGACTGGGAGCCGGCCGAGGAGGACCTGAGGCCCCGCAAGTACGAGTACCGGCTCCCGGACACCACCGGCTGACCCCCGCGGGGCCCGGTCGCGGCAAGAGAAGCCCAAGGGCTTGACGCCCAGACACCTGCCCCGCAGCGCCAGGCTGCCACGGGTGCCTGATCAGACGGGGCGCCCGGCGACAGCTCACTTCGATCACTGCCCGCGCCAGGTCCCGTTGTGGTTCGTGTGGGACGGGGATGCGGTCTGGGTGTGCGCGAGCGTGACGTTGGCGATGGTGCGTAAGGTGCGCATAGATCCGAGGGTGCGCCTGTCACTGCCGGACACCTTCGATGTCGTGCTGCTCCAAGGTGCGGCGCAGTGCTTCACGCACCGGGACGTGCCGGTGGACGCAGTGGACGCTTTCGCCGGCAGGTTCGGCTGGGACCCACGCGTGGTGGACGGCCCCTTTGCGTATCTGCGGATAGCGCCGAAGGTGGTAGGTGCTTGGTGCGGGGGAGCCGGAGTTGAGCGGCAGGGTCATCATGCGTGACGCGCTTGGCTGCAGTGGTGGCTGCCGTGGCCGGACGCCCTGCCTGTAGTGGACCTCCCGCTCGCGGTGCCGGTGCCCGGCTATTTGCCGGCGTCCTCGGCGATGGTGTGGGCGACGAGGGCGTTGGCGTGGCCGTGGCCCACACCGTGTTCGGACTTGAGCCAGTTGACGAGCTCCATGTGCTTGCTGAGGGGGGCGGCGCGGATGAGCTCTTTCCATTCGGCGATCGGGCGGCCGTACTTCTTCTCGATGGAGGGGAAGTAGCTGGCAGGGCCCTTCACTTGGGTGGCCACGGGTGTCCTCGTTTCCTGTCTGGATGATCTTGATGCTGTCGATGATTCATTGGAGCGGCGGTCGGCACCGGTTAAAGGTTCGCCGGGGTGGTGGTCAGGCGGGTCGTCAGCGCGGTGGGTCACAGCAGGCCGAGACCCGCGCCGGCGGTGATGGCCAGGACGGAGGCGGCGGGGGCCGCGAAGCGGCGTGCTGCGCTGCCCTGAGCGTCTGGGTCATGCACGAGCCTTCCTCGCGTGGTGGTGTCTTCATCTGACCGACGGGAACCGGCAAAGTCATCGGTCTGGACAAGGTGCGCTAGATCACGAGCACCTCGTCCGATCGCACGGAACACGCCTCGCCCGCTACCTCGCGGGCCACCCAGCCCGATCCACGGGCCAACTTCACCATGCTGTCCCCGACACTCGAAACCGACGGGTTCGGCAGATTCCTGAAGGATGCCGGTTCCCAACCCGGGAGGAGAGGCCGCCTTGTCGCACCCTGTCTCGCTTGGGGTCGGCTCCGGAACCATCGCTCTTGTGGCGGGGCCGGGAAATCTGCCGGGGCCGTGGTCATCGGGATGTAGCCGGTGCCTCAACTGCACGGACAGGAGGGCCGGTTGAACCGCCGGTGGGGTCGGGTACCGTTGTCGGGGTGTCTGACATCATGCGGCCGTGATCACTGCGGACGACAACCTGCTGGCCAGCCTGGACGAAGTGCACTGGTCGAAACTGAACCATGCCCACGGGACGGCCGCCGATGTTCCCGGCCAACTGCGCGCCCTGTGCGCAGACGACGAGCAGGCACGACAGCAGGCCAGGCGTTCCAGTCGGCGGTGTAGCCGTCGCGGGTCTTCTTCGGCCGGCTGCCCTCGACGTGCCGGGGCGCGTCGCGGTCGAGCCGGTCGAGGCGTGCCTCGGTCTCCGGGGCGAACCGTCCGGGAGCCGGGACGCCGAGCTGACGGGTCGTGGTGCTCACACTGACCGACAGGTCCGTGTTTGTCATGCACGCCCCTGAGTGACCGTCATGCCGCTTCTTCCGTACCAGGATTCGTAGCGTCTGGATCCCGGATATGTGAGCTTATCCGGAGTCCAAGGGGTGGTGTCCGCTCCGTCCGCCCCGAAGTGGGCGCGGGCTGCAACCGGCGGCGCGTCAGCGCAGTCTTGATCGTGCATGGGCATGCTTACACCCCGCCGGCGCTACTGAGCGCCCGTCTCCTGTGGCCAGGTCTTCACGACCAGCCACTCCCCGGCGGGGCCGGCCTGCTCCTCGAGGACGATCCGCATGTCCTTCAGCCCGCTGTACTCGCCGATCCACGACCGGAACTTGCGGTCCGCGACTGCCGCGTCGAACCAGGTGCCTTCCATGACCATGCGGCCGCCCGAGAGGAGGGTGAGTCGGTACTGCGTCTGATCATCCACAGGCGCACTCTGCCACGGGCCTGCGATGCGCCGACGGCAGCCCGCTACTGCGTGGCGGCGACGATCAGCACGATCGCCACGACCGCGACGAGAAACCACCACGGCGGCGCCGACGAGCTGGGCCGGCGAGTCCACCGGCCCCGATGGTCCCGCGGCTGAACACCCCTACGCCTCGCCATGCCCGTCCCCCTGCCTGCCGGTCTGTCGCTCCAGGGTCGGGGGGGGAGGGCGCACGGCAAGTGGGCGAACTGGCCCACGGCGGACGCCCGAAGGTCATCGACGACGACATGCTGCTGTTCGCCCGCGAAGTTCACCTTGGGGTCAGTCACGCACTGATCCTCGTGATCTACGTCCCGGTCCGGGTGGCCCGAGGCGCCCGCGTCGTGAGGCGTCCCCCGAACGCCGGGCCCTCAGCGGCGGCCAGCCCGGGGAGGCTCGTCTGGGTCAGGGAGATGTGAGGTTATCCGGGGTCCATCCGGTGGCGTGGATTCGATGGCAGCTCCGGCGCCGGCGATTCTGTGCCGCCGCGGCGGGGGGTTAAGGCGGTTCGTTTACCGCACGACGGGCGGGTCCTGATCCTCGTCGAGCAGTTGGTCGAGTTCCGCGTCGGCCTGTCTCGACTGTGCCTCACTGCCGAAGGGCATCATGGCGTGGCTGCGCTCGAGGTAGAGCAGCAGCGCCTGGTGGTCGATGTGGATGCGGGCCTCGCCCACCTCGTTGCGGACTCGCAGCAGGACCCCGAGCGGCGAGCTCTGCTCTGCCACGGGCTCCACGGTGATGTCTCCTATGCCCGCTGTACCGGTGAGGCCGGCGGACAGCAGGTCCCGCGAGATGACCCAGCCGGCGCTGCCGTGGCCGGGCCGGGACACGGTCAGGCCGACGACGAGCGGGTCGTCGGTGGAGTACCTGAGCGTGATGTCGCACCGTTCGCGTTCGCCGCCGGGCAGGGTGACGAACCCCCGTGCGATGCCCTCGAGTTGTCTGTCACTGTCAGGACTCACCCTGGCCATTCCCTTCCCCGTTGCGGCACGCCGATGACTCGTGCGTCATCGCACGTACGTCTCGAAGATCGAACCTAGCCATGCAGCCGGGCATGTCCTCGACACCGGCCGGGTTGGGCGCCAACCCTTCGCAACATGTTCGGAAAGGTTCACACACCACCTCACAGCCGCATCCCAACGACGTGTGAACTCGGGCACGACGGCAGAGCGATCCGGTGCGTGGATGCCGCGCATCGACGCACTGGCTCTGCCTTGGCGAAGGCGCGTCATGCCAACTGCGGTGCGCTACCGACGCGGTGCGTAGCACCGCGCCGGTGAAGGCCTACCCGGCCGTGGCGGACGGTGCGGTTACGGCATTCCGGTCGTGGGGTTCACGGCAGACCGTTATGAACTGGACTTGTTGCGGGTGACTCCGCCGCGTTGGCGCAGGGTGACGCCTGCCTCGGTGAGGATGTGGTGGACGAAGCCGTACGAGCGTCCTGTGCTGTCGGCGATGCTCCGGATGGAGGCGCCGCTTTCGTATGCGGTCTTCAGCTCGGCGGCGAGCTTGTCGCGTGCTGCACCGGTGATCCGCTTGCCCTTGTCCACAACCTCTCCTTCGCTGCCCCGTCCAGAGGGCGATCATCGCGCACCCTGTCGGCGCCCGTCAGGGATTCACTGATCTCGCTGCCTGGGCCGGGTGCGTCGTCAGGATGTGGGGGACACGGCGCGGGCCAGGGGTTCGAGGTCGCCGTAGAGGGCGGCGTGCAGGGCGGCGGCCAGTTCACGGGCCAGTCCTTCGCTGTCCACGTCGTGCAGGACGAAGTCGACGGGGCCGGCGGAGGAGTCGGGGCGGATCTCCCGGGAGCGGATGAGACGGGCGACGGCCTCGCGCACGGCGTCATGGGCGGTGGTGGGGATGGTGTGCTGCGGGGCGGTGAGCGCGTCGGCCTTGACCGCCCACTGCGGGCCCTGTTGCTCGACCGCGATGAACACGACGCGCTGCTCTTTGGCCGCCTTGCACGCCGCGTTGAAGGCGTCCATGCCGGTTGCGTCCGGGATCCGGTCGGCGGGGCAGGGCGTCGGCAGCGGCTCCATGACAAGCATCCTCCCAGGAGACAGACGCAGGCGCCGCGTGGCCCCGGAGCGTGTCCCCTCGCGGGTCAGGCCGGGCGTTGAGATGGTGCGCGACAACGGCCCCGGTTCCCCTTCCCCGGACCGCGTGACCGACAGCCCTGGCCGCGCCCCTTTGGGTGCACGGAGGGCTTCATGCCGGGGCGGGGTTCTGGCGAACCGGCCGAGGTGATGGACTGGTGGGGCTGCCCAAGCGGCGGGGCCCCAACCTCGGTGCCACCAACGGGCAGCCTGGAGCGCGGCGCCGACGGGGGTGGCGCCTGCGGCCTCGTGGGGGTGCGGTGCGGGCGCGGTGGGGGCCGGGCCCGCACCGCGCGGACCAGTACATCGCCGCACACGCGACCGAACAGCCGCCCTCTCGGCGCCCCGATCACCGGCCCCGGCGTGGCCTGGACGTGCGACGCGACCGGCCCAGGACAGACCGTGAGCTGCCGTAACGCCGCCCGACTGTCATCCTGGAAGGCCGTACTCCCTCCAGCCCGCCCGACGGAGTACGGCCCAAGGACACGGCGAGCGGAGGCCATCATGCTGACCAGTCACAGCGTCGACGGCGACGCCCTGCACGTGACGCTGCACCACAACGTCGACGTCAACACCCGGGCCGCGGCCGCCGTCGAGATCGAAGCCCTCGTCCACACCCACACGCCCCGCCGCGTCACCGTCCAGGTCCCCGCCGGGGAACCGACGCCCGCCACACTCAGCGTCCTCGTCCGCGCCCATCGCACGTGCAAGAGCCTCGACATCCCCCTCAGCCTGACCGGAGCCACCACGGCGACACAACGCCTCTTCGCCACGAACACCGCCTAGAAGCCTCCCCAGCCAGCAAGTCCGTTGCCCCGGGCAGGGATGGGCCAACCCTGCCCGGCCGGTCCAGCAGCCTCGGTTACCGGGCAGGTCGGCGAGGCTGCCGGCCGGTACAGCGGGTGCGGGGATGGGGGGAGAGGGACCCGCACCACGCTGGCCTATCGGGTGGGCCACGGGCAGTTCTCTGCCAGCCTGACCCACTCCCGGTCCACCTGCCCCGGCACGACACGCCCCTGCGCACTCCACCGGGCGGCCAACGCCGCAAAGATCGGCTCACCAGGCGGAGGCGGAACCGTTTCCTCGCGGCCGGTGACCGGAGCGGGCTGGGTCGTCGTGGTCACGCAGTTCTAACGCGCGAATCCGCCTGTGGTCACCGTGGCGGCACCGACGCGATCGGCGAGGGCCTGGCGGCCGTCGCGTACGCGCTGCTGGACGTCGCGCATGCCATCCGGGAGAACACCGAAGCCCGCCAGCAGTAGGGGAGCGGCCCGGCAGCAGCATCGGCCGGACATAGGGCGCACCGCCGGGCCTCTCCGCGCAGCGGAGGCCAGCGCGCATCCCCGGCTCGGCTGCCGCAGGCTGGCCCTGTGGAGTACCCCGTCGCTGTCGCCCTCGCCGAGGCCGTGCCGACGCTGCCCCGCGGTAAGGGTTGGTGGTACGAGATCAAGTTCGACGGGCACCGCACCGTGATGTGGCGCGATGCCGAGACTGTCCGGCTACAGGCCAGGTCCGGGCGGGCGGTCACCTCAGCGTGGATGGATCTGGCCGTGACCGGCATGAACTCGCTACGCCCCGGCACGGTCCTCGACGGGGAGGCGGTGGTCTACAACGAAGGGAGGGGCGACTTCGCAGCCGCGCAGTCCCGCGCGGCCTCCGGCCCGGCCCGCGCCCGCGAACTCGCCGCGGTGCTCCCCGCCTCATACGCAACTGGAGTACACGCGAGTTCTTCAAGCGTGCTCACAGCGCGACCCCATCACGCCTTCACAACACCGCGTCCGTGTGGTTCTCCAGGGCGTGCAGGAGCCGGCCCTGGAAGTCCTCGTCCTGTGCCGCGGGGTGCGGGGTCTGTGTCTGCTGGTGATACCAGTAGCCACCGGTGGGCGGGGTTGCCTCGGGGTGGGTGGCGAGCCAGGTCTGGGTCCGGTGTCCGGCGGCCAGGTCGTCCGGTGCGCCGGGACCGCCCATGCGGGTGGGGACCCAGCCGGGGTCCACCGCGTGGCTGGACGTGCCCTGCCAGCGGTGTGCGACGGCGAGCGCGAGCGTGGTGACCCAGAGCTTGGTGTCGTCGTAGGAGGCGGTGCCCTCGCCCAGCCGGCGCAGGTCGGTGGAGCCAGTGCGGTGCATGGAGCTGCTGAGGTAGATGAGCCGGTCCGGCTTGTCCATCAGGGCCGTCAGCAGATACGGCGCGACCACGTTGACGGTGACCGCTTCGGGGGAGCGCATGACGCCGGCGTTGTGGATGACGGTATCGAAGCGGCCGAACTCGCCTGCCTGCCGGGCGACATCGCGGATCTCGTCCGGGTCGGAGAGATCCCCTGTGACGACGCCCTTCCAGCGCGCGGTGTCTCCGGCGTCGGCGAGTCGGGCCGTGTTGCGGACGTGGACGACGACGTCATGCCCGTCGCCGGCCAGCGCGTCCGCCGTGTCGCGCCCGAGCCCGCTGGAGGCTCCGGTCACCAGGATCAGTGCCATGTCCCTCATCTCCCGTCTGTGGGGTGTCCGTGCCGGCACCCGGCGCGGACATGCGCTGCCGCTTCGTGATCGACGAGAAGACCTTTGCATGAAAAACGGGCGAGCGCGGGTGGGGTGTCAGCTGCTGAAGACCAGTTCCGCCTGGTCGCGGCGCGTGGTGTGAAGCTCCCAGTAGACGGGGGAGATCTCCTCGGCCTGGGCGACCGGGTGGCCGGGCATGACGGCGGCGCCGATCGACACGTCGATGGCGACGTGTGCGGCCTGGACTCCGGTGCCGTCCAGTTCCTTGTGCAGGTTGACGGCCCAGTTGCGCAGCGCCGCCGCGGCGGCGTTGACGTTGCCGATCATAGGAACGGGGTCGAGCGATCCCGCCCCGGTCGTGAACAGCAGGGTGCCCGCGCCTGCCTCCCGCATCGCGGGCAGCACGACGCGGGTTGCGGCGATGGCCCCGTACAGCTGGAACTCCATCTCGTGCTGAACGTGTCCCGGGTCGGTCTCGGATGGTGCGGTCATCGCGGTGGAGCCCAGGCCGCCCACCGGCGAGTACTCCAGAACGTCGATGGAACCGAAGTGCGCGGCGGCGTCCTTGAGCGCCTGGGTGAGTGCGTCGCGGTCGAGTACGTCGGCGGGGAAGGCGGCGGCGCTGATGCCTTCGGTGGTCAGTTCACCGGCCAGGTTCTCGAGCTTGGCGCGATTGCGGGCGATCAGCGCGACCTCGTAGCCGTGCGTGCCGAACGTGCGAGCAATGGCGAGACCGAGCTGGGGGCCGGCGCCGACGATGGCGATGGTGGGCATGAGGGGCCTTTCGTGAAGGTGGACATGATGGAGATGGATAGGGCTATCCGTTTCGGATCGATCCGGAAAGCCCTATCCGGTTCACGATCGACGGTAACACGGTAATCGGATAGGGCCTTCCGTTTTGCTAGCCTGACGGGCATGACCTCCCGAGACCCCGACTCCGCAGCCCCGCCCAAGCGCAGCGACGCGGAGCGCAACCGGGGGCGGATCATCGCCGCCGCGCGCACGGTGTTCGGGTGCCACGGACTGAACGCGTCGATGGCCTCGGTCGCGCGGCAGGCCGGGGTGGGGATCGCCACCCTCTTCCGTCACTTTCCCGGCAAGGAGGAGCTCGTCGTCGCGGTCTTCGCGGACCGCATGGAGGTATACGCGCGGGCCACCGCCGACGCCCTGGCGGCCCCGGACCCCTGGGACGGCTTCACCGGCTACATCCAGGAGGTCTGCGCGATGCAGGCCGCCGACCGCGGCTTCGCCGACATCCTGACCATGAGCTTCTCCGACGCCCAGGAACTGGAAGCGCTCCGTGCCCAGGCGTACCAGGGCTTCCTCGAACTCATCGGCCGCGCCAAGGACAGCGGGCAGCTCCGCGAGGACTTCACCAGCCGGGATCTCGTCCTGCTGCTGATGGCCAACGCCGGCGTCCTCAGCGCCACCGGCGACGCCGCGCCGGACGCCTGGCGCCGCGTCGTGGCGTGGATGATCCAGTCCTTCCAGGCCCCATCCCGCGGACCGCTCCCGGACCCGCCGCAGGACGCCGCCCTGTACGAGGCGATGCGCCGCGCCAGCCATGGCGTCAGCTCCCGCGAGACCGGGAAGCGGCACTGATCGATCGGCCGGAGCCGTCGATCGGCGTGCGGGAGTGGGCGCAGCTCGTGCGCGCCCGCACTGATCTGACCCCTCCGACATCCCCGCGCTCGGCACCGTTCTGAGGTGACAACCCGCCCACCAAGCCAGCAAGATGCCGAAGTTCAGTGCAAGTTCGACTCGTTCGCGCTTCAGGATTCCGCGAACCCGCGCGCTTCCGTGTGGGACCTCCTCGCCCACCCCGAACTCGGCGACGTCTGCAGCCGCCCGTACACCGAGCGGCGCGCTCTCCTGCTCGACCTGCTCCACGACGTGTTGCCCCCGATCCAGGCCGTACCCGCGACAGATGATCCGGACGTCGCGCAGCTCTGGTACGACACGCTTCAGGCCTAGGGCATTGAGGGTGTCGTCTGTAAGCGCGCCACGTCCCCGTACCGGGCCGGGCGGATCTGGAAGAAGGTGCGGCACTCGGACACCGTCGACGCCGACGTCGTCGGCTACATCGGCCCGGCATCCCGGCCCCATCGTGTGGCGGTCCGGCTGCCGGACGGCAGCCGCGTGCTGTCGCAGGCGCTGACAGCTCCCGTCGCTGCGGAAATCGCCCGACACGTCCTCGCCGCAGGCCCGGGGCGCGGGGCGCGGACGTCGGCCGGCGAGGCCTACGTGACGACCAGCCGCGGTCTCGTGGTGGAGGTTCTCGCGGGGACGACCCGGCACGCCGTGGTGACGGTGACGCGCGTCAGGTAGCGCGGCCGGCAGAGGTCCGCGGTGCGAGTAGCTACCTATTCAGACGGGCTTTGCGCTAGCGGAAAAGCGAGCGCCCAAGCTGGCTGTCTCGTCATTGCACAGGGCCAGCGGCACAGCTGTCCTGTGACAGTGAACCTTGAGTGCGTGCCATCGAAGTTTGTGTGGTGCAGGAGGGGGCCGGGTGAACTCCTGCACGCTCTGTTCGGCGCGGCCGCCACCCCAGGCACTGAGCTCGCCGTTGCAGCCCTCGCCGGAGACGTCCCACAGAGCCGTATCCGCGCCCTGGCTCCCGCCTACGTCGCCAGCCTCAACCACTGACCATCTGCGCCCCTAAGAAGCCGTATCTCAACCGAACAGGATCGCTTGATTTCTGCTGGTCAGGCATGGTGTCGCTCGGAATGAGGGAGGCATCCGGCGTCTTGTTTCCGCTCCGTGAGCGAGGGGTGCGCGATGACGTCGGTGCTGGGAATGCTGGAGGAGCGGGAGACGGCTGCCCGGGTGCGGGTGGAAGGGCTGCGGGAGGAAGTCGCCCGGTTGTCTGGGGTGTTGGAGGCTGCCGAGATCGATCTGGACCGGCGGGTGATCGCGCGGGAAGAGCTGGTCGAGGCCCTGGCAGCCTCGGCTGCGGAGACCACCGCCGTGACCGAGGCCGAGGCGGAGCAGGAAACCGTGCCCTCGCCCGTGCCGGGCTCGATCGTGCCACCTTGGCGCGAAGGGTTGCCGGTGACGGTGCTGGCGCCGGACTACCAGCGGATCCTGGGCGTGCTCGACGAGCGGCAGCCAGCGGGCCAAGGACCGCTGAAGGCCAAGGAAATCACGGTGGAGCTGGGCCTTCAAACGACGTCGGCGAAGGTCGAAGGGGTGCGCTCGAAGGCCAGGCGCCTGGCGGAGCGCGGGTGGCTCGTGCAGGAGACGTCGGGGATGTTCAGCGCCGCCCGGCGGCCCATGGCCGTGCCAGACGCCGCCCCATCCGCGTGACCATCGACCACCGGATCATCGCCTCGCTGCTGGCCGGCAACGTCTCGTAGTCCCGGGCCAGCCGGCGCGAATGCATCAACCACGCGAACGTGCGCTCCACCACCCACCTGCGCGGCAGCACCACGAAGCCCGTGGTGTCGTCGGTGCGCTTGACGACCTGAAGGGTGAGCGCGAGTTTCTGCCGGCACCAGTCGACCAGGCCGCCGGTGTAACCGCCGTCTGCCCAGACCAGGCAGATGTCACGGTGCAGGCGGCGCAGCCGCTGCAGCAGGCCCACCGCGGCATCCCGGTCCCCGACGTTCGCGGCGGTCACCGCGACGACCAGGAGCAGACCGAGGCAGTCGGTCACGATGTGCCGCTTGCGGCCGCCCACCTTCTTCCCGCCGTCCCAGCCGCGCGAGACGGACGGCACCGAGGCCGCGGCCTTCACCGACTGCGCATCGATGATCCCCGCCGTCGGCTCCGCCTCACGGCCCTCCCGCTCACGCACCCGTCCGCGCAGCCGATCGTGGAACTCTGCGATCAGCCCGTGCTCGCGCCAGCGGCGGAAGAAGGCGTAAACCCGGCCCCAATCAGGGAAGTCCACGGGCATCGCCCGCCAGGAGATCCCGCCCGCGACCAGATAACGGACGGCGTCCAGCATCTGTCGATGACAGTAGCCCTCGGGCTGCCCGCCCCGGCCCTGGAGCCAGGCCGGCACCGGCAACAGCGGCCGGACGGCCGCCCACTCCGCGTCCGACATGTCCGAGGGATACCGGCGTTCCCGGTCCGGATGGTCGGCCGCGTTGCCGTACACATGCGCGAGGCAATCACACGATGGAGCAGCCGAGTTGAACTGAACGGGCTCGGACGCGTACAACAACGACACCAGGGCCTCCCGGCACTGCTCGGTTAGATTCGCATCCCCGAGCTACCGAGAGGCCCTGTCTTCATGCACGTACAACGGGAAGATCACCCCGACGGGAAAACCGTTCGACCCACACGTTCCATGATCGGTTGAGATACGGCTTCTAAGTGAGTGTCTGGAAAGGCGGGATACCGGCGCTAGAGGCCCAGACGATCTGCAAGGGTCGGGGATCGACGGATGAACAGGCTTCCCAGGCCATGGTGGAACCTCAGCCCGACCTCATAACTACTCCGCAACGTTGGTGCTGTTCGGGGGATTGAATACGCAGAACTCGTTGCCCTCCGGGTCGGCAACGACGATCCAGCGAAAGCCGTGTTCGCTGAGTTCTTCAGAGAGCCTCGCAGCGCCGAGCCGTTCGAGGCGATTGACCTCGGACACCAGTTCTGCGGTGCCAAAGTCGAGGTCAAGGTGCATGCGGTTCTTGCCCTGCTTTGGTTCTGGGACGTGCTGCAGGAGAAGGGTTGGTGCAGGAGCGGGCCCGACCAGGCTTAGGTAGGGAGGTCCGTGGAAGCCGCGCCGGTAGTCCAGCGGGGCGAGCGCGGCGAGCCAGAAGTTGGCTTGCGCTTCGGTGTCGACACAGTCCAGCGTCACAACGATCTGCATGGCGGAACGGTAGGAGGCCTGGTCCGCCCTGGCGATCTATTTTTCGGCAGCACCCGAGGTGGTGCTGCCGCTCTTCAGGCCCAAGCATCCTCTGCGAGCTCTTATGCCGTTGAGTCCTTTTTCGACCAGCCCTTGCGAGGACCGCTGCGGGTGATCCTCCGGGTCATCAGGGTGATGAGTGCCCAGGTCAGGTGGGCTTCGGAATGTTGTGGCAGACGTTCGTAGTCGCGGACGTTGCGCCGGGCCTTCATGATCCAGCCGAGAGTGCGTTCGACTCTCCAGCGGCGGGGCAGGAGCACGAAGCCTTTCGCGCCGCGGGGCCGGGAGACCGTTTTCAGGGTCATGTTGAGGAAGTCGCCGGACCAGTTGATGAGCTGGCCTGCGTAGGCGGAGTCGGCCCAGACCTGTGTGATCTGGGGTTGCACGACCCGCAGGCGCCAGAGGAGTTCGCGGGCCGCGTCGCGGTCGGTGGTGTCGGCGGGCGTCACCGTGATCATCACGGGCAGGCCGAGGGTGTCAACGGCGATGTGTCTCTTGCGTCCGTTGATCTTCTTCCCGGCGTCGAAGCCGCGGGTGGCCTTGGATACTGTCTCGGCCGCTTTGACGGACTGAGAGTCGAGGATCAACGTCACGGGCCAGGGGCATCGTCCCTGGCCCGTGCGGATCTGTCGGCGGAGCTGGTCGCGCAGGAAGGCGATGACGCCGCGGCGGTGCCAGGCCGCGAAGTGGTAGTAGACGGTCTGCCAGGGAGGGTAATCGGCCGGTAGCGCCCGCCATTTGACGCCGTTGTCGACGACGTAGCGGATCGGCATCCGCTACCGTATCGCCCGTAAGGGAATTGAGCCGTCCACCCACCTAGGACGCCACCGTTGGGTCGTTGAGAGAACAGTCTCCTGGCTGGCCGGATGCCGCCGCCTGCACCGACGGTACGAACGCAAGGCTGAACACTTCCTGGCCTTCGTGGGTCTTGCCGCGGCCCTCATCGTCTTTCGCTGACTCACTAGGCACTGATGCCCCACCTGTGACACGGCACGATGGGCCAATGGCATCCACACCAGACCCGCTTTGCTGGCTGCACCCTCACGCTGAAGTCCGTCCGTCTCCCGTTGCGGGTTCGGGCTTGTTCGCCAATGCGCCCATCGCAGCCGGAACGGTCGTGGCCCGGCTGGGCGGCCGGCTGGTCTCCCACCAGGAACTACAAGACCTCTTCGCCGCCGCCGGGCTTGACCCGGGCCGCCCTTACATCGACACCATCGCTGTGACCGAGACCATGCATCTCGTCCTTCCACCCCGCAATGAGCAGTCCATCGGATACAGCAACCACGGCTGCGACCCGAGCCTGTGGTGGGAAGGTCCGTACACCCTTCTCGCCCGTCACAGCATCGCACCGGATGAGGAACTGACCAGCGACTACGCCACCAGTACCTGGGATTCGCAGTTCGTCCTGGCATGCTCTTGTGGCTCACCGACCAGCTGCCGAGGAACCGTCACCGGCAACGACTGGAAGCTACCGGAGTTGCGGGCACGCTACGGCAACCACTGGGTACCAGCGCTCCTGTCACGTATCGCTTCAACCACATAAGGAGCCAAAGGAAACAACGCCTAAGCCTTCGGCAGGTGGCTGTGTGGGTGAGTCGCGACGTCGTTTCGACGCGGGTTGGGGAGTCGCACGCTCATGCGGACAGCCGATGTACGCGAGAACGAGTCGCCCCGTGCAGCCGGCCAACGGCTCAACCAGTCACCTGGTGGGCCACGGCTTCCATCAGGCGAGGGATTCTCTGAGGGACCGGCACCAGATACTCGTACACCAAAGACATCGGCGCGATCACACGGTGCCGGGCGTCCGAGCCGACGACGTCAATCACCAGCTCCCAGCCCGTCGGCAGAGTATCGTCCAGGCGTGCCCGGCAGGCGCCACCATACGTCTCCAGCAACACCACCGTGACGAACGCGGACAGGTCTGTGTGCAGGGCAATCCAGTCCTCCGCCTCGAACTCGTCGAGTGGCAGCCTCTGCACGTAGCCGTCCAGGACGCCGACTGCGCTCAGTGGGTCAGCGTCGAATTCGAGCGCAGCCTCCGCGCTGCCGAACTGCTCCACCAGCCCCCGGACCGCTGGCCGACAGCCGCTCATGAACTCGTCGATGCCGATCACAGCCCGAGTCTGCCATGCAGATTCAGCCCCCTTGCTCTCAACCCGGAGGGGAGCGAGCGACGGCCGAGTGAGGGTGCGTTGTCGTTGCTCGATTCCGGCCAGGACTACCGCGCTGCGAGGACCGGCAGTCCGACGCCCGTGCCCAGCGCCGTACGGTTGCGGCCGCCGTCGACGCCGCGATGCCTGGGCCTCAGAGGCGGAGCGCCGCACGGCAGTTGCACCAGGACGTGACCGCCGAATCGTGGGCCAAGGTCCGCAGGTGTTGGCGCTCCTTGCTTTCGGAGATCCCCAACACTGCATGACGCCTGCCTGAAAGCCCCGGCCCTGGTGCGCGGCATGTCCCAGGCCTTCCTCAGCGATCACGGCATAACTTCTTCCTCGAAAGAGGACTGTCCGTAACTGGCAGCGCCATGCGTCGTCTCACCAGGAAGTGAGTCATGCCTGTTCAGGCCCAGAGATTCGGTTTTGGTATGCCGTGGGAGTCGCTCTACGGATACAGCCAGGCAATCCAGGTCGGTGACGTGGTGTACGTGTCTGGGCAGGTGTCCCATGACCGTGACGGCAACTTCGTGGGTGCCGGCGACTTTGAGCTCCAGGTCAAGACCACGCTGGCCAATCTGGACCTGGTGCTGAAGCACTTCGGGGCCGAGCGCAGCCAAATCGTGGAGAGCACGGTGCTGGTGAGGAACCTGCGGGAGAACTTCGACACGACGGCACGCCTTCACGCCGAGTACTTCGGGGAGTACCGGCCCACCAGCACGGTCATGGGTGTCTCTGACCTGGCGCTACCGGACCAGTTGGTGGAGATCGGCGCGCTCGTGCGTCTCGACGTGAAGCCATGGGTCACCGACGGAAGTCAGTGACCTGCGAGAACGCGGCGCCAGACGTGTGGGGAACCCGACGTAGATCTGTGGCGATTCCCTGTCGGCTGTTGCTGGTTCGGGTGCTCTGGAGCGATCAACCTGTGTGGTCAGGACGTGGCCTTGTCCCGCAGGAACCGGGCGACCTCGGTGAAGTCGGCCATGGGCAGGCCTTCGGCGGCGAGCAGACCGACCTGGGTCAACACCGCGGCCTGGTCCCAGTAGAGCCGTTCGCTCTCCATCAGGCCGTCGCGGAATTGCACCACCACGACCAGCGGCACTTCGACGGTCCGTCCGGTCGGGGCGAGTCCGGGCAGCAGGAACGGGATCTCCTGGTCGTGCGGCATCCGCATGATCGTCTCCTCGACGAGGAAATCGCTGCCCACCGACCGGTCCACCGTCTCAGCGGTGGTGTTCTGCGGAATGCCGGGAATGAAGATGTCGCGGTAGTAACCCCGCAGGTAGTTCTTGCCGAAACCGCCGCTCATCGTCGGAAGATGCATCACGCTGGCGTCCTCCACCATCGTGGTCACTGCCAGGTCGGCGTCCTTGATGACGAACTCGTACGCCGTGTGCTGCTCCCACAACGCGACCATTTCCGCTTGGTTCACGATGTCTCCTTCAAAGATCCGTTCCGCCTGCCGACGGGGCTCCTCGTTGATCAGCCCCAACGACCAACGAACACCCCCAAGGACGGGATGCGATCTCGGTGCACGGCTGTCGCACGCCTGCTCCTTCCGAGTCCGGGGCCGGCTCGCGACCGGCATCCCGTCACCTCATGTGTCGCGTTTCGTCGCTCGCCCGCCATAGGTCGGAGTCGGCCTGGCTCCCTCATTCATCTGTCGGGCTGCCGTACCTGTCGTGCCGCTTCTGGCCGCAGCAGCGGCCACTAGCGTGGGTCCAATCAGCACTCACGAATTAGGAAGTCGCCATGTCCTACCCAGAGCCCCGCTACCTCGGAGACAGGGGCCAGACCAGCGCACTGTTCCGACCTGCGCCCCCGCAGCCCGACACCGGCTCGGGCGGCACCGACATCAGCTATGTGGCCAAGCGGGAGAACACCAACGGCGAGTTCGGCCTGTACAAGATCGACATGGCGCCGAAGACCATGGGTGCCAGGGAACACTTCCACCGTACGATCTCCGAGTCCTTCTACGTCCTGTCCGGCGAGGTCCGGCTCTACAACGGCGAACGCTGGGTCACAGGGGGCGAGGGAGACTTCCTCTACGTACCGCCCGGCGGGCTCCACGCTTTCCAGAACGACAGCGACGACCCCGTGTCGTTTCTGCTGCTCTTCACACCGGGAGCTCCCAGGGAGGAGTACTTCGAGAAGGTGGAGGAGTACTCACAGCGCAGCCGCGAAGAGTTGAAAGCCTTCCGGATCAGGCACGACCAGTACAACACCACCGACATGCTCGAGGGCTAGGCTGCCGCCGGGTACTGCGGTCCCCGCGTTACATGCCCGAAAGCGGCCGGGCCGGTGCGGCCTGTCAGCCCCTGGCACCTCAACATGTCGGCGATGCGTGTGCCGGTCGCGGGCTGCGCAGGCGACGTACGGCTGAGCGGTGCGGCTGATCCAGGTGAAGGCCTCCGTTCCGCTGATTGTGGCCGGAGCGGGTGGGAGCTGGTGGTCGTCCACGTTCGAGATCTGCAGCGTGCTGCTGACGTCCCTCGCTGCTCCGTTCTGTTTGTCGTGACAGCGAACCTGGCGCCATCGAATATTTACGCGCGTGACATCGAGGTTTGAGTGGTGCAAGAGGGGTCGGGTGATCAGGCCCGGGGCGTGGCGGTGCGCTTTATGGCGATCATGGCGGCGTCGTCGTTCAGGTGTCCGCCGACGTGGTGCAGCAGGTCGCGGCGGAGGCGGTCGAGGAAGGCGTCGGGGTCGTTCTCGGTCCAGCCTGTGATGCGCTCGGCGAGCGGGTAGAAGGTGCCGGTGGAGTCGCGGGCCTCGGTGACGCCGTCCGTGTACAGCAGCAGAAGGTCTCCCGGCTCGAACGGGAAGCTGTCGACGCGGTAGCGCGGATGCGATAGTTCGCCGAGGCCCAAGGGGGGTGCGGGAATACGGGCGTCCATGGTCGTAGGCCGGCCGTTACGGAGGACGATCGGCGGCGGGTGACCGCAGGAGATCATCTGGACCCGGCCGCCGTGGTCGGGGATGTCCAGGAGGGTGGCGGTGATGAAGGTTTCTCCGTAGAGGCTCGTCTCGCCCGGCTCCATCAGGTCCCAGCACACGCTTCGGTCGAGGTAGGCCACCAGCTCGCCCAGGCTCGCCTGGCGGTGGGCAGCGCCGCGGAACGCTCCGAGCAGCAGGGCTGCGTCATTGACCGCGGTCAGCCCCTTCCCCCGCACGTCGCCGATCATCAGCCGCGTACCGGAGGTGGTACGTGCCGCCGCGAACAGATCCCCGCCAATCCGGGCCTCGGCCTCCGCGGCGAGGTAGAGGGACGCGGCCCGCAGCGGTCCGAGCTGTCGGGGCAGCGAAGGCAGGACCACACGCTGGGCGGTCTCGGACACGTACCGCACCTGCATCAGCTCTTTCGCCCGGCGGTCCCGCACCACGCAGAAGATGACGAGGCAGATTCCCACCAGGATCAGGGCGATGATCTGTGCCTGGTGGTTGGACGAGAGCATCGCGTCAGGATCGCGCACCAACCCGATGGTCGTCTGTGCGATCACCGCCAGGGCAGCGACCAGGCCCACCGTTCGGGGTCCGCCGAACGACGGGGTGATTGCCGGGGCTGCGACGAGCAGCGGCCCCAGATGGATGTCGGGCGGCGCGAGAATGTCAATTAGGGACACCGCGACGATCCACGCGACGGGGATGGCGACCAGCGCCCGGCTCGCACGCTCCGGCTGGCGAAGCCCTGCAGATCGCTGTGCCATGACTCCTCTTTACACCGCCCCCGCTCGACTCGCACTGGTAGAGACGGGGGAGTGCGTCGCCTGCCGGAGTCGTCGCCGACTCATCCTGTACGTGCCGTGGGCGGTGAGCCGTCATAGTGTCGAAACATGTGAACGCTTGCGGCCGGACTCTGCGGGTGCGGGACGGGTCAGCTCGGCGTGGGGTCCGTTCGGCGGCGGCTGGCAAGGGCGAGCAGCGCACCTGCGGCCAGGAGAATGGCGAGGGCCGCGTATCCGTAGGTGAGGGTGGCGGCGGTGGCCACGCCGGCGACGAGCAAAGGGCCGCCGGCGTCGCCGAGTTCGCGGCCGAGTTCGGCGGAGCCCATGGTCTGGCCCATGTGCTCCTCCGGGGTCGAGGCGGCGAGGGCGGCGAAGCCGAGCGGGGTGATCAGTCCGGTGCCGGTGCCGATGAGGGCGGCGGCCAGCAGAACCCCGGGCAGGCCGGGCAGCATGGCGGCCGCGAGTCCGGCGGCGGTGATGAGCAGTCCGGTGAGAAGACCTGTACGGGTGGTCAGGCGTCCGGCGTCGAGGGCGCGGCCGGCCTTGGGCTGGACGATGGCCGCGGTGGCGGCGAGGACGGAGACGGCGGCGCCGGTGGCCACGGTGCCGAGCCCGGCTGCGGCTCCCGAGACGGGGAGGAAGCCCACCCCGACGGAGAGCGCGGCGGTGGCCGCGGCGAGCGCCGCGGTGGGGGCGAGGAAGGACCGGTCGGCCAGGCGCCGCGCGAGGTCGGCGACCGTCTGCCGCTTGCGGGGCAGCGGCGGAACGACGGGCACGGCGAGCGCGGCCCACACGGCAACGACGGCTGCGCACAGGGCCATCACCGTGAACAGCAGACGCAGGCCCCCGGCCCAGACGAGGACGCCGCCAAGGAGCGGGCCGAGGGTGTAGCCGATGGACTTGTAGAACCCGTAGCTGCCGAACGCACGCCCGCGCTTGGCAGCCGGGTTGAGGCGGGCGACCAGGGCGGAGGCCGAGGGGGAGAACGCGGATGCCGCGGCGCCCTGGCCCAGGCGGGCCGCCCACAGCCAGCCGGGGCTGTCGGCGATCGCGTACAGCGCGGAGGCGGCGGCGAAGGCGATCAGACCGCCGAGGAGGACCGGCTTGCCGCCGATCCGGTCGGCGAGCGAGCCGAAGACCGGCTTGAGTATGACTTCCGCGCCGTCGTACAGGGCGAGCAGGCCGCCCAGGACCAGGAGCGAGGTGACGGCGTCCTCGGACAAGCCTCCGAGGTTGGCGGCGATGCCGTGCGCGCCGAAGGCGGTGGTGAACCCGGCCGCGTACAGCGGCCACATCGCTCGCTTCGGGGCGGCCTGGGTTATGGGCTGGTGGCTCACGATGGGTCCTCGTCGCTGGTGTGCAGCGCGGCGAAGACGCGCTCGGCGTAGTCCTCGCAGACGGCTGTGCACTGCTTGAGCCGTATCCCCGCTTCGGCGGCTTCGGGGGCGCCGAAGACGTCCCGCGCAGTCAGATCCCGGTGCCAGCGGCGCAGCCGCTCCAGGCTCTGCTCCTCTTCCTCCAGCTCGGCCAGGGTGAACTTCGCGATGCGGTCCTTGGCGATCTCCTCCTCGAACTTGCCGCAGTCCGCGAGGAACTCCGTCCACTCGGCCGTGCGGGCGGCCGTGAACATCTCCCGGAAGCGGGCCGCATCCTCGGCCGTACGGCCGGAAGCCTGGAGGGCCACGCCCTGGCCGCCGGCGCCGTCGGTGAGTTCGAGGGCCCGCTGCACGCCGTCGGCGAAGACCGGCACCTCCGGCACGGCCCAGATGCCCTGTCCCAGGGGGAGCGCCCCGGTCTTGCGCAGCTCCCGCCAAGCGCAGCCTGCCGATCCGGAACGAGCTCACGAGCCCGTTCTCCTCCAGCGGCATCCCGGGAGGACGGATCACCGTGCGCCCTTCGTCGTCGAGGACGCCGTCGTGGTTCATCCAGAGAGACACCCACAGCCGAGAGGTGCCGTGGGCCCGCTGCACCAGGTCCTCGCGCACCGACAACCAGCGCTCCAGCGCGGCCCGGGTCAGCGCCGAGGTCTCGACCCACTCCCCCTCGACGGTGCCGCCGCCCTGGGGGTGCCGCTCGACGAACACTGCGATGTTGTTCTCGCTCAGGTCCGTGGTGCGCAGCGCGGCCAGCTCCCCACTTCGTGCCGCGGTGTCCAGCTCCAGCGCGAGCACAGCCGTCAGCCGGGTCTGCGCCGGGGACATCGCCCCGCCCAGGTACCGGTCGAGCTGGCGGTGCAGCGCGGCGAGGGTGGCCGCCTCCGGCGCAGGCTGCAGCGCGACCTCGCCGCCACCGAGACCGACCCCGGGCAGGCCGAGCGCTTCGCGCAGCAGGTCGACGCACCGGCGCCGGATCTCGTTGGTCGGCTGAGAAGTGGGCGGGAAACCGCCGCCGACGCGGCGGTGCCGCAGCGCCCCGGACTCAGCGATCCGTATGTACGACTTGAGCGTTGGTTCTTCGAGGAGGCGCTGCAGGCTGCGCCGGGCTCCCACCGGCAGCGCGTCCCGGGCCAGCGCCCGCTCCATCTCCCCTCGGACCATGGCGAGCTGACGCCGGCGGGCCTCGCCGACCTTGAGGTCGTCGAGGAGTCGGTCCAGCGCGGTGATCGAGGCGTACTCCGGCACGCTGCGATTGTCGCCGACCACGGACCCGCACGTCACTCATCCCTCCCCGGCGCCGTCAGTTGCCCGGGGCGCGTCTCGCGCCGGAGCCGCGCCATGCGCTCACGGTGCCGGAGGTAGTCCCGGAAGATGTCTCGCCGGTGCTCGGACTCCTGCGGCAGGACCGAGGGCAGCGTGCCTAAGGCCAGAGCACCCAGCAGGACCCACCACGGCGCGCCCGCGAATGCAGACACCCCGAACACGGCCCCACCGCCGACCAGGCCGGCAACGCGGGCAGGCATAGCCCATTGGCGCCCGTTCACCGGGACTCCCCTCGCCACAGGGCCCTGCCACCCATGCCGTGCTGCACCATAGGGCGCACGGCAGGCCCGCTCTTATGGTCCGTGTACGCGCGCGCCATCGGAATGTGGATCTTCCCCTCATGCTCCGCGCGCAGCACCTTCTGCCGGAACCGGTAGATCGAGTTCGCCACCGCGCCCCGCGAGACCTGCAGCCGGTCGGCGATCTCCAACTGTTCGTAGCCCTGGAGCACCAGCGCCAGGACGGCCTGCGTCTGCCGGGGCTGCTTGCGCAGCATGTCGAGCACCACGCCGCCGCTGTGCAAGTCGGTGCCTTCGCTGCTGGCCACGGACAGCAAGAACGCCTCCGGGTCGAGGAGCTTGGCGTGCACCTCAGCGATGCGCCGCTGCTTGATGCTCCACTTCTCGTACTGCTGCCGGAACTCCCAGCTGCAGCGCCCGATGAAGTAGGTCATCAGGCAGCCCGGCCCGTGGCCTCCCTTGTGCCGCGGGTTCCATCCGCCCTCGACCAGGGCCTTACGGCGGAAAGAGTCCAGCGTGGGCAGCAGGATGTCCACGGCCAGGATGTCGCGCTGCTCGAGATCCTCGCGCAGTAGGTGACGGTGTCCTTCCGCGACGCCGAAAGGCTTCCCTGCTTCCTTCCACCTCCTCAGGGAATCCGTGATCAGGGTTCCGGTGCGCAGCATGCCCTTGAGCTGGGGCAGCGCCTCGCCGGCGAGGCGGTTCTCGAACATGTCGTAGCGCGGCCCCTTGAAGTCCCCACGGCGTAGGTCCTCGACGAGCGCTTCATCGCGTGCGATCCGCTCCCCCTGGCGTCCGGGTAGAGCGAGCGCGACGTCGAGGGCGACGTCATATCGGTGATCAGGCAACACCTCCCCCGTGTTGTCGACCGAGTTGCAGTTCTCTAGTGATATCTCAACGGTCACGCCCGCTGCTATGTGTCGTTGCCACTTCGATGTCACGCAGCGCGAAAAATTTCTGAGGAGACTTTCAAAACGTCGTGAGCGGACCTCAAATCGGCGGTCTCGCGGCCCGCTTTCGAATCGTCCCGCCGTTGCGGGTCAGCGCATCCGGGTAACCGTGACCACCGCGTGCCGCGTGGTCCCCGCGAGGACCTCCACCACGAGGCCCCGGCTGGTCGTCACGTAGGCGTCACCGGCTGAAGTCCGAGCCCTCCGCCCGGGGCCGGCGTCGAGGATGTGACGGGCGATCTCCGCAGCGACGGGAGCCGTCAGCGCCTGCGACAGCACGCGGCTTCCGTCCGGCAGCCGGACCGCCACGCGATGGGGCCGGGATGCCGGGCCGATGTAGCCGACGACGTCGGCGTCGACGGTGTCCGAGTGCCGCACCTTCTTCCAGACCGACCGGCCCGGTACGGGGACGTGGCGCGCTTACAGACGACGCCCTCGATGCCCTGGCCCTGAAGCGTGTCGTACCAGTCCTGTGCGACGTCCGGATCATCCGTGGCGGGTACGGCCTGGATCGGGGGCGGCACGTCGTGAAGCAGGTCGAGGAGAAGGGCGCGCCGCTCGGTGTACGGGCGGCTGCGGACATCGCCGAGTTCAGGGTGGGCGAGGAGGTCCCACACGGAAGCGCACGGGTTCGTGGATTCCCGGACGGCATGACGCCGGAACCGGATCGTGCGCGGCGCTCAGAAATGGACGAGCGCGCGGGTTCGGGCTGGCGGAGCCTTCGTCGCCCGAGCCAACCGCCTCGGGGATCAGGCCAGGGCCTGGACGGCGTACACCGCGCCGAGGGCGCCTGCGAGGGCTCCGAGCAGGAGCCGGAGCGCGGTTTCGGGCAGGTGAGGCTGGAGCCGTGCGCCGAGGTAGCCGCCGATCAGCCCCCCGGCGCCGCAGGCCAGACCTAGCCACCAATCGGGTGCGACGGGCCCGGGGCTCGCCAGGGCCAGCACGGCGTACGCGGCGGCCCCGGCGACGGATGTGGTGAAGGTGGCGGCGAGGGTAGCCGGTGCGATGCGGGCCATGGGCATACCGCGCGCGGCGAGGATGGGCCCGAGTAGGGAACCGCCGCCGATCCCGTAGATCCCGCCGACCACCCCGACCGTCAGGGCAAGTGCGGCGAGCGCGCGCGCCGACGGCTCGGCCGCGTCCGGCCGCCGCCGGGCGGGGTGCAGGGTGCGCAGGCACAGCCACGTGCCAAGTGGAAGGAGGAAGGCGGCGACCAGGATCCGGAAGACGTCGGGGCCGGGGAGGGCGAAGACGCGGATGGCGGCGCCGGCGATGACGCCGGGCAGCGTCCAGGCAACGAGGCGCCGGGCCAGGCCGCCGCGCAGAGCGCCATCGCGGCGGTAGCGCCACAGTGCGCCGGGCCCAGCCACCACATTGAACAGCAGGTTCGTCGGCGTGACCGCGGGGCTCGGCACGCCGAGGACGCTGAGCTGGACCGGCAGGAGGAAGACCGCGCCGGACACGCCGACCGGCGCGGTCACCGTTGAGATCAGCAGGCCGGCCGCGAACCCGGCCCAGATCGTCCACTCCACTGCTGCCCCCGCCGCTCCGTGATTGCCCGGTCAGTATCGAGGGAGCACCCAGAGGGAGGGCGGGGCGGCAATGAGATGTTCACGAGCAGCAGGTGCAGCCCGGCTTGCAGCCGCATGCGTCCGCCTCGGCCGCGGCCGCCCCGGCGGGGACCGGAGTGTGGGCGGTGGGTGCGCAGCAGCCCTTGCCCTGCCAGGCGTCGCGGCCCTCTTTCACCGCGATGGTGGCGATGACGAGGGCGGCGATCGGGTCGGCCCAGGACCAGCCGAGCGTGGCGTTGAGGACCAGGCCGATCAGGAGCACCGCGGACAGGTAGGTGCACAGCAGTGTCTGCTTGGAGTCGGCGACCGCGGAGGCGGAGCCGAGTTCACGGCCGGCCTTGCGTTGGGCAGCGGAGAGGAACGGCATGATCGCCAGTGACAGGGCGGCGATGACGATGCCGGGGACGGACCGCTCGGCCTCTCCGGTGCCGGTCAGGGCCCGGACGGCGTCGACGCTGACGTACGCGGCGAGGGCAAAGAAGGAGACCGCGATGATCCGCAGGGTCGTCTTCTCCCGGGCGTCGCGTACGGCGTGGTCGCGGGCGGAGAACTGCCAGGCGACCGCCGCGGCGGAGGACACCTCGATCACGGAGTCCAGCCCGAAGCCGATCAGCGCCGTGGAGGAGGCGATCGTGCCCGCGGTGATCGCGACGACGGCCTCGATGACGTTGTAGGTGATGGTCGCGGCGACCAGGAAGCGTATGCGGCGGGCGAGCGCGTCGCGGCGGGCCGGGGACGGCCCGAGGGATATCGCGGTCATCAGCAGCAGTCCTTCGTGGCGGCGTCCGGGCAGGTCTTGTCGCCTTCGACCGCGACCACGGCGGCGAGCAAGTGGTCCAGGGCGTGGCCGAGGCGGGGGTCGGCGAGCTCGTAGCGGGTACGGCGCCCGTCCGGCACGGTGACCACAAGGCCGCAGTCGCGCAGGCAGGCCAGGTGGTTGGACAGGCGGGTCCGGGAGACGGCGAGCGCGTCGGCGAGGTCCGCCGGGTAGGCCGGCGCCTGGCGCAGGGCGAGCAGGATGCGGCAGCGGATCGGGTCGGCGAGCGCGCGGCCGAACCGGGCCAGCACCTCGATGTCGGAGGCAACAGTCAGCACCCCACGACAGTACAGGACATCCTGAATTCAGAAAATGATGGATTCACTCTCCGGAGGCTCCGCCCTCTCGGCCCAGATGTCGGGGTGCGAGTTTCGAAATCCCCCATGGAACGGCAGATTACGAGCGTTTCTCCTGGAATCTGCGAGTAACTGCGGGAACCTCACACCGTCGAGGGATGCCTCAAAGAGGGGTCTCCCCCCACCTGCTGACTTCCCTCGATCGTGCCCTGGGGGCCACTTCAGGAACCCGCGCGCACTCCAGTTGCGTATGAGGCGGGGAGTATCGCGGCGAGTTCGCGGGCGCGGGCCGGGCCGGAGGCCGCGCGGGACTGCGCGGCCGCGAAGTCGATCCTCCCTTCGCTGTAGATCACAGCCTCCCCGTCGAGGACCGTGCCGGGGCGTAGCGAGTTCATGCCGGCCACGGCCAGATCCATCCACGCCGAGGTGACCGTCCGCCCGGACCGGGCCTGTAGCCGGACGGTCTCGGCATCGCGCTACAGGGCGGTGCGGTGCCCGTCGTTCTCCAGACTTTGATGTGTCTCGTGAGACAGAGCGACGGGCGCCGCTGACCACTCAGGGGCGCAGCGCGTTCAATTCTTGTCGGCTCCGCAGTCCTTCAGCGGCTTGGGCGGCGGGATGTTGCTGAACGTCGAGCCCGGCCTCTCCACGGCCAACGACTGCTGGTCAGTGTCTCCGAAGAGGAGCTTCCAGGTGGCCGACCCCTGACCGTGCCCGTTGTCCCCCATGATGGGTGCGGCGGCGGGGAGGTCCATGGCCTTCAGCGGCTTGTACCCGGCGCGTCCCCACCGTTGGCCGCGTACGTCGACGAACGAGAACCCGGCGACGGCGAAGTGATTCGCGTTCCCGGGCGTCCAGATCGTGATGATGCTGCACGGCGGCACATCTCTGAGGTCGAGCAGCTGCTTCTCACCGGGGTACAGGCCCTCCTGGCCTTTGTTCGTCTCGCTGTCACTCCCCGTCGCTACGCCGATGGTGACCTGGGAGATGGGGTCGAGAGACCGGTTCGCGAAGTACCCGGTGGTCTTGCCGCTCTTGCCCTCCATCGTCCAACTTGAGACGCGCGAGGCCTGAGACTGGAGTTCCTTCTCGGAGTCCTCCTTCGACTGCGCTAACTGATCTTGGGACGTCTTGACCTGGTAATAGCCCGTCCAGGCGGAGGCGACAAGACCTCCGGCCGCGACGAACGTGGCGATCATCGTCGCGATCAGCATCCCGTCGCGCTTCTTCCGCTCCGGCGTTGCTGAGGTTCCGTCTGGCGGCTGCGGCGGCGTCCCGACGTTCCCACCGGACTGCGCTGGAACAGGCGGTTTTACACCTTGGACCTGAGTCACTGCTGTCTCCGCTCCTCACAGTTGCTGGGCGAGTCGAGAGATCCTTGCAAGCATCCCGGGCGCCAGCAGGAGCTTCTACAGAACCTTCAACCCCGACTTCATCGCAGCGTGTTTACGGCGGGTCGAGCCCCACTGCTATCCCGGAGCCGATTGCGCACTCACCACCGAGGACCGTGCCCGGGCGCAGGTGAATGGAAGCCGCCGCGAGGTCGGGCCACGCCGCCGTCACGTCCCGCCCGCTGCGGCGAGACGCCGAGCCATCATCCAGATGAGACAACGTCAGGTGTCTGGAGAACCGTCGAACTTGATCTCGTACCACCAGCCCTTGCCGCGGGGCAGCGTCGGCACAGCCTCGGCAAGGGCGACAGCGACCGGGTACTCCACAGGGCCAGCCTGCGACGGCCGACCCGGGGATGCGCGCTGGCCTACGCTGCGCGGGCGGTGCCCGACGGGGCCCATGAGACCGGCGCAGCGACGGCCAGAGATGCCGCCCACGAGAATGGCCCCCGCCGAAGCGAGGGCCATCATGGATTTCTGCGCGGTCAGTGGCGGGTCTGGAACCAGACGACGATGAGGCTCACGGCCCCGCTGCCGAGGCTGTACGACGCTCCCCGGATCATCTGATCGTGGACAGTCCGCCCCTGACGCTGTGGCCATTCCCGCAGGTAACGGCGGATACGGCGCAGTCGGGATTCCCTACATAGGGAGTCCTTGTTAGGCTGACACACGGTGTATCAATCCTCCTACTCGGGTGAATGGAACATCGCGCAGGGAGCCCTCCCGACACTGGGCCTAGACAACTCGCGTCGGGGATGGGCTCCTTTTGCGCTTCCGGACGATAGTACTGGCGAGGTCAAACAACGGCCGCCCGTCAGGCAGTTGTGGCTATACATGGGCACACATGGCTAGAGCCTCTCCGGGGATTCCAGTGGCCTTGACTTCCTTTCAGTTCCTTTGACATCACTCCACCTGCAATTTCGGCCCCCACGCAGCGGCAATTTGTGAAGCGCATCACTTTTCCGCGTGGGGATGTTCTCACCCCCCCCACCAGGGGCGAGGAGCGGGCAACGCTGGCGCTGAGCAAGCGACGAGGGAATCCCGACCTGCGGCCAGCTCAGGCACGTACCTGTACAGCGTCGTACGGGAGGCCACCGCTCGCGTAGTTCCGCGATGGCTGCCTCGAAGTCCTCTAGCGAGTCGAACGCCCGGTACACAGACGCGAACCGCAGATAGGCAACGAGGTCGAGTTCCTGTAACGGGCCGAGTATGGCCAACCCCACGTCGTGGGTGGTCAGTTCCGCACCTCCGGTGGCGCGCACCGCCTCTTCGAAGCATGGGTGAACTGCCCTCTCCATGGACGATGCGGTCAGCTGCGACCAGGCCTAGAGGGGGTGCCACCGTGGGACTGCGATGTCTGGGGACGGAAAGGACAGCCTCATCCGCACCATTCGATCGAGCGTGCGGTCCAGCACCGTGGGGCCGACCTCGTCGGTCCAGACGTATGCCGTGTCCAAGCAAGGGCCCGTATGACCGAGCGGGAGAAGACACCGGCTGCAAGCACTGAATAGGTCTACTGGGCCTGGTTCTTCCCATCCACCTGCTCCACTCCAGCTGTCGTCTCGCCATCCTGCCCAGTACAGACGTACCGCTCCCCTTGCAGGTCCCACCAAGGCGCGATGCAGTCCCTGATGCCCGCGAACCAATGGGCAGACCAGGTACGGGTGCATACGTGATGGAAGCCCTGGTGTGGCGCGACATGGTCGAGGCCTGGTTCGCCAGAAGGAGTGTTTTGGCGTCTGCTGGGGTGCCGTGACTACGCCGCGTGCGCGGTACGCCGCCTGCCTGCAGGCAGGTGAACAGAAGCGGCGCGGCCGGCCGGAGCGTGAAGATGCCAGGTCCTTACCGCAATGGACACAGTGGTGAATCAGCACATCAGACACCGTCTACTTCCCCCTCATGCTCGTGGGACAGCGCAGAGAGCTGCGCTGCGAAACCGTTCCTCTCCGACTGACACGGGCGCACCACCATCAGGTATTCAGTGATTGTGGTGGTAGAGGAAGAGGATCGGCCAGGCTGAACCACTTCCCGTTGCTCGGTTGAAACCGGTGAGTCCTGAGCGGGTGGACGCCACTTGCCCCAGGGGAGAAAGCAGGACAGGGAGGCAATGATCTGGCTGAGCCCGACGAGGGCGGCAGGCACGTCCTGGGCCCGGGTCTTGGCCAGCACCGGCCGGACCAGAAGGAGCAACAGAACTGCCAGACCTACAACCACAGCTAGACCTAGAACGCACGGCACGAGAGCCAAGGAGCCAACGAACAGCTCCGCCGACACGACGAACACGGGACCTCCGAGAACGAGAAAGGCCCCGGTCGCTGGGACCAGGGCCACGGGGGACAAGAGCTACCCCTGAAACGAAGAACTCCCGCGCCCAGACGGGTGCAGGAGTGGTTGCGGTATATCTGCCCGCAACGAGAGGCAGTCTGCCATGCCCGAAGGTTTCGTAACGCTCTCCCCGTACGCCCCTGACTGACTACCTCGCTCGGTTCGCGGCCAGCCAACCTTGGTGGACAGTGTTGTTGCACTCATCGATACCGGTGTCGGGGGCATGTGAGGAGTTGTCCAGGAACCGATCGGTTTCTGGACGGCGACGACCACCACGAAGGCGGAGCTGAGCAGTGCTGTCCCGTCTCAGCCGATCTGGTCCTTGTCTCAAATGATCTGGTCCGATTCGCTCGTCGTCTCAGTTCATCCGGTCCCGTTGGTGCTGCTGTCGGCGGGAGAGGCAAGCGATCGTCTTGGGCACGGCCTGCAGCCTGGGCGACATCACTCCATCGCCTCCAGGATGCGGTCGAGTGTCCGGCGTCCCATCCTGCTCATCGCCGGATTGCTCTCGACGTAGTACCAGACAGCGCCCATCGCCTGCTGGAACGCCCATGCCCTGCCGCGCTCCCACTCGAGATCGTCACAGCCCAGTGTCCGCCGGAGCACTTCCCGCGGCCCCTGCTGCAGCAGGTGCCAGGCACTGACCAGATCCAGCGCGGGGTCGGCCGGGCTGAAGCCGCCGGTGTCGAGTACGCCGCTGAGCCGGTCGCCCGTGACCAGTACATTGCCGGGGATCAGGTCACCATGGCTCATCACGTCGGCACCCGCGCGTGGCAACTCCCGCAGGTGGCTCCACATGTGGCGGAGCCGGCGCACGTCGAGCAGCTCCTCGCTCTCCTCGAAGCACTTCTCCATCCAACCGTCGTGGTGAGTGAGAACGCCGCCACGACCTTCGCCGCTGAAGTGCCGCCCCCGCGTCTCGGCCTCCCGCAGGGCGGAGATGAAGGCCGCAAGGTCCTGTGCAAAAGCGTCCGACCCACTCGGGTCGGCGTCCGAGGAGACCGTTCCCGGCAGCCACGTCTGGACTGACCACGGCATGGGGTAGCCCGCTCCAGGCTCTCCCAGGGCGACGGGTTCCGGGGCGGGGAACCGAGACACCTGCGCCAACTCCGCGCTCGCCCGGGCTTCCTGCTTCAGAACCGCCAGCGTCTCGGCGGCACCGGCCAGACGAAGCGGGAAACGTGCCGAGAGGTCGTTCCCGATGCGGAAGACGGCGTTGACCGTCCCGGTCGACTGCAGGAGTCGGATTTCCTTGCCGCTCCACTGAGGGAACTGTTCCTGGATCAAGGTCGCAACAGTTTCGGTGGTCACGTCCACTTGGTCATCGTGCATGGTCATACTCGCGAGCCCTTCCACCAGTCCCATTCGAAACGCCGGAAGCAGACCAGATCAACCGAGACGACAGCCAGTATTCATAGGCGAGGGTCCAGATCAACTGAGATTTTCGGCCACCAAGGTGTCTCAACCGTTCTGGTCGCCCCAGGTCACCGCCGCGGTTTCGAACCAGATCATTTGAGACGGGACAAGTGCGACGGCGGTCTAGGCGCCCGCCGGTACTGCCAGAGGGCCCCACTCAAACGTGGTACCGCTGAACCTGGCGGCGGCGAAGCCAGTGGTGCCGCCGCCGAAGCTGACGGTGCCGGCGCTGAGCGTCGCGCCGCCGAAGCTGACGGTGCCGGCGCTGAACGTCGCGTCGCCGAAGCTGACGGTGCCGGCGCTGAGCGTCGCGTCGCCGAAGCTGACGGTGCTGCCGCTGAACGTCGTGCTTGTGAAGCTGACGGTGCTGCCGCTGAACGTCGCGTCGCCGAAGCTGACGGTGCCGGCGCTGAATGTCGCGTCGCCGAAGTGGACGGTGCCGGCGCTGAACTCCGCGTCCCCGAAGTTGACGAGGCTGCCGCTGAACGTCGCGCCGCTGAAGTTGACGAGGCTGCCGCTGAATGTCGAGTCGACAAAGTGGACGGTGCTGCCGCTGAATGTCGCGACGCCGAAGTGGACGGTGCCGGCGCTGAACGTCGCGTCGCCGAAGTAGACGGTGCCGGCGCTGAACGTCGCGCCGGTGAAGCTGACGGCGCTGCCGCTGAACGTCGCGTCGATAAAGCTGACAAAGCCGCTGAATGTCGCGTCGTCGAAGTAGACGTCGCCGCTGCTGAATGTTGCGTCGTCGAAGTAGACGTTGGGGCTGCTGAACTCCGCGGAGGCGAAGTAGACGGTGCCGCCGCTGAACTCTGCGCCGACGAAGTAGACGGTGGGGCCGCTGAACTCCGCGCCGCTGAAGCTGACGGTGCCGCTGCTGAACTTCGCGTCGAAGAAGGTGATCTTTCCTCGAAAGTGGCTGGCATCGAAGGTGCCGCCGTCGAAGACCGCGCCAGTGAAGTTGAAGTCATGCAGGCACCAGGCGGTAGCCGCGTCCGGCTCCTGTAGGTGGTCGCGGATGACTTGGATGATGGTGTGGCGGACCTCGCGTTCCCCTTCTTTGTGGCCGGGCAACGAGGGGTCGGGTTCGTAGGGCATGCGGAGGTAGGCGCACAGGACGTCGATGCAGACCTGGCGTTGTTCTGCCCAGTCGTCGGCGAGGCGGGCGAGGGCGTAGACGCCGGCGAGGCGGACCGCGGCTTGGTCGTGACCGAGCTGTTCGGCAGCGGTGGTGTAGCGGTCGGCGAGCTGACTTGCGTCCGCGCGGTGTGCGTCGCCCTCGGCGAGGAGCTGTTTGCGGTAGGCGTAGAGACCGGCGAGGACGGCACCGATCAGGGTCAGGGCCGTCACGGTGGCTTTGAGGACGTCATTGATGTTGACCGGCTTGGGCGGCTTCTGGTCGGCGGCCGCCTGCGCGAAGTGGTCGTAGGCGTAGTGGTAGATGACCCAGCCGAGGGCACCGGCGGCTATCAGCGCCACGAGTGCCACGAACCAGACGGGCCAGAGGTTCGGTGTGTACCGGCCCCGGGGGGCCTCGCGCTTGCGCCGGAGTGAGACTGCCACGTCAGGAGCATGGAGCCTGCCCGCCGTCCGGGACAGCGAGTTGGCGAAATACGCCGAGGAGCTGTTCAGCCGGCGGGGAATCCCATGGCCGCGCGGAGCAGCCGGGCTGTCTCCTCTGCGGTCGCACGCGTCTCGTCGTCGGCTCCGCTGGAGCCAAGTTCGTCGAGGAGCCTCGTCAGCGTCGTTGATCGCCTCGACGAGAACAGCGGCTTAGGATCGCTCCTGACGAAGAATCGAACGCATCGAACGGTCCCCGTGTTGCCGCCCTGAGCGCCGCGGGGATCATCATGTCTGGCCCGCGATGAGCTCACATCCGGCGCAGCACAGAGTGACCCTCGAGAACCACGGTCGGTGGAGATGGCTCACGGTGTACGTTCGCGAGGGGCGCCCCGCCGGCGCCCCTGCTCACCGCGAGAGGACCGAAGCCGAGATGGAATCTGCCGCCGACGCACGCACACGGCTTCGCACACGTCAGCAGGAACTGAAAGCTGAACTGGAGCAAGTGCAGCGGCACTTGGATCAGTTGGAGACGACAGTGGTCGCCTCGCAGTGGCGGCATGCTCCCAGCGGCCCCACAGGGAGAGGCACCGTCTATCACACGGGGCTGGACAAACGTTGCCGCCCGACGAGCGGGCCGGAGACTATCACCCTGTACGAAGCCCTGCTGACGGAACTGATCCCCTGCCCCAGGTGCAAGCCGCAGTCGCACTAGTCCCCTTGATTCCCCCTCAGCCGGCTACGCCGCGGAACCGGATCGTGATCACCCTCGTATAATTTGTCGTATACGTACCTGATTGTCTGAGAGGGGTCCGACGCGGACGACCCGGGGGAGCCAACCGAGGTTGTCACGCGGAGCTCGTCGACGGAGACCGCCTTCCAGACCTCCCCGAGATCGCAGGCCCCGCCGCGGCCGCTCGTCGACCGGCACACGATCCTGCGTCCCGGCGAACTCCCCGCCACGACACGGCCCAGCTACAGCGAGCGCGACTTCTACGTCTCCGAAGCCACCGCACGGCGCATGGACGAACAGTCCGCGCCGAAGAACGCTGACAGCAACTACCGTTCCCAGCGCGGCATGTTCGAACGATGGTGCGCCGCCATGGCCCGCGTCACGAAGCCCTGCACGACCGCCACGTACGTCGAGTACATCGCCTCCCAAGGGCACGGCCCTGGTCCGGGGACTCTCGCCATTTCCGTAGAAGGCCCCGTCTGGTGCAATTCCGAGGCCACTGTCGTCAGGATCAACCGGTGTCCAGTTGGACAGTTATTGATTCCATGTGTCGTGACCTGACCGGGTGTGCAAAAGTGAAGTGTGATGGGCGAGTTGACCAGCTGACGGCGGGGGAGTACCGGGCGTGCGGGGGCGAGGAGAGCGTGCGGCAGGGCGGGAAGGTGGAGCGTCCGCGCCGCAGCTGACACGGACGCATCGGATACTCATCGGCGTGGTCGTCGCCGGTGCGGTGGTCATCGCCGGCATCGGTTTCGCGGGTTCGTACGCGGCCGTTCGCTCACTCGCGCTCCAGAAGGGGTTCGGGAACTTCAGTTATGTGTTCCCGATTGGCATCGACGCGGGTATCTGCGTACTGCTCGCCCTGGACCTGCTGCTGACCTGGATCCGGATACCGTTCCCGCTGCTGCGCCAGACGGCGTGGCTGCTGACCGCCGCGACGATCGCGTTCAACGGCGCGGCCGCGTGGCCGGACCCGCTCGGCGTCGGCATGCACGCCGTCATCCCGATCCTGTTCGTCGTCTCGGTCGAGGCGGCGCGGCACGCGGTGGGCCGGATCGCCGACATCACGGCCGACAAGCACATGGAGGGCGTGCGCCTCACGCGCTGGCTGCTCTCCCCACTGCCCACGTTCCTGCTGTGGCGCCGCATGAAGCTGTGGGAGCTGCGCAGCTACGAGGCCGTCATCAAGCTGGAGCAGGAGCGGCTCGTCTACCAGGCGCGGCTGCGGTCCCGCTTCGGCCGCGCCTGGCGCCGCAAGGCTCCCGTCGAGTCCCTGATGCCGCTGCGCCTGGCGCGCTACGGGGTGCCGCTCGCGGAGATGGCTCCGGCCGGGCTCGTCGCCGCGGGCGTCGAGCCGCAGTTGCTGCCGCGCCGTCCGCAGGCGCCACAACTGGATCAGCAGGTCGTGCGGGTGGAGCCTGCTGCTGGGGTGCTCGCGCAGACGGCGCCGAGCCACGGGTTCGCTGCGCCTCGCCAGACGCAGCATCCGGGCGACCACGACGCCGAGGTGGAGCCGCCCATGGTCGCGTTGGAACAGGAGCACCAGAGCTGGCACGAGGAGCATCCCGAGCGAATGCCGGTGCCGCACCCGCAGGAGCAAGAGCATCAGGCCCCGGTGCCTGATGCATCGGGTGGTGAGCCTGACAAGGAGTGGGCGTCCTTCTATCGGTCCGCTGCAGAGCAGTTCGCAACGGACCAGGGATACGAGCCGGATGCTGATGAGCTGTCCTTGTACCTGCTGGAGCAGTACGACGTCGCCGACCAGTACGGCCGCCCGCTCGCTCCCGAATACCTCGCCCCGTACGTGATGGCCGCCAACCGGGAGGCGGAGGCCGCTCGTGGAGTGGCAGTGGGGGACCAGGCTCCGGTGAATGCCAGCCGGGCCGAGGATGCGGGGCGGGTCGCAGTCCAGATGCGTATCAGCGAGCTGGAGCGGTCGCAGAGTCAGGAAGCGCCTGCGGCCGAGCCGACGGGCGAAGCACCTGCCGCCGGCACCGGGACGCTCGCCGAGCCCGAGCCGAGCGGAGCAGCGCCGACTGAAGCGAAGCCGTCGGGGATCGACCTGGTGGAATTCCACTACCGGCAGTTGCCGCCGGAGTCCCAGGGGAAGTCCGCGAAGGCGCTCGCTCCCGAGCTTGCCGCACTGTCCGGCTACGCAGAGGGCACGGTGCGCAAGTACATCGGCGAGATGCGGCGGCGCGGTTCGAGCGAGGAAACCGGCTGACGTTCCACCCGGTGGAATCCGGCAGTTGCTGCAGCAGAGCATGCGCGTCGGCGGGGTGGAATGCGCAAAGGACAGCTCTTCCAGCATTGCTGTGTGGCACACATCCGCTGCCCTACTCGCTCCGCTCGGAGCGGCTGGAGTTGCCTAACGGCTGCCCGACTTCGCGTTGGTGGACGTCCGCTTCCTAGAGGGGTGGAACGCTGTGACCTGCAATTTTCCACCGTGGGTCACTGTTTGGGGTATACCCCGCTCCCGTTCCGACGCCGCTCACTGCGACCGTTGGAGGTGCGGCGAGTGGGCCTGGCCGTGAACGTCCTCCGGGTCGTTCCACGCGGGGTGCGGCCGGGTGGAATTCGTGGACGGCATGTCCGCGGCCGGGACGACCGGGGTGGAATTTTCCACGCTGACGCGGCGCCGCTGCGACGGCTCGGGCCGGTGAACCGTACTGCCGATTGCGTTGCGTGACGGTGTGTCGGCTACGGCAGAGCACCCGCGGCTGGCCCGCAGGGCGTTCCGGACTGCTCAGGGCCCGGAGCTCGCAGGGGCCGGTGGTCGTCCAGCAGGCCCAGCCAACCTGAGAGGGTGGCCGGGCCGGTGTGGATCTGTAGGGTCCGCGACTTGATGAGCACTGGTTCCTGCAGAAACGCTGGAATCCGCGCTCGGTGAGCACTCGTCGGGTCGACCAGGCGTGAGCAATCGGCGCCGTTGGCGATCCACGGTCGGTCACAGTCGGTAGGGGCAGCCCGGAACCCGCGAGTTCTGTCCGGGGCGGCGCGGGGTGCCGTGTTCAGGAGGAGGGAGGCCGCTCGCCGTGCCATGAGCGCCAGAGCGCGGCGTAGGCGCCGTCGGCTGTTACGAGATCGTCGTGGGTGCCGAGTTCGGTGAGTCGACCGTCTTCCATCACGGCCACTCTGTCGGCGTCATGGGCCGTCTGTAGGCGGTGTGCGATGGCGATGACGGTCCGGCCTTTGAGGACGGCGGCCAGCGCCCGTTCCGTGTGCCGGGCGGTTCTTGGGTCCAGGAGTGCAGTTGCCTCGTCGAGGATCAGCGTGTGTGGGTCGGCCAGCACCACGCGTGCCAAGGCGAGTTGCTGTGCCTGGGCGCCGTCCGGCCGGTGTCCCCCGTGGCTCAGATCGGTGTCCAGCCCGTCCGGTAGTTCGTTGGCCCATTCGGCGCCGACGGCAGCGAGTGCCGTGCGCAGTTGGGCGTCGGTGGCGCGAGCGGAGGCGATCTGCAGGTTGTCCCGGACCGTTCCTAGGAACACGTGGTGTTCCTGGGTGACGAGGACGACGTGTTGGCGCAGTTGGTCGGGGTCCAGGTCGGCGACCGGTATCTGCCCTACCGTCACTGAGCCGGTGTGGGGTCTGTCCATGCCTGCCAGCAGCCTGCCCAGGGTGGTCTTGCCCGCGCCGGACGGGCCGACGATCACTAGTCGCTCGCCGGGCTGGACCGTGAGGTCGACGCCGTGCAGGACGTCGCTCCCGTCGTCGTAGGCGTAGCGCACATCGGCCACTTCGATCCGGTCGTTGGTCGGTGTGAGGGGAGCGGCCGGTGGTACTTGCGTGGCCAGGCCGGGGCCCTCGACCCTGGCGAAGGAGGCGCTGCTGCTTTGCAGTTGCTCGATCTGCTGGAGGATGGTGTCCAGGGGCTGGGAGAGCTGCCGCAGGTACAGGGCCGAGGCGACCACCGCGCCGAGGCTCATCGTGCCGTGGGCGTACAGCACGCCGCCGATCAGCAGGACAACGGCCACGGGAATGACGTACGAGATGTCCACGGCCGGGAAGAGCACACTGCGCAGGAACAGCGTGCGGTTCCGGGTGGTCCGGCACTTTTCGATTTGCTCCTGGCATGCCGTCATGCGGTGCTGCTGCAGTCCGAAGGCTTCGACGGTGCGGGCGCCGGCGGCGGTGGCCGCGAGCTGCTCCGCGAGAGCGGTGTTGGCGGCTCCCTCGGCAAGGTACGCGGTGAGCGCCCGGCGCAGGTACCAGCGGGCGGCGAACCAGATGCCGAGCAGGCCCAGCACTCCGCACGCGCCGAGCAGCGGGTCGAGTGCGAAGACCGCTCCGAGGATGAACAACGCCTGGACTCCGGCGATGAGGACCTGGGGACCGGCGTCCCGGAGGGTGGCGCCGACCGCGGCGACATCGGCCGTGCCACGGGTCATCAGGTCGCCCGTTCCTGCGCGTTCGACCATCGCGGCGGGCAGCGCGAGCGCCCGGTCGGCGAACTGTTCGCGGATACGCGCCAGGGTCCGCTCGCCGAAGCGGTGTCCGATGTAGCCGGCATAACGGGCCAGGACGAGCTGCGCCAGCGCGAACACGAAGATGATGAGCGCGAGACGGTCCACCGAGGCCACCGGGGCCCCGGCCCTGACTTCGTCGATGATGCGGCCGAGCAGCCAGGGGCCGACGAGTCCGGCACCGGCGGCCAGCGCGTTGAGGCCGATCATGGCGGCGAAAGCACGGCCGTCCTGACGGACCAGCCGGAGTGCCGCCCGGCGTATCCGGGACGGTTCGGCGACGGGCAGGGCCCGGGCCGTGGGTGCCGTGGGTGGGGAACTGGCAGTCATTGCACGGCCTCCCGGCACGTCGGAGCGGTTCCTTCGTCCGCGCGGTCGCGGTCTTCGTCGTGGACGCCGTCTGCTTCGGACGCGCCGCGGGAGACCAGGCGCCGGTAGCTGGGCTGCCGGGCCAGGAGTTCATGATGGCTGCCCGAGTCCGCGACGGAGCCGTCGACCAGGTAGTGCACGGTGTCTGCCTGAACCAGGAGGAGCGGTGATGTGCTGGTGACCACCGTGGTGCGGCCGGACCGTGCGGCGTACAGCCGGGTCGCGATGGCCGCCTCGGTGTGCGCGTCGACTGCTGAGGTGGGCTCGACCGCCAGGAGTACCTCGGGATCGACCAGCAGGGCCCGGGCCAGGCGGATGCGCTGCCGCTGACCGCCGGAGAGGTTGCGGCCCTGCGCGTCGACGGGCGAGTCGAGGCCGTCCGGCAGGGCGCGGACGATGTCCTGCGCCATGGCCGCGGAGAGGCCCCGGCCGATGGTCTCCTCGTCCCGGTCCCACGGACCGCAGATCACCTCGCGCAGCGGGCCGGCGAACAGATCGGCCTCGTTGTCCGCGACGAGGATGCGTCGGCGGACCTGTGTCAGGTCAATCTCTGCGAGGCGTATCTCGCCCCAGGTCACGGCCGATTCGACGAAACGGCCGAGACGGTCGACCACCGTCGCCGACTCCGCGGGCCGGGCGCTGACCAATGCGGTCAGCCTGCCGGGCGTCGCCTCGACGCCGGATGCAGGATCACGCAGCGCGGCCGGAAGCCCGGGCCCGTCCGAAGCCGCGTCCCCGCCGAGGGAATCGGGCTCCATGGCCAGAAAACGTACGACTCTGCGGGCGGCGACGAGTCCGCGGCTGAGGTCGTAGCCGCCCTCGATGAAGAACGAGACCGGCACCACCAGCACCGCTGCGTACCCGTAGACCGCGACCAACTCGCCGACGCTGATGGTCCCTTGCGCCGCCATCCGGGCCGCCAGCCAGGTCACGGCCCCGAGGAACAGGGTGGGCAGGCCGACGCTCAGGGCCTGGATCCAGCTGGTCACCGCGCCGACGCGGTACCCCTTCGCCTGCAGCGTCCGCGAACCGCGCCGGTAGCGCTCGGCGTACACCTCCTTGCCGCCGATGCCGTTGAGGACGCGCAGTCCTCCGACGATGTCCGTGAAACGGGCGGCGAGCCCGCCCTGCTGTTCCCGGTACGTCGCCTCGACGCCCTGCAGCCGCCCCAGCAGCGGGCCGACCAGCACCGCGAGCAGCGGCACACCGAGAAGCACCACCACGGCGAGCAACGGCGAAGCGGTCAACAGCAGTGCGGCCACGACGACATAGGCGAGGACCGCGCCGACACCGGGGCCGGTAATGGTCAGCGTGCTCGCGATCACCGCGACGTCGCCGAACCCGATCGTGACGACTTCCCCGGCCGTGACCCGGCGCGGCAGCGCCCCGCCCAGCCTGGTCGCCTGCCTGACCACCACCTGCACAGAACGGAAGGCCGCATCCATCCGCACCTTGGTCATGGTGCGGTGTCGCATGATGGCCAGCCACGCGTTCAGCACCCCCACACCCAACAACGCCGCGACCCAGCCGACGAGCACGGACCACTGCCCCCGCTCCAGCCCGTCGTCGATGGCACGTGACAGCAGGTACGGCGGCAGAGCCAGACAGACCATCCAAGTGCTGCCCAGCAGCGCACCGGCGGCGATCCGGCGGCGCTGACTGGTGATCAGCCACCACAGGTACCGCGCGGCACTGCGACTGTCCGGGGTCCCCGGATCCAATTTCGAATCTCTCATCTGCCGTACGTTAGTGATCGCTGGTCGATTCGTTCGGGAGACCAGCGACCGCGCTGAGTGCCCTGGGAAGGCTCGAAAGAGATCGACAGTTGGCTTCACTCTCCGGAGCCATTGCGCACAGGAACTGGATTTGCGCATTTACTGCGCATCGAGCGCCCACAGTGCTCACCGGATCGCGGACCCTACAGTGGTTCGAGGGTTAGCGGCGGACTGCGTCCAGGCGGCGGATGGTCTCCTCGGTCTGGCGTTCCATGGGCAGGTCGGCATCGAGGAGGTACTGGTTCAGCTGCTGGATCGCTGCTTCCAGTTCGTCGTGTGCGCCGAGTTGGGCCAGGGCCTCGAAGCGGTGGCGCCACAGGGCCTCGCGCTCGCGTGCGGTGTCCAGGCCGCGGCCCGACGCCCACAGTGCGCCCCGAGGGTCGCGGGCGGCCAGGCAGCGGGCGGCGAGGTCGTCGGCCACGTCGACCACTGCCGAGATCATGTCCTGGGTCAGGGCCTCGGCCCAGACGTAGCGGCGCGGCGGAATGCCGGTGAAGGGCCGGCCCTGTACGAGCTCGAGCGCGCGCCGCAGCATGGCGCGCCCTTCATCGCCGCCGGCGCGAGCGGCCTGGGTGGTCAGGTCCTGGAACTGGTGCCAGTCGCAGGCGACGCCGACCAGGCGGTGCTTGCGGTCGGGCTGTTCGTTGAGCTTTGGGTAGTACTCGTCACCGAGCCAGCGCCGTACCTCGCGGACACGTCCGTTCCTGGTGTTGTTCTCCACGCGCCCTCCGCCGGGCGCGATGACCTCGTCGAGCTCGTGGCGGGTGGCACCGTCGGTGCGCAGGGCGAGCCAGGAGACCAGTTCCGTGGCGACGGTGCGCCGGTTGGATTCGATGTGCCCGCGGGCGCCGGTGACGTCGATGGGGCCGAGCACTCGGACCAGGGGCCCGTCGGCCGCGTCCTCGCCTGCCGGCCGCTGTGGGCTGTCGGCCGCACTGGTGGGCACCGGCTCCTGGGGCACCGGGGCCGGCGGGCTGACGGGCTCGGGCAGCCGGGCGTTGACCCGAGAGGTCGCGGTTGTGGCAGGCAGCACGATCCGGCTGGGGGAGGTGGCGTCCGTCCGCGGGATGGCGGGGCCAGCCTCTTCTGCAGAAGGTTGGGCCTCCGTGGCCGCGTCGTCCTCGTGGTGCACTGTGGCCGGTGCGGGCGCGCCCTCGAGGTGATGGGCTGGGGAGTCGTCGTCGAGGTCGGCCAGGCGGGCGAACAGGCTGTCCGACTCCCGCGCGGCGGGTACCGACTCGGCGGCAGCCGGAGCTGCAGCGGCGGCGGGCGCCTCGGTGTCCTTCGCCAGCGGGACGGAGGTCGCAGGCGGTTCGTCGGGGGCGAGGTCGGTCTCCGAGTTCGACGTCAGCGCGCTCTCGACGACGTCGGCGTATTCCTCGTCCGAGAAGGCGACCAGGCGGCAGTGCAGCCCGGTACCGGGCACGGGATGGACTTCGTCGTCGGTGTCCAGGACCCACACCGCGTCGGCCTCGGCGGGCATGTGCCCGCTGGTGATGATGACGGTCGCGGTACGCGGTTCCTGCTGCAGGACCTCGGCGAGCTCTTCGGCGGCCTCGGGGTCGGGGCAGCTGTCGAGGTCGGCAAGGACGACCATCGGCCACAGCTCGTCCACCGTGTCCGCGGCCCGCGCGGCTCCCAGGTCCGTACTGTTGCTGCCGGACAGTGCCGTGTGCTGGCGGCCGTGGTGGGTGCGGACGACGTCGGCCGCGTCGGCGAGCGTCGTGTACGGGGTCACGCGCGAGTCGATGAGGGACAGGCCCGGGGCGCTGTCCTCGCCCGCGACAGCGATCTCCAGGTCCGAGCTGAGCGGGGACACCGCGAGCGATGTACCCAGGGCGCGCAGCACCTGAAGCCGTGTGGCGCCGGTGAGGTGCACGGCCCCGAAGCGTTCCAGGTCGACCAGTAGCAGCGCCTCGCGGGTGTCGTCGCCGAGCGCGACCAGTGCCGGATAAGGGGCGTCCATCCGGCCGAGGAGTTCGGCGTCTGCGAGGTCCCCGGTGTCGGTGGCGCACCACCAAAGCTGCGGGCTGTCGTCGACGGCGGTGAACGGTGGCAGGGGAGCGGGGAGTTCGTCGGCATCATCGGTGTCGGCGAGGTGGAGCAGCACGCCCTCGGTGCCCAGCTGGACGGCGGCGAGAGCGGGCAGCGGACGCCCCGCCTCGGCGCAGTGGTGGGCGAGCGTGCGCAGGGCCGCATCCAGGAAGTCGACCTCCTCGATGGCATCGACGCAGCGCAGGGCACGCTCGGTCGCGGCGGCACGTCCCTGCGCCATCGAGATCCGGCGCCCGGCCCGCCGGCGACGCTGCTGCACCGTCCGCCTGCGCCGCAGCATCAAGAGCACTCCGGCGGCGACGAACGCGGACGCGCCCAACGCCATCGTCGTGACGGTCAGGCCGGACTCCTCGTCCGGCGAGGCGTCTTGGGCGCTGCTGTGGCGATCGTCAGCCGACGGCGCAGCCCCAGCAGGTGCCGAGGTGCCGGGTGCGGAGGGCTCCTCGGTGCCGGCCCCGGAGGGCTCCGCGGTCGGCGCGGCCTGGGAGGGCACACCGACGCCCGGGTCCTCACTCGGTGCCTTCGTGGCCGAGGAGTTGGACTCCTGCTCCTGCGCGGAACTGCTCGCGGACGGGGCGGGAGTTGCTTCCTGTTCTGGGGTGCCCGCCTCGCCGTCGCTGGCCCGGGGGGACTCGGAGGGCGATGCCGCCGCCTCGCCGTCCTCGCCCTGGTGGCCCTTCTCCTGGCCGTCGGAGCCCTGCTTGCCGGGCTGCTGGGAGGGCCGCGCCTGGTCGGGGATAGCCAGGTGATCCCCAGGATGGATCAGGTTCGGGTTCTTGATGACGTCCGGGTTCGCCTCGACGATCTCCGGGTAGAGCGTGGGATCGCCCTGCTGCTCCTCGGAGATGTCCCACAGCGTGTCCCCGGGCCGCACCATGTAATGGCTTTCCGAACGCTGCTCCGAGGCGTCCTCGCTCGCCGTGCGCGAGGAGCTCGCCAGCTGAGCTTGCAGGCCGGAACTCGCGCCCGATGCGGAGGCGGCCGCGGGGCTGGCGTCGGCGGGCAGTGTGAGCGTGGTGCCCGCCGACAGCGAGGAGCTGGGCCCGGTGATGTGCAACTCGGGGTTGAGGCGGGCGATGTCACGCCAGCGCAACCCGTCGCCGAGACGCTGCTCAGCCACGTCGTACGCCACCACACCCTCGCCTGCGACGTGATGCTCCTTGGTGGCAGCGGCCGTTGTCGCCGCGGTCGCCGTGCGCTCGGTGTGGTCCACGGAGGCCGGGGCGGGGGAGGCGTGGTCGAGGGTGGCGGTCGCTGCGACGACGGGGGTGGCGGCGGTTGCCGCGGCCGCGGGAGAAGCGAGCAGCAGCCCGCCCAGCAGAAAGACGGCCAGGCGCTGGCTGGTGGCCATGCCCGGAAGCCGGGGTGTGGCCCGGTGCGCGAGGGCCGCGACCAGTTCGACCAGGAGAGGAACGAGCAGCCACAGCCACGCGATCCACGCGGCGAGGGTGAGCGTGGTGAACAGCAGGCTCCCGTCATCCGGAGCCATCAACGCCTCACGCGCCTCGCTCAGGGACGGCACGCTCTGCGGCAGGGTGCCAACCTTGAGGAGGAGCGCGGGTACGCCGGCGGCGAGTACGGCGAGTGCGGCCAGGCGTGCGATCAGGCGCAGCAGGGCGAGGGGCCAGCGGACGATGCGGTGGGCCATGAGCGGGTCAGCCTCCGGGCTGGTGGAGCAGGGTGGCCTTGGCTTCGCCGGACACTGGCAGGGTGTCGATGCCCAACAGCGAGGCGAACAGCGGGTCGTAGGAGTCGTTGACGGTCACCGTGATGGTCTTGCCATCGCCGGAGACCACTACGTCACCGTCCAGGCCCTCGGCGTCGAGGTAGTCCTGGGCCGCGCCGGCGGCGGCGTCGGGATCGACGACGATCGCCTCGCCGGTGATGGCCTGACCGGGATCGATCTGCTGGCCGGCCGCGCGGGCGGCCTCCTGAGCGGCGTAGGTGGCGCGGGAGTTGCCGTTGAGGACGCCGGTGCCGTCCACGACCAGGCCGAGCATCACGAAGATGGCGATCGCCATGATCGGCATGAACAGTTCCACGCCGCCGGTATCGCGGCGCTCGCGCAGCGTACTGACGGCACGACGGACATGGGCACGCAGTCGGGGGAGGGGCTTGGTCACCGGGCCCTCCACTGATCAACAACGCTGGTCATGGTGCTCTTCAGCGTCTTGGTGCCGGGCAGTGCGGGCAGCGCCACGTCATCTAGCGGCACGGTGCACGACACGGTGGCGGTGACCGTGGCGGCCTGCCCGACGGGCGCGTCGATCCCGTCGGACTCCACGGCGACCGCGATGTCGGAGCAGGTCAGCCCGGAGCGGCGCAGCGACTCGGCGGCGGCTTGGCGGGCCTCGCCCTGCGCGGTGTCGGGGCTGTCGGCCAGCGAGGCGGTGCGTGCAGCATCCCGCGCGGCTGCGTCCGCGGCACCCTGCGCGATCTGGATCCGGCCCGCAGCGATCACCAGGGCGAGCAGGGCGATGAACACCGGAGTGAAGATTGCCGCACCCAGCGCGGCACTGCCCCGGTCCGCGGCCGCACCCGAGAAGGCAGCACGCCAGCCCAGGACCGTGCGGGCCACAAGATGTTCTGTCCGCCGGCAGCGGCCGAGCGGCAGGGCGCGGGAGGCGTGAACCCACGCGTGTTTCACCGGAATTCCTCCACGGGGGCTTGGGCACGCTGGCGCACGGTGAACTCCAGGCCGGGCACCAGGGAGGAGACGGTGCCGGTGACGGTCACCGCGATCTGGTTGCCGCCGGAGTCGACCGCCACCTTGGAGCCCTCGACCGAGTTGCCGGTGCGGGCCAGGAAGTCGCGGGCGGCGGCGGCCCCGTCGTCCGGGCTCGCGTCGTAGGAGCGGCCTGCGTCCACGCCGACCTGAGCTGCGCGCGCTGCCACCGAGCGGGCATGGAAGTACAGGGCGCCCTCGATGACGGTGAACACGAGGATCAGCACGACGGGGAAGATCACCGCGAACTCGACGACGCTGTCGCCGTGGTCGTTGAGACGCTCCCGAAGCCGGGACCATCTCGACTCCGGGACCGGGTGTCGCTTGCCGGCGGCTCTGGTCACAGGCCTGCGATCTCCAAGGCCTTGGCGCGGGCGGTGCTGTCGATGGCGAGGTAGAGGATCGTGGCGATGCCGCCGCCGGCCGCGGTGATGTAGGCCCACTCGGTGACCGAGTAGCCGGCATCGGAGAGGCGGCCGCGCACGTGGCCGTAGCGGCGGCGCAGCACAGCGGTGATACGGGTGAGACGACGAGACATCACAACCTCCGGGAGGTGAGGACAAGCGGACGCGCCGGATGCGGTGTCCGCGGCGAAAGGGGTCAGAACGGGGAGGGCAGGACGGTCTGGAAAAGGATCGTGAGGACGGTGGCGATGGTGATGATCGCCGTCCAGAGGATGAGCAGCTCACGTGTGGATCCCATACGAACTCCCCTGCAGGGACGGCGACTAGACGGACAAGATCTTGATGAGGGCGGGTAGAGCGATCAGGGTGACGACGCTCAGCGCGACGACGATCGCGATCAGGTGCAGCCGGTCGGTGTCCCGGGGGTTGCGCGCCGCCGCGGGCTGGTTCAGTGCGACCACGCGGGCGAAGCCGAGCGTGACGGCCAGGGCCCACAGGCCGTACAGAGCGAGCGACATCCGTATCTCCTTCGGGCCAGGTCACAGGTTGAGGATCTTGATGAAGGCGGGCAGGGCGCAGAAGACGACCAGGGACAAGCCGACGGTCAACGCCGGCAGGTCCATCTGCTCGGTGGCCTGGTTGGCGCGGGTTTCGCGGTCGCCTTGGACGGCGGCGTTGAGTAGGTCGACCTGGTTTTCCAGGGTGCGGGTGACGGCGGCCTTCTCCTCGCCGGCGAGTGCCATGGCGCGGGCGGGCCGGGCCAGGTCCTCCACGCCGATCGCCTGGCCGAGTTGGGCCAGCGCGCTCCAGTAGGGCGTGCCGGTCAGCCGGGCGTGCTCGAGGGACTCGCGGATCTGCAAAGCGGGGGTGGTGTCGCCGACCGAGGCGGCGCGCAGCAGCGATTCGCCGGCCGACGCGTTCGCCGAGCGAATCAGGATGAGCCGTTCCAGCAGGGAGACGATCGTGTACCGGTACTCCTCGCGCAGCTTCTTGCCGTCGTCGCGCACATCGTCCAGGCACTTGAACGCGAAGAACCCACCCACCGCGAGCGCGAGCAGCACCGGCACCGGCAGCGGCGGGCGCTTGCCGGCAACCGTGAGCAGCAGCATGAACAGCTGAGGCAGCACCATCCCCAGCACTGCCATCCGCGCGCACCGGCCCAGGAGTTTGGCCGGGGACATCTCCAGCAGCCTGAGGTCGGTGGCCGGCAGCCGGGAGGCGACCGTGGGCGTGGCGACGAGCCGGTCGCCCATCTTGTCGGTGAGCGCCTCGAAGCGGCCCGCGCTCGCATCGACCTGGGTGGGCGGGGCGGGGGAGCGGGTGGTCTTCAGCAGTGCGTCCACGGAGGGCCGGGCGGGCATCAGCGCCCGCACCGTCATCCCGGCGCCGAGGACGGCCACCGCGCCGCCCACCATCGCGGGCACAGACATGATCACGACTGCTCCACCCCCACACGCTCGGCCGCCGTGCGCAGCAGCCGCGGTTCGGGTTTGTTCCGGGCGGTCTTGCGCATCCACACCAGCGACCCGGTGACCATCAACCCCACCACCATCAGGCCGAGTTGGCCCGGCGCGGTGCGGTACCAATCGGTGTAGGAGACGCTGGTCAGCCCGAGCGCGATGACCGCGAGGGTCAGCACGGTGACGTTGCGGGCCTTACGCCGGGTCCGCGCCCGGTCAGAGTCGAGCTTGCGCAGGGCCTTGGCCTTGTCGGACTTGTTGAACGCCATCTCCTTGATCACGTTCGCCAGCCCGCGGCCGCGGGCCTGGGTGTGCATCTGGAACACCATGGCGATCTCGTCGCCGGTATTGGAGGCCAGATCGTCGGCGAAGTACCGGTAGGCCTGCGCGGGCGGCACCCCGTCCGCGAGCCGCTGCGCGAGCCGGGTCACCGGCACACGCAGCAGATCCGGCACCGTGGACAGGGAACCGGGGATCGCCACCTCCAGCGGCTTTCCGGCAGCGATCACGCTGGACAGCTGCTGCAGCCAGTCGGAGAACGCCTCCAGCTGCTCCAGCTCGGTACGCGCCGAACCGCCAGGGAACAGCAGGAACGGCAGACCAGCCACACCGGCGAACGCGACCAGACCGTGCACAGGACGTCCGGCGATCGCCCATACCAGTACCCCGGCGACGACCGCGGCACTGAACAGGAAGCGGTAGTTGGCCTGCCACACCGGCGGGAGCTCGTCCAGCAGCCCCGGTCCGCCACGTCGTTTGACCGGGCCGCGCTCCGGCTCGGTGCGGCGGCGCAGGGCCGTCACGGCCCGGGCGAGGCAGGCCACGAACACGACGACACCGAGCGCGGCCACCAAGGCCCGCTGCGACTGGTTCATCACGATGCCCGCCTCTCGGCCTCGCCGGACTGCTCGACCGGATCCCAGGTGCCGTGCGGGTACTGGGCCAGCAGCAGCGGGTTGAACCCGGCCTCGGCGATCTGCTCGGCCCGCTCCGGGCTCATCTGGAACGCGGTCGGCACCGCCCGCCCGTCCCCGGGCCTCGGCGCGAACAGCTGGGTCATGGACGGGGTGCCGTCCTCGTTGAGCCCGTCGACCTCCCACACGTGGGAGACGATCTTCTCGCCGGGCTTTGCGCCCTTCTTCACGAACACCATCAGATGCACTGCGCCCTCGATGAGGCGGTACGAGGTCTCCGCACTGAGATCGGCCATCGACAGGCGCAGCACGAGGCGGGTGATGACGTCTTTGGGGTAGTCGGCGTGCAGCGTGCACATCGAGCCGGGCTGGCTGGCCGACATCGCCTCCAGCATCGCCATGGACTCCTTGCCGCGGACCTCACCGACCATGATCCGGTCGGCGTTGTAGCGCAGTGCGATCTCGATCAGGTCGGAGAGGGTGATGGCGCCGGCGCCGTCCTCGCCGTTGGACTGTCGCGTCTCGAACGCCAAGGTGTGGCAGGGCGTTTCGGCGTCATCGAGGAACAGTTCCAGCGAGGACTCCAGCGTGATCAGCCGCTCCGAGGCCGGGATCTCACGGCCCATCGCGCGCATCAGCGTGGTCTTCCCCGCGGTCATCCCGCCGCAGATGACGATGTTCATGTGGGCCCGCACCGCCGCCGACAGGAACGAGGCGAGCAGCTGGTCGACCGTCTTCTCCTGCAGCAGGTTGCCCAGCGTCCACGCGCGGCCGCCATGCTTGCGGATCGACACCGACACATTCCGGGTCAGGACATTCGCTGCCACACGTGAATCGTCCGGCAGCCGGAACTCGACGTAGGGCGACGCATACGACAGCTGCCGCTCGCCGTGCCCGGACTGGGCGGCCATGGTGTTGATCCAGGCGATCGTCTGCTCACGGCTGGCGAACGGAGAGGCCATCTTCTGGCGCTGCTGGCCGGCGACGTCGACATACATGACGTCGCCGTCGATGTCGATGTTCTGCACACCGGGCTGGTCCAAGAGACGCTGGAGCGCACCGGCGCGGAAGGTCAGGTTGAGGACCTCCTCGTGCAGGATGCTGCGTTGTTCCTGGCTGAGCGGCGGATTCTTCTGCGTGAACTCGGCATGCCAGGCGGCGATCTGGCGGCGGGCGAACAGCTCCGCCAGCTCCCGCTCCTCCTCCGCCTCCAGCGTCTGGGCCTGCTGCCGCTCCCGTACGGCTCGTAGATCCTCGGCGACCCGCACCCGCAGTTTCTGGATCTCCTCCGGCTGCACCGGCAGCGTGCCGGGCAGCGATGCGGTCCGCGCGAAGTCGGTCACGCCCATCGCCCCGGCGCCCGCCGAGGAGCTGGTGGTCACCGGCGCGACGGGCACCATGGGGGCAGGCGCCGGCGCGACCGGGCGCGCGGTGGGGGCCGGGTGGGCTTGTGCCGTCCTGGGATCCGGTGTTGCAGGCGCGACGTGCTCCGGGGGGTGGGTGCTGCGCTGGGAGAGCAGACGACCCAGCTGTGTCCGGGCCGCGTCCTTGTCCGGGCCCGTCGGAGTGTTCGTCACGATGCCTCCCTACGACGCCGCATCCCCAGCTGCCGTACCTGGTGCAGCACCGCTGGGCTCACGCCCTGCTGGGCCCGCATCTCCATGTGCAGCCGACGCTGCTGGGCATACGCGCGCAGCGGACCCAGCACATCGCGCGCGCTGCGCAGCAGCGCTGAGCGGGCCAGATTCCGCGGCGGCGCGCCGCCGGCCGACAGATACGCGGCCGCGCGCTCATCCCAGGCCAGCGAGCCGAGGATCGGGGCCTCGAACTTGGCCTCCACCTCGTGCGGCGCGAACTCCCGCCGCGAGCCGGACGACAGTGTGAGCAGGCCCAACGCCCGTGCGCCGGTGCCGTGCTGGCCGAGCTCGTCCTGCAGCGCCTCGATCGCCGTCGAGGCCAGGAACACCGACGCGGGATCGGCGAGCTTCACGACCAGCAGGACGATGTCGGCCTGGTGCAGGACCGGGGACGGGGTCAGCAGCCGGTGCAGCCGCCCGTTCTCCCAGGCCAGCCGCCCGCCGTCCACGATCACGTCCCAGTGGTGCTCGTGGTCGGTCATCTGCAGCACGTCGATCAGGCTCGGCCACAACTCCTGCAGCGAGGAAGCCTGCCGCGGATCAGTCAGGCCCGGCAGCACGAGCCGCATCCCGGTGTCGTCCAGCGGCCACAGATGCTGATCCACCTGCGGCGCCAGATCCTGCACCCCGGCCGCCGCGCTGCTCCAGTACGCCTCGGCCAGCTTGTGCAGGCCGATATTGCCGTCCAGGGCCTGTCCGCCCAGGTGGATGCCGCGCAGCAGCCGGTGCCGTAGCTTGCTGCCCGCCATGTCGAACTCGGCCAGCAGCACCGACTGGCGGCTGGAGAGCGCCAGCGCGGTCGCCGACGTACTCACACCGTCGGAGGCCGCCGACACCAATGCGATCAGAGCCATGCCGTCACTGCTTTCCGTCGCGCGGCTGCCGCACCAGGGCGATCCGCTTGGCCGCGGCCTTCTCCGCCAGCTGCGGCCCTTCCGTGGTCGGCACCGCGAGATTCACCACCAGCGATCCGGTCGCGTCCGTACGGCCCACCGACTTCACCGTCGCTTCGATGCTCTCCGGCTCTGGCTCCGCGCCGTTCTTCGCGGCTCCCGTGCCGGTCGTGGACTGGGCGCCCTGCTCGGGCAGCACCACGGCCAGCACCTTGTCGCCGGGGCGCAGTTCGTCCCTCGGCGCGGTGCCCTTCTTCACCTCGACGCCGACCACCTGCAGGTCATCGCCGAGGCCGCCGCCGGACTGCACGGAGGAGGCGGTCAGCAGGGAGCCCTGGCGCAGGTCGACCGCGGCCCGCTGTCCAACGATCCGGCTCCGGTCGGCGGCCGGCACCGGAGAGAGCGCGGGATCCTCAGCAACCGACGCGGTCGTCACGTCCGAGGCCTTCACGACCTGCCCGGCCTGCACATCGTGCGCCACGGCCAGGACCTCGACCCGGTCACCGGCGCGGTTCACCTGAGAGATCGCCACCAGGGCACCGACCAGAGCGGCCAGCGTCCAGACCAAGGCCTGGATCAGCTTGCGCGGGGCCCTGGACGACTTCTTGGCGCCCGCGGAGATCGGCAGGTCAGCCTGACGTGGCGGAGCGATCGGCGGCGGCGCAGGCGTCGTGGTGTCCATGGCGTACGAAATCCCCTTCAAGAATGGTTAGTTGACGGCCTGAGACTCAGTGATCGTCAGCCCCACCTGCGAATTGCGGACCTCGGTCAGGTGACCGGTCTCCCCACCGCCGCCGGCCACCTGCCAGTCGACCGCCCAGGTCGCGGTCGCGGACACCTTGAACTTCCCGCCCGCTGAGTCGGAGGTCTGCTTGTAGACGTGGCCGCAGTCCGGCGACTGCTTCATCCCGAACGACTTCCGGTACCCCGTTCCCGGACCGTTACAGGTCACCGACGTCCCGTCGCCCATGTTCCAGACGATTGACTTCACCTTCGCCGTCGCGGTCACTGTTACCCCGCCGGCCGTCGCCGTCGCTGAGTTGGGGCCGTACGTGTTCGGCGACTGGCCCACTGCCATCCACACGGGCATCCCCACCAAGCCCTTGCCTCCCGGCTTCGGGTTGATGTCGATATCCGGACCGACGAGCTTCATCGAGTCGACCGCCTGACGGGCCACCACCTCCGGATCGATTGCCGGCGCACCCGGGGCGTTTCCGTCCGGGATCCACACCACGCCGATCCGACCAGTACCCGGGCACATGACCTGGTACGCGGCACCCTTACCCCCGCGCTTCTTGCCATCCTGCATTGCGAGGTTCTCGGCAGGCGGCTGTGGAACCATCTTGGTGTAGATGCACTTTGGGGCAGCGGACCCCTTCCCGCCGCCCTTGGCAGCCGCGCTCTGGGAGTCCGACTTGCCCGGAGCGCGGACAGGGTCACTCGCACACACAGTCACGTCCGGCGCTGCCCCGCGGCAACCGGGATCGTTGCCCACCGCCGGACCGCCGTCGGCGTGCGCCGCACTCGAGGAGACCACCAGCACGCCTATTGTGGCCGCCGCCGCTCGCCTCAGCATTCCTGGTTCCCGTGCGGGAGGTAGGAGGTGACGATCCACCCGTCCTTCCACTTCTCCAGCTTCGCTGTCGCCCGGTAGCGCTGCGGCTGTGCCGACGGCATCGGGATCTCTTTGTCGGCCTTGGTGTCCCACGTCTTCCACTGCGACAGGTCCACGCAGTCACTGACGCTGGCCGAGGGTGGCTTGGCACCGGTCTGGATCGTCGCGGTCGTGCCCAGGTGCCCCAGCGTCCCCTTCACGACCGTGCCCGCCTTCTTCATGTCGAGCATCGCCAGCCGGAACTGCCCCAAGGCGTCCAAGGTGGCGTACTTCTGGAGCTCGGTTCCCTCCTCGGAGGCCTTCCCATACGCCTTCAGGCGTTCACTCTGCATGTGCTGATAGGCGGACAGCACCGCCTTCTTCTCGGCTGCTTGCGGGTTGGATGATTTTGAAGGTTGTACTTTCTCGGCGTTGGTCGGCTTGCTGGACGGCTTGGACCCGTCGGATTTCGAATCAGAACTGCAGGCAGCGAGGGCGAAGACGGAACAGCCCACAAGTGCCGTGCCGATAAGTCGATTTCGACTGCGAAGTAGGTTGTTTTTGGCCTTTGCCGTTGGCGTCATCACGCCTCCCCGTTCTCCTCGTCCGCTGTGCCGGTGACCTGTGGTGTATCGCGCTGGGTGATGGTGTGGTCGTGCTGCGCGAGACGGGTGTGGTTGCCGTGCACATGCACACGTTACGCATATTCACCCCAACAGCGCAGCCAGTAAAGGCAGTTCACAAGCTGCGAACGCGTCAATACCGCCCAACGGGACACACCGGTCCTTTCGGTATAGGGCGGTCCCGTGGCGCGGTCAGTTCTTCACGTCGCCCGTGTAGGTGACGTCCTCTCCGTACGGATCGACCACTTCGATACTGACCGGACCATCAATCTGTTTTCCGGGAATGGTGAAGTGCACGGTCACGGTGGCCATCCGCTGGGGCGCGATCCAGGCGAGCGATGGCAGATTGGACAGGTTCTCCTCGAAGTCGCCCTCGGCGAGCTCCGCTCCGGCGTAAACCTTCAGGTTGGCCTCCGGGCGGTTGCCAAGAAGGGTGTCGTCAAAGTTGTTGAAGAAGCTCAGGTCGACCGCGTAGCGCTTGCCCTGGGCGGTGGCGCCGGCGGTGCGGGGCTGGCCGATGCGGAGCCAGGGCGAGTCCTCCTCCCAGTCGCCGAACTTCAGCTCTTTGGTGGTGTCGGGCTGAACGTGAGAGGTGTCGACGGGGCGGGCCGGGGCGCCTGGGATCGCGCCCTCGAAGTAGGTGGGGTCGTCGCCCTCGATGGTGAAGGTCAGGGGTTGTCCGGCGGTATCGGCTGGGACCGCGTAGCCGACTGTGGTGGTGTACGTGCCGCCGGGGCGAACTCGGATCGGGTGAGATTCGATGTCGGGGAACGCGAGGCCCTTGATGCCGGTGTCGGTGAACGCGGCTGCTGTGCGGCCTTGGGGGCCGTAGCGGGCGGTGACGTCGAGAGAGCCGTGCAGCTCCGCGATTCCGCTGTCGGTATTGGTGAAGGTGACCTTGGTGGTCAGCGCTCGCCAGCCGTCGGGGATCGAGGAAGCTTTCACGCTCGGCTTGGCCGAGGAGAGTGCACTGACACTGACCGTCCAGGAGTCACTCTGTCCCTCCTCCCTGAACGGGAAGGACGAGCCAAGGCGCACCATGCCCTCCGGCAGGTCCGGGGCGGAGGGCGGTGTGGACTTGGGGTCGGTGGAAGGCCTCTCGGCTGCTGCTTGGCTCGAGTCCTCGGCCCTGTCCTGGGGCCCGGAACAGCCCGACAGCAGGGCTGCCGCGGTCACCAGAACGGCCCACTGGCGCTTTCTCTTCACGTGAACTCCCCTGTGGTCATATGGCGTTGGGATTGCGCCATCGGTGATCCACAGTGGGTGCTCGGGGCCTGACGGTGCGTGTGCGCCAGCGCCTGAATCAGATCCTCGAGGCGGCCGGTGCCGTCGGTCTGGGCGAGCCATCCGTCCAGGAGGTCCTGCGGGACGCTGCGGGCCAGGCGCTGGTACTGCGCGGGGCAGTGCTCGCGTTCGCTGAGCCAGCCGAGATGGCGGGTATGGGCACGCAGCGCGATCAGCTCGGTGAGGAGCGGGGACGGCAGCGGGACTGTGTCCACTACGGGTGCGCAGGCGTGCCCTCGAGGCGACGGGGCCGGTGTGGGTGGCGAGGGAACGCGCCGGAGAAGGGCGCGCCGTACATCATGCACGGGAACCTCCGGTCGGGGCGAGGAAGACGTCAGTCGGGGCTGCGTCACCGGACAGTGGGGTCATGACCGGAGCGAAGGGTCCCTTGTCCTGCAGGAGCTGCAGAGTGGTGACTCCGGCGCTGAGCTGGCCGACGCGCGGGTCCGCGGCTGCGAGGGCGCGCAGGTCCTGGATCCGGTTGGCCAGAACCCTGTCGGAGGCTCCGGTCAGCACGATGAGCAGGCGGGGGAAGGCCGGGTAGTGGTCGCGCCAGGCCTCGCGGGTGGAACGCCGGCCGCGGCCACCGGCCGCGGGGACGTAGCTCTGGTAGCGGGCGTACGCGGAGAGCTTGGCGGCTAGCCGGGTGGTCTGCATGGTGGCGCGGTCGACCTCGATGAAGAAGCTGAGCATCCGCCGGCGCCCGTCCTCGGCGGCATGGGTGTAGCGCAGCACGGCGTCCGGAATCATGAACGCGTCGTCAACACCGCGCGATTCACCGTTGCGGATACGGTGCGCGATCTCGGGCTCCCAGTCCAGCGGCGAGCACTCATCCCCGAGGCGGCGCGCCCAGCCGGCGAACGCGACGCCCGTGTCGACCACTGTGAGGGTGTGCTCCTGCAGCTGGGAGGCCGCGGTCTGCGGGCTGATGCGGTAGCCGCGCCGCGGGATCGTCGGGTCGTAGGCGACTGCTTCGGCGCCGCGCGCGGTGATGTACCACAGCAGCTCCGGGTTCCCCATACGCGAAGTACGCCGGGCGGTGGCGTCGACGAGCCCGATGCGGCGCAGCTCCTTGAGCTGCTGGCGCAGGTAGACGGGACGGCGGGCGTGGGGGGTGAATAGCCGGTGCAGCTGACTGGTCGCGATCAGGCGGTGCTGATACAGCGCTGGCAGCAGGTCCTGCGCCAGGCGGGACAGGCCCGTGGGGCGCGGCGGGGCGGTCGGTGTGATGGGGGTGTCCAAAGACATTAGGCAACCTCACTGGAGCTGGCGTCGGGCCAGCAGTCGTCGGGGGTTTCCGGTTTGCGCGGCGCGGGGCGGCGGCCGAGTTCGGCGAGGATCCGGTCGTCCAGGGAGGGCCTGCGCCCGTCGTCGCTGCCGTCCAGCTCGGTCAGGACGGTGCGCAGCGGGCGGCGCCGCAGCGTGGTGTCCATGGCCTTCTCCAGATCGGGCAGGCGCTCGGGGTGGTGGTAGTCGGCGAGGACCTCGTGGACGGGGACGCCAGCGACCTGGAACGTGGGCGTGGGCCTGCCGCCCAGGGTGGCGCGTACGGCGTAGTGCCACTTCGGCTGCTCGGTCAGCGTCATCGTGTCGGCGCCGGGCAGGCGTTTGGCGAGGAATGTAGCCTCGTCGGTGTCGGCGGCTGCGGCCGTGAGGAGGCTCTGGTTCTGCATGAGCGCGAGCCGGGTCTCCTCCGAGAGCCGCATCGCCATCTGTGTCATCGCCATGAGCCGGACTTCGTACTTGCGTAGCTGCTCGAGGATCGCGGCGATGTAGCCGCGGGCGGCGCCGTCGATCGCCTTGAGCTCGTCGGCGAACGCGAACAGCGTGGCCATCTCCGGGTCGGTGCCCTCGCGGGAATGCCCGGCACGGAACAGGTCGAACAGCAGCAGGCTCGTGATGATCTGGTCGCCGCTGCCGGTCCCGGAACATCGCAGCAGCACGATCTGCCGCTCGTCCATCGCCTTGCGTACGTCGTAGGTGGAGCGCGGCTGGCCGAGGAAGGCGCGCAGGGAGGTGGAGGTGGCGAGCTGCTCGATGGTCTGGGTGACCACCGGCACCGCGCTGCCCTCGTACTTGGGGAACGTGGTGCGCCAGAACTGCGAGAGCGGCAAAGGCAGTTGGGTGAGCACGCGCTCGCGCCACTCTTCGTCCGTCAAAAGGCGGGGGATGGTGAACAGGGTGGGCTGCAGGTCCGGGCGCCCGCGCTGGCACATGCGGTGGGCGAGGTGGGCGAGGATCTCCACGGTGTGCGAGAGGATCGCGCGTGCGCGCGGTGCGCCGTCGCCCCAGCCTTGTGCGGCGGCGAGCCCGGCGACCACGGCGCCGATGACGTCCTGGATCTCCTCTTCGGCGCGGCCCTCCATCGACAGCGGATTCCACGCGGCGACCATCGCCCGCGGCTTCTTCACGCTCAGGTCGATCAGCTGCACGCGGCCGATGACCGCCGGGTGCGTCAGATACGGCAGCGCCCGCTTGATCGCCGCGCCGTGCGGGTCGAGGAACCACGATCCGAACCCGCCGTAGGAGAGCGTGATGGCCTGCAGCAGCGCCAGCTCGCTCTTGCCGAACCCGGACTTGCCGAACGACGCACCGAACAGCACCTCGGCCTGCGGCAGGCACGCGAGCCGAGTACGCCCGTCGGCTTCGGTGACCCGGCCCAGCGGCACCACGCCGGGCTGCCCGGTCCAGGTGGGCAGTGCGCGCGGCGCCGGGGCGAGGGTGCCGCCGGTGCGCACCACGTTCTGCGCCGTGCAGTGGACGGTCGCCGGTCGCAGCAGCGCCGCCAACTCCTCCGATGTGACCCACTGTCGGCGCGCCGGGGCGAACTCGCCTGTGGCGTAGCGGCGATCGAAGCTGCGGCGGCGCCACCAGATACTGCTGTACGGCCGCCACCCCGTACGGCGAGGACCGACCGGCCGCCACCAGTTCTCCCCGGACCAGGCATCCATGACAGCCATCACCTGGTGCAGGCGGGCCTGCGCCCGTGCCGGGTGCGTCCCGGTCACCCGCACCAGCACCTGCACCGCGAAGACTCGCGCATCCGTGGTCGGCAGGAACTTGCCCACCCCGTCGGCCAGGTCCTTCTGCCGCGGCAAAGGTTTGGAGGAGCTGGTCGAGGACAGCGGCTTGCCGCCGTTGAGCCCTTCGACCAGCGCCGACATCAACGACGATCCGCCACCGCGTCGGCTCGAGCCGAGCGATTCGCCGTATGCGGACGGTCCGCGCTGCTCGGCGCGGCGGACCAGGCGGCGCCGCCACGCGGCTACCCGCCAGCTCGCCACCGGCACCACGTCGACGACCAGCTCGGCATGCTCCCCGCGCTCGGCATCAATCTGCCCACACGCGTCCGCGAGGACCTGCAGCGGGTCCGGGTCCAGCGCGGCCGGGGTGAGACGCTTGTGGTCGGGGCGCGCCAGGACCAGCTCGGCGCGCGCCACATACAAGGTGGCGGGCTCGGCGGGAGCCGCCTGTCCGCTGCCCTTGACCAGGGACACGCGCTTGGGAGCTGCTGCGGGCCGGGGCAGGGGAGAAGCTCCCTCGAACGCGATGCGCTCTACCGGGTCGCGGCTGCGACGGCCTTGATGGCTGCGGACCTGGACGTTCGGCAGGGAAGGCAGCCGCATCAGCGCGGCCGACGTCGCCGGACCTTCCATTCGCAGCGACAGCTGCCCCTGCCCGTCGCTGCCATGCCGTAGCCGTATCCCCTGCGCGCGTCGCGGCGTCCACTCGGTGGTCTGCGAGGCGCGGGCCAGACGCGCCGCGTGCGGGGTCATGTCCGGTGCGGACGGATCAAATCCCTGGGACGGCACCAGCTCGACGACCGCCCGTTCCGTAAGCAGCCGGCGTGCCCTCCACCGCCACAAGAGCGAGCCCGCGCCCGCCAACAGAGCGCCGACCCCGCCGACCCAGCCCAGCCACCAGGCCACATCGCACAGCAGTTGCGCCCACGGCACGTCATCGGGAACGACGAACGAGAATACGGAGGAGACGATGTCGCCCATCATCAGCTGCTTTGCGATAGGCGAAACCGAGGCGTGCGCAGCCCCTCCCGCTCCGCCTTTGCGAGGGCGAACACGCGGTGTGCTGCCGATCGCCACAGGCGTCGTACGGCCAGGCCGCCGAGCCCCATCACCAGGAAGGGCACCCACGGCCAGCCGCGATGCTCCGCCGCCGCCTGTGCCGCGGAATCCCCTATGAGCGGCAGATTCTTCAGATCGCCACCCCACCACCAGCCGTGCACGCAGCCCAGGGCGAAGATGACTGCGGCCAGCCAGCCGCACCATTCCACCAGCAGGACTACGGCCGCATCCCGCGGCGACTGGGTACTCCGTGTGGACTTCACCGGCACTCCCGTCAGGATCCGGGCGGCCGTGTGCCGCCCGTCTGATTCCCCAAGGAGTGCCGGGGGGTAAAACGTGACCGTACTGTCGTGAAGAATTCAGGCTGGCCAGGACGTCCGGGTTCGAGGCCTCCTACCGCCGAGACCTTGGGCCATGTTCACCACGGCAACGGACAAGGTTCTTCCCAACCCGCACCCGACCGAGGAACAGACGGGGTCAGTGCACGGCGTTCAGAACAAGGGCAGCAGCGAGTAGGAGGAGCGCCGTTGCCAGATAGGAGATGGACCGGGCGATGAGTTGGTATTTCCGGGTGGCGAGAATCGACAGTGCGACGAGCTGAGCACAGTCGGCATCGGGTGTCGCAGTAGCGAGGTGGGCGCGCAAGGCCTCCGGCTGTCCCGCGTACTGGGCGAAGAAGGCGAAGTAGCCGCCGCTGTGCGGGTTGTTCACGCCCTCTGGTCGGATGCACCGCAGAAGGTGGAAGAGGCTGGTGGCCAGGCAGGCGAGCCCGCTCCAGGCCAGCCACTCGATTCCGTTCCACAGTGCGAAGAGCCCAGATGGGCGGGTGGCGAAGGACGCGAGGATCGCGGCCGTGACGGCGGAGACCAGCGCGAAGAGCATGCCTGCCTTCTGGTCGGTTCGGGCCAGTTCCGCCCGTACGTCGGTGAGCGCGGTCCGCGCCGGGTGGTCAGGCCGCACGTTCGACTCCGTCGTCCGCCGGGCCGGCCTCCTCAGTGAGGCGTCCTGAGATCCCCTTGTAGTTCCGCACGGCTTCCACGATGACGTGGTGCCCGGTGCGGAACTCGGACGCCCGCGGGCCCATATGGACGAACAGGGACTGCCGGTTGCCCAGTTGGTCCACGACATCGACGAAGCCGAATCCCTTGTGGGGAAGGACCCGATGAACGGTGCCGTGTACCAGGTGGCCCTCCTGGACGGCGCAGGCGGCGACGGGACGGGAGCCGTCCGGGGTGATGGGGGAGTGTGGCGCGAAGCGCACGGTGCGGCCCTCCGCGAGATTGTCTCCGTTCGCCACGAACCGGCGGTCGATGTAGTAGTCCCCGTCGGCGGGGGTCGTGATGAAACCCTGCCCTCGTGTGGTGTCCCAGCGCCTGACCACGCCCTCGCGCAGTTCATCGAGGGGCGTTGACGACTGGGCGGCGATGCTGCCTGGCCCGTCCTTGCCCGGTTGCCCGAGCGGGGTGGCACCGGGGCGCTCGCTGATCTGGTCGACGGTCTCGTTGCGGGCGCCGAACGGACTGGTGTGCCAGATGACCTCGCGATAGCGGACGGGCTTGGCGAACCCTTTGACCTTCACCCGCCATTCGTCGGAGAGATAGTCGTCCGAGGTGAAGCCGTGGACTCGGCCGATCTTGCTGGAGACCCGTGTCATGATCGCAGCGGCGACGGTGGCGCTGTCGACCCAGATGGCCTGCGGGTTGCCAGAGGCGCAGAGTCTGGCCGCAAGGTCGACCACGGACCCGACGTAGTCGAGTCCGCCTGACGGCGCCTCGTACTCCACGACCCTGCCGGTGGCAATGCCGACACTGGCCAGGCAGTCGGCGACGATTAGGTCGGCGTTCTCGCTGTGGAGCATTTCCTGGATCTGGATGGCCGCGCAGATGGCCTCGGCCGCGTGGTCGCCGTCGAAGACGGCGAGGATGCCGTCGCCGAGGTACTTCACGACGGTGCCGCCGTGTTCCGCGGTCGCGGTGGTGGCGATGTCGAGGAACGTGCCGAGGGTCGGCAGCCAGCCAACCTCCCCCACCTTGCTCTTCATCTCCGTGGAGCCGGCCAGGTCAGCGAACAGGATGACCTTGGTGGGACGTTCCGTGCTGCGCAGGGCTTCCATGAGGGTGATCTGATCGGATGTCATGAGCTCGCCTTCGTGTTGGATCGATGGTTTTGCCGGGACCGGCGGCGGATGCCGCAAAGGCCGGGCCCGTCAGCGGTCTGCGGAGGGAGGGCGCGGATGGGTGTCTGTGTCGAACGGCGGCGCCTGGTCAGTCCAGCGCATGGCGATGGTCGTGTAGTTGATGGTGTCGCCCGCCTTCCACTGCTTGAAGGCCGCGGCGGCGACGGTGACGCTGCCCAGGGGCATGCCGGTGCTGCGGTCGAAGACGTAGTGGACTTCGAGGGGACCCGGGTCTGCCCCGTACGGCGAAGGCATGGCAATGCCGTATCCGGTACGGCCGTCGTGGTCCTCGACCGTGCCCAGGGAGCGCACGCCTGGCTCGTCGGCCAGTAGCCGGTAGGCCGCTGCGCGCAGTCGGGGCGGCGATGGCATGCTGAACGCGATCTGCCGGGCAGTGTCGACGACGAGTTCGTGCAGCGCCTTGGGCGGGGCGTCGTAGTCCTCGTCGATCATTACGAGTAGCTGGTCGGCCAGCGTGTGCGCGTTCGTGGACAGCCCGCGCAGTTCGCGGACGCTGATGTCGCCGGAGGGCATCTCTTCACTCCCGCCGCCTGGCGCGTCGCGCTGGATGACGCCCTGGCCCTTGTAGTGAACGATGTCTTTCGGTACGGACCTGGGCGTGTGGTGGCTCTCCTTCGCGTTCTCCCGCTCGGCGCGGGCCTTGGTGGCGGGGTCGGTCAGGTCGAAGGTGTGCGGGGAACCGTCTGCCTTCCAGGCGGCCTCGTCCGACTCTGTGGCTGGCCGTGCGCCCAGGTCGGTGTGCTCGGTCCACCGTTTGTCGGCGTCAGCGGCGAGCCACGTGCGGGTGACCCACCGCTGGTCGATGACGTAGTTCTTGCCGGGGATCTGTGTGAGGTATCCGCGGTGCTCCACCTGGTACCAGTAGTCGCCCTTCAGCTGGGGCTGCCTGTCGAGGGCGTTCGCGCCGGCCAGCAGCAACTCCCGGCCGGAGAAGACCTGTTGCGCGGGCTCGTGCGTAGGACCCAAGTTGGTCGTTGTCACGACGAGCGCCGCTACGGTGGCCACGGCCGCGAGGCCCAGCCCCCACACCGGTCGCAGTCGCCGTCGCAGCCGCGCCATCGGGGACCGTGTTTCGGATGACGTGGGCGCGGCGGCCATGGCGGCCGTGAGTTCGATGGTCCGGACGGTGTCGTCCACGGGCGAGTCCGGGGCCAGGTGTGCGGGGCGTGCGGCGGCGAGGCGCTGCAGAATGTCGTCTGCCATGACGTCAGGCCTCCTCTCGTACGAACACGGCACTAGGCGGCGTAGAAGCAGGGCCAGGCGCTGGAGAAGCGTGGCTGTCATCGAGCGCCCGGTTGAGCCGGCCGCGGGCACGGTGCAAGCGGACCCGCATAGCTGCCGCCGTGCAGCCGACGACCTTGGCCGCCTCGGCCGGGCTGAGCCCGTCCCAGGCGGCCAGCATGAGTACTTCACGGTCGGCCTCGGACACCGTCGTGAGCGCGCGTAGCAGCGCAAGCCGGTCGGTCACGTCGTCGGCGACATCCCCTTCGGCGTGTTCTGTCCAGGAGCGCAGCTCAGCCGCGAGCGAGGCGCGTCGCACCTCGGCGCGAGCGCTGTCGCGCACCACGTTGCGGGCGACCCCGAGCAGCCAGGGCAGCGCCGGGTCCGGCACATCCGACAGACGACGCCAGGCGATCGTGAACGTCTCACTGACCACCTCGTCGGCAATCTGCCGGCCTGCCCGGCTGACCGCGTACGCCCATACCCGCTGCCGACACGCGTCGTACATCGCGGTGAAGCGGCTAGTTGCATCGGCCACCGCCCGCACCTCCGTCCCCTCCGGGTGCTTCCTGTCATCAGGTATTGGTGCGAGACGGCAGGACGTTACACAGGAAACTCGAAAACGACGGACACAGCTTCCCGGGAGGCGACGACGCGGAGGCCCCGGAGGGCTGGCCTCAGTCGTTGTAGGTGACGTGGACGTGGTCGTAGTGCCCGCCGGTGACGGTGTGCGTGTTGTTCAGTCCGTGGTCGTACGGCCGCCCCCAACCGCCCTGATCTTCAGGGTGGTTGATGCTCCAGATCCGTCCCTGCCAGATCACGTACTGCACGTCCAGCGCTCCGGCGTTCTTGCGCAGCCATGCGGCCAGAGCCCAGCCCTGGGCGAGCGCGGTGCCGACGGCGCGGGTGCCGAGGGTGCCCGGTGTGTAGTCGCAGGCGCGGCCGAGCGGGTGCTCGCCGCCTTCGGCGCGCGGTGTCTGGCAGCCGATTCCGCCGTGCCAGCGCGGCCACTTGTTAAGGATTTCCTGGTATCCGTGGGCTGTTGCGCCGGTCAGGCAGCGGCCCCCGGTCGGGTCAGAGTACGAGCAGGCTGTTGCTCCGCCCTGGTAGGCGGCCGGGGGGCCGGGCAGGGACACGGAGACGGGCACGGGGCCGTTGCTGCCGGTGTTGCCGAGGACGTCGCCGGCCTGGTCGTACTGGTGCACGTACTGCAGGACTTCGTTCGCGTACCAGCCGGCGTGGTTGTAGCGCAGGGCGGCCTTGCGTAGCTGGGCGTCGTCGCTCAGGTCGCTGGGCTCGGTGCCGCACAGGTAGACGGCGGCGCCGAGCGCCGCGTCGAACGCGTTGTGGGGGTCCTTGATGCCGTCGCTATTGCCGTCCTGGCCGGTGGGCCCGTTCCAGGTGGAGGGCAGGAACTGCATCGGGCCCACGGCGCGGTCGTATGAGGTGTCGTCGTCCCATGTGCCGCCGTCGGTGTCGGGCACCTTGCTGGTGTTGCCGCCGGCGCCGGAGCCGTCGAGGCGGGCGCCGATGATGCGCGGGGTGATCGTCCCGTCGTCTGCGACGCGATGGCCCGCGGCGTGGTGGGACTCGACCTGCCCGAATCCGGCCAGTACCGACCAGCGCATGCCTTTGCACTTCGGGCGGAGCTTGATGGTGCGGGAGGCCGCGTTCGCGTACGCGGACAGCATCACCGGCCCGATCCCCTTCACCGAGGCCGGCGCATCCTGTACGCCCCCGGACAAGTAGGCGGCCTGCCGCCTCTGTTCGTCCTGGTCGGCGGCCACCGCCCCGGTGAGGGCCACGAAGGCGCCGACACCGAGCAGCAGCGGCATGACGGCGGCGGCCGCGCCGAGCGCGAGCCATCCCTTCTTCGTCACGGCGTCCTCCGGCGGGCCGGCGCGGGCCGCGGCGTCCGGGGCCGGGGCCCGGCGGGGGCCACAGAAGACTGAGGCTCCGCACTGGGCGCGGGGCCGTGCGTGCGGGCCGTGTCCGTCGTCATCCGGTACAGCCGCTGGCGCAGGGCCTGCTGCTGCGTGGACGCGGCTGGCTGCGGCACAGGCCGGGGCACTCGCCGCGGCCGAGGGGCCGCCGTCGTGGTGGCGGCCGAGGAGTGACGCACGGCGGGGGAAGGAACAAGGGGCCGGTTGATGACGCGGGGCGGGGTGCGCGGGTGCGGGCGGGGCGGCAGCCCGCGGTGCATGCGGATCTTGTTGCCGGCCCAGCGGCCGCCGACGTTGTTCCAGTACGTCTGGGAGAAGTCGCGGACGGCGGGCAGCTGCCGGGTCACGGGCTGGGTGAGACGGGAGCGCAGCTGCGCGGCGGAGCGCACCATATTGCCCGGGGCGGCCTTGATCGCCGTGTGTGCGGCGCGGGCGGCTTGTGGCAGGTAGACGGGCGCGCCGAGGGTGTACTTGAGCCCGAACTTGCCTGCCCCGTACGCGGCTTTCGCACCTCCGGCGACGGCCTTGGTGGCGCCCTTGGCCATGGCGGTAGTGCCGCGCACGGCCAGGCGGGTGCCCAGCCGTCCGGCCAGTGACGTGGCCCCGCGCCCGCCCAACGACATCAAAGAGCGAGCGCCCACGCCGCCGGCGGCTGCCCCGCCGGTCGCGGATATCGCGCCGACCATCAGGGCGGTAGTGGCCAGCGTCGCGGCCAGCGACCGCTTGCGGCCTGCGTCCTGGTTCATCGCGGCGGGGGCGCTGCCGCCAAGCGGGCTGCCCGCCAGGCGGGTGCGGGCGTTCATGGCCCAGGCCTTGGACCGCTGGGTGATGCGCTTGCGGAACATGAAGCAGGCGATGACGGAAACGTCGACCGCGACGAACCGGGCGGGCAGCGCCCCGGCGTTGTCGCCGAAGGGCGCGTTCAGCAGTGCAGTCACCAGGGTGACGGCGATGGCCAGGCCGGTGACCAAGGCGACCAGGAGTCCGAGCAGGCGCACGATGTTCGTGGCCCGTTCCCACAGCCATGCCCGGCCGGGGCCGGGCATGATGCCCGCTGCGAGGGCGACCCGTGCCAGCACCGCCTCGATGACCAGACGCATCTGCGTGGACAGGTAGAGGAACGCGGTCATGAGCAGCAGCACCGTCATCAGGACCGCGGCGATGAGGATGAACAGCGCCCCGCCGACCTTGTCCCAGCCGGTCCTCTTCGCTGTGGCCGCGTCCTTGACGCAGGCCTTCTCGAAGTCGCTGTTGGGGTTGAGGCCGAGCAGGTCGTTGGCGACGTAGTCGGTCGCCTTGTCGGTGAGAGCGTCCGGGAGGCCCTGGACAGGGTTGGGCACCCACCCGAACCCGGACGGGTTCTTCTGAATGAGCTCCTTGGTCTTGTCGACCTGTTCGTTGAAGAAGGCCTGCTTAACGCGGGAGTCGCTGTACAGATCAACGCAGTTGTCGCTGAGCTGCTGGTTGTAGGAGAGCAGGAACGCGGGGCGCACTACGAACGCCTCGACGATCCCGTCGGTGACAGTGCGGGTGAGTTCCCGGGCCTTGGGCTCGGTGATCTGCCCGGCCCTCGACAGCGCGTCCTCGTGGCCGGTGGTGATCGCGTAGATGGCGATGCCGAGATCGCGGGCCTTGCCGACGGCACCGTCCTGCTGGCCGAGAAGCAGCTGCGGGGGAGCGGCGAGCGTAGACACGGCGAGCGCGCCGATCACGGTGGAGGCGGCGATCTCGCCCCAGCCGCGGGAGGTCCTGCCGAAGGTGATGTTCCAGAACGCGACCACGCCGGAGTAGGCCATCAGCAGGCCCGGCACGCCGAGCTGGACGAGCGTCTGGTTGTACAGGGCGTCCGACAGCTTCATGGCCGGCTTGAGGAACAGGGAGGCCAAAGCCCAGGACAGGGCCCAGGAGATCAGCCAGCAGCCGAACGCCACGACCCACTTGGTGAGCTCGAACAGGAACTGCGTGGCAAGTTGTTGGAGCTCGCCCGAGAAATCAGTGACGCCACCGGTGGCAGAGACGATCCGGTACGCCGATACCGGCAGGCCCTTCTCGTCGGTGACCTCGAACGCGTTGAGGACGCCGCCGTCGCCGTGCTTGGCCTTGTACTCCTTGACCCGCTGCCGCATCTCGCGGCGCAGCTTCTCCTGCGCAGCCGCCTTCTTCTCCTTCGCGGACGGCTGCTTGTCGGTGTCCTTCTTCTTGCCGTCCTTCGCTGTGCGGCCGGTCTTGTCTTTGTCCTTGGGGGCGGTGGGGTGGACGGACTCGGGAGGCAGCAGCCCGGGGGCGGTCGGTTCCAGGCCCGGCTCGTACTTCGGGAACGACGCCGACGGGGACGGCGTTGGCGTGGGGTCCCCGGGGGCGGCGCCGACCCGGGGCGCGAGCAGCATCATCATGGCCAGCGCTGTGATGACGAGCAGTAGCCCGCCCGCCAGATGACGCCGCACACCTGTGAACCCACGGAAACGTCCCCGCCGAATGGTCATGCCGTCACCGCCTCCATTCCGTCCGCGACCAGCCCTTCGCCGCCCGGGCCTTCCTCGGCTCGGGCCTGTTCGGGGTCGGAGTGGATGACGTCGGCCAGCGCCGGGTCGAGCGGCACCTGCACGCGCATCGCACCGATCCGACCGAACAGGTCGCGCACCAGGCACTCACCGGCCCGCTGTGCCTGCACCACGTCGGACTCGTCCAGCGGGGAGAGCCGGGTGGTGACCATCTCCAGCAGTTCGGGGTCGCCTGTGTCGAGGTCGAGGAAGTCCAGGCCGCGGCGGGCCAGTTCCATGTTGGTCTGGCGGAACAGGTGCCGGCGGGGGAACAGGCCGCGCACGATGCGGCCGACTTCCGTGTCGGGGCCGATGTCGTCGGGGTCGTGGCTGCCCACCAGCACGCCGGCGTTGTGCTTGCGGCCGTCGCGCACCAGCTCCAGGAGGAGGTCCAGGCCTTCGGGCGCGGAGGTGAGCCACCAGCACTCGTCCCACACGACCTGGCAGAACTCCGCTTCGTGGCGCGGGTCGAAAGCGATGTGCCGGCAGATCGCCGCGATCAGATACAGGGCCGCACGCCCGAACACCTTCTCCGGGCTGAGCCGTTCGAAATGGCCCGGCTCCAGCTCCCACTTCTTGGGCAGTGCCAGCTGAGCGACGGAGAACACCACGGAGTCGGCGTCGGTGTCGATGACCGGCAGGCTCTCGTCGAAGACTGCACGCGCGATGTCGCGGCGGGCGTGCATGTTCAGCTTGCGGGCCAAGGACCGGCAGGTCGGGTCGTCGTCGCGTACGCCGCGCTCGGTCAGGTGCGCCATCAGGGCGCGCATGCTCGGCTTCGTGCTTGCCAGGACGTGTGCGACGGCCTCGGACAGGACATCGCCTGCCTCGTCCATCGACTGGATGCCCAGCAGCATGTGCAGAAAGGACTCGCAGCGCCGCTGGGCCTCGGAGATGTCGACCGACGCCTGTCCGCGCTGCTGCGTGAACACCCGAAAGGGGTCGAGGCAGACGGCGGCGCTGCTGTCGGTGGTGATCAGCTCGGTGCGTCCGGGGCAGGCACGCGCGAAGCGCAGCCACTCCTGCTTCGGGGTGCGGTCCACGATCACCGTGCGACCGCGACTACCCGGCGCCCCCTTCTTGCGGCCTGCGGCGAGTGTCCAGTAGACGGCGCACTTCATCGCGTACGACTTGCCGCCGCCGAGCTCGCCGAGGAACGCCGCCGAGGCGGAGGTCCGCTTCATTGGGCCGCGTGTGAAGTCCATCAGCACGGGGCGGGCGCCGCCGCCGGTCAGTTGCCACCCGTACAGCGGGCCGCGCTCGTCGCCGAGTTCGGTCGCCGCCCATGGTCCGGCCATGCAGAAGTCGCGGGCGAGTAGGTACTGGGCGTAGGAGGCCATGGCCTGCGGGGTGCGGGCGCCGGGCAGCATCCCGTAGAAGAGGTGTTCCTGGTCGCCGAGCGGCCGGTCCAGGGTGTAGTCGTCGCCGCCGAACTCCGCAGTGAGCTGTCCGGCCCGCTGTTCCACCTCCTGCGGGCCCGCTCCCCAGACGCAGAAGGCGACCATGGCCCGCACGTCGACTTCGCCCTTGGACGCGGTCAGCCGCTCCCGGTTCTCCGCCAGGCTGTCCGATGCCTTTCCGATCGAGGCTGGCACCCCGGCCGGATCGTGCGCCCACTCCTCGGGCTGGCCCGCCAGGTCGCGGGCCTTGCGACGGGTCTTGGCCTCGGCGACCGCCCCGGGGGTGACGTTCAGGCGCACCACCCAGTCGACGGGGAAGCCGAAGGTGTCCAGTGCGGCCAGGTACTCCGAGCCGGGGAAGCGGAATGCCTCCGGCATCTCGGAAAGCGTCAAGAACGACTGGTAGGAGGCGCCGTGTTCGGTGGCGACCTCCAGCCACCTGCGCTTGAATACGCCCGGGCCGCGCCGCTCCCCCTCGTCGGCGAGGGCGCCGTCGATGGCCCCCTCGGTGAGCACGGCCTGGCCGAGCGCGGCGACCGTGCGGCCGCGGTTGACGAGCCCGCGTAGCGCGTCGGGGGTGGGCAGCAGCGGCTCCAGCACCCCGCGCCGCGCCGAGTGCCCGTAGATCCACAGGATCTCCGCCTCGCTCGCCGGACGCACCGCCACCGTGCCCGGCCACGTCGCCGCCATCTGCGCCCCCTGCGCCAGCCGGCGTCCTTCTTCCTGCCGGCTGATCGGCGCGGGCAACAGACCGAGCTGCAGGGCGACTTCGCCTTTCGCCGCGCCCGCCATGTCCGCCAGGCGCTGACGGCGACCGACTGCGGGCAGCGGGACGGCGAGCCAGTCGGTGCGCCCGGTCAGCTCCAGGCCCTCCAACCTGTCGAGGACCCGGTGGGCGACCTGCGTGTATTCGTCGCTGGCCGCCATGTCGATGTCCTCGGTCATCGCCCGCACCACCGCGCGCGGGTCGACCTGCGGACACAGAGAGAGCCACATCGACTCGCCCACCAGCTTCTTCACCAGCGCCTCGAGCGCCTTCAGACGGCGCAGCTTCGCGGTCTTGCTGGCGTGGACCTGGTCCACTCCCTGCACCCGGTACAGCGCCCACACCGTGCCGTGCACGCTCCACACGACGTTCCCGGCCACGTGCCTAATCGGCATCTTCACGCCTACTCCCCCTCCTCGCGCTGCGGAGCCGACTGCCCGAGAACGCGGCCCGACTGCAGAAGGGCAAGGTGCAGGCGCATCGGCAGGCTCCTGCCGCGCGCGAGCAGACCGGGGAAGACGGCCTGGGCGGTGGTGAATTCCGGGGGCCGGTTCATCAGTTCCCAGCACTCGTCGCGCACGACGTGCACGGCCTTGTCTGGCCCAGGGGTGAGTTCGGGGGTGTTCATCGCTGCTCCCTCGAAGCGCTTGAGCGGTGGGTCGCGAGCTGGGCGAGCGCGGTGGAGGCGGTACCTACGGGCGTGGTGGTCGCGCGCCGCGACGGGCGTCGTACGAGGACGTGCATCTCCGAGGGCACAGCAGATGCGGCCGCGCGCCGCTTTGGTGCCTGCGCGGTGAGGGTGACGGTGCCCTGCAGCGGCTGCGTGGTGATCCGCCGCAGCTGCCGGCCACCGAGCCGGGGCCGCTGCCCGCCTGCCACCAGGCCCGCCGCGCTCGCCAACGCCGCGAACGGGTGCCGGCCGTCGATGTGCAGGCGGCGCACCAGCAACGAGGCGAGATAAGGGACCAGGGCCAGGGCGACGAGGTTGAAGAGCCCAAACGTCGACCACAGACTGGGCACGGCGACCAGAGCGACGATCATGACCGCGAAGACGACGCCCATGGTGATGAACTGCGGCACGCTGTACGGGCCGCCCCACAGCCGGCGTCCCTCCCACTGGCCGATCATGCTCGGGTGGCGGCGGGCCTTGGTGTAGCAGCGGCCGACGAGATCCTCCTCGGCTGCGGAGCTCATGCGTCCCGACCCAGATGCACACGGCCCGCAGTCGAAGCGGTGAACACGATGGGCTCGGGAGCGGCGATCACGCGGACGACCGCCTCGCCCTGGCCGACGGTGTGGTCCTTCTTCAGCTCTTCGGCCGTCTTGTTGCTGAGCACCGTCTGGGAGGCGATGACACCCATCACGATCGCTCCGCCCACGGCGGCGACGAAGGCCTTGAGCATGGAGCGGGTCGCGGCCCAGGTCGCACCGATACTGCCCACGTAGATGATGCCGAGGACGACCACAGTGAGCAGGGTCTTGAGGTCTTTTCCCATGCCGGTGAAGTCGTCGATGATGCCGACCGCGGCCAACGGAGTGGAGTACATGAGGGCTTCTCCTTACTGAGCAGGGGAGGTGGACGGCGAGGCCGTCGACGTTGAGGGCAGGTCGGGGAGGGTGACTTTGGGGGTCGGGTCCAGGGCGGCGACCTCCCATCGGCCATCGCGGCCGGCCAGGGTGAGCGCGTATGACAGCGGCCGCGCGATGCCGTCGGGGCGGGCGGCCTTGATGTCGACCGCCAGGCGCAGCCGCTCCCGGCCCGCCGGGGCACCGATCCGTCCGTCGCCGTCGCTGTCCTGGAAAGCGGCCTCGATGGCGACCTGCGTGACGGTTGCCGACCGGTACGGGGCGGGTCTGACCGGTGAGAGGTGGGTACCGGGCGAGACGTAGCGCCCCAACTCCCCTCTGCCGGACAGGTAGGCGGCGAAGAAGGCGGACAGCGTGTCCACGGCCGGGTCGGCGGCCTGGGCCGGTAGCGGCGTGCCGTACGCGAGCTTCGCCTTCGGCGCGCTGCCGGTGGGGGCGGAGATCTCGGCGGGCAGCGCGAGCGCGGCCAGCGGGCCGCCGTCCCGGTCCGCCTCGACGGGCACTTGGAAGAACCGCATGCGGATCAGCGGCTGCTGTCTCGCGGTGGAGTTCGCCGTGTTCTTGGCCGCGGGCTCCAGGACTCGGGCGGCGACCGTCACCGACCAGTACCGTCCCGAAGCGACCTCCGTTATGCGCACCGCGGCGATCTGGCCGACCTGTACCGCGTCGGGCTTGCCGCCCAGTTCCAGGTCTTCGGCCCGCGGGTAGAAGGCGGCGAGTTCGCCCTGTGATCCTTCGCCGGCGCGGAGGAACGCGGCGACGTACATCTCCGCGAACCCGCCGGGCCCCGCCGTGTCGCCGCTGGAGGACTGCATGGCAGGGGCGGGGTGAGCGCCCGCGGCCGGCTGCGACACGATTGCCCAGCCGCCCAGCAGCGGGCCGGAGATCAGCAGGGCCCACACCAGGCGCCGCACGACGTTGGTTGCCACCGCGACCGACCCGGTCGACGGCGAGGTCCACCAACCGCTCTGCTCGTCCAGTTCCTGGTCCACTGCGACGTCGGCGCCGGACTGCCGGGCACGCTCCCTTCGGCGGCGCGTCACGATGCCGCCCTCTGCCACAGAAGCAGCTGCCGCTGCTGCTCGGCCGTATCTAGCTGCGCGAAGCGGTCGAACGCCTCGCGCGCCGGGCCTGCCTCGGTCAGGTACTCGCGCGCGATCCGAGCGGTCTGTTCCGTGAACGGCAGCGTCTCCAGCAGAGCGACCAGCCGCTGGACCCGGCCCCGCGCCGCGGCGAGTAGGTCCAGATCTGCCCACTCGGCTGACGCCTTCGCCGTGTGCGTCATCGCCACGGCTCCTCCCTCAAGTCGGAGTGTTCGGCAGACCTTTCGCCGCCGTACACACCCCAAGGAGCCGCACCCCGCAAAACGTGACCGCCAGGGGCGCACCAATTTCCACGCTTCGCATCACGCGGCGCGCACCCACTCGGCCGCCACCGGCCCAAGCCATCTGACCGCTCGCGAGCGGCGCTTGCGCGCGGCTGGCGTCGCAGCACCCGTGCGCTCGGCTTCTTCGCGGACCATGCTCACGACCGAGCGGGCCTGCTGCAGTGGCAAAGACCCGTGATCGACGCCCCACGCCAGCAGCGCCACCAGCTCGCCCTCGGCGCCATCCAATTCCGCCGTGTCGGCGACCTGTTGGGCCTGGCCCCGCTCGATCAGCAGGTCCTGCGCGACCCGGTCGGCGACATCGTCGTCGGAGGCCGCAACGTCCCACAGAACATCGAGACGAACCTCGCGCGCCTCGTCCGAGCCAAGCTCCCGGGTCGCGTGGTGCAGCGTCTCCAGCATCACGTTCGCGGCGACCTTCGCACGGCGGCGCAGCGGGAAGGTCCGCGCGACGACGTACAGGCAGCCGACCACCACCTGCGCCACGTCGTCGAAGTCGCGCCGCGGGGTGAGCAGCGACTGCGTCAGGCGCACCATGCCAGGCACCATCGCCTGCACGATGACGCGCGCGGCCAGCTGCGCTTGTTGTCCCTCGCCTGCGGCGCGCTCGAGCAGAGCGATGAGCCATCGGTCGCTGAACGCGGCGTCGCGCCGATCGGCGAGGTAGGCGACGAGCTCGCGCAGCTCCTGCGACAGGTCGCCGGCCGCGGCGACGCCGGCCTCCTCGATCCAGCCGCGCACGAGGGCGCCGTTCGCCGGGGTGGCGCACACCAGCGCCCACTCCACGTCCAGTCCCACGAAAACCCGCTGCGTAGCTCCCACGACACGACCCCTTTTCAAGTGCGTGTCGTGGACTCTCCTCAGCCCCAATGCCCCGCCGAATACCCCAACTACCCGAATGTGCAGGTCAGGTGCTTGCCCAAAGAGTGACCCACCCAGAAACGCGGTGACCCGCGCACCGCAAGGCACCCGACGCTCCCTTCGCGCAGCCGCCCGACCTGGTCGGGTGCGGGGAACGTGCCACGATTCAGGCGATGCGCCGTCAGGGAGCGCGAGACGGACAGGGCGGGGGAGGCCGGGGATCCGGTCTCAGAGGTGAGGCAGGCATCCGTCCGCGCCCTGTGGTCTGAGGGAGCGAGACCGCAGTGGAGCGCGGCCGGTCGACGGGGCGTGTTCCCCCTCCACCCGAGCAGGTGGAACGGGCGCCCGCACGGGGCACTGTCTGGAGCCGTGCTTGAGGGTGGAACGCAGTGCGCATTACCGCTGCAGCCTGAGCAGTTCCACCCCGTGCAACGGACGCAGTCACGCGCGTTGCGCAGCACAGTCAGCTATGCCCCAAACAGTGACCCACGCTGGAAAATCGCAGCTCACAGCGTTCCACCCCTGTGGAACGGTGCCGGCCGTGGAACACGTTGCCGACCCGGTTCCACCGGGTGCGTACGAGCACACGCCCGCTGCACGGGCTTCGGGGGCGCGCTGCTGCGCACCTACAGCCGAACTCCGAGCTCTCCCCAGGACGCGCTGAGCGGCACGGCTTTCGCCGAAGCGGGCGCCTGTAACGGGGCGGCAGTTCAGACAGCTCCGATGCGATGGGCGTACGCCATGGCGCCGGGTACTGGCCGGGCGCAGCGCACCGGGCAGTTGGGCCCCACGCACCGCGTAGCGGTGTAAAGAGGCACAGTTGTCCGCGTGCAAGCGGCGGGCTGCTGATCGTCGAGTTCGACGCCACCCGCGACGCCCCGCCACTGCTGGAGACCGCGCTGAAGGAGATGGCGCTCAAGACGGTGGTGTACGAGGTGGCCGGACGAGCTGCCCGTTCCGATGCCGGTCCACATCGCCATCCACGCCCTCACGACGCAGTCTTGTCTGCATCGAACGGCGTCACCACTGCGGCGGCGGTGCTCGGTGGCGGGTTGCCCTACAGGTTGCTTTTCAGCTTGCGTTCCGGGTTGCCTTCCAAGTTGCTTTCCAGGTTGCCCAATGGCAGTCCACCCCTGATGCACCGTGGGGGCGTTTTCGCAGGTCGGGGCGTCACGGGGTACTTCGCGTCGATGCCGACACCTCTCTTGTGCGCCAAGAGAGGATGCTCTTCCTTGTCTCGAGGTGGGGCTTGAACGCCGGGCCTGCTCTGCGACGATCACCTTGTGGACGGCGGAACCGTTACCCGGCAGTCGCGCCTGTCAGCTGGCGGAGCATGACGGCGAAGTTCGGGGTGTAGGGAAACGGTTGTGGCCACCGCGTTCGGGAGTGGATGAGCGAGGGAGCTATGCCATGGGTTCGCCGTTGCGGAGGTAGCGGGCGTGCCTGTCCGCGATGGCGTCTAGGGCCGCTGTGAACCTGGGCCGGATGCGGTCGCTGAGCTGGCGGCGGGCGGCGTCCGGTGTGAAGAACGCCGCTTCGGCGAGCTCGTCGTCCTGCGGGGTCAGCCGGTCGGTCTGGTCTTGGGCGAGCGTGCCGCCGTTAAAGATGAACGCGATTTGATCATCCCAAGGCCCGTGTGGGGCGACCCAGTCGACCACCAGCAGCCCGTGCACGGTGATTCTTAGCCCGAGTTCTTCGATCAGCTCCCGGCCCACCGCGTCCTCGGGTGGCTCGTTCGCTTCTGCCATCCCTCCGGGCAGGTCCCACCCTGGCTTGTAGGTCGGGTTCACCAGGAGTACGCGTCCGGCTGTATCTCTCAACAGCACGTCGGCGGCCACGCGCTTGCGGGCCTGCTTGGCGTTTCCCTCTGCGAGGTAGGCGTTCCACGCTTCAGGATCGGCAGGGGTAGGGGTGGTGGGCCTCATGCCGGGATGCCTCCCGATTGCGGAGCGATGAGATCAGCTAGGAGCAGCATTCTCGCTCTGCGTGCTTCGTCGAAGCGAACTAGGTATTCCCGTACCGGTGGATATCTCTTGTGGTGCTCCAGCAGACGACGGAGCTCGTCAAGCTGCTGGACGACCCGAACCGATGCCATGGTCGGGCTCGTGGTCAGCAGCACATGTGCGGTGTGCACGGCTGCGTCCAGCTCTCCGCGGCGTACCTGGATGTCCACCACAGTGATCTGGCTGAGGGCGAGCGATCGCGCCCGCCCGGCCTGGGCGCGCAGCGCGACGGCTTGCTCGGCTTGTGTCAGCGCCTCGTCGAGTCGCTCGAGGTCGCGCAAGATCAGCGCCGACTCGCTTGCGAGAGCGGCAGCGTCGAATGGGCTCAGCCAGGGGTGCGCGGCGTCGGGGGCTCCCTCTAGGTCGCGCCGGGCCGCTTCGAGGGCGCGGGCGGCTGGAGTGTGCTGCGAGGCTGCGGCCAGAGCGCGGGCCTGCATGGTGTGAAGTCGCGCGGTCAGCGCCGGAATCCTGGGGCCCTGCGCGGCGAGGTCGAGGCCGGTGCGAGCCCACTGCACGGCCGCCGCCGGGTCGCCGGACTGAAGGGCAAGGTGGCTGCTGGACGCTGCCACATGGGCGGCGAGCGGAAGATCACCCGAGGTACGCGCCAGTGGCAGGGCGCGGGCGAAGTGGCGGCCGGCACGGGTGTCCTGCCCGGAGTCGTGGGCCATCCACCCGGCCATTTCGGTTAACGCCGCAGCGGCGGCGAAGACTTGGGGCCCGCTGTCGGTGCTGACGAGCCGAAGCGCTACGCGGTCCGACAGGTGTCGCACCACGGCCCCGTAGAGGCGGCCGCCGCCGGTCTGCCGGTCGGCACTGCGGAAGTGGTCCATGGCGGCGAGATCGTCGCCGTCCGGCGGCGGATGGTCGGCGCGCTGGTGCTCCGGTGCGGTCGGCGCGGGCTCCCAGGCACGGCGGGCCAGCCCCAGCAGGTGACCGGGGATGTGGAAAGCGTCGGCGAATTGCTCGAACACCGTCAGCTTCTCCACCCGGCTCTTGCCGTTCATGTAGTCGTACAGCCGCCCTTGGGTGATACCGGCGTCGCCGGCGATCTGGCGAGTGCTGACGCCCCGGTTGTTGAGGAGCCGGAAGACGGTGCCCATGTCACGTTCTGCACAGGCGCGGAGCAGCCGCTCATCACTGAGTAGCCCGGCCATGATCGCGCGCGGGTCTGGTGACCGTTGGTGCATTGGCAACTCCCCCGAGTAGCGGTGAGTCGATGCTATGCCCAAGCGGCGCGGCGTGACTCCGTCTTGGAGTCACCGTGCGGAGTCTTCTTCGGTCTCGTCTGCGCGTTGACTGAATGTCAGCCGCCCAGGGCGGCAGTCCCGCCCGCAGGTTTCTCCCCTGAGACAAGTGGGCCGGGGCCATCCAGATTCCGCGAGTGTGAGGCCGCGATGACCACACCGAACAGCACTACCCAGCAGAGCCCCGCCCCGAGAGTGCTCGTCGATGCGCCGAACATCCACGCGTTGCAGCTCAGCACGGCTCAGCGTGATGGACGCTCGTGCGCCTTGTGCTCGGACTGGGCCTCCGACCGGCACCCGATTCCGCTGCTCCGAGATGAGGCGGAGCTGCACGCCTGTGAGAACTGCGCCGGACTGTACGGCGTGCCGGGGGTGCCCCAGTGAGGACGGAGCCGCTCTTTGGGACCCGGATCGCATTCGTCGAGCACGTCTCCTTCACCCTGAGGCAAGAACTCGCCCCGCATCTACAGGCGAGCGACCCGCCCACTCGGCTAGCCGCTGTGCGCATCTATTGCAAGACCGAGCCGCCGATCAAAAGGCCTGGGTCAGGTACGTCAGGCGACGTTCGCGCCCGCGAGCACGACGGCCTGGCCACGCCGGCCGAGGACTGGGAATGGATTCGAGGCAACGCCTGTGCAGGCTGCGGGAGTTCGAAGAACCTGCAGCCCGGTGGATTCGCTTACGTCAAGTTGCGTGGATTACTCGGCTACGCGGTGCGCGTCTGCCCCAACTGTCCTCAATCTGTTGGGGGCGCGCGGTGATGCCCGCCTTCGGGAGGGCTGAGAGCTGGACGCCGGGCGCCGAACCGGGGGAGTGGCTCAAGCGGGCCTGGCTGTTGGGCCGCTGCGGCACCGTCCGCATCACGGGTGCGGAGGTGTTACGGGTCAGTGGCTCCGTGGCGGTGGCGGCTCTGGCTGTTCTTGAAGCGAGCGGAACGCCGCTGGGGCCGGTCCTGGCCAACCGGGCCCGCTTTACGGCTGAGATCGTCGTCGCAGCGGGCACGGGAGCTACCTGGCCCGCGCTGCCAGGTACAAACTGCGTCGAGGACGCCGTGATGCGGTGCCCTGCACCGGACGTCACGGCCGCCTGCCGCCGCCGCACGGGCGGTCGCACTTGGATCTGCGCCCCCGGCCCCGAGAGGCCGGCCACCACCGACAGCGACGTCTTGTGCGAGGCCATCACCAGCGCACTGGTCAAGCTGGCGTCGCCTTGGTTCGCCCTCGCGCGCCCGGCACGCTCGGGAGGGACGCGCCTCGCATGAAACCGACTCCTTCTCCGTGCTACGACTCCGCCGCGCGAGTACCACGCCGTGACATCAAGCCGGTCAACCTGCCAGGTCTGTCCACTGCCCGCCCTGTGGCTGGCCCTTGTCCTCCTTTCCAGCGCAGGCTGGCCTTACCCGGAGGCTCCCGTTTCAGCGTGGCTCACGCCCGCGCACACACGGTCCATGCTCTGCGGGAGTGGCAGATCGACGACGACATCGTCGAGGCCCTGCGCCTCATCGTCAGTGAGCTCGTCACCAACGCGATGGTCCACACAGCGAGTCGGACCATCGAGATCACTGTGTCCGTCACCGCCACTGAGGCCATCGTGACCGTCACCGACCAGGGACTGTCCGGGACACCCATCGCACGAAGAGCGCGCCCCGAGGAGGAGCACGGACGAGGCCTGGCCCTCGTCGAGGCCCTGGCCACCCGATGGGAGTCCACACCGCTCGCCGACGGGACCCAAGTTGAGGCCGCGGTCGCTCTCCCTGAGCAGACGGCAGGCGCGCTGTGACGCGGCGGCAGGCTCCCCACGCACCTGCCCTCCTCGCGCCGCGGGCGGACCTGACCATGGTCGTGGACCAGACCCCGCCGCAGAAAATCCATGACCGGCAACCTCCCCAAGCGCCGGTGCGCGGTTCCTTCTGGTGCGATGCCGCCGCTCACCTCTCCGATGGCCGCATGCTCTGGCTGGGCGGACAGGCCTGCTGGACAACTGAGCAGGCCCTGGCCTGGATCGGATGGCGAGCCGGACACGTTGCCGACCAGCTCGATGACCAACTGGCCCGACCAGTGCGCGCATGGATCCAAGACCACGCCGAGCACCAACGGGCGCGCGCACAACTCGCTCGCGGGATCACCTACTCGCTCGTCGTCTGCGACGGCAGCGTCCAGTTCGTCCTGGCAGCCACGCCCGGCGCCTTCGACCCCGACGGAGAGAGCCCGCCATGAGGCAGGCCCTGCCGTGCCGTCCTCGCGGCACACCCCATAGATCTCTGCCCGGTGGCCCGGATGACTTCGGCCCCGGCCATCGGGCAGGGCCCAACCCCGGCGCGCGAGAACCCCATTGCCGGGCCGTTCCACAACTGCCTCAACGGATCACGGAGGAACCATGACCAACCTCGGGATGCCTACCGTCCCCCCGCAGACTCGCACGGAACTGACGGGTGGATTCGGGTACGCGTTCAACGGGGCCGCGACGACGGGAAGAGCGCCCAGCCCCTCGGCGTCTGCTTCCGCGTCACTGGGCGTCCCGTGGCGAACTGGGGCGGGGCCTTTGGATCGTTCGGCAGGCCGGCGCCCTGCGCTCACCTGGTTCGTCAACCGCGACGGCGATGGCGACGGCGACGGCAAAACCGTCCGCGCCACCATGCGGCAGGGCAGAGCTGTGATGGCGCGGGTCCTGATGTAGCTCCGCTTCCCCAGCATGCGAACCGACAGCTGATCACCGCCAGGCCGCACCCACCAGCGGCTCAACTCCCATCAGGAGGAACTCTGTGGTCCCCCACGTCGTTATTACCTGGCTCTCCACCGCTCGCGGCGGAGCGGAGAACTCGGTCATCGAGCTCGCCACGCACCTTGCCCGCCTGGTGCCCAACGTAGAGGTCGTGTGGTGGCGCCATGGCGGCCGAGCCGCCGAAAACCCGGGTCCCGTACACGTCCACGAGGTCACCGACTGGAACGGCTACCAGCAGGCCCTCGCCCGCGCGACGTCGCTGCCCGGCGGTCAGCCCGTCGTGGTGATCTCCAACCACCGCACCGCCGCCGCCGACGTGACGATCGCGCCGAACGCGCGCGTCATCCCCGTGGTGCGCCACGTCGTCAGCCAGGACCAGACGCTCCGCGTGATCGACCCGCACACAGGCGAGCTGGTCGAACGCAGCATTGGACAGATGGCCTGGGATGTGCTGTCCGCCGTGCCGGTCTGGGTGGGCATCTCGCAGGCATCCGCCGCCGCCCTGCGCGAGCACGCTCCACGCGCGCGGTTCGTCAGCGCGATCCCTAACGGCGTCACCGTCCCCGTTCGGATTCCGGCCCGCAGCCGGCCGAATACCGGAAAGCTCCTGGTTGCGGCGGTCGCCCGAACCGTTCCCTGGAAGCGCCTGGACGTCCTGGTGCGCGCCGTCGCCGATCCACGCCTGTCCACCGCCGTGATGCTGGACATCTTCGGTGAGCCCGGTTCCCAGCACCAGGAACTCCAAGACCTGGTAGGAGATTTGGGCGCGCCGGTGCGCTTCATGGGGTACGTCGACAACCTGCCACACCGTTTAGCCGGGTACGACGCGCTGGCGACCGCCGCGTTGCAGGAGGGATTCGGGCGGTGTGTCATCGACGCTGCCGGCGCGGGCATCCCGTCCATCGTTCCCGACGCAGGGGCAAGCCCGGAGCTCGTCGTGGACGGCCTGACGGGCATGGTCTACGACCCGCACGACCCGCACGACCTCGTGGCCACGCTCACCGACGCCGTGATGTACCGCAACGAGCTGGCCGCGATGGGAAGTGCCGCCCGAGCCCTCGCCGAAGCCTGGTACACCCCCGGGCGCTGCGCGGCCCAGTTCCTGAACCTGGTCATGGGGCAGCAGCCCCTCCCGGGTTCCCTGGCGGCGGCACGATGAACGAGGACGGCCCCCTGCTCGGCCAGGTGCTGCGCCTGGGGGACGATCCGCACTTGAAGGGCTGGGGTGCGGACGTCCTCGACGGCAAGCCGATCGCGGCGATCGGAGATGTGTCCGGTGCGGTGTACGACCTGGTGTGCGCCAGCCTCGGCGATCAGCCGCGCATCCACCCCAGCGCCTACGTCTCCCCCTTGGCCAACGTGGCCGCGGACGTGGTGATCGGTCCAGAAGCCAGGATTCACGAGTACTCCACGGTGCGGGGCCGCACCGTGATCTCCGGAGGTGTCCACATCGGCTACGGCTGCGAGATCTCCCGCAGCGTCATCGGAGCGGGCACGGTGCTCTCCCACCGGGCGACGATCTCCTGCTCCGTCATCGGACAGCACGCCTACTTCGCGACCGGCCTGGTGACCGCCTCGTGCCTGCTGTCCAACCCCGACATGCTCCATCCAACGCGGACAGTGGAATTCGGCCTGCCGGACGGCGGCCGGATGAGTACCGGCTTGGCGAAGTGGGGCGCCCTCGTCGGTGACCGCGTCCGCGCCGGCGTCCACGTCGTGCTCAGCCCCGGCACCGTCGTGGGCGCCGACTCGATTCTGCACGCCGGGATCACCGTGCCCACGGCCTGGATACCGCCCGGCAGCACCCTGCACCCGCCCACTGGTGGATTCCACCTCACCCCTCGAACCGAAGGAGCCGCCCCGTGAAGCACGAGACCGAGCGCATGCACCTCCTGGCTGCCCTGAAAGACCTCAAGGCGTGGGAGGTGCTCAACCCTGCCGGCGGGGCCGTATCGGTGCGCCTGCCGGACGGCAACATCCTCATGTCCTGCACGCGGCTCGCGTTCGACCGCTGGGACGCCTCGATCCGCGACTTCATCGTGCTGGACCCGGACGGCCGGATTGTCGAGCAGACCGGTGGTCTGGGCGCCTCCGGCACCCCCATGCACCTGGACCTGTACCGGATGCTGCCCCGCGCCGGTGCGATCGTGCACACGCACGCGCCCTACGCCCTCGCCTTCGCCTCCCTGGGCCTGCCGATCCCGTCGGTGACCAACCGGGCCGACGCCTTCGGTGAGATCCCCTGCCTCCAAGCCGACGACAGCGCCGTCAAAGCGGACTTCCTCGCCGACCCGGTACCTCTGGACCTGCCCCAGGGCATGGTGCAACGCCCCGACGTGGCCGCCGTCACCCTGCTGCACTACAGGCCCCAGCTGGAGGAAATCATCGCTCCGCGCGCCGAGGAGATGCAGCGCCACGGGCTCGCCTTCACCCTCTACCGGCACGGAGCATTCACCGTCGGCCGCCAACTGGAGGAGACCACCGACCTCATGCTGCGCCTGGAGGAGAGCGCCCGCACCGCCGTTCTGCAGGCCGCGCTGACCGGGGGCGTCATCTTCCCGAACCGGTTGTACCGCGAGGCCGAACGGCTGTCCCTGACCGATGCAACCACCGTCCCACCGGTATCGTCCTATCGCACGAGGCGGGTTCCGGCGTGATGTTTGCGGCGGGCATTTCGCCATAAGCGCCGAACAGCACTGTGAGGGATACCGTCAGATGAATATCGCCAGCGCGCTGGAGCAGCCCATGGCAGCCGACCGTCACACCTACCGCATCACGGGTGGCGTACCGCTTGAGGGCTCCGTCACGGCATCGGGCGCGAAGAACGCCGTCACGAAGCAGATCGTGGCCGGCCTGCTGACCGACCAGCCGTGCGTGCTGCACGGAGTCCCCCGCATCCTGGAGGTCGACCTCGTCCTCGGCATGCTCGCCGAACTGGGCACCCAAGTGACCTGGCTCGGCGAGCACTCGGTCCGCGTGCACACCCCCGAAGTACGCGAAACGTCGCTGTCCGCTATGTACTCCGGCGTCAACCGCATCCCGATCCTCATGATGGGCCCCTTGCTCCACCGTCGCGGCGAAACGATCGTCCCCCTGCCCGGCGGCTGCACCATCGGCAAACGCCCCATCGACTTCCACCTCGAGGGACTGCGCCAGATGGGCGCCGACATCGCGGAACACCCCACCTCGGTGAAGGTCCACGTCGACAGGCTCACCGGCGCCCACATCGACCTGCCGTTCCCCTCCGTCGGCGCCACCGAGAACCTCCTCCTGGCGGCAGTCCGCGCCTCCGGGACCACCGTGATCTCCAACGCGGCCGTCGAGCCCGAGATCGTGGACCTGATCCTCATGCTCCAGAAAATGGGCGCCCTCATCACGATCAACACCGACCGCACCATCATGGTCGAGGGAGTCCGCGAACTACGCGGCGTCGAACACACCACCATCGCCGACCGCATCGAGATCGCCTCCTTCGCCGCGGCCGCCATCGCAACGGACGGACGCATCGAGGTCCGCGGGGCACGCCAGGAACACCTGGTCACCTACCTCAACACCCTGCGGCACATCGGCGGCGACTTCGCCGAAACCAAGGACGGCCTGGAATTCTGGAGGGCCCGGCCCCTGACCGCCACCGACGTCGAAACCGGCGTCCACCCCGGATTCATGACGGACTGGCAGCAGCCGCTCACCGTCCTGCTCACCCAGGCCACCGGCACCTCCGTCGTCCACGAAACCATCTACGAAGACCGCTTCGGCTACACCGAGCAGTTGAACGCCATGGGCGCCTCGGTGGAGCTCACCACCAGGTGCCTGGGAGCGGTCGCCTGCCGCTTCCACGGGCGGGACTTCCAGCACACCGCCAAGATCAGCGGCCCCCGACGCCTGCACGGCGCCGACCTCGTCATCCCAGACCTGCGGGCCGGCTTCGGCTACGTCCTCGCCGCACTCGTCGCCGACGGCACGAGCACCATCGCCGGAACCCGCTACCTGGAGCGCGGCTACGAACAGCCCGTCGCCAAGCTGGCCGCGGTCGGAGCCCGCATCACCACCCAGCCCATCTAACGCACTCTCACGTCGTCCTCGCGTGGGACCCCGAGCAGCACATCGCGACTGTGGACGGGTCCCTCGCCGGCCGAGATCGAAACAACATCTCCAGGCGCTAGTGTTCCGAGTCAGGAATTCTATTCAGATAGCTGGCGAGGCGTTCGAGGATTTCGTCTGCGGTCTTCGTCCAGACGTAGGGCTTCGGGTCGGTGTTCCAGGTGGCGATCCAGTTGCGGATGTCCTTCTCGAGGGCCTGGACGGATCTGTGGACACCTCGCCGTATCTGTTTGTTGGTCAGTTCGGCGAACCACCGCTCGACGAGGTTGAGCCAGGACGAGCCGGTTGGTGTGAAGTGCAGGTGGAACCGGGGGTGGGCCAGCAACCACTTCTTGATGGCGGGTGTCTTGTGGGTGGCGTAGTTGTCACAGACGAGGTGGACATCCAGGTCACCAGGCACCTCTTTGTCGAGCTTGACGAGGAACTTCTTGAACTCCTCGGCCCGGTGCCTGCGGTGCAGGGAGCCGATCACCTTGCCGGTGGCGACCTCCAGAGCCGCGACCAGTGTGGTGGTGCCGGCGCGGACGTAGTCGTGGGTGGTCCGCTCGGGAACACCGGGCATCATCGGCAGCACCGGCTGGGACCGGTCCAGGGCCTGGATCTGCGACTTCTCATCCACGCAGAACACCAACGCCCGTTCGGGCGGGTCCAGGTAGAGACCGACGACGTCGTGGACCTTGTCGACGAAGTACGGATCGGTTGACAGTTTGAAGGTCTCCGAGCGATGTGGCTGCAGGCCGAACGCCCGCCAGATCCGGGACACCGACGACTGAGACAGGCCCATCTCTTTCGCCATCGATCGCGTCGACCAGTGCGTCGCGTTCTTCGGGGTGGATTCCAGCGTCTTGGTGACGACCGCGGCGACCTGGTCGTCCGTCACCGTCCTGGGGCCACCCGGACGTGGCATGTCACCCAGACCTGCGATTCGATATTGCACGAACCGGGCCCGCCAGCGGCCCACCGCCTGTGGTGTGGACCCGAGTTGAGTAGCCACATCCTTGTTGGAGGTGCCTTCGGCACAAGCCAGGACGATCCGACACCGCAATGCCCACGCCTGCGGCGTGGAACGACGCCGCACCCATCCCTCGAGTGCAGCCCGCTCCTCATCCGACAGAGTCAACTCGGCCTTCGGCCGCCCCATCCGCGCCATAGAACAAGGCTACACATACACACGGAATTCTTGACTCGGAACACTAGAGATCGTCGTCAGTGCGCCGGCGAAGGCGGTGACCCGTACCGGTCGCCAAGGTTCAGCGGGAACCGGCCCTTCGTCCTGGAGACCCAAGCAGACTGCCGGCACTGAGCCCGAACGGGAAGCAAGACATGGGAGTTGACGCGGCGGAGTCCGAGAGAATCGAGCGAATGCAAGCCCGCCTGGCGCGCCGACTCGTGGACCTGCGGACAGCTCAGGGCTGGTCACTGGAGGACCTAGAGAGGCGCACGGGCGTGAGCCGCTCGACGCTGTCGCGGATCGAGCGGGCAGTGACCGACCCAACGACGACGTGCCTGGCAAAGGTGTGCGCCGCCTACGGGCGCACCGTGTCCGGCCTATTGGCTGAAGCAGAAGACGCACCCCTGACACACGGGACAGTCATCGACGCGGGCGAGCGGATACAGCACGACCACGCAGACTGACCACGCCCCCTCCCGGCGATGCGCTATCGTGCCGACCACGGCAGTGAAAGCGCCTGCCAGTCCGGCCCGAACAGCACCCACGCGCTCGGGACATGGACAAGGTTCTGAGAATCGCGCAGCTCCTTGCCTGATCGTGATGACCCTGCTGCAGCATGGGCGTGGGCATGCCGTGGAAGGACCGTCATGACCAAGGACAAGCAGCGCAAAGACGCGATCCGTGCCGAAATGAAGCGCACCGGCCGCAGCTACACGCAGGCCGCCCGCGAGATTGAGGGTTATGTCTTCAGGGGTATCACGTGCCACTGACAGTCAAACTCCGTGCCTGGCAGCTGATGTTGGGTAAAGTTTCTTGGCGCGCACCCAACGGGGACCGCCCAACGGACTGGACACCTCGTTGGCCCACTCCTGGTGTGTCCGGCGGACAGTGGCAGCGCGTCGCGGTCGCGCGAACCTTCCATCGGAAGGCTCCCGTGCTCGTGATGGACGAGCCGACCGCTGCCCTCACCGAGCACCGGATCTACCAGCAGCTGAAGGCCCTCGCCGTCGGACGCGCGACCGTGTCTATCGCCCACTGTCTGGCCAACACCCGCCTCACCGACCGGATCATCGTCGTCAGCCAGGGGCGCGTTTGCGAGACGGGCACGTATGAGGAACTCGTCCGCCGGGCTGGCAACTTCGACCACTTGCTCAAGCTGCAGGAGGAGGGGAAGTGAATCTGGCACTGGCCTGAGCAGGCACGGGTGGATGAGACTTGGCTCGGCCCGGCGGGAAGGAGGTAGATTCCGTGACGAAGCTCCGCCGGGCTGGCGACCTGCCGCTGTCGGATCACCTTGGAGTCGGCAAGGTCAGCAGCCAGGAACACGTTGTGCCACGCGGGGCTATCGGTCCCGTGCACGGGCATGACCTCGTTGAGAGCCGTGGGGGCAGGTATGGGCCAGTGGATCGAGTCCGAGGGGTGGCCGGCGCGCAGCCTGCTGGGGACGCTGCCGGAGCCGGAACGGACAGAGCTGCTGAACTTGGGCACCCGGACGCGCATCGAGGCCGGGGGCGTGCTGCTCCGGGAGGGGATGCGGGATCGGCACGCGCTGCTGCTGCTGTCCGGCCTCACCAAGGTCACGGCGACGGTGGAGAACGGCGAGAGTTCCCTGCTTGCGGTCCGGGCCGCCGGGGACACAGTGGGCGAAATGGCCGCCCTGGCCGGCACGCCCCGCTCCGCGACCGTCATCGCCTGCGGCCCCCTGACGGCCCAGGTGCTGCCGAGTGGCGCACTGCGCGGACTGCTATTGCGCCGCCCGCAGATCTCCATTGCCCTGACCGGCCTCGTCGCCGACCGGCTGCGCTGGGCGAACCGGCGTCGGCTCGACTTCCATGGCTACCCGACGAAAGTGCGGCTGGCCCGGCTGCTGGTGGAGCTGGCGGCCGCGTACGGCTCGCCCGGACACGGCGGCGTGGTGATCGGCTGCCGGCTGACGCAGCCGGAGCTGGCCACCCTGGTCGGCGCCGCCGAGACGACCATCCACAAGGTGCTGCGCGACCTGCGCGAGGAGGGCTTGGTGGAGACGGGTTACCGGGCCACCACCATCCGGAATGTGCCCCAGCTCAGGCTGCTCGCCGACCTGGCGCCTGGGCAGCCGTAGCCGGCACGGCCGTCAGACCAAGGGCGGCAGCAACGTCGCGCCGAGGCCCGCGGCCACGCCAACGACAGCGGTGCAGGCCACCCCGGCCCGCAGCCAGCGGTGCTTGCGCACGGCAACCCGGGCGAGGAACCGCACCGTACGCGACAACTCCCCGCTTGCCGATGCTTCGTGGGCATCCGCGGCATCCGCCGGCTGCTCGTCGGAAGCGGCGGCCAGCTGGAGGAAGCTGTAGCGGTTGCCCCCCGGGTCCCGCAGCAGGCGCGGGGTCAACGCCGCGGCCAGGCTCACCGCGCCGCCAGCCAATCCGCAGACGAACGCGGCGAGCAGCCCTCCGGCGAGCAGCCCGGCCGCCCCACCGCGCTCCCACAGGAGCACCGCGGGGCGGCTCCACCCGCCCGCCGTGCTGGCCAGCGCGGCCAGCGCCGCCGCCAGCACGCCGGCTTTGGTGTCCGCCTGCTGGTGGGTCGCGTGCAGCACGGTGAACATGTCCCGCTCGGGGCTACGGTCGGCTGCCGGCCCGACAGGTGTCATGGCGTCTCCTCGGTCCGCGACGGTGCGTCCCGTCCAGTAGCGGCCGGCGACCGGGACGGCACCAGTCCCTTCTACGGCTTTCCGGGATCCCCTACTTCTACAGGGTGTGTGCCGGGACGAGGGCGTACGACTGTGGCAGCGGCGGCCGCACGGGCTGCGTGTACGACGCAGCCCTCTGGGGCAAGTCCATTGCTACGCAGGAGAGTTGAGAGGTGTTATGACGGCACATCGTGCGCACTCACCAGATCACCGGGCCGCGTTCGCGCGTCGCCTGCTGCTCGCGGTCGACGCGAAAGGGTACGGCGCGGCCGATGCGGTGACCCAGCGTCAACTCCAGGAGGGCATCACGCGCCTGGTAGCGGAGGCGGCCGACACCGCCGGGCTGGAGCGCGCACGATGGGCGACCCAGGAGGGCGGGGACTCCGTGTTCGCCGTGCTGCCCAAGGGGGCCTCCGAACCGGCCCTGGTCGACACCTTCATGCGCGCCCTGAACGCGGGGCTGCGCGCCTTCAATCGTGACCGGGTGCGGGAGAGCCGGCTCCGGCTCCGCGCCGCCGTCCACTTCGGCCCGGCCTCCCCTGCCGCCAACGGGTTCGTCGGCCGGGCCCCGGTGGAGACGGGCCGCATCCTGGACTGCGCCGCCCTGCGCACCGCCCTGGTCCAGGCGCCGGACGCGGATCTGGCCGTCGCGGTCTCGGCGGTCGTCTTCCGGGACGTCGTACAGGACGCGCATACGACCATCGCCCCGGAGGCGTTGCGGCGTGTATGGGTCGAGGAGAAGGAGTACCGAGGGGATGCCTGGATCTGGCTGCCGGACGCCGATGCCCGGCAGTTGGACCTCGAACCGGACCGGCCACGCAAGCGGGCAGAGACGGCTGACACCGCCGGGGAGACGGCCGTGGTCCGGGGTGACATCAGCGTCGACGAGGTGGCGGGAGAGGCGGTCTCGGTGCGTACGGACCGCGCCGTGGGCAGCCTCGAGGGCACCGCCAGGGTCGGCCGGGTGGCCCCCAGCGGCACGGTGATCGGGGTGGACATCCGTACCGCCGGAGGCGAGAAGTGACCACCGACCACGGCCGGGCCGGCCAGGCATTCGAGGACGTGGTCCGGGACCGGACGGGGACGGACTACGTCGAGCGCACGTGGCTGGCCGAGGAGATCGAGCGGGCCCTGGCGTCGGAGCGCGGCCAGTACGTGCTGGTGACCGGCGAGCCCGGCGCGGGCAAGACCAGCCTGCTCGCCGGAATAGCGCGATCCCGCCCCGACCGGCTGCGCTATTTCTTCCGGCGGGACAGCCGCACCGCGCTCACCGGCGGGGACATCCAGGCATTCCTGCTGTCCATCGGGCACCAACTCGCCCGGGTGTACCCGGAGATCTTCGCGCTGGATCGGCTCTCGGTGGTGATCGAGCAGCACATCGAGTCCGTCAAGGTCGAGGGGCGCGTCGTCGGCATCAAGATCGACGACTTGCAGGTGTCGCCGTTCCAGCTCACCGCGACGCTGGAAGTGCAGCAGCGGATCGGCGATGTGGGCGGGTCCGTCAGCGGCATCGAGATCGGGACGGCGCAGTTGGAGCCCCGCCTCCTCGATCCGGACAATCTCGCCCACCTCGCGCTGATCGGTCCCGCGCAGGTGCTGGCCGAGCAGGCCCCCGAGGCCAGGATCGTCATCCTGCTCGACGCCCTGGACGAGATCGCCGACGAAGACCTGGCGGCACCCAGGGACGGACTGCTGCGCTGGCTGGCCCGCTCTCCCGAACTGCCGGAGAATATCCGGATCGTCTTGATGTCCCGGCCGCATTCGGGACTGCGGCTGCTCAGGTCGGCCCGGGAGGAGCGCCTCACCGAGGTGGTCATCGACCCCGGATCCGCTCAGGTGGGGGACGATCTGCGCCAGTACGCGGACCGCGTCCTGGAGAACCCCGCAGTCGTCGCCATGGAACGGGCCCGGGGCCGGCTCGTGGGCCACACCAAGCATCACGCCGTCCGCAGGGCGGCCGGGAACTTCCTCTATCTGGCAACGTACGCCCGCGCGCTGAACGCGGCCGCCGCGGAAGGGAGCGACGAGCTGGCCGACCGTCTGCTCACCTTCAGCGACATACCCGGGAACCTGGTCGGCCTGTACGGCTTCTTCCTGGAACTCGTCCGCGAGGACATCGCCTCGTGGCCAGGCAGCAGGGCCGGGGCGCCGGACGACTGGGACACGGTGGCGCTGCCGCTCATCGGCGTGCTCACCGTGGCGAGGGAAACCTTGACGGAGGAGCAGCTCGCGGCCCTGTCCGGGACGCCTCTCCGCGAGGCGCTCGTACGGCAGGTGCTGGGCAGCCTGCGCTGGCTGCTGGACCGGCGCGAGCACCGCATCGGCTTCTTCCACACCTCGATCGGTGAATTCCTCACCGCACCCGAGACCCGCGAGAAGCACCCGGAGTGCTGGGTCGACGCCGCCGCCTGGCACCGGCGAATCACACAGCACTACCGGGATTCCGCGCCCACCTGGGCGGACGTGGACTGGCCGGCGATGGACCGCTACGGCCTGGCCCACCTCGTGGCGCACCTCCTGAAGTCCGGGCCACCGCTGTCCGACGACGCCGCCCAAGTGGTCTGCCCCGGACTGCGACGGGCCGCCAGGATCGAGTTCGGGTCCGACGGCCGCTTCCAGGACATGGTCGACCGCATCGCCCATCAGCTGGCGGACCGCGGCTCCGTGGCCGGGTTATCCACGCTGACCTACCTGGGCGTCGTCCGCCGGCGGGCCACGCGGTCCAGTGACGCGCTGCCGCCCCGGGTGATCGGGCTGCTGGCCCGTACCGGCCGGCTCAGGGAGGCCCTGGAGCGGGTCGCGGCGATCACGCCGTCGCAGCAGCGGATCACGGCCGTGGAGGAGATCCTGCGGTACGCACGGCCCGGCCCCGGCGAGCCGTCCACCGCGGAACTGCTGCATCTTCTGGTCGAATGCGCGCTGACCATGCCGAGAAGCGGCACCGACCGGGACATCGAGTACGACGCGCACAGCGCGACGCTGCGGGCCGCGAAGCTTCTGGCGCCGCACGACCTCGAGCGGGCGCTGCGCCTGTGGCAGTACGCGCAGGACACCGTGCGGCAGCAGTTCCGCACCGATACGGAGCCGGATGAGGTGTTCCGCGCGGCCGCGGCCGCGACACCGGACGTGGCCGCGGCCCGTGCCCTCGTTGACCGGATCAGCGGCGAGCACTGGGCGGACCACCTGGACCTCGCGGAGCGGGCTGGCGCCGGCGCAGCGGCGCCGGAGCTGCTGCGCGACGCCGAGCGCGGGCTGCGGGACGCCCGGCCGCCGGTGCGGCTGACGGCGCTGGCGCGGCTGGCTGCCGCATGGAGCGAACACCGGCCGGAGGCCGCGCGGCGGCTGCTCGCCGAGGTCCGCGCGGAGGTCTTCGCGGCGGGTGAGCACAAGGAGCTTCCCGGGCAACTGCCCGCGGCGGCCCGCGTGCTGGCGGACGTGGACCGCACCACGGCGCGGTGCCTGCTGGCGCGCCTCGACACCGGGTTCGAGCAGGGGGACGCCCTCCCCCTCCTCGACGCCGCCCGCCTCTGGACCCGTTGGGGGGAGCCGGAGCGCGCCCGCGACTGCGTCGACCGGTATCTGGCGGGGATGCCCCACCAGCAATGGGCGGACTTCGACGCCAAGGAGGCCCTCGGCCGAGTGGATCCGGACGAGGTGATGAACACCGCGGGTCTCATCCACACCCGGGTCGTCGAGCGGGGCAGGCCCGTGGACGCGATCCACAGCCTCCGCTGGGACGCCGAACTGACCGAGGCCGTCCGCCGCATGGCGGCCCACGACCTCGGGCGGGCGGCGCAGATGGCCTGGAGCGTGCGGGAGACGGCGTGGATCGTCACGGACTGGTCGTGGCGGGACAAGGCCATAGCCGCCACCGAGGACCCGAAGCGCGAGATCTTCGGGCTCGACCGGCTCTCGGTGCTCGCCGGGATCGGCCATATCCATGCCGAGCGGGGGAGATGGCCAAGGCGGTCGCGCTCCTCGATGCCGTGCTCAGGGAGGCGGAGAACCCGGACGCGCTCGGCGGGGGCAGGGTCGGCTACGCCACGTACGCACGGGTGCCGGCCGGGGCATCCGCGACCGCAGCCGATGCCCCCGGGGCCGCCTCGCAGGCGCTGAACCTGGGGGGAGCCCAGCTCCGGTTCAACCTGAGCGAGTACTGGGCCGGGCGCGTCCGCAAGCGCTTCTTCCGCACGCCCGCGGACATCGTGCGCGCCGTCGACGTCGAATCGACCAGCCACCTGGACCGCGTGGTACGGCGCTTCGCGGAGTGCGTCGCCCCACAGGACCTCGCCCGCGCGGGCACGCTCGTCGGGGCCCTCGACGATCCCGGGGAACGAGCGATCGGGTACGGGATCCTCCACCGGATCGCCCACGGCCCCGACCGCGTGTCGCACCACGGCCCCGAGGCGGACGCGTTCTCCCAGGACATCGACCGGGCCCTCGGCGAGCTGCCGCGCTACCGGTGGACCGTCAACGGTGCCGGCGACGAGGAGTGGGGGGCGTGGGTGTACACGCGCCCCGACCACCGGGTCCGTTTCGAGCTGGCGGTGCGCGCGCTGGGCTGCCGGGAGAAGGACATGACGGCGATAGCGGGGCTGCCCTATCTGGCCCTCGCTCATCAGCACACCCTGGCGGCGTGGGTGTCCTCCCTCCACGCCACCCTGCTGATCGACGGGCAGCCCGCCATCGACCGGTGCGAGGAGAAGCACCGTCGGAACCTCACGCCGGTCGGCGCCAGGCGACGCCTCGACCCGGCGGACAGAGAGAAGTTCATCCGCGCCTTCCAGCCGGTGCAGGCCCCGGACTTGACCGACATCCTGGCCCAGAGCGCGGCGGCCGCGGCCGCCTACCACGAGTACCGGCTGGCCCGCTCCGTCCCCGGTCACGTATCCCGCGTGGCGGACACGCACATCGACGACCCGGTCTACGGCGCGGTCGTCGACCTCGTCACCCCCGCCCCCGGAGCCCCCCTCAGCCAGGCGTTCGTACGACGGCTGCGGGAACTGCTGGACAAGACCCAGCTCGCGGCGGCGGCCGAACTGCTCGCCTACGCCGCGGAGATCCGGCCGGACCAGCGGCATGGGATCAAGGAGCTCGCCGCCGAGACCGCGGCGTGCGCCGGCGACGGCTCCGCGACCGGCGTGGAGGCGCTGAGCGCCCTGGCGTCCTCTCCCAGCCTCGGCGAACTGGTGGATCCCGTACAGCTGCTGCACGCCACCGACCGCTGCGTCCTTGGCTCTCCAAGCGAGAGCTGGATCCCCGGCGTCGTCACCGCCCGCCTGTTTCCCGTGCTGCTGGAGCGCGCGCCGGCCGTCGCGCTGCACAGGTTCTACGAGATCGCCTCAACGAACTGGGGCTTCGCCGCGGGTCTACTGGAACACGCCGCGGAGCTGCTGACCGACGCCCTCGGCGCCGACGCGGCCGCCGCCCTGTGCTCGGCCGCCGCCCGCGGTCTCGCCTGCACCTCACCGGAGGGCAGCGCACCGGACGTCGTGGACGGGGTCCGGCTGGAGCGGCTCATCGAAGGAAGGCGGCAGCCATGACACAGTCCGTCGACGCCGCAGTGGCTCAGGCACACGCGGACGTCGTGGCCCTGTTCCGCGACACCCCCGTCACGGATGCCGCCGGGCTCGCGGCGGTGTGCCGGGCGGCCCGGGACCGGCTCACGGCGATGCCGGTCCCCGACCCGCATGATCCGCATCACTGGGACGCCTACCGGGTGCTCACGCCGACCGTACAGTCCCTCCTCGGCTACGCGCGCGAGGCTGGCGACCCGAGCGGCGAGGCGGCACGCTTCCGTGCCTTGCTCATCGGCGTGCTCCACTATCTCTACGACTCCCGCCGGGCGGCAGCCGGTATCCCCTTGGCAGAGCTGGTGCAACGCGACTGGGAGGAGCACCTCGGGGAGACGCACCCGGACACGATCGTGGCGCTGGAACGGCTCGCCGCCTGCCGGCACGACGGGGAGGGCGCTGAGCAGTCCCGGCCCGTGCTGGAGCGCATCGTCCGGCTGCGGTCACAGAGCCTCGGCGCCGATCACCCGGACACCCTCCACTCGCTCTGCAACTTGGGCGTCTGCCTCAACACTCTCGGCGACTACCGAGAGGCCCTCCGGCTGAACTCCGAGACCTTGCAGCGGTGCGAGCGCCACCTCGGCTCGGACAACTGGACAACCAACCGCGCCATGAACGTCACCGCATCCAGCCTCTTCGGCCTGGGCGAGCACAGCAGCGCACTCTTCATGTACCGGGCCGTACACCGCTGGCACCTCCAGAGGTCGGGCGCGTCCTCCCTGGACACGCTCGACGCGGCGGCCGACGTCGCCCACACGCTTCACGCCCTCGGCGACTACGAGGCGGCCCGCACCCTCAACGCCGACCTGCTCCACATCTATGAGCGCACGGCCGGCAAGGACTACCACGGCACGCAACAGACGCGCGCCCGGCTCACGCAGAACCTCGAGGCACTGCGGCGTGACGCCTAGGCCGTTTCTGATGGCTCCCGGACGGTGTCACGGAGCCAGATGACGATCGTTGCGACGGTCAGGGTGCCGTGGAAGATGTAGTCGCGTTTGTCGTACCTGCCGGCAACCGCGCGGAACTGCTTCCACTTGCTCACGCACCGATCGGCGGCACTGGATCTGGTCGAGGGCCGGGGACCAGCCCCCCAACCGAGCTTGTCTGCCGCGGTGTTCGCGCTGGTCACTAGACTGACCAATGGTCGCCTTGATGTGCCGCCGCAGGTGAGCGCGGGTATCACGGCCGGCCGGAGTGGAGCAGATCGCCCCTCCCCCTCATCCGCACCAAGCCAGGAGGGCGACAGTAGTGCGGCGATTGCGAGTAAGACGGTGTCCTACATGGTGAGTTTGAGGAGCCGTTTGTAGCAGCAGAGGGCTGCGGCGAGGCCGAGAAAGGCCAGGTGGTTGGCCGGTTGGCGCTCGTAACGAGGGCTGAGTCTGCGGTAGCCCGTCAGCCACGACATCGTCCGCTCGATCACCCACCTGCGGCGCCCTAATCGTTCGCTGGACTCGACACCCTTGCGGGCAATGCGGACCCCGATGTGCTTGCCCCAGAGCCATCGCCGCAGGTGCGGGATGTCGTAGGCCTTGTCGGCGTGAAGGCGTTGTGGCTTGAAGTAGCGTCCGCGGTAGGGGTCATGTCTCGTTTGGTGACCCTCGACCATGGGTTTCAACGCGAGGCTGTCGTGGACGTTGGCGGCGGAGAGACCGACGATGAGGGGCAGTCCGTTCGCGTCCGACAGGATGTGCATCTTGGAACCCGGCTTGCCCCGGTCCACGGGGCTCGGACCTGCGTGTTCGCCCCCTCTTTTACCCGCACGTGCGCGGAGTCCAGCACGACACGGGAGACATCGACGAGGCCGGCATCGTCCAGCCGATGCACAACTGCCTCGTGCAGCCGACCCCACACACCGGCTCTCGACCAGATCATGAACCGCCGGTGCACCGTCGACTTCGACACCCCAAAACAGGGCGGCAACGCCCGCCAGGCGCAACCGCTGACCAGTACGTAGATGATCGCGGCGAACAGCGTCTCATCAGGCGTGTTCTGCCTTCCGCCACCCTGCGGCCGCACCCGATCCGCCGGAATCAACGGCCTGGCGATCTCCCACAACCCGTCCGGAACAATCCAACTCCACGTCCCCTGACCCATGTTGAGGAGCACTACCCAGCCTCACCACGTAGGACACCGTCTTAGCTGTCTGTTCCACCCCACCGGGTCGGCCAACGCCAGGGTTCACCGCTGGCAGCAGCAGGACGCAGGCGCGCTCTCGCCGTACTCCACTGAGGCGTCAAGGGCACCCGGGACATTCCGGCGCTGCCTGCGCTGCAGGACGTGACAGGGCTCGTGGGAGGCATCCCACGAGCCCGGTCTGCGTGATCAGTTCAGCCGCTGAGGCGGTGGCGAGGCCCCCAGTCGAACTCGAGATCGCCAGGACGACGTCCTCCAGCGCCCCCTCCCACTGGCCCCTCACTGGCCGGCCGTCTTCGAGGACACCGGACGCACCCTCGCTGACCTTGCCTGCCACGGACAGCTCACCTGGGGACTGCGGGCTGTCCTCACTGACCATCTGCTGTTCGCCTTCAACCGGCTCGGCATCTCTGCGGCCCATCAGAACGTCCTGGCGACCTCTGGCAGCCGCGTGATCTTCCACCGGGAGCTCATACCCGACCAGGCCCCGCGAAGCAGCCGAACTGACTCCGGGACCCCACTACTGTCGTGACAGTGACCATGCACTCCACCGACGCCCCGGCCCGCGATGCGCAGGAACTGCGCGAGGTCCTCATCGCCAAGATCGACAGCCTCGGCAGCTTCCGCACCAGCCGGGTCAAGGACGCCTTCCGCACCGTGCCCCGGCACGTCTTCCTGCCCGATGTGGACCTGGAGACGGCGTACGCGCCCAAGCCGGTAGTCACCAAGCGCGCCGAGGACGGCACCGCCGTCTCCTCCGCGTCAAGTCCCAACATCGTGGCCAAGATGCTCGAGCAGCTCGACGTCCGCCCCGGCCACCGCGTCCTGGAGATCGGCGCGGCCACCGGCATCAACGCAGCCCTGATCGCCGAACTGGCCGGGCCGAGCGGTTCGGTGGTCACCATCGAACTCGACGAGGACCTCGCCCAGCGCGCCCGCACCGGCCTGGCCGCCGCCGGATACGACCAGGTCGAGGTGGTCTGCGGCGACGGTGCCCTCGGCGACCCGAACGGCACCGCATTCGACAGGATCATCGTCACCGCGGGCGCCTGGGACATCTCCACCGCCTGGTGGACCCAGCTCGCCCCCGGCGGACGCATCGTCGTACCCCTGCGCCTCCACGGCAGCGGCCTGACCCGCTCGCTCGCCTTCGACCACACCGACGACGGGCTGATGGTCAGCACCAACGCTGTCGTGTGCGGATTCGTGCCGATGCGTGGCGCCGCCGAAATGGGCGAACGCCACGTCCGCCTCGCCGACGACGTCATCCTCAAGCTCGATGCCGACGACTTTCCCGACGAGCCCGCCCTCGCCCAGGCCCTCACTCACCCCGCCCATGAGCAGTGGACCGGCATCCAGGTCCGTCACAACGAACCCGCCGCCCACCTCGACCTCTGGCTCGCCACCATGAACAGCGGCCTTAGCTTCGGCCGGCTGTCCACCGGCTCCTCCGCCCGCACCCTCGGCCTGGCCGACCCCGCCCTGCGGTGGGCCGGGGCGGGCCTGTACAACGGCGGAACCCTCGCCTACGTGACCGCCCGCCCGGCTGGCGAGAACGCCAACGAGCTCGGCCTCATCGCGCACGGCCCGGACAGCAGCAAACTCCTCGGCCAGGTCAACGACCTCCTTCGCCGCTGGAGCCAGGAGAGGCCCGAGCAGCCCGTCGTCACCGCTTACCCCGCAACCACCCCCGACGCCCGGCTCGCCGCCGGTGTCCACGTCACCCGGCCCGAAACCCGCCTGACTGTCGGCTGGTGACGCCCTGAACGTTCGGTGCGGTGGCGGCGGGCTGGATGACGTGTGGGCCGAACCGGGCGCGGGCTGCATCGGAGGCTGCCTCCAGCTTGCGGGCCTTGTCATCGTGGTCGTCGAACAGGAGTTGGTGGTGCACACCGTCTGCAAGGCCGAGCTGGTCGGCGCGCAGGGAGAGTTGGCGGACGCGTGCCCGCTCGAGTCCGAGTCTCGTGTAGAGGTCGTAGGCGAGGGTGGAGAGGGCTGGGGTGTGGTGGGTGGGTTCGGGCAGGGTGCGGCTGCGGGTGGTGTGGGTGCGGTCGGCGTAGCGCACGGTGAGTGTCAGTCCCCGGCAGACCTCGCCTGTTGTGCGCAGGCGGGCGCCGAGCTCGTCAGCCAGGGCGAGCAGCTCCCGGCGGTGGGCGACCGGATCTAGCTCGTCAGCCTCGAAGGTGTGACTGGTACTGGTGGACCGGACCAGGGCCGTGCGTCGGACCGGCCTGTCGTCCAAGCCGTGGGCGCGGGCGTGCAGCTCGCGGGCGGCGTGCGCACCGAGCAGCCGGATGAGGGGGCCAGCGGGAGTGTCGGCAAGCTGCCCGATGGTGCTGATCCCATACCGGTTCAGGGTTTTGGCGGTCGCGGGTCCGATGCCGGGAAGCGCGGCGAGAGGCCGCAGCCGCAGGAACGCGGCCACTGACGCGTCGTCATCGGCGATGACGGTGATGTGACCGAACGGGGTGGCGGCTGCCGCCATGGCGGAGATGAGCGAACTGGAGTGGCGACGGGTTCCTCGCAAGTCCCATCGGGAGCGTTCGGACAGTTCGTGCTGCACAAGGGGGTAGGACCGCGCCCCACTCGAATGAGTGAAGATGTGCCAGTAACTCGCAGATTTCAGGAGTCAGTTCCCTAAATTGCGAGTCCGTGGGGGATTCCGAAACCCGTCGCTTCACGCTCCTCTCCGGTGGCGATACGCCAGACCTTCCCGAGGGCCCGGACGAGGGGCTCGCGGACGTGCTCACCCTGCAGCGGCCGAGCGTGCCGTCGTCGTCGCGGGAGGCCGAGCGCGACCTGTATCAGGACTCGCTGGCGGAGTACTGCTGGGCCCGGGACGTGGCGGGACTGGCGGCGACCACGCTGAACCAGCTGGTGCAGCCCGTGATCGAGATCTGCACCTTCTACGACGTTCTCCCCTGGGAACTGACGTCACGCATGCTCGACCAGTACTTCGCCGGTCCGGGCAAACGCGGTCGTCAGACCGTCCGCAAGAAGATCACGAACATCGACCACTACTTCGCGTTCCTCGAGCAGCGCTATGCCGGAGAGATCCGCCGCCGGTTCGCGGCGATCGTGGAGTCGCCGGTCGATGCCTTCAACCGGCCCCGGCACCGCGGTGACTTCGGGCTGCGCATCCCGCCGTCGCGGCAGCAGATGGAGGCGTTCTTCGCCGCCTGGCGGCACAGTCTCGCCGCGGCGCGCAAGTACCCGGTGGCCGTGCGGAACTACGTGATGGCCAAGATCACCTACATCTCCGGGGTGCGGGCGTGCGAGCTGTGCCGGGTGCGGATGGGCGATCTGCACTGGGACAACGGCCAGTGGGGCCGGTTCTTGGTACGGGGCAAGGGCGCGAGAGGGTCAGGCCCGAGGGAGCGCGAGGCGTTCATGTTCGCCGAGGGCCGGGAACTGCTGTGGTGGTACGTCGAAGAGGTGCGCGGCCTGTTCTGCGATGACCCACTGGACCCGTACGCTCCGTTGTTTCCCTCTGAGCGGTTGCCGGCCGCGCTGGGGGCGGTGCCCGCGGTGGCGCCGGAGATGCACCCCGACACCTTCCGGCGGGCGCTGCGCGCGGCGTCGCAGGCGCATCTGACCGGAACGGTGACGGTGCTGTTCCCGCATCTGCTGCGCCACGCGTGCGCGACGCACAACTATGAGGCGGGGATGCCTCTTTGGGATGTTCAGGTGCTGCTCGGGCACCAGTGGCCGACCACGACGATCGGCTATCTGGCCTCCGCGAAGGCGGATCCGGAGCGGACCTGCTTGGAATCGTCCCGGCGCGCGGTTCGCCGACTGACAGAGGAGACCTGACGTGAAGTGGAATCTGCGCTGGGTGGCGGCCAAGCGCGACATCTGGCGGCCCAGTGACTTGAAGACGGCCTTCGAGGAGGTGGGCTTCACTCCGTCGCTGAGCAAGGTGTGCGCGCTGTGGTCGGCCAAGCCGCTCACCCTGCGGCTCGACGACCTTGACATGATCTGTGCGGCGCTGCAGTGCACGGTCGCCGACCTGATGGAAGCTGAGCCCTTGGCGGCCGGCGGCGATCTGGGCGAGAGGCCGCAGGCGGTGGGAGAGCAGCCCCGTGCGGGCAGCGGGCAGCGTCCCGTGCCCAAGCAGACCGGTGAGGCCGGCGTGCGTCGCCTGCCTCCGAACTGACCCGTGAGCGCGACTCGGCGGCCCATGGCGGGGAGCTGTGAGCTGTGCTGTACGTGGGGCGTTGTGGAGTTGAGCGGCCTGTGCCCGGAGTGCGCGACCGCGCGCCGCCGCTACCGCAAGGGCGGCACGCACGGCGAGCGGTACCGGGAGGCGTCGTGCCGCCGGTGCGGGTGGCCGGCGATCGTGTCCAGCGACGGCACATGCCGTTGCTGTCGCCTTCTGATTCGCCTGGGCGGCGACGATGCCTGGCTCACCGCCGAGCTCGCGCGCCAGAGCCTGCCACCGGGACGTCCTCAGCAACTCGCGCTGCGCCTTCACCCGGTGCGCCTGCCACGGGCCGACCCCCTGCGCCAGACCGACACCCCGCTGGTGCGCCAGCAGCCGCCCGCCTGGGCCCTGCGCGCGGCCGCGGCGCCCGCGCCGGCCGATGACCCCGCCGTGTGTGTCGAGGAAGTCCCCGGCCAGCTGGGTCTGTTCCCGCCCTGGCCGCGCACCTTCACCCGCGCCCACGCCTCGCGGATCCGCGACCGGCCCTTGGCGGGGCTCTGCGAAGTGGACGCAGTGCTGCGGGAGATGGCCCGCGAGCGCCGCGTCGGCGAGACCTGGATGTTCCACACCAGAAACGGCGCACGCCTTGCCCCTGCCTCCCGGCCACCGGATGAGCAGCGGGTGCGGCCCGAGGCGCTCGCGGACCTGCCGCAGATGGCGCCGACCTTGAAGGAGGCCTTCGACCGTGCCGGTCTGCTCGCCCGCCCTCGAGCCCGCATCGTCCCGACCTGGTACGGGCCCAGGCAGGGGAGTTGCCGCGACTGCCTGGCCTGGACGAACGAGCGAGCCCAACGGTGCGCTGGGTGCCTGAACTGGGCTCATGGCCATCCGAGTGGAACCTGTCACCGGTGCGGCCGCTGGGTGGCACTGCACGACGGCTACTGTCGACGCTGCGTGCTGGTCCTCGCCGAGACCGCGTACGACCTGGACGCCGTAGGACTTCACGGCGGCGACCAGCTGTGGCTCGGCGGCCCCCTGGCCCCGCGGCAACGCACCTCGCGGGTCGGAGACCTCTACGGGCCGCGTCGCCTGCAGCGCAAGAGGAACCAGGCGGTCCGCGCCTCCCGCCGCGCCCGCTCCACCTGCGCTCCCGGTCCGGTCCCCGGGCAGCTGGAGCTGTTCCACCTGGCCCGCGACTGGTCCCGCCTGGACCAACGGCGCCTGCCCGCCCTGACCTTCGCCGCCGAGCAGCTGCTCGACGACTTCACGGCCCACGCCCGCGCCCGCCGATGGGCGTCGAGCACGATCGAGCCCGCCCGGCGCACTCTGCGCGTCCTGCTGGCCCATCTCGGCGCCGAGGCACCACTGCTCGAGGAGGACGTGCGCCTCCTCGCCCGGCAGGACCACTACTCCGGTGCCCGGCTTCTCGGATACCTCCGCCTGATCGGACACCTCACACCCGACCGGCACGGCAATGCCCATCTCGCCCGCGCCCGCCGCCTGGCCGACACCGCGCCCGACCCGTTCCGTACGCCCGTGCACCGATGGATCGACGTACTGACCGGAACCGCCGCACGCCGCAGTCACCCCCTGTCGCCGGTCACCGTGTGCGGCTACGTACGACGGGCCGTAACGGTCCTCAAAGCCTGGTACTCAAGCGGCATCGAGGACCTCCGCACCGTCACCCATGCCCACATCGCTCGCGCCATCACGGAACTCACCGGCCGACCGGCCCAGTCCCGCGCCGTTGCGCTGCGTTCCTTGTTCCGTGCACTCAAGCGCGAAGGCCTCATCTTCCACGACCCGGCCCAACACGCTCCGGCACCAGCCGTGCACAGCCTGCCCAGACCACTAGACGAGGACAAACTCCGCGGCGCGCTGCGCCTGATTCCCGCCGTGCGTACGCAGCTCACTTTCGTGCTCGCCGCCGTCCACGCCCTGAGCGTTCACGATCAGCGCGGCCTGCTCCTCGACGACCTCGACCGCGCCGCCGGCACGCTCCTCGTGCGCCGCCAAGGCGTGCTCCCGCACACCCTCTTCCTCGACGAACTCACCGGCCGCCTGGTCACGTCGTGGCTGGCAGAGCGGAACCGCCGCTGGCCAGTCGGCACGAATCCGCATTTGCTCGTCACGGCCCACACCGCCTTCGACCCGGCCCAACCACCGGTGTCCACGGAGGGCATCGGCAAACCGCTGCGGCGACTGGGGCACCAAATCGGTCGACTGCGCCGCGACCGGATCCTCGACGAGGCCCGGCATACCAGCGATCCGCTGCACTTGGTGCGGCTGTTCGGGATCCACCCGCGCACCGCCATGACCTATCTATATGCCGCGCACCCGGGGCGTTTCCGGCCCGACGTCGTTGCACCGTGAAACCTGTTGCCGCGACCCTGCACGGCAGGCGGATCCTGGTCGAACGCGTCTGTTCCGGCCGCCCGATCGCGCACGTCGCCGCCGAAATGGGTACCTCCCGTCCCAGCGCCTACAAAAAAGGGAATGCGCCGCCAGGCCCCGGCAGGGTCAACTTGGTAGCACTGCCGTGGATTCCCGCACCACCAGCTCGCAGTCGTTGGCAATGACGCCGCGCCGCGGCTCGCCGTTCAGCATGGCGAGCATCGACTCCGCCGCTACCCGTCCCAGCTCACCCAGCTGCGGATCGATCGTGGTGAGCTGGGGCCGAGACGCCAGTGCCATGACGTCCCAATTGTCGAAGCCGACGACGGATGCCTCCTCCGACACCTTGATTCCGAGCGCCTGCAGCTGCTCGACGACACCGCGGGCGACCTGGTCGCTGCCGCAAAAAACCCCGTCGAAGGGCTTTCCGGAGTTGGCGAGGATGCTGGCGGCCTGACGACCCCAGGCCTCGTTCCACTCGCCCCACATGGCCGAGTGCGTGACGGGTTCGAGCCCGGCCGCGTGAAGCTCGTCCCGCATGCCGGCGTAGCGCAGCCGCGCGGACAGATGCTTCTGCGGCCCCGCGATGTAAGCGATCCGGCGATGCCCGAGCGCAAGCAGGTGCGAGGTCGCCAGCCTGGCGCCGTGATCGTCGTTGATGACGATCGAGAGGTCCTCTGGGCTCTGGGACCGGGCAAGCACGTAACAGACCGGAACCTTGGCCGCGATGTCGATCGGCGGCCGAGGCTCCGCGCGACGGCCCGTCACGATGATCGCGTCCACCCCGCGCTCGAGGAAGGTCTGCAGGTGGTAGCTCTCGCGGATCGCGTCACCGCGCCCGTCGGCAAGCAGAACGGAGATGCGACCGGCCCCGAGAGCATCCTCGATGCCCAGCATGATGGGGATCGCGAAGCGCGTGAAGCTGTCGGTGGTAAGCAGCGGTGCCGTAGATGCTGTAGACGCCGCCGTACTGCGGATCCTGCAAGGTGACCTTGTACTTCGGCTTGCGGGGGCTGGGCGAGGCGGTGTTGCCGGGTCATGCAGGCGCGGATCGCAGGCTTCCGTTGGGCATGCCGACCTCGCGTTCCACGGTGTCCCAGACAAGGGAATGGACATCGCCGTACGGGGCGTCGCCCCGCATGGATGTCTGGACCAGGACCCCGTCGACGAGGACGAGGATGCGCAGGGCACTGGCCTTCGGGTCGGCCATCTGGAAGGCGCCCGCTGCCCGGCCGAGCCGGAGGATCTCCGTCAGGACGTCGAGTCCGTCGAGCATGCGCCGGTCCACTTCGGCCGCGAGTTCCGGTCGGCGCGGGGCGGCGACCCAGGCGCTCATCCAGATGCGGGCCTGCTCCGTCCCCAGGCCCAGCATCCTGCCCACGAGCGCGGCGAGCGCCTCGGCGGGAGGCAGTTCATGCAGGGCTTGGCGGTCGCGGTCGTTGTGCGCGGCAGTGGTCTGGGCGAAGGCGGCGACGACCAGGTCGTCGACCGTGGGGAAGTAGTGATGGATCAACCCGGAGGTCACGCCCAGTACTTGGGCCACGTCCCGGGACGTGATCCGGTCGAGACCTACGGTGTCGGCCAGTGACAGGGCTGCCTCGATGATCTCTTGGCGGCGCTCCTCGGGGGATCGGCGGCTGACCTTCTTCGGCATGCCGGACAGTCTATTGACCGCTCGCTCAACGCAGAACGCCCGGGTCGAGGCGTGACCACGCGGCGGCCACCGCCAACACAGGCAGACGTGAGTCTTGACGCCCCTCACACCCCCCTGTTGAATACCTGCTCAATACGCAGTTGAGCATCTGTTCAACATGGAGGTGTCGTGATGCCCGCTTCAGGAGACACACGGACAGAAGTACCACCCACGCCATCCGCCCAGGTCGATGGATCGGCCCCCCAGGACGCATTTGGCAAGGTCGAGACCCGCGGCATCGACCACGTCCCCGAGGATGAGCGCCACGGGCGCCCCTTCGAGCTGTTCCCGGTGTGGCTGTCGTCCAACGTCGGCTACCTCTACATCCTGCTCGGCGGCTCGCTGTCGGTCCTGGGCCTGAGCGTCGCCCAGGCGTTCGCCGTGCTGTTCCTCGGCAGCCTGTTCTGGGGACTGGTCGGGTTCCTCGCCGTCAGCGGTCCCGCCTCGGGCGCACCGAGTCAAGTCGTCACCCGTGCCGTGTTCGGGATCCGGGGCAACCGGATCTTCGGCGCCGCCCTCCAGTGGCTGGTCGCCGTCACCTACGAGGGCATCAACCTCGCCCTCGGCGCCCTGGCCAGCTTCTCGCTCCTCGACTCGGTCGGTCTCCATCCCGCCGTGTGGATCAAGGTCGCGCTCACCGTGATGATCGGCGTCGCGGCGTTCGCCCTCAGCCTGTACGGGCACGCCACGATCGTCCGCTTCAGCGTGCTGTTCTGCGTGCTCCTCGGCGCCTGCGGACTGCTCCTGGGGGGCTTCGTGACGCAGCACGCAAGCCTCCACCCGGCCCACTTCACCGCACTGCACGGCCACGACCTGTTCGCAGCCGCTCTGATCGGCTTCGCCCTCATCGCCTCCGCACCGCTGTCCTGGTCGAACGGCGCCGACTACGCCCGTTACCTGCCCCGCGACGTCAGCAAATGGAAGGTGGCCCTCAGCACGGCCGCCGGCGGCTTCCTGCCCTCCGTGGTGATGGGCGGCATCGGCATCCTCGCCGGGACCGCGGTCGACATGAGCGACCCACAGAACGCGATGCGCGCCATCGTCCCCGGCTGGTTCTACGCCATCTTCCTCGCGGTCATCGTCGTCAGCTCGGTCGCCAACAACGTCATGACCACCTACTCCTCGGGGCTGTCCCTGCAGGCCATCGGCGTACGCATGAGCCGCTCCCGCTCCGTGCTCATCGACGCGGTCCTCGGCGGCGCCTTGTGTGCCTACGCTCTGCTCTCCCCGAGTTTCCTGACGTCCCTCAACAACATCCTGGCCCTGACCGTCACCTTCCTGGGCCCGCTGCTGGCCATCTACGCCACCGACATCGTCCTGCGACGCAACCGCTACGACGGCCTCGCACTGCACCAGGAGCAGCCGGGCGCCCCGTTCTGGTACCGACGCGGCTACCGCCCCGCCGGCATCATCGCGCTGGTCACCGGCACCGTCGTAGCGCTCCTGTTCGTCGACACCACGCTCTTCGTGGGGCCGGGCACCAGTGCTCTGGGCGGTCTCGACCTGTCGGCGCTGCTCGGCCCGCTCACCGCCGCCGCCGTCTACCGCCTGCTCGGAAAGAACCGGGAGACGGCCCGCCCGTGACTCCCCAGCCCCCGCACGGCACCCCCGCCACACCAGCGTCCTCCCCCCAACTGCCTGTCGCCGAGACCTGGTTCACCACCACACGGATCGACGACGCCATCACCCTGATCCACGAACCACACGTGCACCCCTTCCTGCAGGCCAACACCTGGTACATCCGGGGCCGAGACCGCAGCCTCCTCATCGACACCGGCCTGGGCGTGGCACCACTGCGCCCGGCGTTCCCGCAGCTGTTCGCCGACGAACCCATCGTCGTGATCACCCATGGACACCTCGATCACATGGGCGGCGCCCACGAGTTCGCCGACTGCCGCGCACACCAGGCCGAGGCCGTCGAGACCCCACCACCCGGAGCCCTGGCCTCCGCCGCCCTCTTCGACGAACTCGGCATGGCGGCAACCGACACCCCGAACGTGCCGCACCTGCTGATCTCGGCTCTCCCACACGAGGACTACGACCCGGGGAGCTACCGGCTGCGCCCGACCCGGGTAAGTCGGCTTCTGGCCGAGAGCGACACCATCGGCCTCGGCGACCGCGACCTCACCGTGCTCCACCTGCCCGGCCACAGCCCCGGCAGCATCGCCCTGTATGAGCCGGAGACACAGACGCTCTTCTCCGGCGACGTCGTCTACGACGACCGACTGCTCGACGACATCCACGGCGCCGACCCATGCGCATACATAGCCACCATGACCCGGCTGCTGGAACTCCCCGTCCGTGTGGTTCACCCCGGCCACGGCCCGTCCTTCGACGGCGTACGCCTACGCGAACTCGCCGCCGCATACATCGCCTCACACCGCGTCACCCAGGACATGGCGTGACGGCGCAGTCGGGAAACCCTCCGGCCGGAGCCGGACTCGAAGACATCCACGGCAACGCCACCGCCCCCCGGGGCCATCAACACCCCCGCCCCTCACCGCTCTGCACATCAGCCACGACTCCCAACTTCCCCTGCAGTCACGGCCTCTACGCTACGAGGGGAAGGTCAGATGGACGCCGTCCTCTACGTCGACCGCACCGGCATCCCCTGGCGGTAGTTGCCGCACGACTTCGCACCATGGGAGACGGTGTACGGATACTTCGCCGACTGGCAGAAGGACGGTGTCTTCGACCAGCTCAACGGGCTTCTCCGCCGCCTGGTCCGTGAGTTCGGCGAGTACAGCACGCATGAGCTCGGCATCCAGCCCGAGGCGTACGAGACGAAGCTGGACGTGGACTTCGCCCTGCTGTGCGACCAGGACCCGGCCGCCGCGAGGGCCCGCCAGTGATCTGGCGGGCCCTCGCGGCGGGGTGCGTCTAGGCGTCAAGCATGTCCGTGAAGTAGGTGTCGTGTCGCATCTGGAAGGCCTTGGCTTCTTCGCGGCCGCGTTCCGCGTACTCTGCGGCCTTCTCGAAGTACTCCTCGCGCGGCGCACCCGGCGAGAAGATCATCATCATGGACAGCGGCTCATCGGAGTCGTTCTGGAAGGCATGCAGGCCACCGGCGGGCACGTAGAGGAAGTCTCCCTCCCCGCCCTTGATCCAGCGTTCGCCGTTGTAGAACTGGACCTCGCCGGAGAGCACGTAGAACGACTCCGAGATCGCCCGGTGGAAGTGCTCTTTGGCGCCCATGGTCTTCGGTCCCATGTCGACCTTGTACAGGCCGTACTCGCCCCCGGTCGTCTCCTCGGTGGCCACGTAGCTGATGTTGGTGGCGCCGATGAAGCCGGTGTCGGGCTCCTCGGCCGAGGGTCGGTACTTCGCGCTGATCTCGCCGTTGTCGTTGAGGTAGCGAGGGTCGGGGTACGACACGATGGTTCCTTTCGTGAGGGCGGTTTGACGCCGCGACGGGATTCTTCAGACACAGCGGTTGGGTGAGGGCAGTGACACGCCCATCTGCGGCGTTGTCGCAGGTGGGCGGGCTGGGCCGAATGGACGTGGTGACTCGCCCGGTCCGTGGTGCGGCCGGTCACTCAGCTGAGGATGAGCATGGCTGCCAGGGCCGGACCGAGGGCTCCGCCCATGAGGTAGGCGAGTTGGAACAGGCCGATGGCGGTGGGACGCTGGCGTTCGGGGACGGCGGAGGCGGCGGCCATGGACTGGGTGGCGTTGGCGCCGGTCGCGGTGAAGACGGCCAGGCCGATCGCGAGGAACAGGACGATCGCGCTGTGGGCGAAGACGGCCGCCGCGGCGGCGAGCGCTCCGACCGCGAGCAGGAGTGCTCGTACCGTGCTCCGGCCCAGGCGCGTGGAGACGGCGGCGAAGGCGAGGGTGAGCACGGACCCGGCGATCATGGCGGTCATCTGGCCGACCGCGACCGATCCGGTCGACCAGTCGGCCCGGTCGGTGATCAGCTGAGGGATCCCGAACAGCAACGTGAAGTAGAGAACGGACAGGGCGACGGCGATCAGCACCGAGCCGCGGAAGAGCCGGGATCGCAGCGCGGCCTGGGGGACGTAGCCGTGCGGGCGGCGCCGTATGTGCAGGGCCAGGAGGGCGGCGGTGACGGCCGCCACGGCCAGGGCGGGCAGCGGGTTCGACGGCAGCAGGACGATGCCGCTGGACAGGATCGCGAGCAACACGGCGCCGCGGGCATCGAAGCGGCCCTCGGCCGTGGGGGGCGCCTTGGTGGTGTGTCGGCTGACGGCGGGGACGGCCAGGAGCGTGATGATCAAGATGCTCAGGGCCGCCCGCCAGGAGACCGCACTGGTGAGGCGTTCGCCGAGCAGCGGGCCGACGCCTCCGAGGATCCCGGAGCCGGCGCTGATGACGCCCATGCGGCGGGCGGTGCCAGCGAGATTCATGGCAATGGCCATCATGCCTGCGCCGCCCGCGGCCTGTCCGGCCCGGCCGACGAGGGTGAGCGGCAGCCACGGCGAGACGGTCACGAGCGCGGTGCCGGCGACGACGAAGGCCGCGCTGGTCCACAGCGCAGAGCGTGTGCCACGCCGACGCACCAAGGTCGCGATCAGCGGGGTCGCGACGGCCAGCGTCAGCGCGAACACGGTGACCAGCCACGACGCGGTGGCCTTGGTGATGCCGAGGGAGCGGCTCATGTCGCCGAGGATCAGGACGGCGGCGTTGTTGGCGGCGGCGACCGGAGTGGCGAGCAGCGCCAGCCAGAGGACGGGGACGCGGCGGGTGGGTTCGTTCACGGAGGCGTGGGTGTGCGTGGTGGCCGGTCCGGTCGTGGTGGACATGACTCTTCCTGTGCTGGTGGACAGTGGGATGGAGGGGAGGAGGGATGGGGCGGGACTACCCGGTTTGTCCGGTGGTGGCGGCCTGGGGTTCCAGAGGGAGCGTGAGGCGAACGGCCAGCTGGGCGCGAGGGCCATGGCCGGCCTGTTCACCTCGTAGGCGGTCAGCTCGCGGTCACGTCGTCCAGCATCCGAGGCGCGTCGCCGTCGAAGTCGATCCACGGGTTGGTGCCCAGCGCGTCTGCGCCCTCGGCGCTCGGGGCCTCGTAGCGCATGACGAACTTCTCGGGACCGTGGGCGTATGCCACGATCAGGCCGTGCTCGGCGTCCAGGAACGCGCCGTGAGGACGCTTGCCGGGGTAGCTGACGCGCCAGGCCAAGTCGCCGGTCTCCACGGCGGGCACGGAGAGCTTGACGACAACGCCGTCGGGGAGCCGGTAGAACCACGTCATCGGGCCGCCGGACACCACGGTCATAATCTCGTCGATGCCGACGCCGTCGTCGGTGGTGTTGACGTGGAGGCGGCCGAAGCGCGCCTGCACAAAGTGCTTGGCGTCGTCGTCCATGGCCTGCATGTCGTAGACCTTCGGGTACGGAGCGACCCCGTGCTCGGACGTGTTCAGGTGGCCGCCGTCAGGGGCCTCGGGCGTGCGGCCGGCGAGCTGGATGTGCGCCAGCAGGTCGCTGCGGTGCAGGCTGAACATCGAGATCAGCTCGGCCTGCTCGTCCTCCGAAAGCGCCCGGGTCTTGGACACCTCCAGGATCGGGAGAGCCTGATCGGGAACGGGAGTCTGGCTGGCGTGGACGCCCACGGTGCGCAGCACCTCGTTGACGGCGTCGATGCCGATCGTGGACGGCCGTCCGTCGATGTAGGAGAGCGTGAGATCTGCCTTGGTCATTTCCAGTCCTGAGGTGAGTAGCGGTTGACGGCCGCGGGAACCGCCGCCCTGCCCCCTTACGGTCAGGAGCGGCCGGAATCCGCCGTCATCGACGCCTCTCCTAAGGGGTTAGCGCCGCGACACTTCCGACCATCCGCCATCAGACTCGTTTATGGAAATACTTCCTGCGCATCTCTACTATTCGCCCCATGGATGAACTCCAGCGGATCGACGTCAACCAGCTGGTGACGCTGCACGCCTTGCTGACCGAGAAGCACGTCACCCGCGCGGCAGTGCGGCTGCACAAGAGCCAGCCGGCCGTCAGCCACACCCTGGGGCAGCTGCGGACATACTTCGGCGACCCCCTGCTGGTGCGGCACGGCGGCCGCATGGCCCTCACGGCACGCGCCCAGGCGCTGGTACAGCCACTCGAAGACGCCCTGACCAGCTTGAACGACCTGCTCAGTGCCTCCGACTTCGAGCCCGCGCGCACCCGCAGGCGCTTTAGGATCTCGATGTCGGACTACGCGGCGCACATCGTGCTGCCCCCGCTGGTGCGGCATGTTCGCCGCCATGCTCCCGGCCTCGACCTTGCGATCAGTCAGGCCAGCCGGGAGGCGATGCTGGCGCAGCTCCAGGACGGCGAACTCGATCTCGCGCTGGGAATCTTTCCCCACCTGCCCGACGACATCGAGATCCAGGACCTCTACCGGGAGGAATTCGTATGCCTGGCGGACAAGGCGGTCCTCCCCGCAAAGGGAGGGCTGTCGTTCGAGGAGTGGCTGGAGCGTCCGCACATCTCGCTAACCCTGCGACCCGATGCGAACGATGAGATCGAGAAAGCGCTGGCGGCACGCGGACTACGGCGGCATCTGGCCGTGACACTGCCCCACTGGAGCGCGGCAGCCGACCTGCTTCCAGGCACCGACCTCCTGCTGACCATTGCCAGCCGGGCGGTGGGGCCAATGCGCCGGTACAAGACACTGCGGAAGTTCACTCCGCCCCTGGAGCTTCCCCGACCCGCCTACCAGCAGGCATGGCACATCCGGCGGGCAGGCGATCCGGCGCACCGCTGGCTGCGCCGGGCCGTGGTGACGTGCAGTCAACCCAGCGGCCCGAACGCCGCCACCACGGGCGCCGGTGCATGAGGCCCGGTCATGAAGACGCCTGCCCCCGAACGAAGCAACCGCCGGTCCCGCAGCCCGTGATCCACAGGCACGCGCGTATCCGAGTCGTGCACATCAATCACCGAGCGCCCCCAGGGACCGTGCAGGCAGGGAACTTGCGGCCGCTGCGGTCCCCAGGACGGAGAGCCCGGCGGGTTCGCCGCAGGCGCCCCTCTGGATTCTGCGAACCCGTCGGATTCGGGAGGGCCCGCCGCCCACGGTGGCACGCACGCCGAACAGCGCGATCGCCCGTAGCTGCAAGAGCTGGGCCAGTTCGTGGGGTGAACGGTCGAACAGCCTCAGCGCGCCAGTGATGTCCAGATCGACGCTGTGATCTTGAGGGTAGGGCTGATGCACCGGCGTGATGTCTTCGACGAGCAGGAGGAGTTGCTCGAACAGCAGGTCCGGGTCCTGGAACTGGTCGAGATGGAAATGAACCCGCAGGACCTGCCGGGGGCGGCCGCGACGGACTCGTTGCGGTTCTGCCTCGCGCAGGGGCTCGGGCGCCGGCACGGTGCTCATCCTGCGGATCCGGGGGAGCGGTGGCCCAGGCGGCGCAGGTCTGCGGAGCGGCTCCCGGCGGGCTGGAGATCGGCCCACGGATGCAGTTCCGAGCCGGCGGTCCCGTCGGCGAGAGTCCTTGCGGACGCGGGAGCGGGGGAGGCGTCCGACTGGGCCGGCGTCGGTGCCGGTGTGGTGTGGCCGAGGAGGTCGAGGGCGGCCTGCGGGCCGTGATCACGGCGCGCGGCCGCGACTGTTTCGAGGTCCCACGCCATCTCGCCGACCACGGTGCGGCGCGGGCCACGGGCCTCCACGGTGCCGCGGACGAGGAGCAGCCCCGAGTGGAAGATCGTGTGCGCGCAGTCGGCGTGAGTGTCCTCGAAGAAAGCGAGGTCGACGAGCCCAGCCCCGTCCTCCAGCGTCACGAAGATGATCCGTTTCCCCGAAGGGATGGGCGGGGTCTGGGTAGAGGCGCGCACGCCCGCGACAAGGACCTTCTGCCCGGGGACCATGCGCTGGAGGTGGGCGGCATCAGTGGCGCCGAGCTCACGCAGCAACCGGTAGTGGTGCTCCATCAGATGCTGGGAGACGTCGATCGACAAGACGTCCAGCTCGGCGCTCATCCGCTCCCGGCTCGACATTTCCTTCAGGCCGCTCGGCTCCGCGCTCACCAGGTCGCCACCGAGCGCGAGTTGCCCGTCGGCAGTGGCCCGGTTGCGGGCATGCCGGTGCAGCTCGCCGGCCTGGAGCAGCAGGTCCCGCCGCGTCAGCGCGCCCTTGACCTCGTCGAGGGCGCCGATCTGGATGAGCCGCTCGGCGATCGGCAGAGAGGGTCTGGCCCGCTGCCAGAAGTCCTGCAGGGAGGTGTAGGGCTGGTGGGCGGCTATCCGGGCCGACTCCGCGTCACTGATTCCCTTCACCGTGGATAGCGCGAGCCGCACCCCCCATCCCCGGTCCGTGGCCTCGACCCGGTGCGCCACCTGAGAGCGGCTCACATCGACCGGCAGGATGGGCACGCCGTGGCGGCGGGCGTCGGCGACGATCACCCGCATCGGCCACATGCCCGGATCGTGCTCCAGCAGCCCCGCATACAGAGCGGCTGGATGGTGCGCCTTGAGCCACGCGGACTGCACGGCTGGCACCGCGAACGCGACGGCATGGGCCCGGCAGAACCCGTAGGCCCCGAACTCCTTGATGACGTCCCAGACTTCGTCGACGACCGAGTCGGAGTAGTCGCGCTCGGTGGCTGCCTTCTTGAACCACTGCTCCACGGCGGGCAGGCGCTCGGGGTCGGCGAGGGCGCGGCGGGCGACGTCGCCGGCGGCACGGTCGCAGCCGGTCATCTTCGCGAGGATCGCGATGATCTGTTCGTGCCAGATCACGACGCCGTAGGTGTCGTTCAGGATCGGCTGAAGGTCGGGGTGGGGGTAGTGCGGTGCGGCGCCGTGCCGGGCGGCGATGAACTTCGCGGGCATGCCGCCCTTGACCGGGCCGGGCCGGAACAGGCTGATGTCGGCGATGACGTCCTGCATGTGTCGCGGCTGCAGACGTCCGACCAGGTCCATCTGGCCGGGGGATTCGATCTGGAAGCAGCCCAGGGTGTCGCTGCGGCGGATCATCTCGAACGTGGCCTGGTCGTCGAGGGGGACGTGGTCGGGGTTGTCGAGGTCGAGGAGTCTGCCGGTGGTGCGGAGGATCTCGTCGACGGCGTGTGCCATCGCGGACTGCATCCGCACGCCGAGCACGTCGAGTTTGAGGAGCCCCAGGTCCTCGACGTCCTCCTTGTCGGCCTGCAGCATCGGATAGTCGCCGCCCGGGGTCGGTTGCACCGGCAGCCGGTCCAGCAGGGACACATTCGAGATGATCACTCCGCACGGGTGCATGGCATAGCCGCGCACGAGCGCGTCGAGACCCTCGGCCAGCTCCCACAACGGTCCGAACTCATCTGCGCGGGCGGCGAGCTGGCGCAGTTCGGGCAGCTCGGCGAGGGCGGAGCGGATGTCACAGGCCCGGATGTGCGGAAAGCTTTTGGCGATCATGTCGACGGTCTGCGGGGCGATACCGAGGGCGAGCCCGGTATCTCTGAGGGCGTGGCGGGCGCGGTAGGTCTCGGGCATGCCGGTGACCGCAACCCGATCGAGCCCGAACCGCTCAATGATCTTGTCGTACACCTCGAGCCGTCGCGCGGACTCCACATCGAGGTCGATGTCCGGCAGCGACGTGCGCCGCTCGGAGAGGAACCGCTCGAACAGCAGGCGGTGAGTCAGCGGATTCGCCGTCGCCACGAACAGAGAGTGGTTGACCATGGACCCGGCGCCCGAGCCGCGCGCGGCGACCCGGACACCCATCGCCCGCACGTCCGCGACCACCTGGGCCACAGCAAGGAAATAGCCCTCGAAACCGAGCCGGCCGATGACATCGAGCTCATAGTCCAGCTGCCGCACCGCGGCCACATCCGAGTCCAGACCGCGGGCAACCATCCCGGCCTCGCAGCGCTGACGCAGCAGCCGCATCGCCCCGCCCCGAACCCGGTCGGCGCCCACCACGTGCGGCTCGGGAAAGTGCGGCCGCCCCATCCCCAAATCCTGTGCGCTCAACGTGCAGGAGGCCGCCGTCGCCTCGGTCTCGGCGAGCAGCGCGGCCGCCCGCTCGGGGCCATGGCCCGCGGCCTCGGCGATCCGCGCCGCGACCGCCGCCATCTCACCGCCACTCTTGAGCCACCCCTCACCGCTGTCGACGTGACGCCGGTCGATCGGACGCAGCAGACGGGCAGCATCCAGCACATCCGCCAGGCGGTGCTGGGCGGGATCGGCGTACCGCACCGAGTTCGAGACGACCACCGGCACGCTGAGGTCGTCACCGAGTTGCACGGTCCGCGCCGCCAACCGCAACGACCCCGCCCCGGTCCCCGACCGGCCCAGGTAGACCGTCTCCAACCGCAGGCCCGGCCCGGCGATCGTCCGCCACTGCGCGAGCAGCCGCTCAGCCAGATCCTGCCGCCCCGCCATCAGCGCAGCCACCGGCTCCGACGCAGGACCGAGCAACACCACCAGACCCTCACCGAGGTGCTCCTGAAGCACCGGCCAGGCCGCCACCGGCACCCCGTCCACGGGCGCGGCATGCGCGGCCGACACGATCCGGCACAGCCGGGCCCACCCGCCCACGTCCTGCGCCAGCAGCGTCACCCGCCACCGCGCCTCCACCACATGCGCACCGCCACGCACCGGCGTACGGCGCCGTCCCACAGCAGGGTCGGGCTCAGCGGCGGGAGCAACGGCGAGGTCCACGCCGAAGATCGGGCGCACACCGGCGGCGGCCGCGGCCTTGGCGAACCGCACCGTCCCGGCGACTGTGTCGCGGTCGGTCAGCGCGAGCGTGGTGAGGCCGCGCTCGGCGGCCCGGCGGACCAAGTCGTGGGGGAGCGAGGCACCGTACCGGGCCGAGTACCCGGAGGCGACGTGCAGGTGAGAGAACCCGGAGGCCGTCACGTTGCACCTCCGATCACACGAGCACCGATTCAAGTCGCATGACTTGTTCTGTCACCAATGTATCGAACAAAAATCGAACAACACGAGTCCTGGGTCCCGCGTGTCCCACTGTGTCGTTGCTGTGGCCGAGTGCCCTAGTTGGCGCGCTCGGCCAACTGCAACGCTCAACTCCAGACGGACGCGGACATGGCGTCGATGTGCCAGCACCTACCGCGCGCTCGGAGGCACTCTGGCCGTGGGGGCCGCTGCTCTCCTCGCCAGGTCAAACGCCACTGGCCGCTGGAGCGGCGGGGTGCTGTCATGGGTAGAGAAGACGCGTTGACGATCCGGCAGGGCCTCGGAGGCCGGAGCTCCGCGCGCAGTCCGCCCGGGTGGTCCGACCGGGGCAGCCCCGTCGCAAACAGAGGAGGCCGACGCCATGCTGCACCGCCGCACCGTCGGTGACGTGATGACCGGGGATGTCGTCACCCTCCACCCCGACACCTCGGTCCAGGACGTCGTCGGCCTGCTGGATGCGAACGACATCGTCGCGGCCCCGGTCGTCGACGACGACGGCGCTCTCGTCGGCGTCGTGTCCGCGTCCGATGTGCTGCGGCACGAGACCGGAATGCCCGATCCGCAGGGGCAGGACGGGAGCGATGAGGGCGCCTGGGGCAAGGCCCGGGCTCGGACCGCGGGCGCGCTCATGAGCAGCCCCGTCTTCACCGCCCACGCCGACTGGACGATCCCTCTGGCCGCTCGAGAACTCCGCAGTCGGCACGTCAAGCAGCTGCCGGTGGTCGGCGACGACGGGCTCCTCATCGGCATCGTCAGCCGTAGCGATCTGCTCGACGCCTTCATCCGCTCCGACGCCGAGATCCGCGGCGAGGTGGAGCAGGACGTCCTGGGGCGCATCCTCGGCCTGGACGAGGGCACCGTCGCAGTCGAGGTCCGGGACGGGGTCGTCACCCTGCGCGGTCACGTCCCGGAACCGCGTCTCGGCCCGGTGGTCGTGGGCCTCTGCCAGGGCGTCGACGGCGTCGTCGCCGTGGACGCCCACCTCGCCGCCGCCGGGGCGGGCTAGGTCAGGGTTTGGGGTTACCTGCGAGCGATGCTCGGCTTCGGCTCACGCCGCGGAGCAGATCTACCGGCTCCCTGGGCTTCTTCCCGCTGGAGGTCACGCCCGCGATTGCGGAGCGCGCCACCCCAGCGGGCGACCTAACGGGCATGGCCCAAGTCGCCAAGACGCGAGCCTGCAGTAGAGAGGGTTCCTCGACCGTCGGCGGCCGAGGAACCCTCTTGTCCAGGTCATTTCTGAAGGATGAAACAGCGCAGACCGCCGGGCTCCAGGTCGTACCAGGCACCGCTGTCCCACCCCGCCAGGAGACCGCCGATGTCCTGGCCGGCCAGGGCGATGTGCGCTCGATCGGCCGGGAGGCGATTCGCGAGCGGGGTCGTCACCACCCACACCCCGCCGGGCCGGAGCAAACGGCGCACCCGCCCGGCGACGGCCGGCCTGTCGTTCATGAATGCGTACACCAACCGCATCGTCACCACGTCGAAGCTGTCCCGAGGCAGCTCAGCGACGGCCTTGGCATCCTCGAAATCGACCTGGCGAGCCTCGAGATTCGGCTCCAGACCCTCGTAGCGATCGCGGACGGCGGCAACTGAGGAGACCGCCCAGTCCACGGCGAGGGTTGTGTACCCGACTTGGGCCAGTTCCGCGGCGTATCCGCCCAGCCCGCACCCCACATCCAGAGCCCGCGCCCCGGCTGCAGGTGGCAGGTGCCTGGTAAGGAGGCTCATCTCGCCCGCACCTGGGCGTAGGAACCCGTCGCCGGCGGCGAACCAGTCCTCCCAGTGCTGCACGCCGGCATTCACCCGTCGTCCCCTTCCTAGAAGCGCATCAGGACCGATCACCACACGCACTGAGGCAAGGCTGCGTCTTCAGGCCGCTTCGGCGCCAGGCTCGGGATATCGCACAGCCTTCTTCAGAGCAGCCTCGACCTCGCACTGGTCCTTCGCGCTGCGTGACCTCCCGCGCGGTCCCGGCGGCGGCATCGTGCTCGCCGTCGACGTGACCCCCTGGCCACGCCCCGACGCGAACACCAGCAATATCTCGGTGATGACCGCTCGCTGATTGCGGTCTCTGCGAAGACGAACCGGTCGAAGGCAGACCAGGACCCGTCCACGTGGATGCCACCGTTCGAAGGCGACCGGTGCGAGTACATCGCCGACTCGATCGCTATGAAGGTCCGCTGGCAGCTCGCCATCGACCCGTCCGAAGAAGAGGTTCTCGTCGAGAACGCGACCCGCTGCCCCAACGCACCAGTCAAGGTCACACTCGCACGCTGACCTGCTTCTGAGCCGCGCCGTCCGCGCACCGGTGGGGTCGCTCCAGGGCGACTGCGGGAGGCGATCAGCATACGGGTACGGGTACGTACCCGTATGCTGGCAGTGTGGGAAGGAGCGGAACGATGCCTGATGCCAATGTCCGTATCCCCGAGGAAGCCAAGGACCGCCTCGCGGCGATCGCGGCCAGCGAGGGCCTGTCGCTGCGGGCCTACCTGGCGCGCCTGGCCGAGACGCTGCTGACGCCGCAGGAGCGGGCCGAGCGCGCCGAACAGGCACGGGCCGCCCTCGAGGAGTGGAGCGGCTATGCGCCGACCGTCGCCGAGGAGCGGGATCTCGACGGTGAGCTGGACCGGCGCCTGGCGCAGGTGACCGGCCGGTGAGCCAGGCCATGCACATCGTCCTGGACGAGACCGCGGTCTCCGCCGCAGGCCAGGGCAACGTCCTGGCTTCCCGCCTGATCCACCGTGCGCATGCCGAGCCCGACTGGTTCCTGTACGCGCCGGCGTGCGTCCTGGTCGAAGCCGATCGCAGCAGGCCGGGCACGGCCGAACACATTGCTGCGCTGCCCGGTGTCACGGTCCTCGACCTCGATCTGCCTGCAGCCCTTGCGGTGGCCCGGCATGAGACCTGGGGCGTCGCTCATGCCCAGTACGCGGCGCAGCCGACCGTGGACAGGCCGGATGGCGCCATCATCGCGACAACTTCGCCGAAGCGGTGGGAAGGCCAGTCAGTCCGGACCTTGGACCTGACTCCCTGAGAGCTTGCCGAGACCGGCCGGTCCGTCGGAGCGGACGTACAGCGTGCCCCGCGCCTGGTCGGGCTCAAGCCTGAGGCGAAACCGAGGCGTCAGTTCGCCGTGCCAGCGGCCGAATAGGTTCCAGTCGACTCGGGATGCGAACGGCGGCCTACCCACGGGCCGGTAACGGGCTTTCGTGGTCGTCGACTTGGGGTTGGAGGGATGGCGCGCGAGCGACGGTGATGAGGATTCCTGTCTCAGCGAGCAGGTCTGTCCACCCTTACCGCGACCCACATGACGACTGGCGCCACCACACCCGCGACCTCACCGGCGGTGGCGTTCAGGCGGCGTGCCAGCGGGCCCGGTCGGGGCTGTTGGGGGTGGTGGCGCAGGTCATGAGGGTCCCGGCGGATGTGTAGCCCATGGCTCCGGGCGGGGAGCAGAACGCGCCGGGGTGCACGCCGCGCTGAGTACTCGTACCGCCGCTGGAGGATCCGCTTGAGCTTCCCCCGCTGCTACTCGTCTCGGTCGGCTCCGGCGTGGGCTTGGGGCGGGGGGCGGGAGCCTTGCTCTCTTCCTTACTGATCGTGTCCGGGCATTCGCTGTGTGGGGCGGTCAGCCACACGATCAGCTTGTGCTGTTCGTCCTTGAACGGCTTGCCTGCCTGCGGGGAGGTGGCGCACACGGTCCAGGTGGAAACCCTGTCGGGTAGCGCGCGCCCGCCCTCCGCAGGATGCTTGTCGGTCTGATGGACGTCGTAGCCTGTCGCGTTTTGCGCTGTGACGGCCTCATCGAGGGTCTTGCCTGTCCAGTCGATGATCTTGGGTATTGCATTGGTTGTCACGGTTGCGGTCGGAGCGGGGCTGGCCGTGGCCGCAGCGGATGCCGTCGGCTCGAGCTTGGCTGCCTTGTCCTGCTCGCTGTCCACTCCGCACGAGCCCGTCATCAGCCCAAGCACGAGTGCGGCGGGTATGAGCAGATGCCGCTTTCCGTACCAGCGCATGCGCGGATGGGTGGTGGGGGGCCTTAGGAGATGCTGGGGATGGTGGCGCATGAAGACGCAGACCGACCTTCTTGAGGGAAGGGAATGCCAGTGGTGGGAGTATTTCCAAACTCCCCCGGCGGGGGAAGTCTCCTACTCACTCCTGGACACAGCAGCGCGATGCACTGCTCGCTGCCCTGAGACTCCAGCCACCGTGGACCGGGAAGGCACAGGGCTCCAAGGAACGCTCCACGAGCCAGGCCGAGTTCACGGCCGAACAGTTGGAGATCTGGAGCGTTTTCGCCGATGCCGTGAGTACCCCGTTGGTCCGGGCCCGCCTTCATCATCTGCTGTTGGACCGAGGACACGGCCGTAAGCATGATCGCGCCCGCAGCGCGGCCGTCGGGTACCTGGACGCGGCAGCGCTTCTGCTCGCCGCCCCCGAGCGGTTTCCCGGGCTGCTATGCCCCACCGAGTGCCTGAGCTGGGCCCGAGACCTCGCCCGGACCTTCAACCAGAAGGATCTGAAGCAGCGCGTCACAAAGGACATGGTTGCCCTGGTCGAACGCGTCCTGGACAGCCCCGAGGACGAGCCGAGGATCGTGAACGGCCTCCTGGAAGAACTACGCGATCAGGGGGATGACATCACGGACTTCGCGGAACGCGCTGCACGCCGCTACGCCAGCGATGTGCACGCCCGTGTCGGCTTTCTCAAGCTGCTGCGGCAGGAGGTCGCATCCGGGCCCCGCCGAACGGACATTGAAACCCAGATCGTCAGCGCCCTGCTTGACGCCGCCGATGCCGACGTCAACGTCGGTTTCCGTCGTCATCAGCTGCTGACCCGGGCCGCGACCGAAGCACGGAATTGGGGACTGTCTGAGCTGCGGGTACGTGCCGAGTTGGCCCTGCAACAGACCGACCCGGGCTCCCTGGAATGGTCTCGGTTCCGTCGGGTGCTCACCCCTCCGCGGGGACTGTCCGCCGGGATGCGAGCACACATCGACGGCGCTGTAGACCTGCGGGACGCCCTGTGGCGAACCGCCCACGACGTCCATCCGGCGATGCGCGAGCACGCCGATGATGCGCACCTACTGGAACGTCTGCTGCGAATCCCGCGCACGCGCATCAACGCGATGGGGCCTGTCCAGACCTTCCAGCCCGTCGACGCCGACGACAACCATGCCGTCGCGTTGCAGGTCCTCGCGATGGACTTTCTCGGGCACCTCGCCGCGGATCAGCTCGACCGCATTCAAGAACGCTTCGTCCCCGACGAGGCCGAGCTGATCGGCGCCCTGGCCCACGACACCGTCCTGCCCGGGCCGCGGGCACGGACCCTGGCCCACGCCTTCCGGTACTTCTGGTTGGGGGAGTTCGACGCGGCAGCGTGCGTCGCCCTGCCCCAGGTCGAGCAGATCCTCCGGCAGCTCCTGCGCCCCCGAGTTCCGATCGTGTCTGTGTCCCAGGGGCGTACCCCCGGCACCGTCGAGCAACTGGGCGGCCTCATCCGCAGCATGCCGGACGCCGGGTATCCCGCGGACTGGAGTCGAGCCCTGAACCTTCTCCTCGCCGATCCCGACCGCGGGATGAATCTGCGCAACGACATCTGCCACGGATTGATCGACAGCCCACCCAAGCACCGCGTCGCACTCATCCTCCAGGCAGCGCTATACCTGCTTAGCTACGCCCACGGCCATCGAACCCCTGCGCCCCTCACCCAGCCCGCCCCCTGAACGGGCCCAGACAGACCGAGCTCGGCAAGGGGACAGGGGAGACGGGCGCGGCGAATCAGCAGTGCTGTTCAGCAGAAGCCCTTCGGCTGCACGTTCTCCCCGCACGCGGGATGCTGCGGACACTTCGTCGGGGCTGCCCGGCCGTCAGGCTTCGACGTTGATGCCGTAGTCGGTGGCCAGGCCAGCGAGGCCTGTGTCGTAGCCTTGTCCGACTGCGCGAACCTTCCATCCGGTCGTACGGCGATAGAGCTCCACCACGATGGTGACGGTCTCACCCGAGGAGAAGGGGTCCGGCGCGAAGGACAGCGGGGCTCCGGACGGCTGCGTGATGCCTGCTTGCCAGAAGGTGTACTGGCCGAATACTGCTGTGGGCTGTGCCTCGAGGTCGATGCTGACGATGACGGCGATCGCCGCGACGTCGTCAGGGATGGAGCCCAGATCGGCGGTGACGGTGTCCCCGCCGACGCGGACCCCGTCGTGGCTGGGGTGGTTGTAGAAGACGAGGTCGTCGTCGTTGCGCACTTTGCCGTTGCGGCTCAGGAGGACAGCGGACACGTCAACGGGTACGCCGGCGGCAGCGATGCGAATCGTGGTCGGCTCGGTGTGCAGGGCTGCGTTGGCTCCCTTCACCAGCAGGCGCGGCGTGCCGCCTTCCCCGGCGGGAGGCGCAGGGGCGGCGGGGGAGCGGGGTGCGGCCGGGGACGGGCCGGGGCAGGTGAGCGCGGCGAGAACGTGCTGGAGGACGGGCCAGCCTTCGGCTTCCTCACCTGGCCACGGCCAGGTCAGACGTTGGGCGCCGAACTCCTTGGCGGTGGGCGGCCGCCCGAATGCTTCCTGCAGCTGGAGGTAGCGCAGGCTCTCGGTGGCCAGGCGGCTGAGCTGCCACTGCCGTTGGGTTTCCTCCGGGTTGTTCACCCAGGTGTCGTGGTCGGCAGGCTTGCCCCCGAGCTCCTGGTACACGCGGCGGGCGAAGTCATAGCCGTCTTCAGCCAGCAGGCGGGTGGGCCGCTGCTGTGGGGACCGCGCCGGCTCGCCGATGGCTGTGCACAGCGCGCCCAGGTCGCCGCCCGTCCAGTGGTTGGCTGCCGCGGTGGCGAACCGGGCGAACTGGGGCAGCGTGGGAGGACGGCCCTTGGCGGCGACGACGCGGTGGTGCTGGTGAGCGACCTCCTCCAACTCGGAGCGCCAGCGGTGTTCCACGAAGGGAGCGAGATACTGATCGGCCCAGGCACGCCGGTGCCGGGTGATGAGGTCCCGCACCCGCTCGAAGCCTTCCCGACGCGTGCCGTGACTCATGCTGGAGGTGAACGTCGCCTGACCGTACGGCGTGTCGACCGTACGGTTCTCGCTGTTGGTGATTTCCTTTTCCGGCCCCAGGAACTGTTCGGACGCCTGCAGCTCACGGAAGAATTCAGTGTTGACGGGGCATCCGGCCGCCCGCAGGGCAGCCAGCGGTTTGCTGTAGTAGCGGTCGACACGATCCAACGTGGTGCGCGAGTAGGGGCCTTCGCACTCGAACCAGGCGGTCAGACCGACGCCGTGCCAGAACTCGACCGCAGGACCGAGAGCTTCGGCCATGGTCTGGTGCGGGCGCGGGTTGCTGACGATGCTGCCCGGGTGCCGCTGGAGCGTCACTGTCTCCCACAGCCGCTCCACCCGCTGCCGCAGATCGGCGGGCAGATGCTCCCGGTACGCCTGCGGGGTGAACCCTCTCTCGATGCGGGACAGCGCCATCAGGTCCTGATCGACCAGCCCCCACAACGACGGCATGCCCCGCGCCTGGACGGCGTGCGCCTGGTCGAACCCCACCCACCAGTCACGCAGGGCCGCAGCCCGCTCTTCCACCGGGGACACGGAAGTGCTGCCGCCGAGGAAGGCAGCGAGCATCGCATGCGCCTCGTCCTCCGCGATTCCCGCCGCGGCCGCCATGTCGGCCGTCTGGGCGGCCATGCCGACGTACAGACGAGGCTCGGGCAGCGCGGTGATGATCTCCTCATCCGGGTGTGGCGGGACCTGGAGATAGTCCAGCACGGCCAGCCAGTCGCCGCCGAAGTACGCTGAGGCGACGGGCTGGAGTTCCTTGGTGAGTACCCGGCGGGCCAGGGCGGTGCCCGTCTTGGCCTTCTTGGCGAATCCAGCCATCAGTGCCTGCAACCGCTGGATCCGGAAATGTGCGACGAACTGCGCGAGATCAGCGGTAGCCAGAGTGTCCAGCAGATCCAGGCGGGCCCGCTGCTGCCCGGCACGGTCCAATTCGTGCCAGCCGCCGCCGAAACGGAAGGCGTCCAGCGGGCCCTTGCCGATACCCAGCAGCCGGAAACGCTCCCCCACGGCCGTCCAGGACCGCTGCTGTTCAGTACGCGGGAAGATCTCCCCGGCCGCCCGTATCCGCACCGGCTGGAGCAGCGTCTCGAACAAGGGCACCAGCAGCGCCCACAGCAGCACCGTGTCCCAGCCCTCCACCGCGGTGAGACGGGCCGTGTCATCGGCGGCCAGCGTCAGGGCATGGGCCGGGCGTTCACGCAGCAGATGCGGCAGGTTGACCGCCCCCGCCTTCACCGACAGTCTTTCCGGCAGGTACCACGCGCCGTGTCGCTGCTGCTCCTGGACGTCAAATACGCGGGCGCAGCAGACTTCTTCGGCTCGGGTGAGAGCCGTCACCGTGCCGGTGTCCGGCACATGGCGCCCCCGGCCGCGGACGACGGTGGCAATCGGTTCTCCGGCCAGCCCTGCGGCCAGCAGCCTGGCTGCCAGCGCATCGACCTCAGCGAAGCGCTGCTGCATCCCGGCCGCCCGCTCCAGGGCGAGCGCCGCTTCGGGGCTGCTGTCCAGCATCTGCTGCCACCAGCGCGACGGGTTACTGGCCACCGGTCAGCCTCCGCATGTACTCGACGAACTGTTCAAAAGGCACCGGGGACGCGGTGCCCTGCGCATAGACGGCGTAGCGCTGGGCCATCAGCTGCATCTCCCGCTCGTCCCTGCGCGCCTCCACCCGGTCCAGTTCATGGACCACGCGCTGCTCGACGCGTCCTTGTTCGTACAGCACGAACGCGTCCATCCCACCCGGGCCCCCGCCGTCCCCCTGTGCCATGCCGTCTGGACTGGCTAGGTCCTCTTCCAGGGAGGCGGGGTCGATCGGCGGAACGTCCAGGAGCACAGCGGGGTCCATGTCGTTGTCCAAACACGTGGCCTCCAGGTGCTCCTCCAGGCCGAGTTCGGCATGGCAGACCACGTCCAGGTACTGCTGGTCGGCGGCCACTGACGGGTGGCGCAGGACGCGAACCCCGCGGCCGAGGAACTGGTAGAACTCGCCGAAGCTGCCATAGGGGCGGATCGGCACGACGACGGTGATCGGCGGAAAGTCGTAACCCTGGCCGAGCATCCGCAGCTGCACGATGCCCTGCAGGTCCCCGGCGTCGGACTCGAACCGACGTCGTGTGGAGGCGATCGTGGACGCGGGCATGCTGTGGTGCAGCGTGGCGCAGGCAATCCCGTACTCCTCGGCGATCCGCGCGATCTGCTCGGCATGCGCCTGGCCCATCGCCGCGAACAACACCCGGGGTTTGACGGGTGCCAACAGCTTGGCTTGCGCATCAAGACACGCCCGCGTCACCGCCATCACCTGCCGGATCGGGGCCTCGGACTGAGCGGTGATGCGGGCTATTTTCCGCTCATCGCCCAGCGCGGCCAACAACGCGTCCCGGCCCACGATCTGCTCGCGCCGTCCGTCCGGCCACACCGCCTCGTACACCGTCGATGCCACCTCGGGGGCGAACCGGTGCACCCGCAGGTTCTTCGCCGAGCCGTCCGCGACGGAGTCCACCAGCCGATAGCGGTAGACGACATCGGCGTCGATCGGCTTGCCGTCCAAGCGCTGAAAGCACGCCGACATCAGCAGCGTGCGCGCACCCGCAAAGTGCGCGAACAGCCGCTGATACGAGGCGCTGGCCGCGATGTGCGCCTCATCGACGACGATGAAGTCGACGTCGTCCGGCTCCAGCTTCGCCAGGAGATCCCCGCCACTCGCGCCGGTGCCCAGCGCATGAAAGTTCGTGACGAGGACGTCCGCTGCCAGCAGCTGCTCTCGGCTGACCCGGCTGATCTGCCCGTCATCCGCGTCCAGGACGAGCGTGGCCGGCGGGCGGACACCAGGCAACAGCGGTCCGCCAGCCAGCCCGTACAACACATTGCCCGGCACTCCCGGATCGAGCGCCTTGGCGAAGGTGCCGCGGATCACCGAGCCCGGCGTCACCACCAACGCCCGCTTCCTGCTGAACGACAACGCGGCCGCCACGCCCAGGGCCGTCTTGCCGGCCCCGACCGCCATCACCGTCGCCGCATGCCGGCCGCCGGAGGCGTAGTAGTTCGCGAGCGCAGTCAACGCCTCGTCCTGGCACGACCGCAACGGTGCCCGGTCCACCCCCGTGCGCGCATCGGCAAAATACGACCCACCCGACATTGGCTCGGATCGGCGGGGCGGATCAGCCGCCCGCATCGGATCGCCGGCCATGTCCGGCACCTCGACGCGCGGCACGGCACTCACCAGCGGCGCCAGGAGCGGATCCTGTCGCAGCAGCGCCTGCAACTGGGCCACGCAGCGCGCGGTGTCCACGCGCACCGCATCGTAGGAGAACCGCAGCACGGTCAGGCCGGTCGCAGCCAGATCGTTCTGCCGCAGCCGGTCGTAGGTGAACGCGGCCCGGTCACTGTGGAAGGCGAACCCGTCCAGCTCGACGGCCAACTGCAGCGTCTCACCCGCGATCAGGTAGTCCAGCCGGTAGCTCCGCTCCTCGACCGTGACCGGATACTGACTGTGCACCCGCGAGACGACCGATGCGTCCACGGCCGGCGTCAGCACCCACCGCAAGAACGCCTCCTCCAAGTAGGAGGCAGCCGGGATCAGTCGCTCCAGCCCCGCACTCATGACGATCCATCCTGTGCCGCGGCCTCGGCAGCCAGTGCCTGGACCTTCTCCTTCAGCCGGGCCGCCACGTCCTGGCCCTGCCCGAAACGGGCCAGCCGCCCCGCCAGCTCAAGCGCCTCCGCGAAGGTGCCCTCGCGCTCGAGCAGACCAATCAACCGGGGCACCGACGACACCCGCACAAATGTGTTCGGGGCAGCGGGGGCGTCGAAGGACACCGCCTGCGGGGCAGCCTCCATCAACTCCAAATCCAGCAAGGCGAACACCTCGAGCGCAGCCAGTGCCGCCGGTTCCCTACCGCGTGCACTCCACAGCCGATCCACCGCACCCTGCAGAACGAAGTGGTAGTCCATGGCCGAGCCAGGAACTTCCAACGCCTCCCACACACGGGCGATCAGCTCAGTGCCGCGTGCCTCGAACGGCACATGGCGACTGGCCGGTGTCGCGGACGTGCTGCCTTCGGAGGTCGGCCACATTGGCGAGCCGTACGACTCATCCGGACGAACTCCCGCCCCCGGCAACGCCTCACGCACGACCCCCGGGCTCCCGGAAAAGGCGATGCCAGGGATAGCCGCCATGCGCTCAAACCATGCCCCCATATTCCCCCTCATACGTGCACGAGCCAGCCCTCGCCGCGCGTGACTTCGGAGCCTCCGCCGACGACGACGCCCACGTCTACCACGTCCGGTTGTGAGCGGCCCGGGGCGCGTTGACACCGCGGTGACCTTTACAGCGCACGGGTGACCGCGGGCGAGCCGGGAGCGGTCCGGTGACCGGCCACGAGCCGCGCACCGTGGTCAACTACGCCCGGTCGCAACAACCTTGCAAGGACTTCCCGGCTACTGGGCCGCAACGCCTGCCGGGTGGCACCGCCGCGCCTTGCGCCCGGACCCGCACGGGCACGGGGCGTTCTTCGCGATGCTGCGCCCGGGGCCTTCGGGGCGCTGGGACGGGCGGCGCACCATGCTGGCGCCGCGGGTGCGCCACCGGGAAAGCGGCGTCGGAAGGTTGTCCATGTGCTCCAGCAGCCAGGGGCCGACGGCACCGAACGCCTCGTCGTTCGCCTCGTCCGAGAAGCCGCGGATCTCTTGTGCCGTGCCTTTCAGGAACAGTCCAGCGACCGTGGGGTACTGCTTGCCCTGGAACGCTTTCAGGCCCTGCAGACGGAAGACGTCCTTGGCGAAGGCGGCCCCGGCGACCAGGGCGGCACCGGTCACCACGTCACCGTCGTCGTGATCGTTCACGCGGTTGAACAGCCGTACCAGCTCGGCTTCCGCGTCGCTCAACGGCAGTTCTTCCTCGTCTGCGAGGGCCTTGGCGAACCGCTCCCGGACGCCCGCCGCATCGCGATACGAGAAGTCGTCCGCTCGCTGCGCCTGCTCGTAGTGCAGTGTGTAGACTCCCGGCTGCAGCCCCGACTCGTGCGCGAACACGCCGATGGTCTCGCGGAAGCCGGCGAATCGCATGACCTCCGTGCGGACCGTTCCCTTCCTGGCCTCGTCCCCCAGCCGCGAGCTGGGGGAGAACAGGAACGGGCAGACCTGTGCCGCATACAGCGCGCACACCTCGTGCACGGGCGCCTCCCCGCTAATCTCGGCAGTCGGCAACGGCCCGTCCTGCAGGATCACCTGCCAGCGCAGCTCGTCCCCGAACGGCAGGCCGCACACGGCGCACCAGTCGAAGGTCGCAAGCGCCAGCTTGCGCCGCTCACTGATCGCCCCGAAGTTCACCCCCGCGGCACTGCGCTCCACTGTCGCGATCACCGGGTAACCCCGACGGTCGCGCTTCAAGTGCTGCATGCGGCACGGCAGTTCGACCGTCTTCTGTGGTGCGTGAACCATGATCTTTCCCCCTGGTGCTCACTGACGTGACGCACTGGCGCTGCGTCGAAAGGAGGAAACGCCGTGTCACTTGAGTCAAGAAGCGCCCCGGAAGAACCAGGGCGCTCTGCCGTGCACGGTGTTTCCCGCCTGCCAGCCCGCAGGGCCTGGCCGACCCCGCAGCTGCCGTGGCAGCGCGACGCCCTGCAAGGGGCCGCACACTCCGGCGTCACGAAGTGAACACGACTCCTTCACGTTCTGTCCACTGGCGCACACCGCCCCCAGCCGTACGTCCACCCCACAGGGGAAGACCGATGCGCCCCCATCGGAGCCACACCAGCATCCAGACTCACGGCCGTTGCCCCGTCCCGCTCCAGTCCGGACACCGGATCAAACGACGCCGAGCACAACGCGTCAAAGCACACCAAGCCGGAACGCTTCGCGCACTGCGCGCACCACGCACACGTCACCAGACGGCAGGACGACGAGCCGAGCGACGGCGTGTTGACCAGACCGCACAAGAACTCGGCGCCAGCGGCCAACACCGGCCCCGCACTGGATACAGGGGAAGGGCCCGGGGGCAGGGCTCAAGACGGGGCCCGGGCCGCGGCCAGCACAGCCGCCACGGCACCTGCCGCCGCGCCCTAGCTTGCGGGCTGCGAAGCGGCTGCGGACACGGCTGCGACCAGCGGCGACCAGAGAGGATGCGGGCGCCCGGGCACGACGAGATGCGCGGTACGCCGTGCCCGGGTCAACACGACATATAGCAGCCGCGACCCGTCGGGGAACGGCTCCTGTTCGTAGCCGTAGAACTCGTCCGGCCCCAACAGGAGGATCGTCGTGTCCGCCTCGCGGCCCTTGGTCTGATGAAGGTTCATCACCTGGACCGGGCGCTGGCGCGGAGACAGGGAGCCCACCAGGGAGTCGTCGCGAAGCCGCAGAAGTTCCGTCGTCACCGCGGCGATGCTCTGCTCACCGCCGAACAGACGCAGCGTGCTGCGGGTGCGCGCTGCCGCCTGCTGCCAGGCCTCCCGCCCGCGGGAGGCGCCGATGCGGGCATAGGCTCCGGACACTACATCGGCCAGCTGACCCAGGCCCGCTTCCGGGCCGCCCCTCGCCGCACGCAGATCGTCCAAGAGCCCCATCAGCCGACGCTCCAGAATCGGGTTCGTGCAGTGCAGCATCTGCCCCGCCAGCGGGGGAAGTTGTCGGCCCCGGCGCAGGGCCGCGGTGACGAACACCGCCAGCGTCCTGCGCACCGGGGCGCTGTCATCGCCGAGCGCGAACTGGATCAGGCTGAGCTGGGCGGCCAGTGCTTCACCGTGCGCCTCGCCGAAGCCGATTTGTTCGTGGGGGAGTTGGGCCTCGGTCAGTGCATCGGACAGTGTCGTCGTGGCTGCGATGCCATGGGTGAAGACGCTGACGGTGTCCTTCTCGCGCCGGGCCTGCCGGACCAGCTCGAGGACCTCGTCGTGGCCCGTTCCCCGCAGCACAGGGGTCACACGCAAGCGGCCCGTGCCGGCGGCTTCGGCAACTGCCGGGTCAGCGAAACAGCGGGCGCGGGCAGCTTCGGCCGCCGCCGGCAGAACGCCACTGGGGTCGCGGTAGCTGGAGGCCGGGAGCTGGATCTTGCAAGCTCCCGGCAGCGCCATGGCGGCGTCGACGCGAGCCGCCGGGCTCACTCCGGGCTTGAAGCCGCCGTAAATGCTCTGATGCACGTCTCCCAGGAAGATCCGTCGTGCGGACGGCGCGATCAACTGGAGGAAGGTCCACTCGGCGGAGCTCGTGTCCTGGAACTCGTCGCAGATGACGATGCTGTAGCGCTGCGCGTAGTGAGCCGCGACGGCGGGCAGTCGCAGCAGATCACTCGCGGAGGGGATCAAGTCGTCGTAGACCAGGCCCGGCGGGGCGCCGGGAACGCGACTGTTGGCGCTGCTCAGCACCGTCTGTGGCGGAGGAAATCCGTGATGTGCGCCGAAGCCCGTGATGATCCGCCAGGCGAATCCGTGGAACGTCGCGACCTCGAGCCGCGGGCCGAGGCGTCCGATCACGCCCGCCGCCCGATCCATGATCTGTGACACCGCGGTGCGGGAGAACGACAGGAACAGTGCCCGCGTCCGCGCTGGCATGCTGCTGCGTACCCCCTGCTTCACGAGCTTCTGCCGGACGGCGAGCAACTGCCCGTCGGCGGCGTGGAGATGCTCACGGGCCGCTGCCACGGCGGTGACCGTTTTCCCGGTGCCGGCCCCTCCCAGCACCACCAGCGCCGGGGCCTGGCTGGAGATGACGCTGCGCTGGGCATCGTTCGGCTTGTAGATCATGCTTCGTCTGCCTTGGGTGCATCCCTGGGGACGGCCTGGGGGCGGGGCAGCGAAAGGAGATCGACCTGTTCCGGGCCGCGGTAGGCGGCGTTCGCCTGCGCGGCGAGCGTCAGCAGGACCGTCGCGATCACCGGCGGATGCGTCTTCGTCTCGCCGTACAGGGCGCTCAGGAACTGCTCGTGCAGCCCGTGCTTGTGGAGCACCTTGCACAGGTCGATGACCGCCCGCTCCTCGAGGCGTCCAGCCACCGGGTCAGGAATGCCATAGACGGTCAGTGTGGTGCTGGCCTCGGCGATGACGTCCAGGCCGATGCCCTCAAGCATCGCCTGCTCGATCGCCCCCGCAGGCAGCCGCACCACCGCATCACACGCCGCTCTGATCTTGTCGAGCTGCCCGCGGGACTGGGCGGTCTCCTTGTCCCGGTCCACGACCGCCAGGACACGAAACCCCAGCTGCCGGGCCAACTCGGCAACCCGGGGGATCTGGTCGATGCCTCCGTCCATGCCTGTTCCCGCCGCCACCAGGCGCACGCCGTGCGCCGGCAGCGGCAGCTGCTGGGGCGGGAAGCGACGGTCCACCATGCTCAGCACCGCAACGTCATGCGGGCCCTCGGTGATGGCGACGGTGGGCGAGCTAAGCGCGGCCAGCAGCTGGGTGTGCAGCTGACGAAACGCGACCAGCATCTTGCGGTCGGTCGGCAGCGTCAGCTGGTGATGGGTGCGGGTGCCGCCATGGCGGACCAGGCGGACCAACTCGGTCGGTTCGAAGGCACGCGCCGCCTCGGGACGTCGAGTCGAGAGCCACAACTGCCCCGACTGCGCACGCAGCACGGCAGCGAGGTGTTCCGCCGTCGCCGCATCGAGCCGGTCACCGAAGTCGTCGACGAGGACGAGCGCGCCCGGCACATTGGCCAGCAGCATTGCCTCGGCCACCGACAACACGGCGCCCGCGGTGCTGCCATGGCTGGTCAACGGGAGCAGACCGCTGCCGTCGAGGTCGGCCGCAGCCCTCAGACTGCGCAGCAACGCGGCAACAGACCCATCCTCCGCCATGAAGCCCATCTCCGCAGCGGAGACGGGCCGGTCCCCGAACCGGCCGCCGGTTCCGCCGACTGCCAGCACCGCATCGACAGCCTCGACCACCGCCGGATCGGCCGACAACCGGGCCACAGCCTCGGCGACCCCATCGCGCAGCACGTCGAACGCGGCCGCAGCCGCCTTGGGATCCCGCTCCTCGAGAATGCGCCGGAACGCCCCACCGGCACGCAGCTGCAACGGCGCCGCGGTGTCCAGTACGAGCACCGGCAGAGCCCGGCGCGTGGCAGCAGGAACCCTGGCGAACTGCCCCCGCGCCGGACTGCTGCGGGCCGGAAAGTACACCAGCGACTCCAGCGACTCGGCCTCGCTGTCATGGGTGAGCCGATACGTCAGACGCACGCACCAGGAAGCATCTGCGGGAACATCCACGTCCTGGCTCGCACAGCCCGACGGATCTAGCGGCTCCAAGAAGCCGTCGACCAACTGCTGCACATCGGCGTCGAAATCGGTGAGCGTCACCTCAACCTCCGCACAACGCAGCGCAGGAGACTCGGCGACCGGCTCTTCCTCCGGAGCCTGCTCCGCGGCCGAAGCGGACTCGGATCCGCCGTCCCCGACGTCCGGATCCGCGCTCCCCACTTGTTCCGTGTCCGCAGCCTCCTCGGTGCCACTGTCGTCGGTACGGCGCGTGCTGTCGAACAGATCGGTGAGAGCCGCCCCCCGGCCGGCATCCGGATCCAACACGCGGGCCAGCGCCGCCATGATGTCGGAACGCCCCGCCCGGGGCACCCCCGCCAGCAGCACATGATCCTTGGGGCGCAGATCCAGCCGCTCCCAGCCCCGAAACCCTGTGATCAACAATCGTGAAGCACGCACACGCCCATCATCGCCCGACAGAACAGGTGCTGACGAGGCATATGCGTATTTCCGTGTCTACCGAGATCCGCTGCGCTCCGACCTGCTCTGTCTCGAGCAGAGGCCTGCCGCGGCGGGTCCCCGTCTTCAACGACAACGGCACTGCGGCAGCCCTCACCCGGCGAGCAGCCGTCGTTACGATCACCGTGTGTCCATACAAATGATCACCTACATGATCTCGGCGGCCCTCGCGGTCGTAGGCGTACCCGCGGTTTACGTGCAGGCCCGCGCAGCCCGCCAGTCGGCAGTGGCCGCGGGACGGGCACAACTCGTGCATGCACGCAGGACAAGCCAGCACGAGGCATGCGTCGAAGTGCTGACGCGTGCCGACGACTTGAAGCGTTCCTGCGACCACAGCTGGAGCGCCGCATCCTGGCTGCACATGATCTATGAGGACGAGGCCAGCAACGAGGAGCCGGTCAGGGAGAGAGCCAGGGGACAGCGGGAAGAAGCCGAGCGGCGACATGATGAATCGATCGAACACGCCGATGAGGTGTACGAGCGCCTCCTCAAGGCGGTTGCTCGCCTGGGAACTGGAAGGCCCCGATCGGCTCATACCCCCAGCATCCCGGCTGGCCGACCTTGGAGACTTGCTGCAATTTCCAGGCCGGACCCCGGCTTTCGAAGAGGACGAACCGGTATGGGTGACGGATGACGAGCAACGTCCGTTTGCCTGGGTGACGAATGAATATCAAGTGGCCCGGAGCGCATTCGTTCAGAACACCCGAACCTAATTCAACAGCCTTTGGCAGCGGGCGCGAGCGCAGGGCCCCGTGATGCGAAACGATGAAGGCCGCTTAGCATTCATCGCTGGTCATGCTTGCGGAGCTGCCTCCGAGGCAGGCCCGACCGGTGGGTGGCCTTCGTATTCCAGCGCTGCGCGTGCCGCCCGGGTGAAAGCGTCCAGCCGACGTTCGAAGCGGTACTTCTCGTTGAACGCACGAGATCTTTGGATTCGTGCGCGACCGAGTTCGTTCCTGAAGTTCCTGACCTCGTCGGCGAAGTCGCCTGCCGCCGTCACCACGGCATCTGGTCCTGCGATGGCTACTGTGGAGCGGCGCTCGCGGATGTTCTCCCAAAGGTCATCGAACTGCTGGTGGAACTCCTCCTCGCGCCCGTACAGCGCGTCGATCAGATCTTGGCCGGCAGCGACGAACTCCGCGTAAGCCTGCGAGCGGGGCCCGCGTCACTCGGTGAGGCTCTCGAAGCGGCGTTGGCGGGCTGCTTCTGACTCTTGTGAGGTGAGCTGAAGGCGGGCGGTCCGAAGACCAAACATGCCTGTCGCGACTGCTGTAAGTCCCGTCAGCCCTCCACCGATTGCCTCTCCGGCCACGGCTGCTGTACCTGCATCCACGCATGATTCTTACCAGAGAACGATGAAGGCGCCCCGGTTTCTCGGTGGGCGACTGCGGGCGCTTCTCGTGTCCCGCCATCGGCGCGCGCGGTTCAGATCAGCGAAGGCTCAGCACGAGGCCAACTCCCTGCGGAGAGCAGCCGAGCCCCGAACCTCAGATCCCGCGCGGGACGCCTGGGGTCGAGAGGCGTCAGGTGCAGAACGACGTCGGTGAGGTCGGGTTCCGAGCTGGGCGCTGACAGGTCCCAAAGCCTGGAAGCCCTCGCTCTGCCCTTTGGCATGGCGAGCTATCCCGTCGGCCAGGCTGTTTGTCAGTAGCTCTCCGTACGATGCCGCCGAAGCGAGTTGCTGAGGGGTGGAGATGACAGCGGCCGGACAGGAATTGCTGAGCAAGGACCGGGGGAATCAGCCCCTCTGGGTATGGATCATGGTCTTGATGGCGCACGGGCGCAGCTGTGTGTACTGCGACGAGCAGCAGGCACAGACCCTTGAGCATGAAGCGCCGTTGGCGGGCAGGGCGGGACGGGACATCTGGTGGAACCTCGTGCCTGCCTGCGACCGGTGTAACAGCTGAAAGCAGAAAAGGTCTGCGGTTGAGTGGGCACGTGACATGAAGTTGCACCACGCGTACCCGAAGGCTGGCTTCGCTCGCCATACCCTTCCACTCCGGATTGTCGAGGGGATCAACGACCGTGTAGCCCAGGTACAGCGTGAGATACGCGATCCCGCGCGGCGCCAGTGGTTCGAGCACCACTACGGGCGAAAGCACAGTCCGCGGTTGCGTCGGCAGAAGCATGAAGAAGTCCAACGGTGCGCGGAAGGGATGGAGCGTTACCCCTATCCGCCGTGGGAGTCACGAGAGATCAAACCGGCCACGAGCCGCTGTATGCGCGTGCTGTGCTGCGGCTACCAGCAAGAGGACGCCCACCCGGAGTTCATCACCTTGGCCGAAGCCGAGCGCGAAGACCTGCGGCGTATGGCGTACGAGAAGGGGTGGTATCTCGGTGATCTGATCGGCAACTTGCTGGATCGGGCTGTCGAGGAATGGCGCCAGTCTCGGTCGGGTGGTCGCAGCGAGGAGGCATCCGGCGATGTGAACCGCGCCGCCTGCGCCCGCCGCCGACCCACGAACGGCGCGTTTCACCTGGCGTGGGCTAGTGCGCACCCCAGACTCGCCGGACGCGTGGCCCCAGCCCGGGTCGATCGCGTCCAACGCGCCCTGGGACGGCTCTCTGAGAGTCCCCACCCTCCCGCAGGCACCAGCCGGCCCTGTTCGTGCGCGAGAGCAGCCTCCACGGCCTGCCGCGCGGCAGCCCGCTGGTTCTTCAGCCACACCCCAACCGGGAACCCGCCCTCACCGACGGCACTGACCGGCGCCAGCAGATGCCCGTGCTCTTGCGCCCAAGCCCGGGCGACGGCGAGGCCTTCATCGAAGGCGCTGTCGTGCGCGTTCCACACCATGCCCAGCTTGTCCAACTGCCGTACCCGCTCACCCTCGAGCAGCTCCGCGTTGTAGTACTTGCGCTGATCCGCCAACCACACCCCCAGCGGAAACCGCGCAGGCGACCAGTCATCCGGCGTCACGTACCGCTGCGGCGCCTGCAGCACCTGCGCTCCGCTCTCCTTGAGGTACTGGATGCAGGCCTGGACGCCGCGCCGCCAGTAGGCGTTCTCCGGATCGATGATCCGCAGGCGGATGAACTGCGCGATCAACGCCGGATCCCGCGGCGTACTGAACTTCAGCAACTCCGCAGCCGGCCCACTGACCACCGGCTCGGCAACCTCGCCACCAGCAACATCCGCGCCGCTGTCGCCCTGCTCATCAACGGCGCCTTCGACGACTTCCTCCTGATCCTCATCCTGGACCCAACTCCCGCTGCGCACGCGGGGATCAGCGAGCGCCTCGATCGTCTCTGTGTCGTGCGCCCGCAAGGCTCCAAGAACCTTACTGAGGGTGCCATAGGAATTCGAAACCAGCATTTCCCCGCCTTCTTCGCCTGGACCGAGAAATACCGGAACGACCAAAGTGGCGAGCTTTCCCTCACCGGGCCGGATACGCAGAGCACGTCCGACCATTTGCACGATGTCCACCATCGAACCCCGCGCATCCATAAAAGCGACCGCATCACAGCGAGCCGTATCGACCCCTTCCCCCAGCACCTTCACGGACCCCAGAACCTGAACCGCGGCCTTCACCTCACGACCGTCCGTGCCCGGGATGAAATCCGAGGCGAACTCCTGCAACACGGCCTGCCGGTGGGAGGGAGGATGCTCGCCATACAGCCACTGCGCCCACACACGCCCCGGCGCTGGGAACCGCTCAGGGTCATCAGCGTGCAACTGCCCAGCAACGGCCGGCACCCCGGCCGCCATCGCCTCCGCCTCCGCAACCCGACTGTGGAACGTCAGAATCCTGCGCAACTTCTCCTCCACAGCCGCCGTCAGCAGCCCAGTCTGCAAAGCCGCCAACCGCGCACCCCGCACATGATCAGAACCCAACGGCTCGCCCTGCAGCGCCCGATGGACGTCCTCGTCGCGGATATCCACACAGACGACCTGATAGGGCGCCACGATCCCGCGCCGGATCGCCTCGGACAGCTTCAACTCATACGCCACCGGCCCGAAGAGCTCGCTGTCCCGATCCATGGAAGCAACCATGCGCGGCACCTCACCACCGGCCTCCCACACCCGCGGCGTCGCCGTCATATACAACCGACGATGCGCCGGAATCTGCTGCTGGTCATGCACCGCCGCCCACGGCTTACCAGCATCACCACTCGTCCGATGCGCCTCGTCGACCACGACCAGGTCCCAGACCCCAACCCCGGCTCCGTGCGCCCGCTGCAGCGTCCGCAGCCCCAGCGAGGCGTAGGTAGCAAACACGGTGACCTGCTCCAGGCCCCGCAGCCACAACCGCAACTCCTCCGCGCTGGTCGTGCACGGCACACCCTGACTGTCCGCGGCACTGAGCGAGCACACCCCCACCATGCCCCCACCACGGCCGCCGGCCCGCCACGCGGCGGCCGTCTGCATCAGCAGATCCAGCGTCGGCACCAATACCAACACCCGCCGCGCTTTCAGACGGCGAGCTGCCTCCACCGCCATCAATGTCTTGCCCGACCCAGTTGCAGAGACGACCTGCGCCCGCAGTCCCTGCGCCGGCATACAGCCATCGGCCGGGGTCTGAAGGGTCCTCAGAATCCCATCGACAGCTTCGACCTGATGTGGAAGAAGTTTCATTGCTGCCATTACGGTCTCCCGTGATAGATATGCTCGGCAGGGGTCAAGTCAGGGCCAGCAGGGGCGGTCGGTGGTAAGCATCCAGGCCATAATCTAGCCCACTTGCCATGATGACACACACGCCGCTTGGGAGATTCTCACCCTGTCCGATTCCGACCAGAAGCATGACGGGTCGTCAAGAGCCTGCGCGCCACATACAGACGCACCGTCACATCCGCCAATCGGCTTGTGTAGCCAGCCGCTTTTGGCGGGACCACGCGGAGCGTGGGCCTGCCAGGCCGGATCGCGGAGCGATCCGAGCCGTCAGCAGCGCGAAGCGGTGCTGACATGGCGTCACGGAGTGACGCCAACTCCCCGACGAAGTCGGGGAGTTCTTCCCGCGCGAAGCGCGGGAACCGCCGCGTAGCGGCGGCGC